>NZ_DATMGM010000045.1:0-120213 GCF_035555455.1 Pelagibacterium sp. | reverse complement strand
CGCGGCTTCACCGTGTCCATCGCCGATACGGTGGCCGGAGGCCTCGCCGCTGTCAAGGCCGATCCCCCCGCCTTCGCTGTGGTCGACCTGCGGCTGGAGGATGGAAACGGGCTGGAAGTGGTCAAGGCCCTGCATGAGAACCGCCCGGACGCCCGCGCCGTGGTGCTGACCGGATACGGCAATATCGCGACCGCAGTGACGGCGGTGAAGCTGGGAGCCGTCGATTACCTCGCCAAGCCCGCCGACGCCGACGATGTGGTGAAAGCGCTGCTGGCCGGAGAGGAAACCAAGCCCGAGCCGCCCGACAATCCCATGTCCGCCGACCGGGTGCGCTGGGAGCATATCCAGCGGGTATATGAATTGTGCGACCGCAACGTCTCGGAAACGGCACGCCGGCTCAACATGCATCGACGCACCCTGCAACGCATCCTCGCCAAGCGCGCCCCGCGCTGATCCTTACACGACTGTTTTCATCGAAACTGAAGCGCCTGACCCCGGGAAGCCTTTTCCCCGGGGGCGCTCATGCGCTGGCGCACCCGCGTCCCAATCGCTCAGGGATCGACGCCAAGCGAAGCCGGACCGGGCTTGGGATCGGCGTGCGGCCCCGCGAGCAGCAGGGGCTGCTTGCGGCGGCGGCGCGAGATGCGCACCTGACGCACCCGCCGGGCATCGGCCCGGGTGATCTCGAACTCAAACCCCTTGAAGCGGCTGACGATCTCGCCGCGCACCGGCACCCGGCCCAGGATGGCGACAATCAATCCGCCAAGGGTATCGACCTCCTCGGCATATTCGCCGGGGTCAAAATCGGGGCCGATGGTTGCGATCAGATCATCGAGCTCGACGCGGGCATCGGCCACGAACACATCCTCGTCGAGGGCGCGGATCATGGGGACCTCGTCCTCGTCGTGCTCGTCCTCGATATCGCCCACCACCGCTTCGAGCAGATCCTCGATGGTGGCCAGCCCGTCGGTGCCGCCATATTCATCGATGACCACCGCCATGTGCATCCGGGCCGCCTGCATGGAGGCCAGCAGATCGGTGACCGGCATGGAGGGCGGCACGAACAGCACCTTGCGCACCAGATCGAGGCGGGAAATCTTTTGCTTGAGGGCAGGAGTGATGAACCGAACCGGGCTGCGCGACCCATTGGCTGCCGCGCCATTGGTGCCCGTGTCACCGGCCGGAGCGGGGGCCGGTTCGGTGACTTTTTCCAGTACGTCCTTGATGTGGATCATGCCCACGACATTGTCGAGGCTCTCATCGTAAACCGGCATGCGCGAGTGGCCGACCTGGCGGAACCGCTCGATCACATAGCCGACATTGACGCCCATCTCGACCGCCTCGATATCGGCGCGGGGCACCATCACGTCCTCGACGCGCATGTCGCCAAGCTTGAGCACATTTTGCAAAATAGTGCGCTCGGACGGCGAAAAGCTGGTTTCGGACGGATCAAGCGGCGCGTCGAGCGCTTCCTTGAGATCGGTGCGCAAGGAGGCTCCTCGCACCGGAACCAAGGCCCGAAGCCGCTGCCAGAACGAAAGCTTTGCATCGCTGGGTGAAGAAGAAAGGGGTTTGTCGCCAAACAGGCGATACGGCCGGCGCGCCGCGGCGCTAGATTGATCGTCGGTCATTTGGGGGTGCGGTGGCCATTATGTGTGGCGGCCAGCCGTCGACGCTCCATATCTCGTTGCACAATCGGGACGTCATGTCCCCGGACCGGCACTATGACCGGGCCAGTCCGTATTCAAGGTCGCGTACAGTGGCGCGGACTTGCGATCCACGCTTGCGGGGTCGAATCCCCGGCTCCTACACGCTAAATACTGTCAATAAGCTCCTGACCGTCATAGGGGTCGGCAAAGCCCAGTACCGCCATAATATCGGTCTCTCTTGCCTCCATGGCAAGAGCCTCTTCGTCGGTCAAATGGTCGTAGCCCAGAAGATGCAGCATCGCATGGACGAGAAGATGGGTGAAATGGGCCTCAAACGGCTTTTCCAGGTCCGCCGCTTCACGCATAAGGGTTTCAAAAGCCAGCGAAATATCGCCCAGCATCCCCTCGATCGCATCCTCGGGGCCAAGCGAGGGGAACGAGAGCACATTGGTAGTGCTGTCGGTGTCGCGCCAGCGCCGGTTGAGCTCTTTTTGCGCCGCATCATCGGTGAGCAGTACGGAAACCTCGCACAGGCCCTCGACCACATAGCCGCCGCCTTCGAGCGCGGCAACAAGCGCGCGCTCGGCGAGCGGCTCAAGATTGGACGGCCAATCGCCCGCTTCAGCTGTGATCTCGACCGACAGAACCGTCACACGTCGAGCTTTCCATCGGCGGAGGGGTTCTTGCCGTTTACCCCTTCATAGGCGCGTACGATCCGGGCCACCAACTCGTGGCGCACCACGTCCTTGTCGGAAAACCGCGTGATGTGGATGCCTTCGACATCGGACAACAGATGCAGCGCCTCGACCAGTCCGGAACGCTCGCCGCGCGGCAGGTCGACCTGGGTGGGATCGCCGGTGACGATCATTTTGGAATTTTCGCCCAGCCGGGTCAGAAACATCTTCATCTGCATCGAGGTGGTGTTCTGCGCCTCGTCGAGGATAACGGCGGCGTTGGCGAGGGTACGTCCGCGCATGAAGGCGAGCGGGGCGACCTCAATGGTGCCGGTGGTGATGCAGCGCTCGACCATTTCGGGTTGCATCATATCGTAGAGCGCATCATAGAGCGGGCGCAGATAGGGATCGACCTTTTCCTTCATGTCGCCGGGCAGGAACCCCAGCCTTTCGCCGGCTTCCACTGCCGGGCGCGACAGGATGATGCGGGAAATCTCGCCCCGTTCGAGCAGCGTCGCCGCGTGGGCGACGGCCAGATAGGTCTTGCCGGTGCCCGCCGGGCCGACCCCGAACACCATCTCGAACCGGTCCATGGCGCGGATATAGCCATCCTGAGCGGGATTGCGGGCGACGATGGTGGCCTTGCGCGTCGCGATCTGGGCCATGCGCACCTTGCCCTTTTTCTCCAGCGTGGGCAGCGAGAGCTGATTGTCCTCGGACTGGACCATGCGGATCACCCCATCCACATCGCCAACCGTGACCATTTTGCCCTCTTCGAGCATGTCGTAAAGCGATTCGAGCACCCGGCGCGCCTGATCGACGGCATTGGCGCCGCCGCGCAGCATCACATGATTGCCGCGCGAATTGGCCTCGACCCCGACGCGCTGTTCGATCAGCGCCAGATTCTGGTCGAATTCGCCGTAAAGCTGGGAAACGAGCCGGTTATCCTCGAAGGCCAGTTCGAGATGGGTGGCGGCCGACTGGTCGGATGACGACCTCAAATTCCGTATCAAACGCGATGGCTCCGAAGCTCGCTCACGGGTGCTGACAGGCCTATACCCTATCAGACCGCTGCGGTCGCCGCTGTGACAATTCTGCCTTCGAGCGAATTTTTTGCCAGTCCGATGATTTCCACGGGGAGAATCTGCCCGATCAGCCCGGCATCGGCGGTGATGTGCACCGCTTGCAGATAGGGCGAACGACCCGCGACCTGGCCGGGATTGCGGCCCGGCTTTTCGATCAGAACCGGGAAGGTCATGCCCACACAACCAGCGTTGAACGCCTGGGAATGACGGGTGATCTCGGCCTGGAGGATGTCCAGCCGCTCGGCCTTGACGTGCTCTTCGATCTGGTTGTCCATGCCGGCGCCCGGGGTGCCGGGGCGGGAGGAGTATTTGAACGAGAACGCCGAAGCGTAGCCGATTGTGCGAACGATCTCGACGGTCGCTTCGAAATCCGCGTCGGTCTCGCCGGGAAAGCCGACGATGAAATCGCCCGAAATGGCCATATCGGGCCGCGCCTCGCGCATACGGCCGATGATATCGATATATTCAGCGGCGGTGTGGCGGCGGTTCATGGCCTTGAGGATGGCATCGGACCCCGACTGCACCGGCAGGTGCAGATAGGGCATCAGCTTATCGAGATCGCGATGGGCGGCGATCAGCTCATCATCCATGTCGCGCGGGTGGCTGGTGGTATAGCGGATGCGGGCGATGCCCTCGATTTCCGCGAGACGATGACACAGGGCACCAAGGCTGACCGGCTGCCCCGCAGCGTCGAGGCCGTGATAGGCGTTGACGTTCTGGCCCAAAAGGGTGATTTCGCGCACCCCCGCGTCGGCCAGCGCCCGCGCTTCTGCCAAAACCTGCGCCACCGGGCGCGAGACTTCGGCGCCACGGGTGTAGGGCACAACGCAGAACGAACAGAACTTGTCGCAGCCTTCCTGCACGGTGAGGAACGCCGTCAGCCCGCGCGAAATGGTGACCTCGCGCCGGGGGGCAGGAAGATGGGCGAATTTGTCTTCCTCGGGGAACTCGGTATCGACCACGCGCTCGGTGCGGGCCCGTTCCACAAGGTCGGGCAGGCGGTGATAGGATTGCGGGCCGAACACCAGATCGACGGCGGGCGCGCGCGCCATGATCTCTTCGCCTTCGGCCTGGGCGACGCACCCGGCCACGCCGATCAGCATCTTTTTGGCACCGGGACCGCGCTCGTCGCGGAAATCGCGGATGCGGCCCAGTTCGGAATAGACCTTTTCGGCGGCTTTTTCCCGAATGTGGCAGGTGTTCAGCAACACCAGATCGGCCTCACCCATATCGGTGGTGGGCGTATAGCCGTGCGGCGCCAGCGCATCGGTCATCCGGTCGCTGTCATAGACGTTCATCTGGCAGCCATAGGTCTTGATGAAGACCTTTCTGGCGTTGGACTGGGGGGCTGGATTGTCGCTCATGGGCGCGGTTTACACCATATTTGCAGCGCTTGGCAAAGGCTCTCGACGATTGAGAGCATTGAGCATGCGGCGCACGCTCGCTTCAGCAGTCCGCGCCGTCACCTTTCGGTCGCCATTGGCGGGCAGTGGCGCGCCGAACGCCAGCCGAACGTCCTTGGGGCCGGAGCCGAGAATAGCAGCGAGATTGTCACCCACCCCCATATCGCCGATCCAGGCGACCTGATGGCGCTCATGGCGCGACAAGGGCAGGCCGGAGATGGCGGTATAGGCGATGGCCAGCGGCTGGATCACGACCTGCGACCCGCCATTCGTGCCCATGGCGGTGCTCGCCGCCCCCATCAGGGCCGAGCGGAACGGCAGCACATGGGTGCCGATATCGGAGGTGCCCTCGGCAAACAGAACCACCGAAGCCCCCTCAGCGATGCGGGTGCTCATCTCATTGGCGGTGCGGCGGGAATCGGTGCGGCGGGTGCGTTCGACAAAGATGGTGCGGTGCAGCTTGGCAAACAGCCCAACCACCGGCCAGCGGGCGATCTCGGACTTGGCAACGAACGACACCGGCACGCGACTGGCCACCGCAACGATATCGAGCCAGCCGATATGATTGGCGACCAGCAACACGGGTCCATCGGCGACCGGTTCACCCTGCATGGAGACCCGCAGCCCCAGCCCGAACGCCAATATCTTGAAAAACATCAGCGGTACCACCTGCCAGCCGGGCAGACGGAAAAACACGATGAAGGCCTGGATGGGCAGTGCCACAAGGGTGAAAGGCAACAGCACCAGCCCCAGAAACACCAGCCGCAGGATCATTTGGGCGACGAGGGGTCCGGATCGCTGTCCTTTTCCTCACGGGGGATGCCGTACAGCTCCAGCCGATGATCGACGAGGGTGTAGCCGAGCTTTTTGGCGATCACTTCCTGGATCGCCTCGATTTCCTCATTGCGGAATTCGATGACCTTGCCGGTACGGATATCGATCAGGTGATCGTGGTGCTCATCGGGAATCTGCTCGAAGCGAGCGCGGCCATCCTTGAAATCGTGCTTGGTGACCAGCCCGGCCTCTTCAAACAGGTTCACGGTGCGATAAACGGTGGAGAGCGAGATGCGCGCATCGATGGCAGAGGCGCGGCGATAGAGCTCTTCCACGTCGGGGTGGTCGGACGCGGCTTCAAGCACACGGGCAATGACCCGGCGCTGCTCGGTCATGCGCATATTGCGCGCCACACATTGCTCTTCGAGCGTCATCTCGCTGTCGGGCCGGGTTTCCATGGCGCACCCTCATCAAAATTCTTGCTGGTGTGAAACAGGATCATAGCCGGTTCTTTAAGAACGGCGTAGGGGGTTGATCCGGCGCGCATTTGCTCCGTTTTCGGCCCCTTGTGCCCGGGACGCTCTAGCCGATCGGGGCGCGCATGACAAGGGCGGTGGCGGCGGTGCCATCGGGCCGGGGATAGTAGGCCTTGCGGGTGCCGACGGGCACAAAGCCGAAGCGGCGATAGAGCGCGATGGCCGCCCCATTGGCTTCGTCGACTTCGAGAAACATGGTTGTGACCGGCGTCATGGTCAGATCAGACAAGGCAGCAGCGAGGAGGGCCCGCCCGATTCCCTTGCCGCGCCGTTTTGGATCAACAGCGATGGTGAGCAATTCGCTTTCATCGTCCGCCAGCCGCAAAAGAGCAAATCCGGCAATGGTGCGCTTTGCATCGGTGGCCACGTAAGCGGGCGTCGTTGCGGGATCGGCCAGATAGGCCTCGAATTCGGCGGTGGGCCAGCCGCGGAAAAACCCGCCCGCATGCAGACGCGCCAGAGCCGGAGCATCGCGGACCTCCCCGCGCGCCACATGCAACCCGGCCGGAGCCAGCCACAAATTCATTGCAGCGCCACCTGTGCCCGGGCCTGCGGCTTGGCATCGGCGGCGCGGATATAGACCGGATCGGGGGGAAACGCCAAAGGCGCGGCTGTTGCGGCGAAACGGGCCAGATGGGCGATATCGAGCAGGGGCGCGTCGGGCTCGGCGCGATCGGCGGCAGCCAGCGCCGCGTCCAGAGCGACCAGTTCGGCCGGGCCCGAGGGTTGGCCGGGAGCGGAAAACCGCTGGCGGTACGCTTCGCCGCGCTTTGCATCGACGATCAGTTCGGACGGGCCGGGGCGGGGGAGTGACAGCGCCAGCAGCGAGGGCACACCGACAACGGGAATAGCAAGGGCCAGACCCAGCCCGCGTGCAGCAGACAGCCCGATGCGCAGGCCGGTGAACGAGCCCGGCCCCGTGGCCACCCCGATGCGCTCCAGCGCATCGTAGCTCACCCCGCTGCGCCCCATGAGGACTGCAATGGCGGGAAAGATCGCTTCGGCATGGCCTTTGGCAATCTCGACAATTTCAGTCTCGACGCGGCCATCGGCAAGAACGAGCGCCAGTTGCAGGCGTTCGCGCGAGGTATCGATGGCAAGCGTGATCGGCAGGGGCGCAGACATGCCCCTCGATATGCCGAAATGAAAAGCCCCGCAAGCGGCGAACCGATTGCGGGGCGTTCTGGGGCGTCAGCCCCTAAGGCGTGAGGCCTATAGTTAGATCTGCTGGACCTGCTCGACGCCGGGAACGAAATGGCGCAGCAGGTTCTCGATGCCCGATTTGAGCGTTGCCGTCGATGACGGACAGCCCGAACAGGCGCCCTGCATCTGGAGGAACACCGTGCCTTCCTTATAGCCCTTGAAGGTGATGTCGCCGCCATCCATGGCCACCGCCGGACGGACGCGGGTGTCGAGCAATTCCTTGATAACCTCTACGGTTTCGGCATCTTCGGCCTCAAAGAACTCGTCGCCGGTCGCTTCCTGCGCGGCAGCACCTTCGGCGAGGATCGGCTTACCGCTCATGAAATGTTCCATGACCGCGCCAAGGATCGCCGGCTTGATATGGGCCCAGTCGACAACGTCGTGCTTGGTGACCGAAACGAAATCGGCGCCAAGGAACACACCAGCCACCCCATCGAGCGAAAACAGCGCCGAAGCGAGGGGGGACAGGCGTGCCGTGTCCGCGTCGCGGAAATCGCGCGGCTCGCCGGAGAGCACCTCACGACCGGGAAGGAATTTCAGCGTGGCGGGATTGGGAGTTGCTTCGGTCTGAATGAACATGTGCGCTGCCTCTTTATGTGTCGGAGCGCCACAATCTTTGCGATTAAGCGCCCGGAAATCTCTTTAGAACCATTCCAAGTTGGTTTTGAAGATAATCCTTTCGCCGACAAATGCAAGAGTTTTGCAGTGCAGGCCTTGCATGTGTCAGCAGAGCGCCGCCAGATCAGCGTCGGAAATCGTGCCCGGCACGACGGTGACCGGCACGCTGAAGGCGTTGGCTCCCCGCGCGGCGAGCGAGGCCACGAGCGGGCCGGGGCCTTCCGAGGAATCCGCGGCGGCGAGCACCAGAATGGCAACGTCGGGGTCTTCGGCGATCTGGGCTTCGACCTCCTCGGTCTTCTTGCCTTCGCGAATCACCTTTTCGACCTTGATCGAACCGAAAGCGGCGATGGAGGCCGCGTGGCGGGCCTGCAGCGCCTCGATGGCCTCATAGGCCTCGGCGCGCATCACCTCCTCGACCCCCAGCCAATGGTGGTAATTGTCGGGTTCGATGATCGAGAGCAGCACCACGGTGCCCCCGGTGCGGCGCACCCGAAGCGCGGCGAAGGTCACCGCCTTGGCACATTCGGGGCTTTCATCGACGACGACGAGGAATTTACGTTGATATTCATCGTCGTATCTATCTTGGCTGTCAGACAAGCGCAGGTCCGTCACGTCGTTGCGGGCGGCGGGCATGCTGCCACAGGGGATAAAGGGGACGCAAGCAAATCCCGTTCTGTGCGGATTTTCCCCTGAAAAGCTGAGCTTGTGGCCGGCTCAGCGGATGAACCCAACGATATCGCGCACCTCGAACATGGTCTTTTCAGCGATCGTCCGGGCCCGTTCGGCACCATCGCGCAGATGGGCGTCGATGGTGTCGGGCTCGTCGAGCAAGTCACGCATCCGGGTCGAAATGGGCTCAAGAACCGCAACCGCGAGATCGGCGAGCGCCGGCTTGAAGGTGCCCCAGCCAGCCCCGGCATATTCGGTGAGCACCTCGGCCTTGCTGCGATCGGACAGGGCCGCATAGATGCCGACGAGATTGTCGGCTTCGGGGCGGCCCTTGAGATCGGCCTCGTTATCGGGGAGCGGCTCGGGATCGGTGGTGGCGCGGCGGATCTTTTTAGCGATGGCGTCGGCGGTGTCGAGCAGGGAAATGCGCGAGGCGTCGGACGGATCGGACTTGCTCATCTTTTTGGTGCCATCGCGCAGGCTCATGATCCGCGTCGCCGGGCCGGCGATCAGCGGCTCGGTGATGGGGAAATATTCGGGATCGAGACCATTGGCGGCAATCGAGGCGGCGTAGTCATTGTTGAACTTTTGCGCGATGTCGCGGGTGAGTTCGAGGTGCTGTTTCTGGTCATCGCCGACCGGCACCGAGCCGGCCTTATAGAGCAAGATATCGGCGGCCATCAGCGAGGGATAGGCCAGCAGCCCGAGCGACACATTCTCGGAATTTTTGCCCGCCTTGTCCTTGAACTGGGTCATGCGGTTCATCCAGCCGATGCGGGCGACGCAGTTGAACACCCAGGCCAGCTCGGCGTGCTGCATCACCTGCGACTGGTTGAAGACGATGTGGGCCTTGGGGTCGATGCCTGCCGCGATGAAGGCCGCGGCCACCTCACGGGTGGCGCGGCGCAGCTCGTCGGGATCCTGCCAGACGGTGATGGCGTGCATGTCGACCACGCAATAGATGCACTCATGGGTCTGCTGCAACGGCACGAAACGGCGGATGGCGCCGAGATAATTGCCCAGATGCAGATCGCCCGAAGGCTGGATGCCGGAGAAGACGCGGTTATTGACAGGCATGGCTGAAAGTCTTTGACGCTGGCGATTGGGAAATTGCGGTCTAACCCGTCAGCCCCGCCGCCGCAAGCGGGCGAGCAGGGGACCGAGGGGTTGGATGCGCGTGACATGGAGCAGGGCAAAATAAAACGCCGCCCCCAGACCGCACAGCGCAAACAGCGCCAGCGCCTGGAGCGGAAAGAAAAACCCGGCGGCAAAAATGGGCGCAGCCCAGAGGGCGACGCCGTAGAGCCCGCCCCCCATGGCGGCGGCGACCGCGATGATCCCGGCCAGCGTTGCCACCTCGGCTTGCGTGGGGCGGAAATGGCCGCGCCGCACCAAAAGCACGCCGAGCAGCAGCACATTGACCCAGGCCGCGACCGAGGTGGCCAGCGCGATGCCTACATGCTGGAGGGAGGGGAACAGCGCCAGCGACACGGCGACGTTGACCAGCATGGACAACAGAGCCAGCAGCGTCGGTGTGCGGGTATCCCGGCGCGAGAAAAAGCCCGGCTGGAGCACGCGGACCAGAACAAAGGCCGGAAGGCCGGTGGCAAAGCCGGTGAGGGTTGCGGCCACCGCAATTGTCGCTTCAGCGTCAAAAGCCCCGCGCTCGAACAGCACCCGCACGATCGGCTCGCCGATCGCCATCAGCGCCGCGGCGGCGGGAAGCGTGAGGATCATCGACAGCACGATCGCCTGGCTCTGACTGGCGCGCGCCTCACTGTCCCGCCCTGCCGACAGGTGCCGGGAGAGTTCGGGCAAGAGCACGGTGCCGATGGCAATGCCGATGATGCCCAGCGGCAATTGATACAGCCTGTCGGCATTGGCGATGATAGCGATGGCGCGGTCGGCCTGCGACGCGATCACGGTGCCCACGAACACGTTGATCTGGACGATGCCGCCGGCGGCAATGGCCGGCAGGGCCAACAGCCAGAAGCGGCGCACGTCAGCCGTGTAGCGGGGCCAGCCGATCGCAGGCAGGAACCCCGCGCGGCGGATGGCAACAAACACCAGCGCCAGTTGCGCCACGCCGCCTGCCATCGCCGCCACCCCGAGCCAGACGGCGATATCGGCGGGGTTCTCAAGCGTCCAGATGGCCAGCGGGACCAGAACGGCGATGTTGACCAGATTGAGCAGCACCGGCGCAAAGGCAGCGGCAACAAATTTTCCCAGCGAGTTGAGGATCGCCCCATAGGCCGCCATCAGGCTCATGCAGGCCAGGTAGGGAAACATGATGCGCGAGAGAAACACGGTGAGCGCGAATTTTTCCGGATCGTCCACGAAGCCGGGGACGAACACCGCCATCAGCGGCTCCATGAAAATCTCGGCAAGGATGGTGACGAGCACGACGGCCGCGACCAGCCAGCTCATGATCCGCCCGGCTAGTTTCAGCGCCTCGTCAGGCCCGCTGGTTTCGAGCGCTCCCGAGAACATGGGCACAAAGGCGGTGTTGAAGGCCCCTTCGGCAAACAGGCGCCGGAACAGGTTGGGAAACCGGAACGCCGCCTGAAACGCATCGGCTGCCGGGCCGATGCCGAGCACGGCAGCGATCAGCGCATCGCGGACAAAGCCGAAAATGCGCGAGATCAGCGTGAGACCGCCCACCGAGAGCGTATTGCGGAAAAGGCTCATGAAAGAGGCGACCTAAGAGCAAGCGAAAGCGTAAGGGGCAGCCTCGGCGCACCCCTCATCCGACCTTTCGCTTCGCGAAAGCCCACCTTCTCCCTCAAGGGGAGAAGGGAAGAAAGGTGCCTTGGCAGGAGGCTTGCCTCGGTCGTCCCTTCTCCCCTTGAGGGAGAAGGTGGCCGCGAAGCGGTCGGATGAGGGGTGTCCTGAGCTTGCGGATTGCCCATGAGAGTGTGGGGGGCGCTCACGCCGAGACCTTTTCGCGGCGCGCGGGGGCGAAGACGGCTTCGAGGGCCTCGCGGATGCGGGTCTGGCGCGCTTTGGAGGTGATTTTTCCGCCCATCAGATCGGTGACGTAAAAGACGTCGACTGCCTTTTCCCCATAGGTGCCGATATGGGCCGAACCGATGGTGAGGTTGAGATCGGACAGGGCGCGGGTGAGGTGATAGAGCAGGCCGGTGCGGTCGAGACCGGAAATCTCGATGACGGTAAACTTGGTCGACAGCGCGTTGGAAATGATGATTTCGGTGGGCACCGAAAAGGGCTTGATGCGCCGGTTGTGCCGCGACTCCGCGCCCAGATCGGCGGGCAGGACGATGGTGCCTTCGAGCAGGCCGCGCACCGTGTCGGTGATGCGGGAGGCGCGGATGCGTTCATCCTCATCGGCGGTAAAGGCCCGGCGCAGGCGGAACGTATCGAGGGCGTGTCCGTCCCGTGTGTTGAAAATCTGCGCGCCGATGATCGAGGCGTCGGCCATGGTACAGGCGCCAGCGATCAGCGACAGAAGGCGCGGGTGATCGGGCGTGTAGAAAGTGATTTCGGTGATCCCCTCGAACGCCCGGATGGCGATCGAGCGGGCAAAGGCCGAGTCTCTGGTCTGCGCCGCCTCGATCATATGGGCATGCGCGAGTTGCAATTCGGGCTCGGCGCGCAGCCAGTAATTGGTGAAATGGCGCTCGATATAGGTATCGATGCGGGCCGGGGGCCAATCGGAGAGGCCAGCGCGCAGGGCGTTCTGGGCCGCGATGACCCGGTCATGCTGGGACACCTGGGAGTGACCGCCGGACAGCAGTGGTTCGGTGGCGTAGTAGAGAGCGCGCAACAAAGAGCCCTTCCAGCCGGTCCACACCCCCGGCCCCACCGCGCGGATATCGCAGGCGGTGAGGATCATCAGCAGCGCCAGCCGTTGCGGGCTCTGGACGATCTGGGCGAATGATCGCGCGGTTTCGGGGTCCTGAATATCACGGCTCTGGGCGATTTCGCTCATCAGCAGATGATGGCGCACCAGCCAGGCGACGGTGTCGGTTTCGGCCGCCGACAGCCCCAGGCGGGCGCAGAATTTGCGCGCGATGGTCTCGGCGGCTTTCGAGTGGTCCTCGGGGCGGCCCTTGGCGATGTCATGGAGAAACAGCGCCACATAGAGCAGGCGCACATCCGACAGGTGGGGCAGCAATTCATGGGTGAGGGGCAGTTCCTCGACCAACCCGCCGCTGGCGATTTCGGCCATCACGCCCACCGCCCGGATCAGGTGCTCATCGACGGTGTAGTGGTGATACATGTTGAACTGCATCAGGGCGACAATCTTGCCGAATTCCGGAACAAAGCGTCCCAGAACCCCCGATTCGTTCATGCGGCGCAGAACGCGCTCCACCGAGGGGGCATTGGTGAGGATTTCAAGAAAATAGGTATTGGCGCGTGGATCGGCCCGCAATCTGGCATCGATCAGCCGCATGGAGCGGGTGAGCAGCTTGAGCGCTTCGGGATGAAACATCACGCCCTCGCGCCCCGCCACCCAGAAGATCTTGATGATGTTGACCGGGTCGGCGGCAAACACATCCTCGGACGCAACGGTCAGCCGACCGTGTTCGAGCACGAAATCGGGCTCGCCGCGGATCGGGCGACGGGCCTTTCGAAACGCGGGCAGCACGCGCCCAAAGGCACTCACCGTCTTGGCGTGGGCAAATTCCAGCGAGGTGCAGAAAATACGGGTGAGATCACCCACATCCTTGGCGACAAGAAAATAGCGCTTCATGAAGCGCTCAACGCCGAGCAGGCCTGCCCGGTCATCATATCCCATGCGCCGGGCCATTTCCTGCTGGCTGTCGAAGGCCAGACGATCATCGGAGCGCCCGAGCAGGAAGTGCAGGTTACACCGCACGGCCCACAGAAAATCCTCCGAGCGCTGGAAGGTGCGGTATTCCGAACTTGAAAATACGCCTTTGGCGATCAGTTCGGCCGGGGTGCGCACACGATAGAAATACTTGCCGATCCAGTAGAGGGTATTGAGATCGCGCAAGCCGCCCTTGCCATCCTTGACGTTGGGCTCGACCACATACCGGGTATTGCCCTGGGCATCGTGGCGCGCGTCGCGCTCGGCCATCTTTGCTGCGATGAATTCTGGCCCGGTATCGGCGACGATCTCAGTCTCGAAGCGATCGCGCATCAGGGAAAACAGGCTCTGGTCGCCGGCCAGAAACCGGCTTTCAAGGGTAGCGGTACGCACCGTCATGTCCGAGCGGGCCATGCGGATGGAATCCTCGACCGAGCGGACCGCATGGCCGACCTTCTGGCCCAAATCCCACAGCATATAGAGGATATATTCGGTGACGCTTTCGCTCCACGGGGTCTGACCACTGGGGAGGATGAACAACAGATCGATATCGGATCCCGGGGCGAGGGTGCCGCGCCCATAGCCGCCCACGGCGGCAAGGGCAAAGGATTCGGCTTCACCGGCTGTCGGGCGCACAAAGACATATTGCGTCGCCCACAGATGAATGGCGCGGATCAGTTCGTCCTGAGCATTCGAAAGGGTTTTGGCGCAGCGTGTGCCTTTACGGGTTGCGATCAGGTCTGCCTCGGCCGCGGTGCGCGCCTCGCGCAGAGCCGTGCGCAATGCGGCGAGCAAAATCGCGCGGGCCGCCGGGCTGTCGGGGGCGTTCTCACCGATCGCTTCGCGCACCCGTGCCAAAAGGGCAAGGGCATCGATAAGCCCCGCTCGTTTGCGCGCGGTCGGGTCAGATGTCGCCGTCGGCATTGGCAGCCTTTTTAAGCTCATAAATCCATTCAAGCGCGGCGCGCGGGCTCAGATCGTCCGGGCGCACCGCTGCAACCATTACGTCGACCGGGTTAGCATCCGGTTGAGACGAGAGCACGGCAGGCGCGGGCGCATGGGCAAACAGCGGCAGATCGGCCAGCGCATTGCGCGGACCGGACTGGCCGCGCTCTTCGAGCAGATCAAGCACCTGCCTGGCCCGGGCGATCACCGGGTCGGGCAGCCCGGCCAGCCGGGCCACCTGAATGCCATAGGACCGATCGGCAGCGCCAGGCACGACTTCGTGCAAAAACACCACATCGCCCCGGTATTCGCGAACGCTCATGGTGCGGTTGGACATGCGCGAGAGCGACGCCGAGAGCGCGGTGAGCTCATGATAATGGGTCGCGAAAATGGCGCGGCACAAGGTTGTTTCGTGCAGGGTTTCGACGCAGGCCCAGGCAATCGAGAGCCCGTCAAAGGTGGCAGTGCCGCGCCCGATCTCATCGAGAATGACCAGAGAACTGCGGGTGGCCCGATTGAGGATCGCAGCAGTTTCGACCATTTCGACCATGAAGGTCGAGCGTCCCTGCGCGATATCGTCGGACGCGCCCACCCGGGAAAACACCCGATCGACGACGCCGATATGGGCGGAGGTAGCCGGAACGAATGACCCCATCTGGGCGAGAATGGCAATCAGTGCATTCTGGCGCAGAAAGGTCGATTTACCCCCCATATTGGGGCCGGTGACCAGCCAGAGCTGGCCGCCATCATCGACACCGGGTGCGGAAAGATCGCAATCATTGGCGACAAAGCTGCGTCCTTCGGCTTGCAGCGTCTGTTCCACCACCGGGTGGCGACCGCCTTCAATGGCAAAGGCGAGCGAATCGTCGATGCGCGGGCGACACCAGTTGCGCTGGGCGGCAACATTAGCCAAAGCCGTCGCCACATCGAGCGCCGCCATGGCGTCGGCGACGGCAACGAGGGTTTGGGTCTGGGCCAATACCAAATCGCGCAGGGTTGCAAAGATGTTGCGTTCGATCTCGACGGCAATTTCCTGTGCCCGGGCGATACGGCCTTCGAGTTCGGCCAATTGGGTGGTGGTGAACCGCATGGCGTTGGCGAGGGTCTGGCGGTGGATGAAATCGGCATCCTCCATCAGCCGCGCACCGTGGGTTGCGGGCACCTCGACGAAAAAGCCCAACACGTTGTTGTGCCGAATCTTGAGCGCCCTCACGCCGGTGCGCTCGACCAGTTCGGCCTGCAATTCGGCCACCACCTGGCGGCTTTCCGACCCCAAGCGGCGCTGGGTATCAAGCTCGGGGTCAAAAGAGGGCGCGACAAAGCCACCGTCGCGCGCCAGAAGCGGCGGCTCGTCCACCAGGGCGCGGGCCAGTTCATCGGCAAGGGCTTGTGGTGCCTGGGCAAGCTGGCTGGCTATCGCGTCGAGATCATCGCCGCGATCGGGGAAATCGGCCAGCATGGCGGCCAGCGCCTGCGCCTGGGCGATACCGCTGCCGATGGCGGCAAGATCGCGCGGGCCGCCGCGTTCGAGCGTCAGCCGGGTGAGCGCCCGGGCGATATCGGGCGCGGCACGCAGACGTTTGCGGATAGCGTCGGTTTCCATCGACGCGCTGATCAGAATTTCAATGGCATCGAGCCGGGCGTTGATGCGGGCCGGATCATTGAGCGGCGCGGCAAGGCGCGCGGCAAACAGGCGCGCTCCCGCCCCGGTGACAGTCAGATCGACCGTCGCTCTCAACGCGCCTCTGATTTCTCCGCGCTGGGTAGTCAGCAATTCGAGCGACGAGCGCGTGGCCGCGTCGATCTGCATGTGCTCGTCAGCAGCCTGATGCCGTGGCGGGCGCAGGGAGACTCCCGCGCCCTTCTGGGTCTCGGCAACATAGGCAATCAGCCCTCCGAGCGCCGCCCGCGCCGTGCGCGAAAACGCTGTTGGATCGACAGCGCCCGCAAACACCTGCCGCAAGCGCGTTGCGCCCGCTTCGGACTCGAACGTTTCGTGCGGGAGGCGGGTCGCGGCAGCCAGTCTGTCGGCAGCCAGAATGCGGGTTACGGCCAAATCGTCGGCCACGCGATCGGACAGGATCAGTTCAGCGGGATCGATGCGGGCGAGTTCATCAGCCAACGCAGCGCGCTCGACATCGGCGGCAAACAGCTCGCCAGTAGAAATATCAGCCCAGGCAAGGGCGTAACCATCGCCATCCGCCCCCAACCGGGCCAGCGCGAGCAGAAAATTGTTACCCCGGGCCGGAAGCAGATCCTCTTCGGTGAGGGTGCCGGGCGTGACGAGGCGCACCACATCACGCCGCACAACTGATTTCGATCCGCGCTTGCGCGCTTCGGCGGGGTCCTCGATCTGCTCACAGACCGCCACCTTGTGGCCCAGGCCAATCAGGCGCTTGAGATAATCCTGGGCGGCGTGGACCGGCACCCCGCACATGGGCACATCCGTGCCCAGATGCTTGCCGCGCTTGGTGAGGGTGATCCCCAGAGCCGCAGCGGCGATCTCGGCATCGTCAAAGAACAGTTCGTAAAAATCGCCCATGCGATAGAACAGCAGATAGCCGGGATTGACTCCCTTGATCTCGAAATACTGGGCCATCATGGGCGTCATGGCCGAGGAGGCGGGCGGCACGGAGTCGGCCTGGGACTCGGTCTGGGACATCGAATACTGAATCTGGCTCTGGAGCGCTGAAAACGAAGGCGCACGCTAGGACAAAAGCGCTGCGATTCCAACCGGTCATCGCAAGGCAGGATGGCGCAGGCCCGTCACCCGTTCAACACGGCGGCGATAGGCGGCAGGCGCGGTGGCAAAGCGGACCAGAACGAACACATCGGTGGTGCCGAACCCGGGATCGACAAAGGCCCGCTCGCCGAACACCGCATTGACCCGTAAATAGCCGCGCACCAAAGGCGGCATGGCGCGCAAGGCGGTATGGCGGTCCGCGGGAACGCCTTCATTTCTGCCCAGCGCATAGCCGCCCCTTGCCGGAGCCGCCCACGCCTCTGGCGCACGGGCTGTGTGGTAGAGATAGTCGAGGGCCAGCCTATGGGCCGCCGGATCGGTGCCCGGAAAGCTCGCGGTGCCGAAATAGGCATCGATGCGAAACTGGCAGGCATAGGCCCAGAGGCCGCACCACAAGGCCTCAATGGTGCGCATGGAGCGGTAGGACGGGGCAACGCACGAACGCCCCACTTCGCAAAACCGCATTTGAGGATGCCTGACAAACAGTCCTGAAAGGTCGAACTCAGCATCAGACGTCCAGCCAAGCCCCGGAGCGGGAGCGCGCATGGCGCGATAGGTGCCGACCACCGCCGGGACATCCCCGGGCGTACGCGCTCTGGTATCGATCACGATGATGTGGTCGCAAAACGGGTCGAACCGATCGGATTCGATGTGTTCCGCGTGGACCATCGAGGGCGCGTCGATGCCCCCTTCACGGTGAAACACCTCGTAGCGCAGACGAAACGCTGCGCGACGCTCCGCGTCCGTCTCTGCCAGCCGCACCTCGAACGGACCTAAACGCGCCAGGGGGGCGGTTAGGGGAGCGCCAGAAATGTGGGGAGCGGGATCGATCATGGGCCCTTTGTACCGGAGTTCCGGACCTGTGGGAATTGCGGCGGTAAGACGCCGGACGACCAGATCCCTTGACGTGCGCATCTGGGCGCGAGATGAGTTACGTACGTCAGGGAGGGTGGGTATGGAATCAGGCGGACGTGTCACGGTGCATGATCTGGCGCGGGCGGCGGGGGTCTCGCTGGCAACCATCGACCGGGTGCTCAACGGGCGACCGGGGGTGAGGCCGGCAACAGCGCAAAAGGTCGAGGCAGCGATTGCCCGGATCGGGTTCCGGCGCGATCTTACAGCGTCCATGCTGGCGCGGGCGCGCGATATCGGCGTGCGGGTGATTGTGCCGCAGGGCACCAATCAGTTTTTCGGCAAGCTCGCCGAGGCGGTGGAGACCGTGGGACGGCAGATGCGCGCCGAACGCATGCGGCTCGATCTGGTCCGGGTGCGAGCGCTCGACACCAAAGCGCTGGCCGAAGCGCTCGATGCTACCGGGCCCGACCATTACGATTGCGCCGCCATCGTTGCCATCGACAAGCCCGAAGTGCATGCGGCGGTGGCGCGGGCAGCATCGCGGGGGATCAAGATCATCACGCTGGTGTCGGACCTGCCCAACTCGGCGCGCCATGAGTTTGTCGGTATCGACAATATTGCGGCCGGGCGCACCGCAGCTTCCCTGATGGGGCGGTTCCTGCCCCAGGGCGGCACGGTCGGGCTGGTGGCCGGATCGCGCGAGTTGATCGACCACGCGGAGCGGATCGAAGGCTTTCGGGCGGTGATGAAAGAGGAATTTCCCGCCATCGCGATCGCCGGGCCGGTGGAGGGGCAGGACGCCTTTGCCCCCACCCTTGAGGCGACGCGGAGCCTTTTGGCCAAGCATCCCGAACTGGCGGGCCTTTACAATGTGGGGGCCGGCAATGCCGGAATGCTGATGGCGCTGTCCGAGATTGGGCGTGCGGGAACGCTGCGGGTGATCGCCCATGAACTCACCGGCCCCACAAGAGCGGGATTGTCTGCGGGAAGCATTGATCTGGTTCTCGACCAGAGCCCCGAGGATGAAATTCACGCCGTGTGCGCGACGGCGCGGCGGCTGGTGCTCGGCCCGGATGCCGCGCCCCCCAGGGCTTCGATCGGGATCAAGGTTTTTCTGCGCGACAATCTGCGCTAAAAATGACCCATCATTGAGCTGAGGAAGGCTGCCCGGACAGCGGAATTTGCAAGGGAGGGATGAATGAGGAGTATTTTGAGGTACGTCACTCAAATCGCCAGGTGGAACAGCGCATGACGTATCTGGGACTCGATATCGGAACGTCGGGCGTAAAAGCCGTGCTGATCGATGGAGAAGGAGCCACACTGGGGGAAGCGAGCGCGCCGCTGGCGATTTCGCGTCCGCGTCCGGGCTATGCCGAGCAGGATCCAGCCGATTGGTGGCAGGCGGTGCTGCTGGCCGTCGACAGGCTGAAGGCCGCCCGCCCGGATGCGGTGAGCGCCATCAGGGGCATCGGGCTTTCCGGACAGATGCACGGGGCAACGCTGCTCGACCACGACAATCGCGTAATCCGGCCGGCGATCCTGTGGAACGATGGCCGCGCTGCCGCCGAATGCGCCGAGATGGAAGAGGCGCTGCCCAGCCTGCGCCAGATTGCCGGCAATATCGCCATGGCAGGGTTTACCGCACCGAAAATCCTCTGGCTCAAAAAACATGAGCCAGAGCACTACGCGCGGATCGCCAAGGTGCTGCTGCCCAAGGACTATGTGCGTTTTCTGCTCACCGGCACCTATGTGTCGGATATGTCGGACGCCTCGGGCACGTTGTGGCTCGACGTCGAATATCGCGGCTGGTCGGACGATCTGTTGGCGGTGACCGGGCTAACCACCGAACAGATGCCGGCGCTGGTGGAGGGGACCGAACCGTCAGGCCATCTGTCCGGGGCTTTATGCAAACGCTGGGAGATCAGGGAAGCGCCCGTTGTGGCGGGCGGTGCGGGCGACAATGCGGCTTCGGCCTGCGGCATCGGCGCGATCGCGCCCGGCACAGGGTTCGTTTCGCTGGGCACCTCGGGGGTGCTGTTTGTCTCCAATGACACGTTTTCGCCCAATACCGAGGGGGCGGTACACGCCTTCTGCCACGCGATTCCGAAAACCTGGCATCAGATGGGGGTGATATTGTCCGCCACCGATAGCCTCAACTGGCTGGCGAAACTGGTGGGGCAGGACGCAACCACGCTGGCACTGTCGGTCGACGATACGTTTTCAGGACCGGGGGAGGAAATCTTTCTGCCGTATCTTTCCGGCGAGCGCACCCCTTACAACAATCCCAGCGCACGCGGCTCGCTGGTCGGGCTGTCTCATGTTTCCGACGCGACCTCCATGGCTCGGGCGGTGATGGAGGGGGTGGCGTTTGCGGTGCGCGACTGCCAAGAGGCCCTGCTGGCGTCGGGGACCGAAATCGGGTCGCTGATCGCCGTGGGCGGGGGCAGCAAGTCCGATCTTTGGCTTGAGATGATCGCCACCAATCTGGGCATGGAAATCGACGTGCCCGAGGATGGCGATTTTGGCGGGGCGTTCGGTGCGGCACGGCTGGGCCTGATCGCCGCCACCCGCGCTGACCCCAAAGCCGTGTGCACCAAGCCGAAAATCAGAAAGACCATCGCACCGCGAGCGGACCTTGCGTCCGCTTATGACAGCCGATACCGGCGCTATCGCGCCTTGTATCCGGGTATCGAGGAGGCCCGCGCACAATGAGCGACTTTTTCAACGGCCAGGGCAAAATCGCCTATGAAGGGCCGGACAGCGACACCCCCCTGGCGTTCCGCCATTACAACCGCGACGAAATTGTGCTGGGCAAACGCATGGAGGACCATCTGCGCTTTGCCATCGCCTATTGGCATTCGTTTGCCTGGGAGGGCGGCGATCCGTTTGGCGGGCGCACGTTCGAGCGGCCCTGGTTCGAGGGCGGCATGGAAGCGGCACAGCACAAGGCGGACGTGGCATTCGAGATGTTTTCGCTGCTGGGCGTGCCCTATTTCTGCTTTCACGACGCCGATGTCCGCCCCGAGGGGGAGAGCTTTAGCCAAAGCAAACGGCGGCTCGAAGCCATTACCGATATTTTTGAGCAAAAGATCGCGCAGACCGGCGTAAAATTACTCTGGGGCACGGCGAACCTGTTTTCCAACCGCCGTTTCATGGCGGGGGCGGCGACCAATCCCGACCCGGACGTGTTTGCCTATGCCGCCGCGACGATCAAAGCCAATATGGACGTGACCCACCGGCTGGGCGGCGAGAACTATGTGCTCTGGGGTGGGCGCGAGGGCTATGAGACCCTGCTCAACACCCATATGAGCCAGGAACTCGACCAAATGGGGCGGATGCTGTCCATGGTGGTCGATTACAAGCACAAGATCGGCTTCAAGGGGGCGATCCTGGTCGAGCCCAAGCCGCAGGAGCCCACCAAACACCAGTATGATTTCGACGTGGCGACGGTTTACGGCTTTCTCAAGCGCTACGGGCTGGAGGATGAGGTGAAGGTCAATATCGAGGTCGGCCACGCTATTTTGGCCGGGCATACCTTCGAGCATGAAGTGGCCACCGCCGCCGCGCTGGGTATTTTCGGCTCCATCGACATGAACCGCAACGACTACCAATCAGGCTGGGACACCGACCAGTTCCCCAACTCGGTTCCCGAAGTGGCGCTAGCCTATTACCATATCCTCAAGGCGGGCGGATTTGCGACCGGCGGCACCAATTTCGACGCCAAACTGCGTCGGCAATCGATCGACCCGATCGATCTGCTCCATGGCCATATCGGCGCGATGGATGTTTGCGCGCGGGGGCTCAAGGCGGCTGCGGCCATCATCGAGGACGGGACATATGACGCCTATATCGACGACCGCTATGCCGGATGGAAAACGCCCGAGGCGCAGGCCATGCTAAATGGCGAACGATCCCTCGACGAGATCGCCGCGCGGGTGGAGCGGGAGGGTCTCGACCCGCAGCCGCGGTCGGGGCGGCAGGAATATCTCGAAAACCTGATCAACCGGTTCGTCTGACACGCCAATGACGGACGGGTTTCACGTGAATCCGTCCGTCTGCGAGATGCCTTCGGTACGCTTTTGAACCGAACAAATGGCGTCGCCTTGTTCTGGAAACGCTCTAATCGCCCTGCTTGAGGGTCACTTCGATATTGCCTTTGGTCGCGTGCGAATAGGGGCACACGATATGGGCGCGGTTCATCAGGTCGCGCAGCTGTTCGCGGTCCATGCCCGGCGCGGTGGCCGTCAGCGTGACCTTGATCCCGAACCCTTCACCATCATCGCGCTGGCCGAAGCCGACATCGGCTTTCACGGTGGTGCCTTGTGGCAGCTTTGCCTTGGCCTTGCCGGCGGCAAAATGCATGGCCCCAAGAAAACAGGCGGAATAGCCCGTGGCAAAGAGTTGTTCGGGGTTGGTGCCTGCCCCTCCCGAACCACCCATCTCTTTTGGCGTCGAGAGCTGGACATCGACCTTGCCGTCATCGGTGCGCGACTGGCCATCCTCGCGGCCGCCGCCACTGGCGGTGGCGTGGGCGGTGTAGAGAATTTCCATGATACAACTCCTTTGTGCGGGTGAACGGGACAGGGATCAGCGACCTGATCCATGAAAGGCGAGTGTGGCGGGCGCGCAGGCCGGAAAAGCGCGGCGCGCCGAAACCACCCCATGGAACCACGCCTCTTGCCGCCCCGCAAGACCAGGGCGCGGTTCTCAAGGGGTGCGCACCATATAAAGATTTTCCATCCTCTGGCCGTCATCGATGACAAAGCGATGGTCGGCGGACGGGTGGGCCCGCTGGCCGCATTCGCGCCTCGGGCAAATGCGGCACCCAACGCCGATGGGCACCGCCCCAGCCGGAGCCGACAAATCCACGCCATCAGCGTAGATCATCCCCGCGGCGTGGGAGACGTGGCAGCCCAGCCCGATGGACAGATGCCGGCGCGGCGCGTGGTGGGCGTGGCCGCCCTTGGTCACGGCCTTGGCGATGCAGAAATAGCGCTGCCCATCGGGCATCTGGGAAAGCTGGATATTGATCTGGCCGGGATTGAGAAACGCCCCGTAAATGTTCCAGCGCGGACACGCCCCCGAGTGGCGCGGAATATGGATACCCGAAAGCGAAAACCGCTTGGAGATATTGCCGGCGATGTCGGTGCGCACGAGATGGAGCGGAATGCCGCTCATTCCGGGCCGTTGCAGGGTGGTCATGCGGTGGCAGACCTGCTCGAAACTGGCCCGGAAGCGGCGGGCCAGCCGCTCGATATCATAGCGGGTATCGCGACAGGCTATGAAAAACGCTTCATAGGGCATTACCAGCGCTGCCGCGATATAGGAGGCAAGCACCGAGCGGGCCAGCGGCACCGCGTCGGGCTGGGGCAGATCGCTGTTTTCGATCAGCGTCATGATCTCGGTCTGGGCGCTAAGCAGCGCCACATGCTGGGCCACGGCAAACAACCCGGATTCCGGTTCGAGTGTATCGGCAATCGACAACACGCGCCCGCCATCCTCGATACGGCGCACCACGCCATCGGGCAGGGAAGCAAGGCGGGTTTCGATGCCGAACACGTTGAACAGGTAGGTCTTGAGCCCTTCTTCAAATCCATCCGGCCCGCCGCCGACGTCCCGGCGCACCCGCTCGGCCGCCTCTTCAAGCAGGCCAAAATAATTGCCGCTTTCCTGCAAATAATCGGACACCGCTTCGGTCACCACATTGTGCCCCGAAGACACATCGCGCGGTTGGGCCGCGCCTGGCCCCTGCAACTGGCGCAACCGGTCGAACAGCTTGAGTACGGCGCGGCCCACAGCCGGGTTGTGACTGGCAAGATCGCGCACATCGGCATTGGTGAGATCCGCATCGGCGAACACTTCATCGCCGAACATTTCCATCAGATCGCCCGAGAGGCGGGTATCATCGCTTTCGGCCAACTCGCCCGGCTCAACCCCGAACTGGCCCGCGACCCGAAACAGCAGATCGACGGTGATCCGCCGCCGGTTGTGCTCGATGAGGTTGAGATACGACCCGGAAATGCCCAGCGCTTCGGCGAGCTTTGCCTGACTCAGCCCCCGCTGACGCCGCAAACGCCGGATGCGCCCGCCAATCTGTAAATCCGCACGCATCGTCGCCGCCCTCCGCCGAGAAGTTTTACGAAACTTACAAATCCGGCCAATCCGTTTACCGGACTTCACAACTTAACGCGCTGTAATATAGTCTTTTCTTGCGCTTTCTGTTTCGATTGTCAATTCTTTACGCTTAGCAAACAGATCACAATCATCCGCTACCGCTTAGAGCGCTCGACCATATGTTCCGGGATGCGGCCATGCTCGCCGTCACCTTCGCGCGACGTCCAGCCGCGTGATTCACGTGAAGCAATTAGGATGATGCTTCACGTGAATCGTTGGGCGGAGCGGCGTGTCATCGTGATCGCTGCAAAGATCGCCGGCACCGAGAGTGCCGCGCACAGGCCGAAGGTGACCACCAGTACCGCAGACAGCGCTGCCGGTGTGGTGGCCGCGCCGATCCCCACCCCGTTGGCGATCAGCCCGGCTAGGGCGGCCCCGATGCCATAGCCCGCAGACTGGATGGTGGGCAGCAGCGCCGAAGCCCTGTCGCGTTCGCCGGGCCGGGCCGCTTCCATGATCGTCTGGCTGGTATAGGCCCAGGAGGTCCCATAGGCGGCGCCGATCAGCACCTGCGAGACCAGCACCAGCGCCATGTTGGACAGGCCAATGGCAAGTGCGAGCAGGGCCAGCCCGGCCACCAGCAACACCGGGCCGAGACGAATGAGCCGGGGACGGATGCGAGCGGGAACGCCGGCCACGCCGATGGCGATGGTGCTCCAGGCGACCGACATCAAGGCGCCCACCAGCCCGGCCAGGGTTGCGCCATAGCCAAAGATGTTCTGGAGCCCATAGACGAGGAACACGGCAGAGCCGGCCTGGGCCAGCGGCATCAAGAGGATCACCCATAGCCCTGCGCCCACCGTATCGCTCAGCCGAAAAGCCTGGGTGGGAAATAGCGGCGTCGCGGCGGCCTCGTCGCGTCGGATAACAGCGACCAGCGTGACCGCCGCAGAAACGAGACAGACGCCAGCCAACCAAGCGGAATTGAGCACACCACCCAAAGAGACCGCCATGATCGCCCCGCCGATCAGCAACAGCCGCACGATGGGCAGCGGCCCCGGTGCACTGTCGCGCTGGCCTACCGGGACGATGAACAGCACCAGCGCCATGAAAATGGCGCCCAACGGCAGATTGACCGCAAATGCGGCCCGCCACGAGAGGGTCTCGGTCAGAACACCCGAGAGCACCGGCCCACCAAATGCAGCCAAGGCCCAAACGACCGATTCTGCGCCGAAGACTTTCGGCACCAGCACCGAGGGGAACAATTCCGGGATCAGCGCATAGCAAATGGCCGCGACAATGCCTTCCCCCAGCCCTTGCAACGCCCGCCCGAACAGCAATTCGGGCATCGATCCGGCAATTGCCGCAAGAAGCGAGCCGACCAGAAACACCGACGCCGCGGCAATCAGCGCCGTCCGTGCCCCGAGGCGCGCCTTGAGCAGCGCCGCCCCGGCGCCGCCCATGATGGCGAAGACCAGGAACACGGTGGTTGCCCACGACAATAGCTCAACACCGTCAAGCTCAACCACCGCCGTAGGCATGGCCGTGGAGACCAAAAAGCCGTTGAAGGCAAGCAACGCCACCCCCAGACACAGGGTGACGGTCGCGCCGAGATAGCGGCGGGACACGATGGCGGCCCAGCCGGAGGCAGAATCAGACATTGAAAGACCCTTAACCAAGCCTTAACTTGCTAAATTAACCGAAGCCTTGCGGCAAGCGCTATTGTGGGGCTTTTTAGCCGTGCCGATTTGGTATAGGCAGGCCTTTTAGCGCCCTTGTCGGGCCAACTGCAGCAATTTCCGGAGAAATCCCCGTGAGCGTCGCCCCCACCGGCTATAAAAGCCGCCGAACTTTCGCGATTATTGCCCACCCTGACGCGGGCAAGACCACGCTGACCGAAAAGCTGCTGCTCAATTCCGGCGCTATCCACCTGGCGGGCGAAGTCAAGGAGCGCGGCGAACGTCGGCGCACCCGCTCTGACTGGATGGAAATCGAACAAAAGCGCGGCATTTCCATATCTTCGTCGGTCATGACCTTCGAGCATGACGGGCTGACGCTCAATCTGCTCGATACACCCGGTCACGCTGACTTTTCCGAGGATACCTACCGTACGCTGACCGCCGTCGACTCGGCGATCATGGTGATCGACGCCGCAAAGGGGATCGAAGAGCAGACCCGGAAGCTGTTCGAAGTGTGCCGCCTGCGCGATATCCCGATCATCACCTTCGTCAACAAGATCGACCGCGAAGCCCGCGACACGCTCGAAATCCTCGACGAAATCATGGAGACTCTCGCCCTCGATACCGCTCCGATGATGTGGCCGGTCGCGGCGGGCGGGGATTTTTCCGGGTTGATCGATCTCGAACATGGCCGGTTTATCAGCCCCGACGGCACGCCGGAAGCGGACGCGCCGGGCGTCGAGGCGGTGGCTGCACGATTTGCCGGCACCCAGAACCGGATGATCTCGACGGCGCTGGAAGGGCTGGAACTGGCGCGCGAGACGCTGCCGCCCTTCGAGCGCTCGGCCTATGACGCGGGTCACCTCACGCCAGTCTATTTCGGCTCGGCGCTCAAATCGATCGGCGTACGGCAATTGCTCGAAGCGGTGTGCCGCTTTGCGCCAGCGCCGCGCATCCAGCCGGCCCGGCCCGAGCCGGTCGATCCGTCCGATCCGCACTGCACCGGATTTGTCTTCAAGGTGCAGGCCAATATGGACCCCAATCACCGCGACCGCGTGGCGTTCGTCCGGGTCGCCTCGGGGGCACTGCGGCGCGGGATGCGCCTGAAAAACGTGCGCACCGGCAAAGACCTCAAGGTTGCCAATCCGATGTTCTTTTTCGCCCAGGAGCGGGAATTGGCCGACGAGGCGGTGGCAGGCGATGTGGTGGGCATCCCCAATCACGGCACGCTCAGCGTTGGCGACACCCTTTCGGAAGGCCCCGACGTGACCGTGACGGGCATTCCCAACTTTGCCCCTGAAATCCTGCGCCGGGTGCATTTGTCCGATGCCTCGAAAACCAAGCAGCTGGCCAAAGCGCTCTCGGACCTCGCCGAAGAGGGCGTGGTGCAGGTGTTCAAGCCCACGCTGGGCTCGGGCTATTATGTCGGCGCCGTGGGTCCTCTCCAACTCGACGTCCTCACCAGCCGCGCCTCCGCTGAATATGGCGTACCGATCCGCATCGAGCCCGCGCAATACATCACTGCGCGCTGGGTGAAGGTCAATGACCAGGCCCAGTTCGAAAAATTTGCCGCCCTGCACCGGCTCAATATCGCCGAAGATCGCTATGGCGACCCGGTATTTCTGGCGCCCAGCCAATGGGAAATCGACCGTTGCGCCAAGGATTTCCCCGAACTGGTCTTCATGGCGACCAAGGACCGCGGGCTGGCCTGATCCTGTGGGTCCCGCTCAGGCGTGCTCCATATTGATGCGATAGCTCAACGCTTCTGCGATATGGGGCCGGCTGACAGCGTCAGCACCCGCCAGGTCGGCGAGCGTGCGCGCCACCTTGAGCACCCGGTGATACGCCCGCGCCGACAGCCGGAAAGCCTCGGCGGCCTTTAACAGAAGGTCCTGACTTTCCGCGTCCGGCGCAACGATCTGGTCGATCAGGTTGGGGGGCGCGGCAGCGTTGGTATAGATGTCCGGCAGATCGAGGGCCGCGTACCGTGCGCGCTGGGCGTTCCGCGCCCGCGCCACCCGTTCGGCAACCACCCTGCTGGCTTCGCCCGGCGCCGAACCGATCATATCAGCGGCCGATACCGCGGGAACGTCGATGCGGATGTCGATCCGATCGAGAAATGGCCCCGAAACCCGTCCCTGATAATCAGCAGCGCATTTGTCGCCCCGGCGGCAAGTGTGGCCCGGCGTGCCGGCCAGCCCGCATTTGCACGGGTTCATGGCAGCGACAAGCTGGAACCGGGCCGGATAGGTCACCCTTGCATTGGCGCGGGCAATCATCGTTTCGCCGCTTTCGAGCGGCTGTCGCAGACTATCGAGTGCCTGGGGCTGGAATTCGGGCAGTTCATCGAGAAACAGCACGCCATTATGGGCGAGGGACACCTCGCCGGGGCGCACCCGCAATCCACCACCCACCAGCGCCGCCATGGAGGCGGAATGGTGCGGGGCGCGGAAGGGACGCCGATCGGACAGCAGCCCGCCTTTGAGTTCACCGGCAATCGAGGCGATCATCGAGACATCGAGCAGTTCGCGCGGCTCCAGCGGCGGCAGGATCGAGGGCAGGCGTTGGGCCAGCATGGATTTTCCTGCCCCCGGCGGACCGACCAGCAGCAGATTGTGACCTCCCGCCGCCGCCACTTCCAGCGCCCGCCGGGCCACGCTCTGCCCGCGCAAATCGGAAAGATCGGGGCCGGTTTCGTTGGAAAGGGCGCGCGCCGGGACGGGACGGGCGGCAATCTGGCGACCGGAAAGATGATTGACCAGCGCAAAAAGGGAATCGACCGCGATGATATCGATACCCTCACCGGCCCAGGCCGCTTCCGAGCCACACGAGGCCGGACAGATGATCCCCAGGCCGCGCGCATTGGCGGCAATCGCAGCAGGCAAAACCCCGGTCACGGCGGAGACCCGGCCATCGAGGGCCAGCTCGCCCAGAACCATGAAGCGCTCAAGCATATCGCCGGGAATGGCGCCCATCGCGGCCATCAGCCCCAGCGCGATGGGAAGATCGTAATGGCTGCCTTCCTTGGGCAGGTCGGCGGGGGCCAGATTGATGGTGATGTGCTTGACCGGCAGCGCCAGCCCCGAGGCAATCAGCGCGGCGCGCACCCGTTCGCGGCTTTCGCCCACCGCCTTGTCGGGCAGGCCGACAATATTGAAGCGCGGCAGCCCGGGCGAGACCTGCACCTGCACATCGACCGGCACCGCCTCGATGCCCTGAAAGGCCACAGTGGTAATCCGCGTAGCCATGCCGTCCCCTCGCGCGCATGGATCGAAAACCCCGTGACGCTAGCAGGAAAGCCAACCCCCGACAAGAACGTTTGCGGAACATCGGCAATGATGATGTTCACGATCAGTTGCCTCACGGTTTGGAACCGCTGTGCTGCCGCCCGCATTTAACGACAAACAGTCAGCCCGTCACGGGTCTGAGCAGTACCAGGCGATCAGCAGACGGGAGGGCACGACCGAAAGGCCGGGGTCCGTTTTGTGCTGTTTCGTCTGAAATTGTGGAGTCACAGACATGGACACGCACACGAACGGGCCGCTGGTTCTGGTGGTCGAAGACGAGCCTCTGGTGCGCCTCGACATTGCCCTTGCCATGGTGGATGCCGGGTTTGCGGTGATCGAGGTTCCCGATGCCGAACAGGCCCTCGATCTGCTCGAAAGCCGCCAATCGATAGGCCTGGTGTTCACCGATATCGAACTCGCTGGCCCCCTCAACGGCCTCGATCTGGCCCGCCGGATCAAGCAGCGCTGGCCGCATATCCCGGTGCTGGTCACCTCCGGCCGAACGACGCTTCAGGACCGGCCGGGCGACGGATTCATCGCCAAGCCGTATTCAACCCAGGCGGTGATTTCCCGGGCGCGGGTGCTGGCGGCCTGAGCGCGGGAATTGGGAGCCTGCACTATGGGGCATTACGGTCACAATATGCCGTTTTTACCCCATGTTAACCAGCCTTGTGAGGGCCGTGTTAAGGAGAAATGGGCGAGACAATTTGTGTTGGATTTCAATCAAATTGTCGGAATTTCTCGTCCATGCCGTCTGCGCCCGCGTCCCGCCCTTCCGTTCTCGCCCGCCTTTCGGCGCGCGCGCGGTCATTGCTGCCGCTTGCGGTGGGAATCGCTGTGATCGGGGCACTGGCAGCCTGCGGCCATAACTATTATCCCACCAAGGGCGACAACAAACCCCATCCCGGGGTAGCCCGCGCTCATTCCCTTCCGATCCACGGCATCGACGTCTCGCGCCATCAGGGCACGATCGACTGGCGGGCGGTGGCGCAGTCGGGCACCCGGTTCGCCTATATCAAGGCCACCGACGGCGGCGATTACCTCGACCCCAACTTCCGCACCAACTGGAACCAGGCGCGGGCTGCAGGTGTGCCGCGCGGGGCCTATCACTTCGTTTACTGGTGCCGCCCGGCCTCTGAGCAGGTTGCGTGGTTTGCGGCCAATGTTCCGGCCGAACCCGATGCGCTGCCACCGGTGCTCGATCTCGAATGGAATAATGGCTCATCGTGCAAGCACAACCTGTCGCGCGACGAGGTTCTTGAAAAGGTCCGGGTCTTGCTGGCCGGGATGGAAGCCCATACGGGCAAGGTGCCGGTGATCTATACCGACATCAATTTCCATCGCGACGTGCTTGAAGGCGTACCGCTCGACAACCCCATGTGGCTGCGCTCGGTCGCCGCCCAGCCCCATGAGCGCTTCACGAACAGGCCCTTCGCCTTCTGGCAGTACACCCAGACCGGCACCGTGCCGGGCATCCGCACCGAAGTGGACCGCAACGCCTGGTTCGGATCTGAAAGCGACTGGATCCAGTTTTTCATCACCGGATGCGATCCGCGCACCTATTCGCGGCTCGCGTCGCAAGGGCGCTGCGCACCGCTGAAATAGAGCGTTTTCCGGTTGCGACCCAAAGACCCGCAAGCGAAATGTGACAAAACAAGGGTTAAAGGTTAGCCGAGCAGGCCGCTGTCGCGCACGCCATCGAAGACGAACTGAACGGCGAGGGCGGTGAGCAGGATGCCGACCACCCGGCTGACCACCGACATGCCGGTCAGTCCGAGAAGGCGCTGGATAGGAATGGCGACCAGAAGCGTCAGCCAGGCGACTAGCATCGTTACGACCAGCGCCGCCACCACCATCCAGAATTCAAGGTCCGTCCGCGCCCCGGTGGTAAACAGCACCACCGCTGAAATCGATCCCGCCCCGGCCAACAGCGGCATGGCGAGGGGAAATACCGAAATATCTTCGCGGGTCATGCCCTCCGCTTCTTCCTCGGTGGTCGTGCCGGTGCCGCCGGTGTGGCGGGCAAAGACCATATCGATGGCGATCAACAGCAAGAGAATGCCGCCGGCGACCCGCAGGGCTGGAAGCGTGATCCCGAACACGTCGAGTATCACATTGCCGACAAACGAGAAGAACAACAGGATACCGGTGGCGATCAGCACCCCACGGGTGGCCGCGACAAAACGCTGGCGCGGCGTGTAGCTGCGGGTCAGCCCGGCGAAGATGAAGGCAATATCGGCCACCCCGACGGTGGCGAAAAACGTGGCGAAAGCCACGAAAAAACTCGATGACATCCCGCCCCAAACCGCGCTGTTCCACGTGAATCAGGCCAGCCTAGAGCGTTTCCGCGAAAAGTGGAACCGGCTTTCCGGTACGGATGCGCGACAATGCAGGGCGTTAGAGCATTTCCCCGGTCAAAGGAACGGGGAAATGCTCTTGAGACGGCGTAGGGCTAGCGGCGCTTTTCGATCGCGTCCCAGATCATCACGGCGATATCGGGCCCGCCGAACCGCTTGACCTCGCGGATGCCGGTCGGGGAGGTGACGTTGATCTCCGTGAGGTAATCCCCGATCACGTCGATGCCGACAAAGATCAGGTCGCGCTTGCGCAGTTCCGGCCCGATCGCTTCACAGATTTCGTGCTCGCGCCTGGTCAGCTCCGAGAGTTCAGGCCGTCCGCCCACATGCATGTTGGAGCGCACTTCGCCTTCGGCTGGCACCCGGTTCAGTCCTGCCGCCGGCACCCCATCGACAAGGATGATCCGCTTATCGCCCTTGCGGACCTGCGGCACATAGCGCTGCACCATGAACGGTTCGCGGAAGCTGGCGTCAAACATTTCCAGAAGTGCGCCAAGATTTTCATCGTCGGGGCGGATGCGGAACACCCCCGCGCCGCCATTGCCGAACAAGGGTTTGACGATGATATCGCCGAACTCGGCTCGGAAATCACGGATTTCGCGCTCATCACGGGTAATGAGGGTTTCCGGCATCAGCTCGGGAAAGCTCATCACCAGAATCTTTTCCGGCGCGTTGCGCACCTCCGCCGGATGATTGACCACGAGGGTTTCGGGGTGGATGCGCTCCAGCATGTGGGTGGTGGTGATGTAATTCATGTCAAACGGCGGGTCCTGCCGCAGCAGAACCACGTCGAAATCGCGCAGGTCGGTCTTCTGCCAGTCCTCCAGCGCGAAGTGCAGACCCTTTTCCTTGTCATCAACGCTGATCTTGTGGACGCGGGCGGTCACGGTATTGCCGCGCTGGGCCAGCGTGTCGGGCGTGTAGTAGGAGAGCGAGTGCCCGCGCGCCTGTGCTTCGAGCATCAGGGCAAAGCTGGAATCACCCAAAGGGTTGATCGTCTCGATGGGGTCCATCTGAACGGCGACGGAAAGCGGCATGGAAAAACCTCAAGGCTCAGGCAGAAAATGCATTGACCAGATGGTGCGGCCAGCGGCCGGGTGCAACCGATACCACGTCGAAGCGGAAATCAAACCCATGATAATGCGGATGGTGGGTTTGAAACCACTCAGCCGCCCGCACGATCCGCGCGGTATTGACCGCTTCGAGCGCCCGGTCCCGGGCCATCTTCCCCCCGGCGCGGTGCTTGACCTCAATGAAAACGATCAGCCTGCCCCGGCGCGCCACGATATCGATTTCGCCCACCGGCGTGCGATAGCGCTGGTTGAGAATGCGATAGAATTTCAGCCGCAGCATCCACGCGGCCAGCGTTTCGGCGCTGCGCCCGGCCTGTTCGGCGCGCTGGCGCCGGTCAGGTCCCGGCCTTGATCCGGAGTGCCGCATCATAGACCTGCTTGCGCTTGAGCCCGAACCGGGCAGCGATGTCATCGACAGCGGCGCGCAGGGGGTGTTCGGCCATCGCCGCGCCCAATGCCGCTTCCCAATCGCCGGCAATTTCGGCCGTGCCTTCGGGCGCGCCGGCAACAACGATCACCGCCTCTCCCTTGGTCTCGGGCGGAAATTTTTCGGCAAGGTCATCGAGCATCCCGGCTTCAAAGCGTTCGAACCGTTTGGTCAGCTCCAGCGCCACCACAGCGGAGCGCTCGCCACCGAACGCTTGCCCCATATCGGCCAGTGCTGCCCCAAGTCGTCTCGGGGATTCATAGAACACCAAAGTTTCGGACCGGGTTGAAAGCCGGGCGAGGGCGTTAAGACGCTGGCCGGATTTTGGCGGCAAAAAGCCCAGATATGTAAAACTGTCGGTGGGCAGGCCCGCCCCGGTCAGCGCCGCCAGCAGTGCCGATGGGCCGGGCACCGGAAAAATTTCCAGCCCCGCCTCGCGCGCGGCCCGCACCAAAGGGAAACCGGGGTCCGAGAGCAACGGCGTCCCCGCGTCGGAAATCAGCGCAATCGCCTTGCCTGCGCTAATTTGATCGAGAAGCGGCTCGATCCGCGCGCGCTCATTGTGTTCATGCAGCGCCGTCCGGGGCGTTTTGATGCCATAGGCCTCAAACAGCCGCGCCGAATGGCGGGTATCCTCGCACAGCACCAGATCGGCCCCCGCTAGGGTTTCGAGGGCCCTAAGCGTAATATCCTTGAGATTTCCGATGGGGGTGGCGACCGGATAGAGACCCGGCGCGAGGGAATCGGCAACAAGGCGCTGACCGGCGATCGTGAAAGACTTCTCGTGCGGCACGGCGGTCCCTTTTTCTGCCCAATGGTCTTTTATCATCCGGGCCCCGAATGTCGAGACAACGACAATTTCCGATTCGCCCGCGAATCAGAAATGATTCGCACCTTCAGATCAAAGGAGCCTGAGTGCGCGCCAATCCGATCCGAACCGTTTTCTGCGCCATGGTCCTCCTGGCGCTAGCGGCCTGTTCGCCCGCGTCGCGCTCCGGCATGCCGCTCGATCCCATGCCTGTGCCCGAGCAGACACAGGTGACAACGGGGCCGTTCGCCCCGGCAGCGGGTGAGGTGATCGGGGCCGGGCCGGTTCGGGTCGCGCTGCTTCTGCCACTCACCGGCAGCAACGGCGCGGTGGGACGGGCGATGGCCAATGGTGCAAGGCTGGGGATGGACCATGCCCTGAGCCAGGGCGGGCAGAATATTCATCTGATCCTCAAGGATTCCGGTTCGTCCACGGCCTCGGCGCGTCTCGCCACCCAGGAGGCGATTGCCGAAGGATCGAGGCTCATTGTTGGCCCGCTCACCGCCGATGCGGTGGCCATGGCGGGTGCGCTGGCCAAGAGCGCCGCCATACCGCTGATCGGGTTTTCCTCCACCGCCAGCATTGCCACTGATGGGGTTTATCTGCTCAGCGTGCTGCCCGAAGCCGAGATCCTGCGCGCCCTTGGGCATGTCCGGGCCAAAGGCAACGCCACCATCGCCGCCATCATTCCCGATACGCCGCTTGGCCGAGTGCAGGCCGAAGCCTTGCGGCAGGCCGCGGGGGAAGTCGGCATGCGGGTGGCGGGGATCGAGCTGTTTGATGACGAGGCCCGCGCCCGGCTGGCCGTCGAGCGCCTGGCTCCGGCGTTGCGCTCAGAGCAGATCGATACGCTGTTTCTCCCCGACCGCGCCACCGCGCCCAGTTTCGGCACTCTGCTCGACGCAGCCCGGGTGCCGCGCGAAAAGCTCACGCTTGTCGGCACCGCCGAATGGGAAGGCGATCGCGCCATCGCGGCGCAGCCCTATCTGGCCGGGGCGCTCTACCCCGCCATCGATCCTGCCGGACTTGCAGCACTCGCTCCACAATACCGCGCCCGCTTTGGCAGCGACCCCCATCAACTGTCAACGCTGGCCTTTACGGCGGTGCAACTGGCCAACAGCGCCACACTCACGCAAATCAATCCGCCCTATGGCAGCGAGTTGCTTGCCCCCACGGGGTTCAGCGGCATGGATGGGCGGGTACGATTTCACTTCGATGGACGCGGCGAACACGGACTGGTGATGCGCCAGGTGCAGCCCGGTGGTGCAATCACCATCGATGGCGTGAAACTGGGCGGGCTGCCGCTGGCGTCGAGCGGCGGGATCAGCATGGATGCGGGGATCCCGCCGGCAGCGGAATATCGCTAGGCACGGGACGATCTAAGCCGCCAGATCGGCCACCACGGCGTCGAGCACCGGCCAGCCCTTGTCGGTCACCCGCAACCGTCCATTGGTCAGGGTCTCGATAAACCCGATTTCCTTGAGGAAATCGATCTGGACGGCGGTGAGCGGCCTGCGGGCGAGAGCCTGATAGCGCGCCGGATCGATCCCCTCGCGCAGCCGCAAGCCCATCACCAGATATTCGTCGCCTTCCTCGTCCCAGGTCAGGATGTCGTCAACGACCAGCCCGTCGCCGGTCTCGATCACCTTTTCCCACCATTTGAACGGCATGCGTTCGGCGGCGGTGGCATGACGCGCGCCGCCGGTGATCAGACGGCCATGGGCACCCGGCCCGATGCCGGCATATTCGCCATAACGCCAATAGATCAGATTGTGGCGGCTTTCCTGTCCCGGGCGGGCATGGTTGGAAATCTCATAGGCGGGCAGCCCATAAGAGGCGGTCAGCTCTTGGGTCATCTCGAACATGTCCGCCGACAGATCGACCGATGGCAGCTTGAGTTTCCCGGCCTGAAACAGATCGAAATAGCGCGTGCCGGATTCGATCGACAATTGATAGAGCGACAGGTGCCCATTCGACAGAGCCAGCGCCTCGGTCAGTTCCTCTTCCCATTGATCGAGGGTCTGATCAGGGCGGGCATAGATGATATCGAAGCTCGACCGGGGAAAGATCGATTGGGCCAGCCGCACCGCCGCCACCGCTTCATCGACAGAATGCAGGCGTCCGAGCCGGGCCAGCGGTTCGGGGCGCAACGACTGCACACCGAGCGAAACCCGGTTGACCCCTGCCGCCCGATAGCCGCGAAACCGATCCACCTCAACCGAAGTGGGGTTGGCCTCCAGCGTGATTTCCGCCGTATCGGAGACCTGCCAGTTGCGGGCGATGGCGTCGAGAATGGTTCCCACCGACGAAGGCTTCATCAGCGAGGGGGTGCCCCCGCCGAAAAAGACTGATTCGACCAGCCGCTCCGGTGCGCGGCGCGCAGTGGCCTCGATTTCCTTCACATAGGCGGAAACGAAGCTGTCTTCGTCGAATTTTCCGTGATGGACATGGGCGTTGAAGTCGCAATAGGGGCATCGGGCCGCGCAGAACGGCCAGTGCACATACACACCGAAGGCGGTGTTAGCACTCAAAGCACATCCTTTACGAATTTCGCGAAGGCGCGGGCCCGGTGGGACAACCCCTCCTTGCCCGGGGCCCAGGAATGTTTTTCGGCGGCACTCATCTGGCCGAACGTCTTGGCATGACCATCGGGCTTGAACATCGGATCGTACCCGTGCCCCATGTCCCCGACCGGGGGCCAGACCAGGGTGCCGGGCACCACGCCCTCAAAAATCATATCGTGGCCATCGGGATGGGCAAGACACAAGATGGCATTGAATTGGGCCCGGCGCTGATCGGGCGTCACAGCGCCCTTTTCAACCAGCAAGTCCTCGACCTTTTGCATGGCATTGGTGAAATTGCGCGGCACACCGGCCCAATCCGCCGTATAGACGCCCGGCGCGCCATCAAGGGCGTCAACCGCGATGCCAGAATCATCGCTGAGCGCGATCTGTCCGGTCGCCTTGGCCGCCGCATGGGCCTTGAGCCGTGCGTTCTCGACAAAGGTCGTGCCGGTTTCCTCGGGCTCGGGCAGGCCCAACTCGCCAGCCGAGACGATATCGAGACCGAAATCGGCTAGCATGTCCTGAAATTCGGCAAGCTTGCCCTTGTTGTGGGTCGCCAGCACCAGCCGGTCGCCGCGCTGGAGGCGAAACCCGCTCATGCCAACGGCTCCAGCACGGACCGCTGCAGGGCGACCAGTTCGCCAATGCCCTTTTGCGCCAAGCCGATCAGCGACGACAATTCATCCATGTCGAATGGCTGGCCCTCGGCCGTGCCCTGAATTTCGACAAACTTGCCCGCGCCGGTCAAGACGAAATTGGCGTCGGTCTCGGCTTCGCTGTCTTCGAGATAATCAAGATCGAGCACCGGCGTGCCGCGATAGATGCCGCAGCTGACCGCCGCCACATGATCGCGCAGCGGATTGCCCTTCAACAGCGAGCGCTCCTTCATCCAGGCGATCGCTTCGCCCAGAGCAACATAGGCCCCGGTGATCGCTGCCGTACGGGTTCCGCCATCGGCTTCGAGCACATCGCAATCGAGGATGATCTGGTTTTCGCCCAGCGCCGCCATATCGACAACGGCGCGCAGAGACCGCCCGATCAGCCGCTGGATTTCCTGGGTGCGGCCCGACTGCTTGCCGGCGGTGGCTTCACGCCGCGTACGCGATCCGGTGGCGCGCGGCAGCATGCCGTATTCGGCCGTGACCCAGCCGACGCCCTGCCCCCGCCGCCAGGGCGGAAGGGAGGTCTCGACGCTTGCTGTGCACAGGACGCGGGTCCGCCCGAAAGCCACAAGGCACGATCCCTCGGCCTGCGGTGCGACACCCCGCTCCAGCGTTACGTCGCGCATCTGGTCGAAACCCCGTCCGCTTGGCCGCATGAAGCTCGAATCCTTTTTTTATTTCCAGTTTGGTTACCCGCCTCTTAACGCGTCATGGAAAGCCGAACAAGCGGCGCTCTCTTGGCTCCAAAGCTGTTTTCTCCTAAATGGTGAATATGGATCGCCAGCCCCGCCAATCACCGGACTTTCTCGAAGCGCTTTCAGCGCGCAGCCAGGACATCTTCCGCCGGCTGGTCGAGCGGTATCTGGAGACCGGAGACCCGGTGGGTTCACGGGCGCTTTCGAAAATGCTCGACATGCAGCTCTCACCCGCTTCGGTACGCAATGTGATGGCCGATCTTGAAGAGCTGGGACTGATCGCCGCGCCCCACACGTCTGCCGGCCGCGCGCCAACCCAGGAAGGCTTGCGGTTTTTCGTCGATGCCATGCTCGAAGTGGGCACCATGGACGAAACCGAACGTGACCAGATCGCCCGCACGGTATCGGGCGGAGCGCGGGGCGGACGCGTCGAGGACCTGCTCAACGAGGCCAGTGCGCTGCTGTCGGGGCTGTCGCACGGGGCGGGGATGGTGATCGCCGCCAAATCGGACATGATGCTCAAGCATGTCGAATTCGTGCGCCTCGACCCCGAACGCGCCATGGCCATTCTGGTGGGCCAGGACGGGCAGGTGGAAAACCGCATCATCGACCTGCCACCCGGGCTCACCGCCAGCGCGCTGACCCAGGCCTCCAACTTTCTTGCCCGCCATATCGTCGGCAAGACCCTCAAGGAAGCGCGGCAATCGATCCGCCGCCAAAGCGAACGCCAACGCGCCGAACTCGATGAGATCGCCCAGCGGCTTGTCGAATCCGGGCTCGCCTCAATGATCGAGGCGGAAACCTCGACCCCGACTTTGATCGTGCGTGGGCGCGCCAACCTCATCGACGACGCCATGGCCTCCGATGACCTGGCCCGGGTGCGCCAGTTGTTTGACGAGATCGAGACGCAAAAGGGACTGCTTGAACTGCTCGATGATGCGGAAACCGCGCAAGGGGTGCGCATTTTCATCGGTTCGGAAAACAAGCTGTTTTCGCTCTCGGGCTCCTCGGTGGTGCTCTCGCCCTATAAAGACGCCAACGACAAGGTGATCGGCATCCTGGGCGTGATCGGCCCGACCCGGCTCAATTACGCCCGCATCGTACCGGTGGTCGATTATACCGCCCATGTGGTGTCGCGGCTGATTTCCAAGAAGGGCGAGTTGTAATGGGTCTCATGCGGGGGCCAAAAATCCGGTGCCGATTGCTGCCAAGGGTTGAAACTTGCCGTCCCTTGGCCGATATGGCGGCAACAAACATCCCAAATCGGTGAAAGAGCAATGATGAGCGACGACAACACGACGCCCGAGCCGACCGACGAGAATATTGCAGCAACTGCAAATGCCGAGACGGCGCAGGACACCTCCTCCCAGCTTCACGAGCGCATCGCCGCACTTGAGGCGGAGGCAGCGGACCTGCGCGACCGGCTGCTGCGCTCGGCGGCGGAGATGGACAATCTGAGGAAACGCACCGAACGCGAGATCGCCGATACACGGTCCTACGCCATTTCGGGCTTTGCGCGCGACATGCTGGTGGCGACCGACAATCTGGCCCGCGCCCTGACAGCCATTCCCGCCGAAGCGCGCGGCACCGCTGATGGCACGCTCAAATCCCTTATCGAAGGGATCGAGATGACCGAGCGCGAAATGCAGCGGCTTTTGCAAAAGAACGGGGTCAGCCCGATCCTTGCCGAGGGCGAAAAATTCGATCCCCATCTGCATCAGGCGATGTTTGAAGTGCCCGATCCGTCGGTCCCCGAGGGGACCATCGTGCAGGTGGTTCAGGCCGGTTACGCCATTGGCGAGCGCGTCCTGCGCCCCGCCATGGTCGGCGTTGCCAAGGGGGGCGGCAAAGCCGCGCACCAGCCCGAATCGGCGCCCGGGGAAGGCCTCGATAAATCGGTCTGAAACCGATCCAGTTTGCGGGGGCGGTGCGCTTGAAGGCGCCCGCCCCTCTGCCTATATAGCCAGAAAGCCCGGGAAACCGGGATAAATCCATCCCAGAGGGGTCCGGTCCGAGACGTCGATGCGATGCCGCACTGTTTTAAAGGGCGCATACGCGGATCGTGACCAGTCATCAGGGCTCGCTCGAGAAATGAGGTTTCGGTATGGGAAAAGTTATTGGTATTGACCTGGGCACGACCAATTCGTGCGTCGCCGTCATGGACGGCAAAACCCCAAAAGTGATCGAGAACGCCGAAGGCGCGCGCACCACGCCGTCGATGGTGGCGTTTTCCAGCGATGGCGAGCGCCTTGTCGGCCAGCCCGCCAAGCGTCAGGCGGTCACCAATCCCGAAGGCACGCTGTTTGCCTTCAAGCGCCTGATCGGGCGCCGCTACGATGATCCGCTTGTCACCAAGGACAAGGATCTCGTTCCCTATCATATCGTCAAGGGCGACAATGGCGACGCCTGGGTCGAAGTCGATGGCAAGAAGTCCTCGCCTTCGGAAATTTCGGCAATGATCCTGACCAAGATGAAGGAAACCGCCGAAGCCTATCTGGGCGAAAATGTCACCCAGGCGGTGATCACCGTCCCGGCCTATTTCAATGACTCCCAGCGTCAGGCCACCAAGGACGCCGGCCGCATCGCCGGTCTGGAAGTGCTGCGCATCATCAACGAGCCGACCGCCGCTGCGCTCGCCTACGGGCTGGAAAAGCGCGAAGCGGGCACCATCGCCGTCTATGATCTGGGTGGCGGCACGTTCGACATCTCCATCCTTGAAATCGGCGATGGGGTGTTCGAGGTCAAATCCACCAATGGCGATACCTTCCTTGGCGGCGAAGACTTCGACATGCGCCTTGTCGATTATCTCGCCGACGAGTTCAAGAAAGAGCAGGGCATCGACCTGCGCGGCGACAAGCTCGCGCTGCAGCGCCTCAAGGAAGCCGCTGAAAAGGCCAAGATCGAACTGTCCAGCGCCAGCCAGACCGAAATCAACCTGCCGTTCATCACGGCGGATGCTTCCGGTCCCAAGCACCTGCAGCTCAAGCTGACCCGCGCCAAGTTCGAAAGCCTTGTTGAAGATTTCATCAAGCGCACCATCGAGCCGTGCAAGGCTGCCCTCAAGGATGCCGGCATGTCTCCTGCCGAGATCGACGAAGTCGTTCTGGTCGGCGGCATGACCCGCATGCCCAAGGTACAGGAGGAGGTGAAGGCCTTCTTCGGCAAGGAGCCGCACAAGGGTGTGAACCCGGACGAAGTGGTTGCCATGGGCGCGGCCATTCAGGCCGGTGTGCTCCAGGGCGACGTCAAGGACGTGCTGCTGCTCGACGTGACCCCGCTGTCGCTGGGCATTGAGACGCTGGGCGGCGTGTTCACCCGGCTGATCGACCGCAACACCACCATTCCGACCAAGAAGAGCCAGGTGTTCTCGACCGCCGAGGACAACCAGTCCGCCGTGACCATCCGGGTGTTCCAGGGTGAGCGCGAAATGGCAGCCGACAACAAGATGCTGGGCCAGTTCGATCTGGTGGGCATCCCTTCGGCCCCGCGCGGCGTACCGCAGATCGAGGTCGCCTTCGATATCGACGCCAACGGCATCGTCAATGTCTCGGCCAAGGACAAGGGCACCGGCAAGGAGCAGCAGATCCGCATCCAGGCGTCCGGTGGCCTGTCGGACGAAGACATCGAGAAGATGGTCAAGGACGCCGAAGCCAACGCCGACGCGGACAAGAAGCGCCGCGAAGTGGTTGACGCCAGGAACCAGGCCGAGAGCCTTGTGCACTCGACCGAAAAGTCCCTGTCCGAACATGGCGACAAGGTTTCCGCGGATATCCGCACCGAGATCGAGACCGCCATTGCCGACACCAAGGCTGTGCTTGACGGCGATGACGCCGAGGCCATCAACGAGAAGGCCTCTGCCCTTGCCCAGGCTTCGATGAAGCTCGGCGAAGCCATGTACAAGGCCAGCCAGGAAGAAGCCGTAGCCGCCGCTTCGGGAGCGGACAGCGACGACGATGACGTCGTTGATGCCGATTTCGAAGAAGTCGGTGACGACGACGACCAGAAGTCGGCCTGATGATTAATCGGGAGATGGCGGATTTGACGGTATCTCCCGATTCTTCCAACGCCATTTCGGTGGGCCAGCTCGCTGAAATGGCCTGGAAGGACTACCAGTATAAGCATCACAATTTCTGGGCGATCCTTTACCGCGCCGTTTTGGCCTATGCGGTGATCATCTCAGTCCCGGTGCTTTACGATGGCGCTTTAATCGAGCGCTATCTGCTGGTGTTTCCGCTCATTGCCCTGTCGATCTGCTTGATGTCCACCTGGATTCTGTTCGCCGAATACCGGCTGGTGCGACAATCTTTCGAGATCTTCATCCATATCTTCAGAGGCCAGCTTCAGCCGCTCTATGAGGGCCATCCGCACTGGCGACCGCGCTCGTTTGACCGCGATCCGCTGCGGCCCTTGGGTTTTGCTGTCGGGCATCTGGCCGCGACCGCGTGGCTGATCCTTGGCACGGCCATCGGAATGTTTGCCATGGTGGCACTGTCCGGGCATTGATGGCTCTCGTTTCACGTGAATCAGCCGCAGACGCTGGCATTTTACGGGCAGCCTATGGTAACAGGCGGCAAGAATGCTTACCTCACTGCGCAATGGGGAACCCAAAGTGGACATCCCCATGCTGTTTGAATCGCTGCTTTGCAACCGGGGCTGGCTTGAGCTCGCGCCGGGTCGAAGCACCAGTCGCAACAAACCGGGCCGTTTCTCTGAAACGCGCACCACAAGAACGGTTGGTTTGGCACAAGAGATGATCTTGCATCCGTCCTTTATCCGCCCCCATCCGATTTGGGGAAAACTGTAAGACCATGTCCAAGGCTGATTTTTATTCGGTTCTCGGTGTCGAGAAATCCTGCGACGCCGCCGGGCTCAAAACCGCCTATCGCAAACTCGCCATGCAATTCCATCCGGATCGCAATCCGGGGGACAAGGATGCCGAGCACAAGTTCAAGGAAGTGTCCGAGGCCTACGACACCCTCAAGGACCCCCAGAAACGCGCCGCCTATGACCGGTTCGGCCACGCGGCTTTCGCCAATGGCGCGGGCGGAGCCCAGGGGTTCGGAACGGACTTTTCCTCGTCGATGTCCGATATTTTCGAGGACATTTTCGGCGACTTCATGGGTGGAGGGGGCCGCCAGCGTCAGCGCGACGGCCGCCAGCGCGGTTCCGACCTGCGCTACAATCTCGAAATCAGCCTCGAAGATGCCTTTACCGGCACCACGGTCGATATCGACGTGCCCACACTTGTCCATTGCGACACCTGCGAAGGCTCCGGCGCCAAGCCCGGGACCGGGTTCTCCACCTGTCGGATGTGCAACGGCCACGGCAAGGTGCGTGCCAGCCAGGGCTTCTTCACCATTCAGCAGACCTGCCCGCAGTGCCATGGGCGCGGCGAGACCATGGACCAGCCCTGTACCGATTGTCACGGTCAGGGACGGCGCCAGACCTCGCGCACCCTTTCGGTCGATGTGCCCAAGGGCATCGAGGACGGCACGCGCATCCGCCTGGGCGGAGAGGGCGAAGCCGGCGTCCGCGGCGGGCCGGCTGGCGACCTCTATATCTTTGTCTCCGTCAAACCCCACGAGCTGTTTTCACGCGATGGCGCCGATCTTTACGCCAAGGTGCCCATCTCGATGATCACTGCCGCATTGGGCGGTGAATTCGAAGTTCCCACCCTTGAAGGGACCCGTGCCAAGGTGCGGGTCGCCGAAGGCACCCAGCCCGGCCAGCGCGTCCGCCTCAAGGGCAAGGGCATGCCGGTCTTGCGCTCCAGCCAGGTGGGCGATCTCTACGTTCAGCTCGATGTGGAAACCCCGCAAAAATTGTCCCGCCGCCAGCGCGAACTGCTCGAAGAGTTCCAGTCGATCTCCAGCCGCGAAACCTCTCCGGGCTCGGACGGGTTCTTTGACAAGCTCAAGACCATGTTCAGCAATTGATGGTTGGTTTAAAGGCCCCCTGTTCGTCAGGGGGCTTTTTCATTTCCAGTGCTTGCCGATCAGGCCCACTCGGGTTACGGCATCGTTGAACACTGCTGGCAGTCACGATCGGAGGGGGCGCATCATGGCCACCGCATTGACCTTGTGCGGCTCGATCCGCGCTGGATCAGTCAACAAGATGCTTCAGGACACTGTTGATGCGCGGCTCACTGCCGCCGGGGTTGCGGTCAATTCCATCTCGCTACGCGATTTTGAGATGCCGATCTTCAACGAGGATCTTGAGCCCGACAACGTGCCCGAAGCCGCCATGCGGCTGGCAGAATTGTTCCGCAGCCATGATATCGTCTTCATCGCCACTCCCGAATACAATGGCGGCCTGCCGCCGCTGCTGGTCAACACCATCGCCTGGCTGTCGCGGCAGCGGCCCTCGCCCTTCCGCCACGCGGTGTTTGGCATCGGCGGGGTGTCCTCGGGCAAGTACGGCACCATCTGGGCGCAAAGCCATTTGCGCGATTCGCTGTCAAAGATCGGCGCGCTGGTGGTTCCCACACTGCTCGGCATCGGCCCCGCTTCCCTTGCTTTCACCGAAGACGGCGGCATTGCCGAGGCGGCCATCGAAGCCAAGATCGGCCAGATCGTTCGCGAAATGACCCATTTTTCCCGCGGCGGCATCTGAGACTCTCCCAACCGCTTGCGCTCGCGACCAACTCGTGGCATCGAGCCCCCCAACGGGACTGCGCAGGAGAACACAATGGCCGGAGATCTGATCGTCGGGCTCGATGTCGGTACGCGCTATGAAGCCGAAACCATCATTTCCCGCCTCGGCGACACCGTCGATTTCTACAAGATCGGCTATCAGCTGTTTTATGGCGGCGAGGGGCTGACCGTGGGCAAGGAACTGCTCAAGGCCGGCAAGCGGGTGTTTTTCGATCTCAAGCTGCACGATATCGACAACACCGTCGAAAAAGCTGTCGGGGCCATCGCCGATACCGGCGCCACCATGCTCACCGTCCACGCCTATCCGCGCACCATGCGCAGCGCCGTCCGGGCAGCCGCTGGCTCTGATCTTTGCGTCCTTGGCGTCACCGTTCTCACCTCGATGGATCAATCCGATCTCGAAGAGGCCGGCTACGCCATGACCATCTCCGATCTGGTAGCCCGTCGCGCAACGCAGGCCCGCGAGGCCGGCATGGGCGGTCTGGTGGCTTCTGCCTTCGAAGCCCAGCAGGTGCGCGCCCTTGTCGGGCCGGACATGGCCATCGTTACCCCAGGCATCCGCCCGACAGGATCGGAACAAGGCGATCAGAAGCGGGTGATGACCCCTTCAGAAGCCCTGCGCGCCGGGGCCAGCCATCTGGTGGTCGCGCGCCCCATTGTCGCCGCGCCTGATCCGCGGCAAAGCGCCGAGGCGATCCTGGCCGAGATGGCGACGGTCTAAGCACAGCAAAGATAAAAGAGGCTGCAATGGTCCTGAAAGTTGGAGTGGTGGGTGCCGGTGGCCGTATGGGCCTGGCCAATATCCGCGCGATCGCAGCGCAGGCCGAAATGGTTCTTGCCGCCGCCACCGAACGGACCGGCGCACCAGCGCTTGGGAAAGATGCCGGTGCTCTGGCCGGGATCGACCCGTTGGGTATCACCATCGGCGATGATATCGCCGCTCTGGTCGCCGCCTGTGATGCTGTGATCGATTTCACCGCCCCCGCACTCAGCGTCGAGCTGGCGGGCCGCATTGCCGAAGCGGGCAAAATCCATGTGATCGGCACAACCGGTTGCTCACCCGACGATGACTCCGCCATCGCGGTCGCAGCCAGTACCGGCGCGCGGATCGTCAAATCGGGAAATATGAGCCTGGGGGTCAATCTGCTGGCAGCCCTGGTGCGCCAGGCCGCAGCCAGTCTCGACATCGATTTCGATATCGAAGTGCTCGAAATGCACCATCGTCACAAGGTCGATGCCCCTTCGGGCACCGCGCTATTGCTTGGCGAAGCGGCGGCAGAAGGGCGCGGCATCGCGCTTGACGCCAATTCCGTTCGGGTGCGCGATGGTCATACCGGACCGCGCGAACCGGGCTCTATCGGTTTTGCCACCCTGCGCGGTGGCGGCGTGGTGGGCGAACATTCGGTCCTGTTTTCCTCCATGGCCGAAACGCTGACCCTGTCGCATTCGGCCCATGACCGCTCGCTGTTTGCCGAAGGCGCGCTCAGGGCGGCGCTCTGGGCCCAGGACAAACCCAAGGGACTGTATTCCATGGCCGATGTGCTCGGCCTCAAGGCAAGGGACAACTGATGACCGGAACATTGATTCTCGTTCGCCATGGCCAGAGCGAATGGAACCTCGAAAACCTGTTTACCGGCTGGCGCAATCCGGGCCTGACCGAGCAAGGGGTCGCCGAGGCCCGCCGGGCCGGGCAAGCGCTCAAGGCAAAGAACCTCGTGCCCGATGCCTATTTCACCTCGGCGCTAAGCCGCGCCCAGCGTACCCTCGACCTCATGCTTGAGGAAATGAGCATCACCGACCTCACCATCGTGCGCGATCATCGCCTCAACGAGCGCGATTATGGCGATCTGTCGGGGCTCAACAAGGACGATGCGCGCGAGAAATGGGGCGACGAGCAGGTCCATATCTGGCGCCGGTCCTACGACGTGCCGCCGCCGGGCGGGGAAAGCCTCAAGGATACCGCTGCCCGGGTGCTGCCCTATTACGCCGCCGCGATCGAACCGCTGGTCAAGGCCGGCAAGACCGTGCTGGTCACGGCCCATGGCAATTCCCTGCGCGCTCTGGTCATGAAGCTGGAAAATCTCGACGAAGAGGCCATTCTGAGCCGCGAAATCGCCACCGGCGCTCCGATCATCTATGGCATCGATGCCGACGGCAAGCGGGTGTCGACCGAGGAACTTTAGGCCTATCGCAAACTCAGCGGGGCATTCAGCCAACTCTGCCGGTTACTGGATCCCGGGTCATCCCGTAGACTCCCCGCTCGTGCTCTCCCCGAAGCGCCTATGCCAATCCGTCTCCCCTTGAGGGAGACGGTGGCCGCGAAGTGGCCGGATGAGGAGTAGGCCGCCGATCGGCAAGCAAGCACGCCAGCGCCCTACTCCCCCGCCACAAGCCCCGCTTCCCATCCCAAAATCGCCCGTTTGCGCACGATGCCCCAGTGATAGCCGGTCAGCGCGCCGGTCGAACCGACAATCCGGTGGCAGGGGATGACAAAGGAAATCGGGTTGCGGCCCACCGCGCGCCCGATGGCACGGGCCGCATGGGGCCGTCCGATGGCGCGGGCCACTTCGCCATAGGTCGCGGCGCGTCCGGTCGGCACCTTCAACAGCGTTTCCCAGACCTTGACCTCGAACTGGCTGCCGATCATCACCAGCCGCACCGGCTGATTGGGGTCCCAGCGTGACGGATCAAATATGCGCGCCGCCTCTGGGACAACAGCTGCGTCGTCGCGGACATATTGCGCGTTGGGCCAGCGCCGCGCCAAATCCTCGAACGCATAGTCCTCACGGTCCGGGTCGGCAAAGGAAATTCCGGCCACCCCGTATTGCGTGGTCATGACGCAAGCCAGCCCGAACGGGGAGGGCGCATAGCCCCAGATAATGTCGAGGCCTGCCCCTTTGGCGCGATAGATGCCGGGGGGCACCGCATCATGGGTCACAAACAGATCATGCAGTCGCGATGGGCCGGAAAGGCCCACCTCATAGGTGGTGTCGAGCACGCTCATATTGTCGCGCAACAGCTTGCGCGCGTGATCGAGGGCGACGGCCTGGGCAAAGCTCTTCGGCGTCAGTCCGCACCAGCGGCGAAAAATCTCCACCAACTGGCGCTCGCTGACCGAAAGCGCATGCGCAAGGCCCTCGATATCGGCAGCCTCGGGCCCCGGGGTCGACAGATACTCGATGGCCCGGGCGATGATCCGATAGGTGCTGTCATCTCCCATTTGGGGAGGGGTCATAAAGGGTGCGTTCGCGTTCATAATCATCACCCTACCGCCGCAACCCGTCTCGAACGACCCGATTTTCACAGGGCCTGATCGTCTTGGGCACGATCAGTGCTTGGCGCGGCTCAGCGCCGGCCCAAACGTGCGGGCAAAATCGGCCTTGTCGTCTGGCGTCAGGAACTTGCCGATTTCGGTCTGGCCGTGCCTTCCTTCGATCCGCAAGGCCGTCACCCGGTCATCATTGTCCCGCACCACGGTAAAGCGAACAAAAAACGGATTGAACGACAGGCGCTTTTCGCGGCCCCGTTCATTGACCCGACGGATATTGAGTGCATCCGGCCAAAGGGTGATTTCCTCGAACGCATCGCGACCTTTGAGCGAGTACGATAGCGCCCAGTAGAGCGCCAGTACGTCCAGCCCCATCAGCCCGACCACCGGCCACGCTCCCATGGCGAAAAACACCATGCCCGGAATCGAAACCATGATGGCGGTGAACGCCATGACCCAGCGCAGGCCCACCGGCGAGAGCGAGCGATGCGGGGTCAGCAATGCGGCATAGAGCGGGTTTTGAGACATCTTGGCTTGCCTTTTATCCTTGTGGCCAGTCTAACGGGTGGGCCTTCGAATTCCAAATCACTTCATCATCGCATATCCATGTCCAAACCGCTCACCCGCGCCGAGATCGAAGAGATCTTCAAGACCTTCGCCGCCCACGATCCCGATCCGGAAGGCGAGCTCGATTTCGTCAATCTGTTCACCCTTCTGGTGGCGGTCGTGCTTTCGGCCCAGGCCACGGACGTCGGGGTCAACAAGGCGACCGGCCCGCTGTTTGCCATCGCTGATACGCCGGAAAAGATGGTGGCGTTGGGCGAGGACACGATCCGCGATTATATCCGCACCATCGGGCTCTATCGCACCAAGGCGAAAAACGTCTTTCTGCTCAGCCAGATGCTGATAGAGCATCACGGCGGCGCGGTCCCCGACACCCGCGAGGCGCTTGAGGCCCTCCCAGGAGTGGGCCGCAAGACGGCCAATGTGGTGCTCAATATCGGGTTCGGCCAACCCACCATCGCGGTTGACACCCATCTGTTCCGGGTCGGCAACCGCACCGGCATCGCCAAGGGCAAAACGCCGCTGGCCGTCGAAAAAGCCCTGCTCAAAAAGGTGCCGCCGCATTATCTGCTGCGCGCCCATCACTGGCTGATCCTGCACGGACGCTACGTCTGCAAGGCCCGCAAACCAGAATGTTACCGCTGCATCATCGCCCAATGGTGCCGCTACCCTGACAAGACCATCGCGTGAGCCATGGTTGCGCCCTGCCGGACTATGGCTTAAGCGAGGGCCGTATCCGTGAAAAATATTGTTTCATGAGCCGTCCTGGAGGCAGCCGATGACCACCCGCTTCGACGTCCTGACCATCGGAAATGCCATCGTCGATGTGATCGCCCCGGTCGAGGACAATTTCCTTGTCGATGAGGGCATGCGCAAATCGATCATGCATCTGGTCGATGCCGAGCGCTCCGCCGATCTCTACGCCAAGATGCCACATGACAAGACCATCATTCCCGGTGGCAGTTCGGCTAATACCGCTGCGGGCGTCGCCGCGCTGGGCGGTCGCGCCGCGTTTGTGGGCAAGGTCGCCGAAGACGAACTGGGCCTCGTCTTCCGGGACGATTTCGACACGAATGGCATCAGCTACGATACCGACTATCTGCGCGATGGCCCCGCCACGGCACGGTGCATGATTCTCGTCACCCCCGATGGCGAGCGCACCATGAACACCTATCTGGGTGCCTGCCAGCATCTGACCGAGGACGATATCGTCGAAGAAACCATCGGCGCCGCCGCCATCACCTATATGGAAGGCTATCTGTGGGATCCCCCGCTCGCCAAGCGCGCCTTCGTCAAGGCTGCCCATTTTGCCCACAAGCATGAGCGTGCCGCCGCCATTACCTTGTCCGACCCGTTCTGCGTTTCCCGGTTCCGCGAGGAATTCCTCGACCTCATCCGTTCGAAAACCATGGATTTCGTCTTTGCCAATATCGAGGAGGTCAAGGCGCTTTATGAGACCGACGACATCAATGTCGCCGTGCGCCATCTGGCCGAGGATGCGGAAATCGCGGCGGTAACCATGGGCGCGCGCGGCGCCATGGCGATCCGCAATGGCGAGGTGGTGTCGGTTCCCGCCTATCCGGTCGACACTGTGGTTGATGTCACCGGCGCGGGCGATCTGTTCGCCTCGGGCTTTTTGCTCGCCACGGCGCGCGGCCAGTCGATGGAAGAGGCGTTGCGGCTCGGCTGTCTCGCCGCGTCGGAAGTGATCTCGCACTATGGCGCGCGGCCGGTTGCAGACCTCAAGGAACTGGCGCGCGGCGAGGGCATCGCCGTCTGACTGTCAGACCTTGCGCAACGCCACTTCGTGGATGGCGTGATCGGCGCCCTTTTTGAGGATAAGGTCGGCGCGTCCGCGCGTCGGCAGAATATTCTCGCGCAGATTGGGCAGGTTGATGTTCTGCCAGATGGTTTGCGCCGTGCCGATGGCCGCCGGTTCGCTCAACTCGGCAAAACGGCGGAAAAAGCTCTTGGGATCGCGGAAAGCGGTCTCGCGCAGTTTCATGAACCGCTCGACATACCAGTTTTCCAGCACATCCTCGTCGGCATCGATAAAGATCGAGAAATCGATGAAGTCTGAGGCAAACACGATCGGGTGCCCGGAGCTTGGCAGATCGCCGGGCTGCAAGATATTGAGCCCCTCGACAATCAGGATATCGGGGTTTTCGACGATGATGGGCTCGTCGGGCAACACGTCATAGACCAGATGCGAATAGGTCGGCGCGGTAACGCGGGGGCGGCCCGACTTGATCGCTGCCAGAAAATCGACAAAGGCGCGGCGGTTGTAGCTTTCGGGGAAGCCCTTGCGATCCATCAGCCCGCGCCGAGTCAGCACCGCGTTGGGGTAAAGAAACCCGTCGGTGGTCACCAGATCGACCTTGGGTGAGGTCGGCCAGCGGCGCAGCAGAGCGCGCAGGATGCGGGCGGTGGTCGATTTGCCGACCGCGACCGACCCGGCAACGCCGATGATGAACGGCACTTTGGCGCCGTTATGGCCCAGAAACCGGCTGGTGGCGTGATGAATGCCCTGGATCGCCTCGACATAGAACGAGAGCAGCCTTGTGAGCGGCAGATAGACGATTTCGGCTTCAGCCAGCGAAATCGGGTCATTGAGGGTGCGCAAATGCTCGATGTCTTCCGCATCGAGCGTCATCTTCTCATCGGCGCGCAGCCGTGCCCATTCCTCGATGGTAAAAGTCAGGTAGGGGGCAAAGGCCGGCGTCTTGTTCATCTGGTCAGTTCCCGGCGCGTCCGGCCTTTTCGGCCAACCCCGATTGGGCGGTGCGCCGGTCGAGTTCCGCCATCACCTCGGCGAGGGACACGCCGCCGTCCCGAAGCAGCACCAGCAGGTGATAGAGGAGGTCGGCGCTTTCCTTGACCAGTTCGTCGCGGTCAGCGCTCATCGCCGCGATCACCGTCTCCACGGCCTCCTCGCCCAGCTTTTGGGCGCATTTGGCAGTGCCCGCCGCCAGCAGCTTGGCGGTGTAGGAGCTTTCAGTCGAGGCTGCGGCCCGTTCGGCCAGTCGCGCGTCGAGCGCTTCGAGGGTCAGTGCCATGGCGGGGTCTCCTTGCCCAAAGCTCAGACGCGGTCGAGCCGCATGGGAATTCCGGCCGCCGCCATATACGCTTTGGCCTCTTGGATGGTGAAGGTTCCGAAGTGGAAGATCGAGGCGGCCAGCACCGCAGCGGCGTGCCCTTCTTTGATCCCATCGACCAGATGGTCGAGCGTGCCCACCCCGCCTGAGGCGATCACCGGCACCTCCACAGCATCGGCCACGGCGCGGGTCAGGCCCAGATCGAAGCCAGCCCGCGTGCCGTCGCGGTCCATCGAGGTCACCAGCAATTCGCCCGCGCCCAGTTCCACCGCCCGCACGGCGAAGTCGACAGCGTCGATCCCCGTGGGCCGGCTGCCCCCATGGGTGAAGATTTCCCAGCGCCCCGGCTCGATCGCCTTGGCATCGACCGAAACCACGATGCACTGATTGCCGAACTTGTCGGCGGCGCGGGCGACGAATTCGGGATCGGTCACGGCGGCGGAATTGATCGACACCTTGTCGGCCCCTGCCAGCAGCAGCTTGCGGATGTCTTCGACCGTCCTGATCCCGCCGCCCACCGTCACCGGCATAAAGCAGTTTTCGGCGGTGCGGGCCACCACGTCGAGAATGGTGTCGCGGCCTTCCTGTGACGCGGCGATATCGAGAAAGCACAATTCATCGGCCCCGGCGGCGTCATAGGCGAGCGCCGCCTCGACTGGATCGCCCGCATCACGCAGGTCGACAAAATTGACCCCCTTGACCACGCGGCCGTCCTTTACATCAAGACAGGGAATAATGCGGGCTTTAAGGGTCATGCTGCGGCTCCACGCAAGACGGCCAGTGCTTCACGTGAATCAATGCGCCCGTCATAGAGCGCCCGACCGGAAATCGTCCCTTCGAGGATTTGCGCGTCTGGCGCTGTCATGCGCGTGATATCGTCCATCGAGGCCAGCCCCCCTGAGGCGATCACCGGGATCGCCGTCGCGCGGGCCAGTTCAAGGGTCGACTCCCAATTGATACCCTTCAAGATGCCGTCGCGGTCGATATCGGTGTAGATGATCGCCGCCACCCCGGCGCCCTCAAACCGCTGCGCCATTTCAAACACCGACAGCTCGGACGTTTCGGCCCAGCCTTCCACAGCCACCTTGCCACCGCGCGCGTCGATACCGACCGCGACCTGACCGGGAAACGCCTTGCACGCCGCTCGCACCAGCTCCGGATCGCGCACCGCAACGGTGCCCAAGATCACCCGGGCGAGGCCCTTATCCAGCCAGCTTTCGATATGGGTCAGAGAGCGGATGCCCCCGCCCAGCTGCACCGGAAAATCCACGGCCTTCAGGATGGCCTCAACCGCCCCGCCATTGACGCTTTCGCCAGCGAATGCGCCATTGAGATCGACCACATGGAGATATTCGAACCCTTGATCTTCAAAGCTCTTGGCCTGGGCGGCGGGATCGTCGGAAAATACCGTCACCTGCTCCATATCGCCGAGCTTGAGCCGAACGCACTGGCCATCCTTGAGGTCGATTGCAGGAAACAGGATCATGGGCGCCACTTGAGAAAGTTGGAGATCAGCGCCAGGCCCAGCGCCTGGCTTTTTTCAGGGTGAAACTGGGTGCCAAAGATATTGTCGCGGCCAATGGCGGCGGTGATCGGCCCGCCATACTGCGCCGTGGCAATCACATCTTCGGGAGTGTCCACCCGCATCTGGTAGGAGTGGACGAAATAGGCGTGCAACCCGTCCGGACCGGTCGGGATGGTCTCGAACAGCACGTGCGGGCGGACCACATCGATTGTGTTCCAGCCCATATGCGGCACCTTGAGCGCCCGATCAGCAGGCGTGATCGGCCCGACGGTTCCGGCAATCCAGCCAAGGCCGGGCGTTTCGGTCTTTTCCCGGCCCTGCGTCGCCAGCAATTGCATGCCCACGCAGATGCCCAGAAACGGCACGCCCCCCTTGAGCACTCTGTCCTCAAGGGTTGCGATCATGCCATCGAGGGCCCGCAGTCCCGCCATGCAATCGGCGAAGGCCCCGACGCCGGGCAGAACGATCCGATCGGCCTTGCGGACCCGGTCCGGCTCGGAGGTGACGATGACCTCGGTGCCACTCTCGCCCGCGGCGCGCAAAAACGCCTTCTGCGCCGAGCGCAGATTGCCCGCACCGTAATCGATGATCGCGACACTCGTCACACCCGCGCTCCATAGACCTGGTCGAGCCAGATCCGTTCAGCCGAGGCAGTGTCGCTGGCCACCAGCTCACCCATGGCGATCCAGTCGCGTCGCGACAGTGCCCGCGCATGGACGGAAGGAGCCGCGAACCCGGCCCACAGTGCGAAAACGCCATAGAGCGCAGAGGCCGCGCCGAAGCCGATCACAGGCGCCGCCCAGACCAGCGCGCCCGCCACCACCAGCCACAACACTACAAAAGCCAGAGCGCCGCGTGAAAATCCCCAGAGCGGGGGCAGCACAAACGCGCTCCAGCTGAACCTGTCGGCCAGAAAGGCGAGGGCGTCCGGGCCCTTTTCGGGTTTGGCATAGATCGCGTAAAGCGTCATGAACCGGTCCGTTCGGGCCATCGGCCCCTGGGTGATTTACAATACGCCCTTGGTCGAGGGCACTTCCCCCGATGCTCTGGGGTCGATCTCCACGGCCTGGCGCAACGCCCGCGCCAGCGCCTTGAACAGGCTTTCGGCGATATGGTGGTTGTTGTCACCATAATAGGTCTGGGCGTGCAGGGTAATGCCGGCATTGATCGCCAGCGCCTGGAAGAACTCGCGCACCAGTTCGGTGTCGAAATTGCCGATCTTGGGGGCATTAAACGCCACCTTCCAGACAAGGAATGCCCGCCCGGAAACGTCCAGCGTCACCGAGGAGCGTGTCCCGTCCATCACGAGATCGCTTGCGCCATAGCGCACGATGCCCTTTTTATCGCCCAGCGCTGTCTTGAGGGTCTGGCCGATGGCGATACCCACATCCTCGACGGTGTGGTGATCATCGATATGCAGATCGCCCTTCGCCCGGATCGCCATATCGATCAGCGAATGGCGCGAGAGCTGGTCGAGCATGTGGTCAAAGAACCCCACACCGGTTTCGATCTGACGCACACCGGTGCCGTCCAGGTCGATGGCGACCGAAATATCGGTCTCATTGGTCTTGCGATCAAGCTTGGCCTTGCGCATGGCGGACCCTCCGGAAAATATCGGCCCTGCTCTAGCAGGTCGGCAAGGCCAGGAAAAGCCCGCCCGCTCGTCTGCATTGCATTTGGCGTCGCCGACCCTAAATAAGGACCAGATACTGATCCAACAAGGATATCCCAGCCTCCATGACGACAATCGTTTCAGTCCGCAAGGGCAATCAGGTGGTGGTCGCGGGCGACGGACAGGTTTCCCTCGGCCAGACAGTCATCAAACACAGCGCCCGCAAGGTGCGGCGTCTGGCCGGGGGTACGGTTCTGGCCGGCTTTGCCGGGGCCACCGCCGATGCGTTCACCCTGTCCGAGCGCCTCGAAGCCAAGCTCGAACAATATCCCGGCCAGCTGATGCGGGCCTGCGTCGAACTCGCCAAGGACTGGCGAACCGATCGCTACCTGCGCCGGCTCGAAGCCATGATGATCGTGGTCGACAAGACCGATTCGCTGATCCTGACCGGCACCGGCGACGTGCTCAGCCCAGAAGATGGCATCGCCGCCATCGGTTCGGGCGGCAATTACGCGCTGGCTGCGGCCCGGGCGCTCAGCGACAGTGCCAAAAGCGCTGAAGAGATCGCCCGCAAAGCGATGGAGATCGCTGCCGATATCTGCGTCTATACCAATTCCGATATCACAGTGGAAACTCTGGACACCGACACTTGACCCTCGCCATCCGGCAGATCGGTCCCCGTGACGCCGGGGCCTATAGAACGATCCGGCTCGCTGCCCTTGCCGGCGACCCGGCATCGTTCGCGTCGGATGCGGAGCTGGAACAGACCCGCCCGCTGGACTGGTACGAGACCAGCGCCGCCCGCAACGCGATCCTTATCGCGTTCGAAGATACGGTGCCGGTTGGGATGGCGGGACTGGTCCGATCCGACCGTCAAAAGACCCGCCACATCGGCGCGGTGTTCGGGGTCTATGTGGCTCCGTCCCATCGCCGGACGGGCGTAGCCACCGGGCTGATGGACGCAATCATTGCCACTGCCCGTCCGCCGATCCTGCAATTGCACCTTGGTGTCGCCGCCAACAATCTTGCGGCGCTCGCCCTTTATCACCGGCTCGGGTTCACCACCTATGGCACCCAGCCCCGCGCCCTTCATGTGGAGGGGCGGTTCATCGACGAGCACCTGATGGTGCGTTTTCTGGACAAAGAGTTCTGATCCATGAGCGAAAGAAGTTTTTCCCCGCGCGAAATCGTCTCGGAACTGGACCGCTATATCGTGGGCCAGGCCGGGGCCAAGCGCGCCGTTGCCATTGCGCTGCGCAACCGCTGGCGGCGGCAGCAGCTTCCCGAGGATATCCGTCGGGAAGTCTCGCCTAAAAACATCCTGATGATCGGGCCGACCGGGGTGGGCAAGACCGAAATCTCCCGCCGCCTCGCCCGTCTGGCCCAGGCGCCCTTCGTCAAGGTCGAAGCCACCAAGTTCACCGAAGTGGGCTATGTGGGCCGCGACGTCGAGCAGATGATCCGCGATCTGGTGGAAGCGGGCATCGTGCTGCTCAAGGAAAAAAAGCGCGCCGAGGTCAAGGCCAAGGCGCATTTGAACGCCGAAGAGCGGGTGATCGATGCGCTGGTCGGACAATCGGCCACGCCCTCGACCCGCGAAGCGTTCCGCAAGAAGCTGCGCGCCAACGAGCTTGACGACAAGGAGATCGAAATCGAGGTGCCCGCAACCCAGGGCATGCCGATGTTCGATATGCCCGGCATGCCGGGCGGCGGCATGGGCATGATCAACCTCTCGGACATGTTCGGCAAGGCGCTGGGCGGGCGCACCCAAAAGCGCTCGGTCAAGGTCAAGGACAGCTATGAGATCCTGATCAACCAGGAAGCCGACAAGCTGCTCGATCAGGACAAGATCAATCTCGAAGCCATCGAACTGGTCGAAAACCACGGCATCGTGTTCATCGACGAAATCGACAAGGTCGCGGTGCGTGAAGGCGGCGGCGTTTCAGGCGGCCCGTCCCGCGAAGGCGTGCAGCGCGATCTGCTGCCGCTCATCGAAGGCACCACCGTCGCCACCAAATACGGCCCGGTGAATACCGACCATATCCTGTTCATCGCTTCGGGTGCGTTCCACGTCGCCAAGCCCTCGGATCTGTTGCCCGAACTTCAGGGCCGGCTGCCGATCCGGGTGGAACTGCGGGCGCTCACCCGTGAGGATTTCATCGCCATCCTGTCGGACACCGAATATTCGCTGATCCGGCAATATGTGGCGCTGATGGGCACCGAGAACGTCACGCTTGAGTTCACCCCCGACGCCATCGAGGCCATTGCCGACATTGCCGTTGCGGTCAATTCGAGCGTTGAAAATATCGGTGCCCGCCGTTTGCAGACAGTGCTGGAAAAGCTCGTCGAGGATATTTCCTTTGAAGCCCCCGACAAGGCCGGTACGTCGCTGACCATCGACGGCGATCGCGTCCGCAACACCGTGGGCAAGATGGCCGGCGACGCTGACCTCAGCCGCTACATCCTGTAGCGGCCCCTTCCCCTCACCAGCGCCGGGCGGTAGCCTACTTTTCCTTGACCGCCCGCCGCATCACCTCGTCGCGGATCGCCTTGAAATCTTCGGCCGACAGCCGATCCATTTCGCGGGCCAGCACATTGGTCAGCTCGGTCGCCTCGGGCGCAAAACCGGCGGTGTCGATGGTGATCTTGGGATCGGAAATCTCGGCGAGGCGCTGAATTTCCTCGGCTTCATCCCAGATGACGTTGAAATAGGCGATGATGCGCTGGACCATGAACCAGGTCGGCTTGCCGCGCTTGCCATGTTCGAGCGCCGAGAGATAGGCGCTCGATACCTCCAGCGCACTCGCCATATCTTTGAGGGAAATGCCCCGCTCGGCGCGCAGCTTGCGCAATTTTGCACCCAGCGGGGTCACAGGGCGCGCCTGCGCTTGAGGCGCACATAGAGCGCACCACCGCCCCCATGGCTCTGATGGGCCGGATCGATCCCCGCCACCAGCGGCGCAAGATGCGGGCCGTTGAGCCACAGCGGCACCATGGTGCGCAGCACACCCTTGTGCTCAAGCTGGAGATAGCCGGTTTTCTTGATCCCCTTGCCAGTGATCACCAGCAAGGTGCGATCACCGCGTTTGGCGCACACCGCCACAAACCGCTCCAAGGCATCGCGCGCCCGGTCCTGCGTCAGCCCGTGCAGGTCGAGGGTCGCATCGATCGGTTCGTGCCCCCGCGCCACGCGGCGCTTGAGATTGGGCTCGATCGGCTTGTCGGAGGCCGCGACCCTGGAGGCGGCAATCATCGGCCGGGTTGAAGGAAGCGGCGCGCGGGCAAAGGACGGCACGGTCTGGCGCGGTGTCTGGACGGGCTGGTCCTCCACTGCGGTCGATACGCGGTCCAGCGCCTCAAGCAGGGATTTGGGATCGGCGCTTTTGCGCTTCAAAAGCGGGTCGACCGAGCGGCCCACCGCGTTCCACAAATGAAAATCGGGCAGGGCCCCGGGCTTTTTCGATCGGGGTCCGGCCGGTTTGCGCGCCATGGCGAAAAGCCTTTTCGCGCGTCAGTCGAGGTCGTTGGTGGCGACCAGCTTCCAGTTGGGATCGCGCGAGCGCGTGCTGCGCACAAACGTCCACTCGTCAGCAATTGCCACGACCTGACCGGGCGTCCCCTCGACGATCTCGCCTTCGCGATCCTTGGTGATCGAGACCACTTCGGCATCGATCCGCAGGGTCACCACCGCGTTGCGCTTGTCGAGTTCGGCTTCCACGAATTCGATGTTGGAGAGGCCCACAAAGGTGAAGTCCACTGTCTGGCCCGCCGCTTCGCGCTCGGTGATCGCCGCATCGAAGCTGTCGAACACATCCTTGTCGAGCAGGTTGCGCAGGCTCTTGCGGTCCCCGGCGGCATAGGCCGATACGATCATTTCGTAAGCCGATTTTGCCCCTTCAAGGAACTGCTTGGGCGAAAAGCCCGGATCGACCTGGGAAATGGCGCGCAGCCCGTCTTCGATCTCGGTCTTGCCCGAGGAATATTTCTCGATCTCGGCGTCGAGCTTGCGCTGGGCGCGTTCGGCTTCGGCCGCGTCCTGGGGCGTCTTGCGCACCGGCAGGGGAACGACGGTATCGTCGTTGTCAGGGCGGGTGCGCGAAATCGATTCATAGCGCACCGAAGGCGGGCGCTCGTTGCCGGTGCGGGTTCCGAGCACCGACCGCAGCCGCAGCAGCACAACAATGGCCACCACGATGACGATGAGGGTGGGAAAGTCGAGAATTTCGCCCATGGGTGACGTCCGGCTCCGCAATCAGTCTGAAATGAATTTCCGCCCTTCTGGCGGTCGCAAATAGCGCGCTTTGTCCTATATATAGGTAAAGCGCCCCTGCAAACCAGTTTGCGGTGGCATTATTGTGATTTGCATCGCCGCGCTCCGCTCTGGTTTCTCCCAAGTGACCAGCGCGCCGGGTGGCCCAAGGAGACCAAGCCCCGTGGCCCGCCTCGTCCTTTTTGCCGTTCTCGCCTTTCCGTTTCTCGAAATCGCCGGCTTTATCTGGGTCGGCGGCCGGATTGGCGTCCTCGCAACCCTTGCCGCGATCATCGCCTCCGCCGTGCTCGGCCTTCTCATCCTGCGCCGGCAGGGGCTGGGCATGCTCATGGACAGTCAGACCATGCTGGCGCGCGGCGAATTGCCCACCCAGCAGTTTTTCGAAATGATGGTGATGGCGGTGGCCGGATTGCTGTTGCTGATCCCCGGATTTTTCAGCGATATCGTCGCCTTTGCCCTGCTCATCCCGCCGCTGCGCGGATGGCTCTATCGAAGTCTGAGCCGCAATATGGTGGTGGTCACCTCCTATCGTCCCAGCGGGGGCGGGCCCGGCATGCGCTCCATCGATCTCGACCCGGACGATTATCGCTAAAGCGTTTCCGGGAAAAGTGGGACCGGTTTTCCGGTTCGGAACGCGACAAAGCAAGCTGCTAAATCAGGGATAGAGCCCCAAACCTTGTGACCGGGCGGCAAAAGTGATAGCCAGACCCGCAGTTTTCGCGGTCCGGGCTTCCGGATCGCCTCGCCGACCAGATATGAAGGACCTAGTGGCCAATGGCTGACAACAACGAGAATACAGCCGCTCCCGCGGCAGCTGGTGAAGGTGCAACCGATCCCGCTCAGGCCCCGGCCTTTGGCATCGCGGGACAATATGTGCGTGACCTGAGCTTTGAGAACCCCAACGCGCCAGCGTCGCTGGTTCCCGGCACGACCAATCCGGCCTCGAACGTCAACATCAACGTCCAGGTCAAAAAGCAGGCCGACGACGCCTATGCCGTCGAGATCGGGCTCAACGTCAAGACCGAGCGCGATGGCAAGGTGCTCTATGCGGTCGAACTGGTCTATGGCGGCCTGTTCCGCACCCGCAATATTCCGGAAAACCAGCTTGGTGCCCTGCTGATGGTGGAAGCGCCGCGGCTGATCTTCCCGTTTGCGCGTCAGGTTCTCGCCCAGACCATCCAGGGCGGCGGCTTCCCGCCGCTGATGCTTGAGCCGGTCGATTTCCTCGCCCTGTACCGCCGCAACCTCGCCGCCGCTGCCGATAAGGCCAATCCGGACGGCACCGCTGCCGGCGAAGCCAAGCCGACGGTCAATTAAGGCACTTCGCGCACAGGGCTGTCCCTTTGCACGGCTGAAATACCAAAGGCCCCGGTCATCCCGGGGCCTTTTTCATACGCTCACTCGCAAAGGTCTTGTGCCGTTCAGTTTTCCCCGACGGCGATGGCGTGCGCCTCATAGTGAAGCCACAGGGCTTTCTCGCCCATCTGGCCGATAAACTCCGCATGGGCTTCCAATTCCTGCGCCGTCACCCGGGTGCCAAGCGGCACCGGACGCTGGCGGGCAGGCGGGCGCGCCGCGCCGGAGCGCGATCCGAATTCGTTTTCCGCAGAAAGCGCCAGCGCCACCTGCCGTCCGCCCAAAAGCTCAAGATAGACTTCGGCCAAAATCTCGCTGTCGAGCAGCGCGCCGTGCAGGGTGCGGCGCGAATTGTCGATGCCATAATGCTTGCACAGCGCGTCAAGGCTCACCCTTGCACCCGGATGGCGCTGGCGCGCCAGCATCACCGTGTCGATCACCTCATTGGCGAGCCGGGGCAGGCCACAGGCTCCAAGCTCGGCATTGAGAAACCCCATGTCGAACGGCGCATTGTGGATGACCAGCACATCATTGCCGACAAAATCGAGAAAATCCTGCGCCACAGCGGAAAACAGCGGTTTGTCGCGCAAAAACTCTTCCGACAATCCATGCACCCGAAAGGCTTCTTCGGGCATGTCGCGTTCGGGGTTGATATAGACGTGGTGGTGCCGCCCGGTCGGCACGTGATTGATCAGTTCCACACACCCGATCTCGACCAGCCGGTCGCCGCCGGTCGCCGAAAGTCCCGTGGTTTCGGTATCGAGCACGATTTCGCGCAACAAACTCATGGCGCGGCCTCCGCCAGCAATGTGTCAATAACCGCGTCGGTGCGCGCGAGCGTTTCGTCCATGGTGCCCGACGTGTCGATCACGTGGTCGGCGCGGCGGCACTTTTCCGTCTGCGCCAGTTGCCGGGACAAGATGAGATCGAGTTTTTCGACGCTCATGGCCGGGCGGGCCAGCACGCGCTCGCGCTGAATGGCCGGATCGCAATAGGTGGTCACCACGAGATCGATGGAATATTGCGAGCCCGATTCAAAAAAGACGGGAATTTCCGCCACGGCCAATGCCGCCCCCTCAGCTTCCGCTGTGTTGAAAAAATCGACGGTCTTTTCGCGCACCAGCGGATGGATCACTTCCTCAAGCTCGGCCATGCGCTCGGGCTCGGCGGCCAGCGCCGCGCTGAGCCTGGCGCGGTCGACAGCGCCATTGCGCACGGTTCCGGGAAACAGCGTCTCCACGAGGGGCGCAGCCTGCCCCCCATAGAGTTCATGGACGGCCTCGTCGGCGGAATAAACTGCAATGCCGCGCTCGGCAAACCGTGCCAAAACGGTGGATTTGCCCGTGGCGATCGAGCCTGTGAGCACTACGCGAAGCATGATGTGTCCAAAACGATTCCCTAAGCCAGCCCCATCGCCGCGATCACTTTGGCCCGCAGTTCCGGCGTCACCGAAGGTTGCGGACCAAACCAGGCGGTAAACCCCGGAACCGCCTGATGCAACAGCATACCCAGACCGTCAACCGAGGCAAAGCCTTGTGCCCGCGCTTGCGCCAGAAGCGGGGTGATCAACGGGGTATAAACGATATCGGTGACCACCGCACCGGGACGCAGCAGTTTCAGATCGATCCCGGAAAACCCTGTGCCCTCCATGCCCACCGAACTGGTGTTGACCAACAGCCCCGCGGTGCCCGCCCGGGCGGCGAAATCGGCAAGCGGGCCGGGGTGGATCGTGGGGCCGAATTCGGCCGCCAGCGCCTCGGCCCGGGCCGGGGTGCGGTTGAGCAGATGGATCGCCGGCACCCCCCGATCGATCAGCGCCACCAGGATGGCCCGCGAAGCGCCACCCGCACCCAAAACGACCGCGCTGTCGAGCCCTTCATCCCAGCCCGGCGCGCTGGCATCGAGGCTGGCAAGGAATCCCAGATAATCGGTGTTGGTGCCGAAAAGACGCCCGGCGTCGGCGACGACGGTGTTCACCGCCCCGATCTTTTTGGCCAGCCGGTCGACCTCATCGACGAGGGCCATCACTGCTTCCTTGTGGGGGATGGTGACGTTGCCGCCGACAAATTCGCCTTGTCGCACCCGGTCGATAAAACCCGCGAGCGCTTCGGGAGCCACATCGAAGGGCTCGTAACTGGCGTCAAGACCGTGTTCGGCAATCCAGCTCCCATGGATCAGGGGGGATTTCGAGTGGGCGATGGGATGGCCGATGACGAAGGCTTTTTTCATGATTGGATACACTTGCGCAAAGAAAATGGTGGATGCCGCCCGGGGCCTGTGGATCAGAAAACCTCGGGGGCATGGCGTTCGAGCGCGTCGAGCAGCGCCAGCATCGGCAGGCCCAGAATGGTGAAATAATCGCCCTCAATCGCCTCAAACAGCCGCAGCGATGGCCCTTCGAGCCGGTAGGCGCCAACCGACCCGAGGATCGCGTCGCCTTCCAGGTCGAGCACCGCGTCGAGGGTTTGCCGCGAAAACGGCTTGAACCGCAAGATCGCGCTCTCGACCGTACTCCAGACGATCCGTCCGTCCCGGGCCAGCGCGACCCCTGAATGCAGCGCATGACTGGTGCCGGCTATGGCCATCAATTGCGCTGCCGCCTGATCGCGTGAGACGGGCTTATGGATTTCGCGCGTGTCAAAATCGAGGGTCTGATCGGCGCCGATGACCATCGCGTCCGGCTCGGTCCGGCTGACCACGAGCGCCTTGGCTTCGGCCAAACTACGCGCCAGTGCCGCCCGATTCGAATCTTGGGTCAAGGCATCGTGTTCGGCTTTGCGCTCATCGATCGGTGCCGCCATCGCGGTAAACCGCAATCCGGCATTGTTGAGCAGGGTTATCCGCGTCGGGCTTTGAGAGGCAAGGATCAGCATTAGCGGGGCTTTTCGCGTATGACGAAGGAAAATTGTTCACAGGCTCATGCACAGACATCGCCATTTGCCCGGTTTAGCCACGGGAGCTGCGATTTATCCCCAAAGCCGGAAATTGGGTTAACAGCCTCTTAACTGGGGACAGTTTGAGGGGGCTGGGGACAAGTATGGGGATAAGCTTAGCCGCGCGCCCTCAGCAAGCCTTAACCTTTTGTTAAGGTTTTGCACAAGGGACGTGTTAACGAACCCTTAACGATTGCGGCGATCAGCGCCGTTCTTCCCCAATTGCAGAGCTTTGCCGCAAACCGCCCTCGCCGCGCGCAACTGCCGCAAGCCCTTTTCAGCCCCCAAGGTTGTGACCTCGCGCCAATTGTTGCAAAACACAGCCATAAAGAAGAAACAAACTCTTATTAGAGTCCTTTTTTAAAAAGACAGGGTCTCCATTGGATCGTCAAATTTCCTCTCCGCAAGCCACCGGCAAACCGCTCCTCGATACCGCACTGGGCATCAAGCAGCCGACGCCTCCCATCTGGATCATGCGCCAGGCCGGCCGCTATCTTCCCGAGTATCGCCAAGTCCGCGAGAAGGCCGGTGGGTTTCTCAATCTGTGCTACACACCGACGATGGCGGCTGAAGTCACCCTTCAACCCCTGCGCCGGTTCGATCTCGATGCGGCAATCCTGTTTTCCGATATTTTGGTCATCCCGGACGCTTTGGGACAAACGGTTCGTTTTGCCGAAGGCGAAGGCCCGATCCTTGAGCCCTTGGATCCTGCCGGTATCGCAGCGCTCGATCCGACCAACGCTCTGGAAAAGCTAAGCCCGGTTCTCGAAACCATCGATCGGGTCAAACTGGCGCTCTCTCCGAACAAGACCCTGATCGGGTTTTGTGGTGCCCCCTGGACCGTTGCCACCTACATGCTGGGCGGACGCGGTTCGTCGGATCAGGCCAAGGCCCGCATTTTCGCGCTTGAGCACCCGGAAGCCTTTTCCGCATTGATCGACATGCTGGTCGAGGTCTCTGCCCAATATCTGGTCGCCCAGTTCCGCGCCGGTGCCGATATCGTGCAGATCTTTGAAAGCTGGGCCCTCAATCTCGACGAGGAATTTTTCGCCGCCTATGTGATCGAGCCCAACCGACGGCTGGTCGAACGGGTCCGCGAATTTATCCCCGGCGCGCCGATCACCGGCTTTCCGCGCGGTGCCGCGGGCATGCTCAAGACCTATGCCGAGCAGACCGGGGTGTCGGTCCTGGGCCTCGATTACGCCCTGCCGCTAGGTTTTGCCTCGGACACGCTGCCCAAATCGCTGCCGGTGCAGGGCAATCTCGATCCGCTGCGGCTTGTCGCCGGCGGCCAGCAGATGGAAGATCGCGCCCGCAAGATCATCGCCGCTTTTGCCGATCGTCCGCATATTTTCAACCTCGGGCATGGCATTGTGCCGCAAACCCCGATCGAAAATGTTGCACGACTCGTCGATCTGGTGCATGGCCGGGTGTAGGGTTTCTAACGCGGGGGCATGATCATGCTCGAATGGGTCAAGGCATTTCACATTATCTCGGTCATCGCGTGGATGGCGGGGTTGCTCTATTTGCCGCGTCTGTTCGTCTATCATGCCGACGCCGAGCCCGGTTCGGTGCAGTCCGAGACCTTCAAGGTGATGGAGCGGCGTCTGTACCGGGCCATCACCACCCCGGCGATGATCGCCACCTGGGTATTCGGCTTGTGGCTGCTCCACCTTTACGGTTCGGCGATTTTTTCCATGGGCTGGCTGTGGCTCAAACTGGCGTTTGTCCTGGCGCTGTCGGGATTCCATGGATTTCTGGGCAGCAATTTGCGGGCTTTTGCCAAGGACACCAATACGCGCCCGGCAAAATTTTTCAGGGCAATCAATGAGATACCGACGGTCCTCATGATCGTTATCGTCATTGCCGTGATCGTAAAGCCGTTCTGAACCGTCGAAAAATTCCGGTTCCGCTTGCAAAAAGCGCGCTGAATGGTTTATGAGGGGCGAGCAACTCGCGCATTCGCCGTGAGACGGGCGGCACAAGGTCCGCCCCACCTTCCCCTATCCTTATATTTTTCCCTCCTCCATATCCCTTAAGAAGGCTGGTCATGGAATTCATGAAGCTCAGGGACCTCAAGGCCAAATCTCCGGCCGAATTGCAGTCCTTTGCCGAAGAGCTCGACGTCGAAAATGCCAATATCCTGCGCAAGCAGGAATTGATGTTCGCCATTCTCAAGCAGTTGGCCACCCGCGAGGTCGATATCACCGGCGAAGGCGTTGTCGAAGTCCTGCCCGACGGGTTCGGATTCCTGCGCTCCCCTGATGCCAACTACCTGCCCGGTCCCGACGACATCTATGTTAGCCCTTCGCAGATTCGCCGCTTTGGCCTGCGCACCGGCGATACGGTTGAAGGCCAGATCCGCTCTCCCAAGGAAGGCGAGCGCTATTTTGCCCTGCTCAAGGTCAACACAATCAATTTCGAGGACCCCGAACGGGTCCGCCACAAGATCAATTTCGACAACCTTACCCCGCTCTATCCCGATGAGCGGCTGCACATGGAAATCGGCGATCCGACCGTCAAGGATCGCTCGGCAAGGGTGATCGATCTGGTCGCGCCGCTCGGCAAGGGCCAGCGTGCCCTGATTGTTGCGCCGCCGCGTACTGGTAAAACGGTACTGTTGCAAAATATTGCACAGTCGATCGCGACCAATCACCCCGAATGCTATCTGATCGTGCTGCTGATCGACGAACGCCCCGAAGAAGTCACCGACATGCAGCGCTCGGTGCGCGGCGAGGTGATTTCCTCGACTTTTGACGAGCCCGCCTCGCGCCACGTCCAGGTTGCCGAAATGGTGATCGAAAAGGCCAAGCGTCTCGTCGAACACAAGCGCGACGTGGTGATCCTGCTCGATTCCATCACCCGGCTGGGCCGCGCCTACAACACCGTGGTGCCGTCTTCGGGCAAGGTCTTGACCGGGGGTGTCGACGCCAACGCCTTGCAGCGCCCCAAGCGGTTTTTCGGAGCAGCGCGCAATATCGAAGGCGGCGGGTCGCTGACCATCATTTCCACGGCGCTGATCGATACCGGCAGCCGCATGGATGAAGTGATCTTTGAAGAGTTCAAGGGCACCGGCAACTCGGAAATCGTGCTCGATCGCAAGGTTTCCGACAAGCGCGTGTTCCCGGCCATCGATGTCACCAAGTCGGGCACCCGCAAGGAAGAGCTGCTGGTCGAACCCGATGTGCTGCGCAAGATGTATGTGCTGCGCCGGATTCTGAGCCCGATGGGCACTGTCGACGCGATGGAATTCCTGCTCGACAAGCTGCGCCAGACCAAGACCAACGCCGAATTCTTTGAATCGATGAACACTTGAGCGCAGCGTTCGCTCACTGACGTCGCGGTGGCGGTCCCGAGCCCAAATCTGGGGACCGCCCGCCCGTACGGAGGCGCTGTCGCTGCTCAACCAGCCAAAGTCGCACCGTGCCCAATACACCCACCATTGTTGCCCTTTCCTCCGGCAGTCTTCCCGCCGGCGTCGCGGTGATCCGGTTGTCGGGCCCGCAAAGCTTTGCGGCGGTCACCGCGCTCACCGGAGCGCTGCCCCCACCCCGCACCCTCACTCTACGCATGCTGCGCGATCCCAAGACCGGGACGGCGCTCGATCAGGGCCTGGTGGCAATTTTCCCCGCACCCCATTCCTTTACCGGGGACGATTGCGCCGAGTTGCAAATCCATGGCTCCCCTGCCGGGGTCAAGGCCGTATTGGCGACGCTGCTGACCCTTACCGGGATCACTCTGGCCGGTCCCGGCGACTTCACCCGCCGCGCCTTTGAAAACGGCAAACTCGATCTCACTGCCATCGAGGGACTGGGGGATTTATTGGCTGCCGAGACCGAATCCCAGCGCAAACAGGCGCTGGCACGGCTTGAGGGCGGTCTGGGGCAGCAGGTTGGTGTATGGCGCGATATCCTGCTCGACGCCCGGGCTGAAATCGAAGCTCAACTGGACTTTTCCGACGAAGACGACGTCCCGTTTTCGCTGCCGCCGCACTTTCGCGAGGATTTGACCGCGCTGAGCACCACGCTTGGGGAGGCTCTGGCGGGCTTCGAGCGCGGACGCTTGCAGCGCGAAGGTTTTCGCGTCGTGCTGGCCGGCGCTCCCAATGCCGGAAAATCAAGCCTGCTCAATAGGTTGGCCGGCTCGGATCTGGCCATTGTTACCGCCGAGGCCGGCACCACCCGCGACACCAAGGATGTGTCCATCGATCTGGGTGGGGCGTTAGTGACGCTCACCGACACCGCGGGCCTGCGCGAGACTGACAGCCTGGCTGAAGCCGAGGGCGTCCGCCGCGCCCATAGCGCCATCGAAGCGGCCGATCTGGTGCTGCATCTGCTCGCCCCCGATACGGAAACCACCCATCTGGGCAACATTGCCGTTCCGATCTGGACCCTCGCGAGTAAAAGCGATCTTGGGGCCCAGGCTCATCCTGTCGATCTGGCCTTTTCGGCCCATACCGGTGCTGGCATCGAAGACTTGCTTGCCCGGCTGAAAACGCATATTGAAGCGCAGATCGGCAGCGAACCGATGCTGGTCAGCCATTTGCGCGATCAGCAGGCGCTGGCGGCAGCGATCACCCACATCGATCAGGCCATTGCCCGCATCGACCAGTTGGAATTGTGCGCCGAAGAGCTGCGCCGCGCCGCGGACACATTGGCTGGTTTGATTGGCCTGATGGACAGTGAAGCCGTGCTCGACCGCTTGTTCGCCGGCTTCTGTATCGGAAAATGATTCACGTGAAACACGGCGCCGTCGATCACACAGATGGATTCACGTGAAACACGGAGTTTAACCCGCTGCTGGATTCACGTGAAACAGACCAAGGATCAACCATGACCGCATATGGCGTCATCATCGTTGGGGGTGGACACGCCGGGGCTGAAGCCGCGGCGGCTTCGGCACGGCTGGGCATTTCCACGGCTCTGATCACCCACAAGCGCGCCACCATCGGTGAGCTGAGCTGCAATCCGGCCATCGGCGGGTTGGGCAAGGGCCATCTGGTCCGCGAGATCGATGCGCTCGATGGCGTGATGGCGCGGGTCGCCGATCAGGCTGGCATCCAGTTCCGGGTGCTCAACCGGCGCAAAGGTCCCGCCGTGCGCGGTCCGCGGGCCCAGATGGATCGCAAGCTCTATCGCGCCGCCATGCAGGCTGAACTTGCCGCAACGGACCATCTCACCATCATCGAAGGCGAGGTCGATGATCTCACCCTCACCCATGGCAAGGTTTCCGGCGTCGTGCTGCTCGATGGGCGCAGCTTTGACGCGGAGGCCGTGGTGCTGACCACCGGCACGTTCCTGCGCGGCTTGATCCATTGCGGGCTGGACTCTTATCCAGCCGGTCGGGCCGGGGAGGGGCCGGTTCTCGGGCTGTCCAATCGCCTCGAAGCCCTCGGGCTGCGGCTCGGGCGTCTCAAGACCGGCACACCGGCGCGGCTTGACGCGACGACGATCGATTTTTCGGTGCTCACCGAACAGTTGGGCGACACCCCACCAGAACCGTTTTCTTCGCTCACCGACACCATCTCCACGCCGCAGATCGCCTGTTACGAAACGCGCACAACAGCCCGGACCCACGCGATTATCGCCGATAACCTTGATCGCTCCGCGCTGTATTCCGGGCGTATTGCTTCGCGCGGCCCGCGCTATTGCCCCTCGATCGAAGACAAGGTGGTGCGGTTTTCGGATAAGGATAGCCATCTTGTGTTCCTCGAACCCGAAGGGCTCGACGATACGACCATCTATCCCAACGGGGTCTCCAGTTCCCTGCCCGAGGATGTGCAGCTCGAATTCCTGCGCACCATGCCGGGATTGGAAAACGTCGTTATCAAGCAGCCGGGCTACGCCATTGAATATGATCACGTCGATCCACGGGAGCTTGACCCCACTTTGATGTTGCGTGCCTTGCCGGGCCTCTATCTGGCCGGGCAGATCAATGGCACCACCGGTTACGAGGAAGCCGCTGCCCAGGGCTTGCTCGCCGGCGCCAATGCCGCCTTGGCCATCCTGGGCCGCGATCCGCTGATCCTGTCGCGGACCAATTCCTATATCGGGGTGATGATCGACGATCTGATCACGCGCGGCGTTACCGAGCCCTATCGCATGTTCACCTCCCGCGCCGAGTTCCGCCTGCATTTGCGGGTCGATAATGCCGATCAGCGTCTGACGCCAATTGGCATGGAGATCGGTCTCGTCGGTCCTGAGCGGCGCGAGCATTTTACCGCCCATAGGACTGCGCTCGACCGTAACAAGGAGCTGTTGCAGTCGCTGTCGGTCACCCCGACCCGGGCCCGGTCTGTGGGCGTCAACATCAATGCCGATGGCGTGCATCGCTCGGCCTTTGATCTGATGAGCTATCCCACCACCACCCGTGCCGATCTCGAACGCATCTGGCCCGAGATCGCGCAGATCAATGACAAGATTTTCGAGCAGCTCAGCATCGATGCCCAATACGCGGTTTATCTCGAACGCCAGCGCGCCGATGTCGAAGCCGTGCGCCGTGATGAATCGCGGGCCATTCCCGATTGGTTCGACTATGAGCGCCTGTCGGGTCTTTCCAATGAAATGAAGCAAAAACTCATCGATGCGAGGCCAAGGACCATCGCCCAGGCCCAGCGGATCGAAGGCATCACCCCCGCTGCGGTGACGCTGGTTCTGGCGGTGATTCGGCGCGGGCGCATGGATCGCAAGGCGTCATGAGTGATTTTTCGACGGAAGCGGCCCGTTTGCAGTCGCTGGGCCATCTTGAGGCGTCAATTTTTGGCCAACTCCCGCAGAAATCATCACAACTCCACGATTTTTGCACCCAAGTTGAGCGCTGGCAGCGGGTGCAGAACCTGGTTTCACGTGAAACACCGGGGGACCTGTGGTCGCGCCATATCCTTGATTCGCTTCAGCTTTTGCCCCTGATCGGCCCGCAAACCGGCCCTTTGACCATGCTCGATATCGGCAGTGGCGGCGGTTTTCCGGCGATTCCCGTCGCAATTGCCCTCAAAGGCCGCGATTTTTCCATGCATCTGATCGAATCCAACGCCCGAAAAGGCGCGTTTCTGCGCGCCATGGCGCGGGACTTCGATCTGCCGCTCACCGTTCACACGGCGCGAATCGAGGCCGTCGACCCGCAAACTCTTGGCCCCATTGACCTCGTGACCTCTCGCGCCCTGGCCCCCTTGCCGCTCTTGTTGCGCTATGTGCACAGGTTCTGGGGGCCCAGCAGCCGTGCGCTGTTGCATAAGGGCCGCGAATTCGGGGAAGAACTGCAACAAGCGGATTCAGATTGGGTTTACGATGTGTTAAAGCATCAGAGCGCCACGGATGAAAACGCAGTGATCCTCGACTTTACCGCGTTGCATCCCCGGCCCTGAATTCAAGTGGTTGAAACCGAACCGGTTTCGGAGGCAAGATGCATCCGCGTATTCTCACTCTCGCCAATCAAAAGGGGGGCGTCGGCAAGACGACGACGGCCATCAACCTCGCCACGGCGCTGGCCGCGATTGGTGAACGGGTCCTGATCATCGATCTCGATCCACAAGGCAACGCCTCGACCGGGCTCGGCATCGATCGTAACCAGCGCGAGCGTTCGTCCTATGATCTGCTGCTCAACGAAGCCAGCGTCAGTGAAGCAGCCGTTTTGACCAGTGTGCCCAATGTCGCCGTGGTGCCCTCGACCATGGACCTGTTGGGGGTGGAGCTGACCATCGCCGCCGAGCGCGATCGTGCGTTCCGGCTCAAGGAAGCCCTCAAATCCCTGCACGATCTCACCATTGATGGCAAACCGATCACCTATGTGCTGATCGATTGCCCGCCCTCGCTCAACCTGCTCACCATCAACGCGCTGACCGCCGCCGATGCGGTTCTGGTGCCGCTGCAATGCGAGTTCTTTGCGCTTGAAGGGCTCAGCCAGTTGCTGCAAACCATCGAGCAGATCCGCACCACCCTCAATCCGCGCCTCTCAATCCAGGGCGTGGTCATGACCATGTTCGACAAGCGCAACAATCTGAGCGAACAGGTGCTCAACGACGTGCGCAGCCATATGGGCACGCTGGTGTATGATACCGTTATTCCCCGCAATGTGCGGCTATCGGAAGCGCCGTCCTATGGCAAGCCGGCGCTGCTTTACGATCTCAAATGCGCCGGCAGCCAGGCGTATCTGCGGCTGGCCACCGAGGTGATCAAGCGCGAACGCCAGTTGCGGGCGGCCTGATGGAGAACCCCATGAACGACAAACCCACGCGTCTTGGTCGCGGCCTCGCCGCCCTCATCGGAGATATGCCCCCGCTTGAAGCCCCGCGCCAGGCGGATTCGGCGACGGGTACGCGGCGGCTCCCGGTCGAATTCATCATCGCCAGCCGGGCCAACCCGCGCAAGGATTTCGATGCGGATTTGCTTGATGATCTGACCAACTCGATTCGCGAAAAAGGGGTGATGCAGCCGCTGCTGGTCCGCCCCAGCGATCAGGGACCCGATATCTACGAAATCATCGCCGGCGAACGCCGCTGGCGCGCCGCGCAGCGCGCGGGTCTGCACGAAGTGCCGGTGATCATCCGGGAAGTCGACGACCGCGAAGCGCTGGAACTGGCGATCATCGAAAACGTCCAGCGCGCCGATCTCAATCCGCTCGAAGAAGCGCAAGGCTACGGCCAGCTGATCGAGCAGTTCGAATATACCCAGAACGATCTGGCGCAGGTGATCGGTAAATCGCGCTCGCATGTCGCCAACACCTTGCGGCTGTTGCGGTTGCCGGGTGAAGTGCAGGCCATGCTCGAACGCGGTGAATTGACCGCGGGGCACGCGCGCACATTGATCACTTCGGAAGAGCCGCTGGCCCTGGCGCGTCGCATTGTCGATGCGGGCCTTTCAGTGCGCGAAGCGGAAGCCCTGCATCAGCAGGACGCCGAAGTTCGTCGGCCATCGGCGGGCGGAGAGCGTAAGCCCAGCACCAAAGATGCCGATACGCTGGCGCTGGAAAAGCAGCTTTCCGATGCTCTTGGGTTGTCAGTGACGCTGGAGCATCGCGATCGTGGCGGACGCCTCGAAATCCGCTATCGCACCCTGGAACAGCTCGACGCGGTGTGCAGCCGATTGCTGACCCGCTGATGGCGATGTTGCACATGAAACATGCGCCGCTGATCTGCTAGATCAGCGGCGACGTTTTCGCTGCGATCAGCGCCGCGCCGCGGCCATGCATACGGCGAGCATGGCCTGACGGCCAATCGCCATCGCCAGCGGCCCGGTCTTGCGACTGTCGGCGATCCCCGTCGCCAGCCGATTACAAGCCGATGCCAGCGCGCTGTCGGTCCACAGCCGCAATTGCTGCTCTACGCTTGCTTTGCGGGAAAAGTGAATGCGCGGTGTTGCCCGGGCGACGACCTGATCGAGCCCGGCCCCTGCATCGATCTGCGCCCGCATGGCGCGCAGCCTGGAAAAATGCTGCATGGTGACGATTAATAGCCGCTGCGGATCGGTTCCGGCGCTGAGCGCCCTTGTCATCGCGTCATCGAACCGTCTGGCGTGACCGGTGGCAATGGAATCGACCACGGCATCAATGGCCAGGGCGGCGTTGTCACCACAGAGGCGCGTCACATCTTCGCGGCTGAGCTTTCCGCCTTCTCCGGCGAACAGCACCAGCTTTTCCAATTCCCGCCGGGTGATCTGGCGGTCATTGCCCAGCATGTCGCGCAGCATGGGTACGAGATCGGTTTCAAGCGAAATGCGCGCTTGGGCAAAGGTCTCGCGAATCAGTGAGTCGATGGTCTGGCCGCTATCGGCGTAGCAAGGGACGGCCCGGGCATCGCGGCGCGCTTCGGCCTGTTTGCGCAAAGCGTCAGACGGTTTGAGGTCGCCACCCTCGACGATGATGATGGAGTCGGCACCGGTCTCGAACAGTTCGACCAATCCTGCAGCCAGCTTGTTGCTCGCTCCGCGCACGCGAATTGTGGTATTGCCCCCAAACAGCGACGGACTGCGCGCCAGGATGCCCAGCCGCTGGGGATCGGCGTCGATCTCGCTCATATGCAGCTGGATCAGACTTTCCGGATCGGGCGGATCGCCGGCATAGTGGCGCGTCAGCCGCGCTGCGGTTTCGTTGACAAGCCCGGCATCGGGGCCATAGACAACAACGAATCCGCTCCGCAAATCCGGGCTGGTGATAAATCTCTCAATGTCACGGCCCTTAAGGGCCGTCATCGGGCCGGGAGGGCGGCAATAAGTGCGAGCCGCACGGCGTCTGCGGCCGCTCTTGCCGCCTGGTCTTCCGCCTTGCGCAAGGCGGCGTCATCGGCGACGGATTGATCCGTGGTCTGGTACAAGGCGGTCGCCGATCGCGAGCCGCTGGCCACAACCGTGTTGTTCTCCGTGACCTCAAAGACAATGGTGACATCGATCTGGCGATCGGTCACCGGGCTTGCGACGCGAGACAAACCGATCTGCGATGATCGGGCCGAAACTCTTGCCCACACAACCGGGCTGGTTGCGTCGCCCGAGCGGAACCGCGCGCCAAGCGTCTGGTAAACAATCTGTTCGAGCCGGGATTGTGGCTCGGCATAATTAAGGGCAATGGGGGCAATTGTGCTACCTGTGCTGCTGCCATGTACCGGCGCCAGCGTACACCCGGCGAGCATCAGCGATGCTGCCAGGGCAAGTCCGGGCATGGTGCGCCGCACGGCGCTAGCCGACCACATTGACGATCCTGTTGGGCACGACGATCACCTTTCGGGGGGCTTTGCCGTCCAGAATTCGCGCTACCGCTTCCAGTGACAAGGCTGCAGTTTCCACCTGGTCGGAGGGCGCGTCCTTTGGCATCTCGATTTCCCCACGTCGCTTGCCGTTGACCTGCACGGCCAGCACCACAACGTCCTCGGCAAGATACGCGGGATCTGCTTCCGGCCACGGCGTGTCGCAGGCCATGGTCGTGTGCCCGAGCTGCTTCCAGCAGGTTTCCGCCAGATGCGGCATCATCGGTGCGATGAACTGGATCAGCCGCTCGATGGCAGAGCGCAAGGCATTGATGCTGTCGAGGGACGGGGCGGCAGCCACCACCGGGATGAATTTCTGGATGGCGTTGGCCAACTCGTAAATCTGTGCCACGGCCCGGTTGAACCGCAGACCGGCAAGATCGGCGTCGATATGCGCCGTGATCCGGTGGGCGGCGCGCAACATGTCAACCGTGCGCGAATCGTCCGTTTCGAGCATGACCGGGTCGGATGCAAGCACCGACGTGGCTTCGCCGACCAGCTTATAGATGCGCTGCACGAAGCGCCAGGCGCCTTCGATGCCGGATTCGGTCCATTGCACATCACGCTCGGGGGGGGAATCCGAGAGCATGAACCAGCGCGCGGTATCGGCCCCGTAAGTGGCGATCATGTCATCGGGATCGACGACGTTGCGCTTGGATTTGCTCATCTTTTCGACGGAGCCAATCTCGATCGGGTCGCCCGAGCCCAGGGCGCGCGCCACCCTGTGGCCGTCGATTGTGTCGAATTCGATATCGGTGGGCGCCACCCAGTCGCCGCTGGCATCGCGATAGGTTTCGTGGGTCACCATGCCCTGGGTGAACAGGCCCTTGAACGGCTCATCGACATGCATGTGTCCGGTACGGCTCATGGCGCGGGCAAAAAAGCGCGAATAGAGCAGATGCAGGATCGCGTGCTCGACGCCGCCAATATACTGATCGACGGGCAGCCAGCGGTCGGCCACCTCGGGAATGGTGGGCGTTTCGGCGCGGGGCGCGGTAAAGCGCACGAAATACCAGGACGAATCGACAAAGGTGTCCATGGTATCGGTTTCACGCCGGGCCGCCGATCCGCACGTGGGGCAGGGAACGTGCTTGAATCCCTGGTGGCGGTCGAGCGGGTTGCCGGGCGTGTCGAATTCGACATCTTCAGGCAGGCGCACCGGCAATTGGTCGCGGGGCACCGGGACGATGCCACAGGTGTCGCAATGGATCACCGGGATCGGGCAACCCCAATAGCGCTGGCGGGAAATACCCCAGTCGCGCAGGCGGTAATTGACCTGACGGCTCGCCTGCGGATGGCCATCGACTATGCGCTGTTCCAAATATGCGGCCATAGCCTCCTTGGCCGCGTCGATCTCCATGCCGTCGAGGAAGCCGGAATTGAAGGCCATGCCGGCGCCGGTATAGGCCTCGGCGTCGATCGCAAACACCTTTGGATCGGCATCGGCCGGCAGCACGACCGGGATGACCGGCAGATCGTATTTGCGGGCGAAATCGAGGTCGCGTTGGTCATGGGCGGGGCACCCGAAAATGGCGCCGGTGCCGTAGTCCATCAAGACGAAATTGGCGACATAGACCGGAAGCGTCGCGCCCTCGATCAGCGGATGGCGCACCTTGAGCGCAGTGCGATATCCGCGCTTTTCAGCGGTTTCGATCGCTTCGGCAGAGGTGCCCATCCGATGACATTCAGCGATGAACTCAGCGAGTTCCGCATCGCCGCGTGCCAGTTCAGCCGCCAGAGGATGATCTGGCGACAACGCCACGAACGAAGCGCCAAACAAGGTGTCTGGGCGTGTGGTGAAAATCTCGATGGTTTTTTCAGGCGCACCCTCTCCGGCAATCTCGAACAGGATGCGCAGCCCATCCGAACGCCCGATCCAGTTGCGCTGCATCAGCCGCACCTTGTCGGGCCAGTTGTCGAGCCTGTCGATGGCGTCGAGCAGGTCCTCGGCGAAATCGGAAATCTTGAAGAACCACTGGGTGAGCTCGCGCTGTTCGACCAAGGCGCCGGAGCGCCAGCCGCGCCCGTCGATCACCTGTTCGTTGGCCAGCACGGTGTGGTCCACGGGGTCCCAATTGACCTTGGATGTCTTGCGCGTGACGAGGCCAGCATCGAGCATGTCGAGGAACAGATTTTGCTGCTGGTGATAGTATTCTTCATCGCAGGTCGCGAACTCGCGGCTCCAATCGAGGGAAAATCCCATAGATTGCAGCTGTTTGCGCATTGCGGCGATGTTTTCGTACGTCCATTCGCGCGGATGCACCTTGTTGGCCATGGCGGCGTTTTCGGCCGGCATGCCAAAAGCGTCCCAGCCCATCGGGTGCAGTACATTGCGCCCCTTGGCCCGCTGAAACCGGGCGACCACATCTCCCATGGTGTAGTTACGCACGTGCCCCATATGAATCCGCCCGGAAGGGTAAGGGAACATTTCAAGAACATAATAGGGAGGGCGCGAGTCGTCGTTGGACGTCTCGAAGGTCTTCTTCTCGGCCCAGACCTTTTGCCAGAAGGGTTCTTGTTCACGCGGATTGTAGCGCTCGGGAGCGTTTGCCATAGAAGTACCGGTTGGCGTCCTATACTTGAGAAGAGATGAGAAATTGGGTAGGCGACCATCACCAGAAAAGTGCCGGAAGGTCAACAGTGCCATGAGTTCCAACGCCCCGGAAACCGCTGCCCAACGCCTTGATGCCATCAAGCAGCGCATCGCGCGCGCCGCCGCGCGTGTCGATGGCGCCACGGAGGCTCAATTGATTGCCGTCTCCAAGACCTTTGGGCCGGAGGCGATTGAACCGCTAATCGCTGCCGGTCAGCGCCATTTCGGCGAGAACCGCGTCCAGGAAGCGCAGGCGAAATGGCCCGCGCTCAAGGCGGCGCACCCCGATCTCGTCTTGCATCTGATCGGCCCGCTGCAAACCAACAAGGCCGCCGATGCCGTGGCGCTGTTCGACGTGATCGAAAGCGTCGATCGCGACCGGTTGGCACGCATTCTGGGGACAGAAATGGAAAAGCAGAACCGCCGACTGCCCTGTTTCGTGCAGGTCAATATTGGCGGCGAGGAGCAGAAGGCCGGGATTGCCGTGGATGAGGCTGTCGCTTTTGTCGCGCGGTGCAAGGATCAATATGGCCTCGATATCGTTGGTCTGATGTGTATTCCTCCGCTGGAGGCGGCACCGGGGCCGTATTTTGCGCAACTGGCCGAATTGGCGCGCGACGCGGGACTGGCCGAGTTGTCCATGGGGATGAGTGCTGATTTCGAAACGGCGGTATTGATGGGGGCGACACAGGTTCGGGTGGGGTCAGCGCTGTTCGGAACGCGATAACGCGCATGTGATTGGCGCGGTGCAGGCCGGACCCTAAATTGAGCCAGAGCTTTGTTCCGCAAGCGACTATGTCCGGGACCTATCGGGAGTTTGAACATGAACAAGCGCCGTTTGCTGATCGTCGATGACGACGCCGATCTCAGGGCTGCCCTCGTCGGCCAGTTCGAACCCTATCGTGAATTCGATATCGCTGAGGCCGATACCGCCGGCGCGGCGCTGAAAAAGGTCAAGGACGGGCATTTCGATATGCTGCTGCTCGATGTCGGCCTGCCCGACATGGACGGGCGCGAGGCACTCAAACAGATGCGCGCCGATGGGTTTCGGGCGCCGGTCATCATGCTCACCGGCCAGGATAGCGAAGCCGACGAGATAAGCGGCCTTGAGAGCGGGGCCAATGACTATGTGACCAAGCCGTTCCGCTTTTCGGTGTTGTTGGCGCGGATTCGCTCTGCATTGCGGCAGCACGACCAGAGTGAGGACGTGGTGTTCACCATCGGCCCATACAGTTTCCATCCCGCCGCCAAGCTCATGGATGCCGGGGAAGGCAGCAAGATCCGGCTCACCGACAAGGAAACCTCGATCCTCAAATTCCTCTACCGGCAGGGACCGCGGACGGTATCGCGCGACGTGCTGCTGTCGGAAGTCTGGGGCTATAACAACCGGGTCACCACGCATACGCTTGAAACCCATATCTATCGCCTGCGTCAGAAGATCGAGCGCGACCCGTCCAACGCACGGCTGCTGGTGACCGAGGAAGGCGGCTATCGTCTGGTCCCCTAACTTCGGTCGCTGAGCGAAGAGGCTCTCCCGTCTTTTTGTTGCGCTTCCTTGGAGAACACGTGGTATTCCCTTGTTCTCAAACCGCGCCAAGTCTTTGCGTGAGCGTCAATTTATGGCATTCATGGGGCCTCAAGGCTTGCTTGGGGGCAGGTATGGACGAAGCGGCGGCCATGGCCGCGTTCCGCACGCTGGATATGTTTGCGGGTTTTTCGGACGAGCAGTTGCGGCTCCTTGCCTTTGTGAGCGAGGACGTCTCCCTGCGCGCTGGCGATGAGCTGTATGCAGCCGGAGATACTGCGGACGGCGCGTATGTGCTGGTGTCGGGAACGCTCGAAGCTGGCCCCCAGGCTGACCAGACCGGAAACCGGTTCCGGATCGAGCCGGTCTCGCTGATCGGAGAATTGGGGCTGATGCTCACCCGGCCCCGCTCAACCACGGTCTGCGCAATCCGCGGTAGCGAGTTGCTGCATGTACCGCGCGAGCCATTCCTCAAACTGCTGCGCACCGATCCGGCGCTCGCCGAGGACGTAGCCGCAACCCTGCGCGCCGAACTGGCGCGTTATCTCGATACCATCGTGCAGCTGGATGGCCGCTTTTCCGGGTAGGGGCGGAAACCCTCAGCCGAATTCGACAATGACCGGCACGTGATCGGAGGGTTTGTCTGACCAGCCTCTTGCAGGACGCAGGATGTGGGCAGCGCTGGCCCGGGCGGCGATGTCCCTTGTGCCCCAGATGTGATCGAGACGGCGGCCCCGGTCGGAGGCATCCCAGTCCTTGGCACGATAACTCCACCAGGAATAGATCTTTTCCTCGATCGGGATGTGTTGACGCACCAGATCGACCCAGTTGCGGCGCGACAGCAGCCGATCAAGCGCCTCGGTCTCGATCGGCGTGTGGGACACCACCTTGCGCAATTGCTTGTGGCTCCAGACGTCGTTTTCATGGGGGGCGATGTTGAAATCACCGCAGATCAGCTGCCGGTCGTCGAATATGAGTTCGTCGAACCAGTCCTGCATCTCCGCAAGGAAATCGAGCTTGTGGCGGAATTTCGGATTGATGTCCGGATCGGGGACATCGCCCCCGGCTGGCACATAGAAATTATGCACGGTTACCGGCCCGCTGCCCAGATCGACCCGGGCCGACACATGCCGGCAATCGGGGATATCGCAGAACCCGCGGGCGTTGATCTCGTCGAGGGGGAATTTCGAGACGATGGCAACACCGTGATAGCCCTTTTGCCCGTGCACCGCCTGATGGGGATAACCCGCCTCGGCCAGCGCCCGGGCGGGGAACTGGTCGTTCATGCACTTGATTTCCTGCAGGCACAGGACATCAGGCGAATACTGGGCGAGAAAATCGACAACGATCGGCAGGCGCAGACGCACCGAATTGATGTTCCAGGTGGCAAGAGAGGACATGGACGACTCGAAATGGACCGAAAGAAGGACGGGCCGTCTTTATGGCCGTCCGGTCCGGCGCGGTAAAGCCCGGACCGGGGCAGGGGGGTCAGTTGGGCGCGTTCACCGAGCGATAGGTGGGATCGATGCGGAAATAATGGTCCGGGATGTCGATGTTTTTTTGCGTTTCGTAGATCGAAAACGTGGTTTCGACACCCGAAGGCTCGATCAGGCTCCATTGCACAAGATCGAGGCTTTCACGCTCGAAGATCAGCGAGACCTGCACCGTGCCGATGGGGCTGTCATCGGTGATCATTACCGAGACATGGCTTTCGCTCATCACCACATCGGAGAGGTTCGAATTGATCAAGCTCACCTGATCGCCCAGAAACTGGCGCAGCGGTACGTGTTCCTGAGCATAGGCGTATTGCGTCTGGGCCTGGCGGTCGATGACGTAAAACCCCGAGCCTTGCGAGATGATCTCTTCGCGGCTTGGCGGGGCGTAGCGGAACCGCACCATATTGGGGCGCTTGAGCCAGAAAGTGCCCTCGACACGTCCGCCCTGGCTGTCGATCTGCATGAAGCGTCCGGCCATGGAACGGATTTCGGTATTGTGCCGGGAAATCTCCTGCAACACGAACTCCTCGTCCGGGGTCAGCGTCCGGGACTGGGCAAGGCCCGGCCCGGCCAGAACAAGCCCGAACAGCAGGGCGGTAATCATGGCGGTCAAGCGAATCATCGCGGCACTCCAAAGCGATGGAAGCGAAATTGCCCCTTGCCGGATTGGGTAAGACCCAATTGCGGCAAGAGCGCGAACGGCGCGGCTTGCGATCGTGTGCGTCGTGAAGGCTAATATCCGTCCGCGTTGTCGCCAATCAGCACTTCGCGCTTGCCGGCGTGATTGGCGGGCGAAATGATGCCTTCCTGCTCCATGCGCTCGATCAGCGTCGCCGCCCGGTTGTATCCGACCGAGAGCCGGCGCTGGATATAGGAGGTCGAAGCCTTCTTGTCGGCAAGCACGATATTGACCGCCCTGTCGTAGAGGTCATCGCCGGATCCGCCGAAACCGCCATCGCTGTCAAAACTTCCCTGACCGTCCTCGTCCTCGGCGGTGATCGATTCGAGATATTCGGGCGTGCCCTGGCTCTTGAGGTGGGTGACGATATCTTCGACTTCGTTATCGGCGACAAACGCGCCGTGCAACCGTTTGATGCGTCCGCCACCGGCCATATAGAGCATGTCACCATTGCCCAGCAGCTGCTCGGCACCCTGCTCGCCCAGGATGGTGCGGCTGTCGATCTTGGAGGTCACCTGGAAGGACACGCGGGTGGGGAAGTTGGCCTTGATCGTGCCGGTGATGACGTCAACCGAGGGGCGCTGGGTGGCCATGATGATGTGGATGCCGGCGGCGCGTGCCATCTGCGCCAGGCGCTGGATGGTGCCTTCGATATCCTTGCCCGCGACCATCATCAGATCAGCCATCTCATCGACAATGACGACGATATAGGGGAGCGGTTCGAGGTCGAACTCTTCGGATTCAAAGATCGCTTCGCCGGTCTCGCGATCAAAACCGGTCTGCACGGTGCGGGTGATGGTCTCGCCCTTGGCGGCGGCCTCCGAAACGCGGGCGTTGAACCCATCGACGTTGCGCACGCCGATCTTGCTCATCTTCTTGTAGCGGTCCTCCATCTCGCGGACCGCCCATTTGAGCGCGACCACCGCCTTGGCGGGATCGGTCACCACGGGAGTGAGCAAATGGGGGATGCCATCATAGACCGAGAGCTCAAGCATTTTGGGGTCGATCATGATCAGGCGGCACTGTTCGGGGCTCATCTTGTAGAGCAGCGACAGGATCATGGTGTTGATGCCCACCGACTTACCCGAGCCGGTGGTGCCGGCAATCAGAAGGTGCGGCATACGGGCCAGGTCGACGATGATGGGCTCGCCGCCAATGGTCTTGCCAAGGCAGATCGGCAGCTTGGCCTTGGCCTTGTCATAATCGGCAGAGGCCAGAAGCTCGCGCAGGAATACGGTCTCGCGGGTCTTGTTGGGCAGTTCGATGCCGATGGCGTTGCGGCCGGGAACCACCGCGACGCGGGCGGAAATTGCGCTCATCGAACGGGCAATATCGTCGGCGAGCGAGATGACCCGGCTCGACTTTATACCGGGGGCAGGTTCGAGTTCGTAAAGGGTGACGACCGGGCCGGGGCGCACGTTGATGATGTCGCCCTTGACGCCAAAATCTTCCAACACGCCTTCGAGCAATTTGGCGTTGCTCTCCAGCGCTTCCGGGCGGTGTTCGGCGGGCAATTGATTGGCGCACGGCGCGGCCAGCAACTCAAGCGGGGGCAGTTCGAACCCGTCCTGAGAGAAAAACGAGGTCTGGGCTTCCCGGGCTTGCCGCGCGGAGGGTGCGGGCCGGGGCGCCGGAGCGGCGACGCGGGCGCGCCCGACGGGGGTCTCTCCGGTGATCAGGCGCGCAATATCATCAGCGTCATTGCGCTGACGCGGCGCGATATCCAGATCGTCCTCATCGTAGAAATCTTCTCGCTCCTGGTCGTCCTCTTCACGATACAGCGGCGGCTCGCTGCGGTGGACGGCGATCGCGCGGTCGAGTTGTGGTTCGAAATCGCCGCCCTGCCAGTGGCGGGCGGGAAGGGTTTGGTCCTTTGCATTGCCACGGAACAGACGTTTGAATGTGGCCCGTGCGCCATAAAAGGAGTGCGCGACAAAGCCCATGCCAATGGCGAAAATGCCAGCCGAATCGATATCGCTCTCAGCTTCCGGCTCCGGTGCGCGCTGGCGCTTTTTGGACTTGGAAGGGGCGGGCCTGTCCATCTCGAAGGGCGGACGGGTCCGGGCCGAGAGCAATATGAGGCCAAGGGCCGGAGCGCCCAGCACCAGACCGAAGGCAATCGCGCCCCATCCCTGTGGAGCCTGCCCGAGGACAAAACCATACAGCGCGCTGAAGCCCGAGCCAACAAACCCGCCCAGCCCGAGCGGCAGCGGCCAGGTTTCGGGCGTCGGGATACAGGCGAACATTCCGGTGGCCAGCAGCGTTCCGCTGAGCCAGCCGCCGAACCGCAAGCCCAGATAGGAGGGCACGATGCGGCGAATCATCGACCAGGACCAGAACAGCGGCGGCAACAAAAGCAGCGGCGCACCGAGGCCTAGAAGCTGGAACCCCATGTCGGCAAAGGCAGACCCGGCAAACCCGAGCCAGTTTTCGACCGGTTTGTCGGTGGCGTAGGAAAACGAGGGATCATCCACCGACCAGGACGCAAGGGCGACAAGACCCAGCAAACACGCCAGCGCAACCAGAACACCAACCAGTCGCACAGGAATGGCGATGGCCAGAACGGGCGCGGAGCGGTGGTCATCGAGATTCGAAGCAGGGTGAAGAGTCATCGAAACAGCCGGTCGGTTACGCAGAACTTTCGAGCAACCTAGCCGGGCATGGTTAACCTTGGATTAGCAAACGCGCGCATTGTGTCGCGTGGTTCGCCGTGGACCCGACAGTCAGGTGCGCAATGGCGCATTCTGTTGGTGTCGGGGCACTTGGCTATGCGGCAATCGTGCCCTTGTCACTGGTCCTGCGGCGGCGCATGGTGCTGCGGATGCACCCCCCTTCAAGGAGCACTAGGCATGGCGGAAAACAACGCAGTCGGACCTTTCGATGTGTTGATCGTTGGCGGTGGGCCGGTGGGGATGACCCTGGCCATCGCGCTGGCGAAATTCCTGCCAGGCATCAAGCTGGGCCTGCTTGACCGGCGGGCGCTGACCGTGCCCAAGGATTTGCGCGCCTCGGCGATCTCGGCCGGGGTGCGGCACCTGTTCGAAGCCATCGATGTATGGCCCGGCATGGCCAAGGAGGCCAATCCGGTCGCCCGGATGCAGATCACCGATTCAGGGACCGGCGATATCGCGCGGCCCGTCCTGCTCGATTTCGGCGGCCCCGAGGCTCCGGGCCAGCCCATTGCGCATATGGTGCCCAACACCGCCAGCGCCGCCGCGCTGATTGCCGCTGCGAAGGACCGGATTGAAATCCTTGACCCGGGAACGGTAGCGCAGTTTTCGACCGGTCCGGCAGAGGCGCAGGTGGTTCTGGAAGACGGGCGGCAGATTGCGGCGCGACTGGTCATTGCCGCCGATGGCGGGCAGTCGACGCTTCGGGGGCTGGCGGGGATCAGGACGTTTACTCGCGATTATCGCCAGGCCGGTCTCGTCACTACCATCCGCCATTTCCAACCTCACAATGATATTGCCTACGAACATTTCCTGCCTGGCGGACCGTTTGCCTCCCTGCCGCTGCGGGGCAATTATTCCTCGCTGGTCTGGGCCGAACGCGCGGACACGGCCAAAGCCTTGCTCGCTATGAGCTCCGAAGGGCTGGCTGGCCGGATCGAAGCGGCGATGGGCTCGGTTCTGGGCGCTGTCGAGATTGTCGAAACCGTGCAAAGTTTTCCGCTCCGCCTGGTGCTGGCGCACAAGTTTGTCGCGCCGCGCCTGGCGCTAGTGGGCGATGCGGCCCATGTCATTCACCCGTTGGCCGGGCAGGGCCTCAATCTGGGCCTGCGCGATGTTGCCGTGCTCGCCGAAGTGCTGGTCGAAGCGGTGCGGTTGGGTGAGGATTTCGGCGGATTGGGGGTTCTGGAGCGCTATGAGACGCGGCGGCGTGGCGATACCGCGCTGATGGCGCTGGCCACCGATGGGCTCAACCGGTTGTTTTCCAATGATCTGCGGCCCCTGCGGGCGATGCGTGATCTTGGCCTTTCCGTGGTCGATCGCCTCGATCCGCTCAAGCAAGCTTTCGTCACCCATTCGGCTGGCACGACCGGCGCCAAGCTTCTCAAAGGCCTTGCTCCATAAATGGCGTCAGTCGGGATCAGCTGGCCGGTTGCGCAGCGCCTCGACTTCGTCCTCGTCGATGCGCCGTGCGGCATCGATGACCAACAGCGGCACACCCTTGCGGATCGGGAACGCATAGCGCGCGACGATGGAAATCAGTTCTGATTTGTCGGAAGACAGGATCAGCCGCGTCTTGCTCAAGGGACACACCAGCATCTCCAGCGTCCGCGGATCGAGCCGGTAGCGTTGCCGCTCGGCGTCAGAGCGCTGGAGTGGCTTGCGGGTCATTGCAGAACGACACCCGAGTGGGCGCGCGCCATTTCCATTTCGGCGAGGGCCATCAGGGTTTCGGCGCGTTCAACGATGGTCTTGGCTTCAAGCAGCGCTTGTTTTTCCGGCGCCCCATGCGGGCTGAGCATGGCGGCGAGATTGACCAGTTCACCGGTTCCCAGATCCTCGATCTCGTCCCAATCGACCTCGATGCCGGAAAATTCCGCATAAGCCTGCAAGACCGAGAGCAGTTGCGTGCGGTCGATCGCATCCTCGCCCAAATGGGGCGTGAAGTCGGCGGCAAAGGGCGAGACGTCGATGAGCACCTGCCGATAGGGCGTTTCCGCCGCCAGTTCCTCGCCCGGGTGAAACCGGCAAACCCCGGCCAGTATGATGAAATAGCGGTTTTCGGCCTGTTCCTCAAAGTGGATGATGCGCCCGACACATCCGGTTTTTTCCAGCGGCACCTGTCCGCGCGGCGCTTCCTGGGTGGTGTCCGTGGGCTGGATGACGCCCAGCAGCCGGTTGGTCGCCAGCGCGTCATCGACCATGGTGACAAAGCGGGGCTCAAAGACGTTGAGCGGGCGGTGGGTTCCCGGCAAAAGCAGGGCGCGGCTCAGGGGAAAGAGAGCGAGCCTGTCCGGCAAGTCGGCGATCGAGCCCGGCGGGCGCATGATGATACCTCTTTTATGCGCGCTCAGCGAAACAGAACCGTCGATAACATCCGGCGGCCCTTGAGCGTTGCGGGGTCTTTGGGGCCCCAGGCTTCAAAAAGTTCCAGCAGTTTGCGGCGCGCGCCGTCGTCCTGCCATTCGCGGTCGCGCTCCATGATGGCGATCAGGTTCTGGGCGGCGTCGAGTCTCTCGCCTTTCGCGTTGAGGATCAAGGCCAGGTCGAACCGGGCCTGATGATCGGCAGGATCGGCTGCGAGTTTTTGTTCCAGCAGCGCGCTGTCGCCAAGCTGGTCGGCCTGCTCGTCAAGCGCAATGGTCTTGAGCAGGGCATCCGCGCCGGGATGGCTTTCGCCCTCCGGCAACATGGCGAGGGTCTGTCGCGCGCCCTCGCGGTCGCCGGTCTTGTGCTGCACGGTGGCGATACCGACGAGGGCATCGACGGAATCAGGAGCGTGGCGCAGAACGCTGGCGTAAATCTGATAGGCGTGGTCGAAATCGGACGCATCGAGGGCTGCTTGGGCGGCGTCCAGCGCGGCGGCAATCTGGGCCTCGGCGTCCGTTGGCCCGCCGACACCGGCCTGAGTCCCCATGTCGATCAGCTTTTGGGCAAACCGGGCGACCTCGCTTTCCGGAAGCGCGCCCATAAAGCCATCGACCGGACGTCCGCCGACAAAGCCAAACACCGCCGGGATCGACTGTACGCCCATCTGGCCGGCCAAAGCCTGGTTCTCATCGACATTGATCTTGACCAGCGCCACCTTGCCGCGCAGCGCCGTAACGACCTTTTCGAGAACCGGGGTCAGCTGCTTGCATGGGCCGCACCAGGGGGCCCAGAAATCGACAAGGACGGGCCGCTCCAGCGAAGCGTCGAGCACATCGGCCTGAAAACTCGCCGTCGACGAATCGATGATAAGCGCCGCGTCTGGCTGGGCCGAGGGGGAATTGAGATTGAGGTTCATCGTGAGGTGCCTTTAATGATCGCTTCTGGCCCGCGCCTGCTTGTGTGCCGAGCCATACACCAACCCGGCAAACCGTGCAAAAAACCCCAATCCCGACGGGGAAAAAGTTTTCAACATTTTCATCGGTCATCGATTGCAAGATTGGGGTTGCAATTGTCATTTTGGTTGGGCATATAAGCGCGCATCGCAGTGCCGCCAAGGGCAGCGCTGCAAATTGGAGTGCGGGCGTAGCTCAGGGGTAGAGCATAACCTTGCCAAGGTTAGGGTCGTGAGTTCGAATCTCATCGCCCGCTCCAAAAAATACAATGGCCGGAAGGCCGGGTGTTGAAGGGCCGAAAGGCCCTTTTTGCTTTTCTGCGCTACCGTTGCATCAGAACGCCCGGGACAATCGCCCGGCGCAAGGGTTTGCGCCGGTGATCCGATTGCGCTAGCAGGGACAGGCGCCGACGGGCGTTGATCTTGTTTAAGGGCACCTTTCGGAACGTCATGGATTTTCAAACGCTTGCCCTCATCGTCGTCGCCGTGGGCGCGGGATCGGTGGCCAAGGGCGCTACCGGCATGGGAATGCCGCTGATCGCCATTCCTATTCTCGCCAGCCTCATCGGGTTGCAACATGCCATCTGTGTTCTGATCGTTCCCATTCTGGTGTCCAATGCCTGGCAAATCTGGGATTTCCGCAGGGCCCGCACCGATCAGCGGCTGGCGTTTCTGGTGCCCATGCTGGTGGCTTGCAGTGTCGGGGTGGGAATCGGCACGTGGTTTCTGACCACCGTTCCCGAACGGGGCCTGGCGTTGACGCTGGGACTGCTGTTGCTGGGCTATCTGGTGTTGCGGCTTGCCAACCCGCATTTCACCCTCGGGCCAGACCTTGCCCGCCGCTGGGCGTTGCCCGCAGGACTGGGGGCTGGGGTATTGCACGGATCGACCGGGATTTCGGCGCCGATCGGGGTAACGTTCATTCATGCGATGCGCCTTGGCCGTGACGCGCATGTTTATGCGACCTCGGTGATGTTTCTGCTGCTGGGGATCAGTCAGGCGCTCTCGTTGTGGCTGGCGGGTGTATTGCGGCCCGAATGGCTGGTGCAAAGTGCTTTTGCCCTGCTGCCGACCTTCCTGTTCATGCCGTTGGGCCAATGGCTCGCCGCAAAATTGTCGAGCACGGCGTTCGACCGGATGATTCTCGTCTTTCTCGGGGTGATCGGCGTCAAATCCGTTTTGGGTCTTTAAGCCCTAAGTTAAACCGACAGACCGCAGGACACAAAAAAGGGCGGCTGGTGCCGCCCTTTCCAATGGATTTTGCCTGCCTGCTTAGGCGGCGACAAGGTTGCGCAGCACGTAGTGCAGGATGCCGCCGTGGCGGTAATATTCCAGCTCGTCGAGGGTATCGATGCGCAGCAGCACCGGAACCACCTGCTTGCGGCCATCGGCAAAGGTGATGTCGAGCTCAAGGGTCTGGCGCGGCTCGATAGTGGCCAGCCCGCGGATCGAGATGGTTTCATCGCCGGTGATCCCAAGGCTCTGCCAGCTCGCACCATCGGTAAATACCAGCGGCAGCACACCCATGCCCACGAGGTTGGAGCGGTGGATCCGCTCAAAGCTCTGCGCGATCACGGCGCGCACGCCCAAAAGGGTCGTGCCCTTGGCCGCCCAGTCGCGTGACGAGCCGGTGCCATATTCCTTGCCGGCAAACACCACCAGCGGCGTCCCCTGAGCCTTGTACTCCATGGCCGCGTCATAGATGGGGACGGTCTCGCCTGAAGGCGATTTGGTAAATCCGCCCTCGACATCGTCGAGCATCTGGTTGCGGATGCGGATATTGGCAAAAGTGCCGCGCATCATCACTTCATGGTTGCCGCGACGGGCGCCATAGGAGTTGAAATCGATGGGCTTGACCTGATGCTCGACCAGATAGCGCCCGGCCGGAGTTCCCGCCTTGAACGAACCCGCCGGGGAGATGTGGTCGGTGGTGATCGAATCAAGGAACAGCGACAGGACCCTGGCGTCTTCGATATCGGTGATCGGGGCGGGGGTAAGTGTCATGTCCTCGAAATACGGAGGGTTCTGCACATAGGTGGAGGAAGAGTTCCACCTGTAGGTCTCGCCGCCATCGACCTTGATCTGCTGCCAGCGTTCGTCACCCTTGAACACGTCGCCATAGCGGCGCTTGAACATCTCGACCGAAATGGCGGTGCGCAGCACGTCTGCGATCTCGGCGGATGTAGGCCAGATATCGCGCAGATAGACGGGGTTGCCGTCCGAGTCATTGCCCAGAGATTCGGTGGTGATGTCCCGCGTCATCTTGCCGAGCAGCGAGTAGGCGACGACTAGCGGGGGCGAGGCGAGATAGTTGGCCCGCACATCGGGATTGACCCGGCCTTCGAAATTGCGGTTTCCAGACAGCACCGAGACGGCGACGAGGTCGTTCTCGTTGATGGTTTTCGAAATTTCCTCATCAAGCGGCCCGGAGTTGCCGATACACGTGGTGCAGCCATAGCCGACCGTGTTGAAGCCCATGGCGTCGAGGTCTTCCTGCAGCCCCGATTTGGTGAGGTATTCGGTCACCACCTGGCTGCCCGGCGCGAGCGAGGTCTTGACCCACGGCATAGGGGCGAGGCCCTTTTCGCGGGCCTTGCGGGCCACCAGTCCGGCGGCGATCAGCACCGAGGGGTTGGAGGTGTTGGTGCATGAGGTGATCGCCGCGATCACCACCGAGCCATCGGAAATTTTGTAATCGCACCCGTCCACCGGGAACCCGGGATGCCGGTCATCTTCGGGGACATCGTGCACGCCGGTTGCGCCTTCATTGACGAAGCGGCTTTCCTCGCGGCTGGTGGGGAGCTTGGTGGTATCCTTGCGTCCACCGGCCAGATCGTCGAGCGCGGTGGCGAAAGCCGAGGCGGCATCGACCAGCGCCACACGGTCCTGCGGGCGCTTGGGGCCGGCCAGCGAGGGCACGACCGATGCCAGGTCGAGTTCGAGCGTATCGGTGAACACCGGGTCTTCGTCGGCGTCGGTGCGGAACATACCCTGTGCCTTGGCATAGGCCTCAACCAGCGCCACCCGATCTGGCTCGCGGCCCGAATCATTGAGGTATTTGATGGTTTCGCGATCGATGGGGAAGAACCCGCAGGTCGCGCCATATTCGGGCGCCATGTTGGCGATGGTCGCCTTGTCTTCGAGCGACAGGTTCGAAAGCCCGGCGCCATAGAATTCGACGAACTTGCCGACCACGCCCTTCTTGCGCAGCATTTCGGTGACGTGCAGCACAAGGTCGGTGGCGGTGGTGCCTTCGGGCAGCCTGCCGGTGAACTTGAAGCCGATCACTTCGGGAATCAGCATCGAAATCGGCTGGCCGAGCATGGCTGCCTCCGCTTCGATGCCGCCCACGCCCCAGCCCAGCACAGCCAGGCCGTTGACCATCGTTGTGTGGCTGTCGGTGCCGACCAGCGTGTCGGGATAAGCGATTTCTTCGCCGTTTTCGGTCTTGGTCCAGACAGTCTGGGCGAGGTATTCGAGGTTGACCTGGTGGCAGATGCCGGTTCCGGGGGGGACAACGCGGAAGTTTTCAAACGCCGACTGGCCCCAGCGCAGGAATTCATAGCGCTCGCCATTGCGCTCATATTCGCGTTCCACGTTCTGTTCGAACGCCTGTGGCGTGCCGAAATAATCGACCATGACAGAGTGGTCGATCACCAGATCGACCGGCACCAGCGGGTTGATCTTTTGGGGGTCGGCGCCAAGCTGTGCGGTGGCGTCGCGCATGGCGGCGAGGTCGACAACGGCGGGAACGCCGGTGAAATCCTGCATCAGGACACGGGCCGGACGATAGGAGATTTCGTGACCCGCTTTGCCGCGATCGTCAAGCCAGGCCTGAACGGCGGCGACATCGGCGGCCTTGACGGTGCGCCCGTCCTCGAAGCGCAGCAGATTTTCCAGCACCACCTTGAGCGAGTGCGGCAGGCGGGCGATGCCGTCCAATCCGTTCTTTTCCGCTTCGGGAAGCGAAAAGATCGCATAGGCCTTGTTACCAACGGTGAGGGTCGTTTTGGCTTTGAAGCTATTGGATGTATCGGTCACGCGGTCCGCCTTGTCTTGGAAAGGATTGCGGGCGCCTCCGAAAGAAACCGGGCCAAACGGCCAATTTGGCGCCTTTTGGGCGGCGTCTAAATCAGGGAAAACGCTCTTTCCCAAGACCGCTCAAGAAAACGCTGCAATGGCCACCGCACGTCCGGAGGCGTCTGACAGGAGAGATTCGTCACCTTCCCTGTCATTTTCGTCCTTTCTATAATGAATCCAATTTACACTTGCCAGCCCGGACTTTGGTTCAATAGAGCTTTTGGCAAGATAACGAAGGGCTTTCCTGTATGGTGGAACCTGGCCTCAGCGTCGACGCGCTGACCGTTGTGCGTGGCGGACGGGTGATTTTGACCGATCTGAGCTTTGATGTGGCCCCGGGCGAGGCCTTGCTGGTGCGTGGGCCCAACGGCGCGGGAAAAAGTTCGCTACTCATGGCGCTGGCCGGTTTGCTCGATCCCGAGGCCGGGCGCATCGCGCATGCAAAGCCCGATCCCGAGGCACCGGTTCATGCCCATATCCATTATGTCGCCCAGACGCCGGCCATCAAATCGGGCCTGAGCGTTCATGAAAATTTGCGCTTCTGGGCCGATGTGTTCGGCGCAAGGGGTGCTGATATTGCCAGTGCCCTGAATCGTGCCGGGTTGGGGAGGCTCGACGGGATCGATGCCGGGCTGCTGTCCACGGGCCAGACCCGCAGGCTGGCCTTGGCACGGCTGGTGGCGGTGCCCCGTTCGCTGTGGTTGCTCGATGAACCTACCAATGCCCTCGATGCGTCCGGTGCCGCGTGGGTTGCCGATCTGGTATCGGCCCATCTGGCCGGGGGCGGGATGGCGGTGATCGCCACCCATCTTGATGTTCCGCTCGTTGGTGCCGTGAAAACGCTCACTCTTGATCGGGGGCGGGTATGACGGGTTTTTTCGCCGTCATCGGTCGCGATCTGCGGCTGGGTCTGCGGCAGGGGGGTGATCTGCTCACCCTTGTGCTGTTTTTCGTAATTGTCGGTGTTTTGATGCCGTTTGCAGTGGGGCCGGACAAAACGCTTCTCGCCCGGCTGGCCCCGGCCATTGTCTGGGTCGCGGCTTTGCTGGCGCAGCTTTTGTCCCACGACCGCTTGTTCCGCACTGATTTCGAAGATGGCAGTCTGGTGCTGTTCCGTCATGCAGCGCTGCCGCTGGAGGCGATCGTGGCTGCCAAGCTGATCGCCCATTGGCTGCTGACCTGTCTGCCGCTGATCGTTGCAACGCCGGTGCTTGCCCTGGTTCTGGGCATGGACGGGCCCGCCTTCAGGCTGGCGGCGCTGTCGCTGGTTCTGGGCACGCCCGCGCTGGCGGGTTTCGGGGCAATCGGCGCGGCTGTGACAGTTGGCCTCAAGCGGGGCGGACTGGTCGCCCCAGTTCTTGTCTTGCCGCTGAGCCTGCCTGTGCTTATTTTCGGAACGGGCGCGTTCGATGTCGCGCGGCTGGGCGGATCGTCCCAGGCCCTGCTGCTTCTGGCGGCATTGAGTCTTTTGAGCATGGTCCTTGCGCCGTTTGCCGCGGCGCTGGCGTTAAAGATTTCCGGAGAATAAATGGCCGATACTCACGCTAAGACGGTCGAACCGGGATGGTTCACCCGCATTGCCCATCCGGGCATGTTCATGGGGTGGTCGCGCCACGTGATCGTGCCGCTGATCGTCATCACCACTCTCGCCTTCGCAGTGGGACTATTTTACGCGTTTTACGGTTCGCCCGCCGACTATCAGATGGGCGATACGGTGCGCATGATGTATGTGCACGTGCCCAGCGCCTGGCTGAGCCAGTTTTGCTATGCCATCATGTTTTGCTCGGCCATCGGGACTTTGGTCTGGCGGCATCCCATGGCCGATGTGAGCCAGAAGGCGGCAGCGCCGCTGGGCGCGGCGTTCACGGCGCTGGCCCTGTTCACCGGCTCGATGTGGGGCCGCCCGACCTGGGGAACGTTCTGGGAGTGGGACGGGCGCATGACCTCGACCCTGGTGCTTTTGTTCATCTATCTGGGGCTGATCGCCCTGTGGCGGGCTTTCGACGACCAGCTCAAGGCAGCGCGCATCGTCGCGGTGATCACCCTCGTTGGCGCAATCAATATCCCGGTCATCAAGTTTTCCGTCGATTGGTGGCAGACCCTGCACCAGCCCGCTTCGGTATTCCGTCTCGATGGCCCGACCGTGGACAGCAGCATTCTGATACCGCTTCTTGTCATGACCCTCGCCTTTTCCCTGCTGTTTTTGACGCTGCATCTGGTGCGCATGCGCACCGAAATAACGCGGCGCCGGATTCGCTCGCTGGAAATCGCACAGGCTCGCGCCGCTGGAGATGCCGCATGATCGCGCTTGGACAACATTGGGAATTTGTCGCGGCCTCCTATGGCGGCACCCTCGCCGTAGTGGGCGTCTTGATCGTGTGGACGGTGCTGTCGGCCCGTCAGGCGAAGGCACGAGTTGCGGTGCTTGAAGCTGCGCGGCAGACGCGCCGGGCACAATGAAGCCTGCAATGAGAATCGGACTGGCGGCGCTGCCGCTGGTCGTGCTCGCCGGGCTGGTGGCCATCTTTGCCAGCCAGATGGGCCGTTCGACCAGCTTCGTGCCGTCTGCTTTCATCGACAAGCCGGTGCCGGTGTTCGACCTGCCGGCCGTCGAGGGCCATGACCAGCCCGGCTTTGCCACAGCCGATCTGGCTGGCAATGGCGTTGTCGTCGTCAACGTCTTTGCGTCCTGGTGCATCCCCTGCCGGGACGAGCATCCCGTCCTGATGCAGCTCACCGGCGAGGACGTCGAGATTTTCGGGATGAATTACGACGACCCGGCGGACAATGCCCGGGCTTTTCTCGCCGAACTGGGCAATCCCTATGATCGGGTCGGTGCCGATCGCGACCGGCGGGCCGGGTTGGAATGGGGCGTCTATGGAGTTCCCGAGACCTTTGTGGTCGATGACGCCGGGATCATCCGCTTCAAGCATGTCGGCCCGCTCGACCCCGAGAGTTACCGCGAGCACCTTCTCCCGGCCATCGAAGCGGCGCGTCAGCCGCTTTAAGCCTTTGTCGCCGCGCTGTCTTGTGCGGTGGCCGGTGCGGGACTTTCCTCGTCCGGGGCGTAGCGGGTGAGCAACGGGATCTGGCTCATGGTGAAGATCATGGTCAGCGGCATGATCCCCCAGACCTTGAACGATACCCAGAAATCGTCGGAAAAATTGCGCCAGACGATTTCGTTGAGCGCGGCGAGGGCGAAAAAGAACAGGCCCCAGCGCAGGGTCATCAGATACCAGCCGCGATCCTTGAGCCGATAGACTTCGCCGAATACATAGCGCAGCAGCGAATGGCCGAACACGAGGCCCCCCAGCAGCACCGAACCGAACAGCACATTGGTGATGGTGGGCTTGAGCTTGATGAAGGTCGCGTCCTGGAAATAGAGCGTCATCCCGCCAAAAACGAGGACCACGGCGCCGGTCACCAGCGGCATCACCGGAATGCGTTTGAGGATCAGTTTCGACAGCGCCAGCGATATGGCCATGGCGACCATGAACACCGCCGTGGCAAAGATGATCGGCTGTGAAAACCAGGTCTTGAACGCGGGCACCGCGTTGAGAATTCGCTCGCCCTGGGCGTTGACGATGAAAAACACCACCAAAGGCCCCAGTTCGAGCGCCAGCTTGGTGAGGGCGGGCCGCAGGTCTTCGACCTGGCCTTCAGCGTGCGGCTGGGCCGCTTTGGTGTCGGTTTGCGGCATGGATCACTCCTTGCCCGCGATGGCGCGGGCGAAATCGGCGGCGCGGAACGGTTCGAGATCCCCAATGGATTCGCCCACACCGATAAAATGAATAGGCAGGCCGAAGCGCCGGGCGATGGCGACGAGAATGCCGCCTCTGGCCGTCCCATCGAGCTTGGTCATAACCAATCCGCTGACCCCGGCTTTCTGCCCGAAAATTTCGACCTGATTAAGGGCATTCTGTCCCGTCGTTGCGTCCAGCGTCAAAAGCGTCGCATGGGGCGCGTCGGGAATGCGTTTCTTGATGACGCGGATGATCTTTTCCAGCTCATCCATCAGTTCCGTGCGGTTCTGCAACCGGCCTGCGGTGTCGATGATCACCACATCGGTGCCGGTCTCCTGCGCCCGGGCGACGGCGTCGAAGGCAAGGCCGGAGGCATCGGCCCCGGTTGGTCGGGTCACCACCTCCACCTGATTGCGCTCGCCCCACACCTGCAGCTGTTCCACCGCCGCGGCGCGAAACGTGTCGCCGGCGGCCAGCAGCACCGATTTGTTCTCGGCTTTGAGCTTGGCGGTCAGCTTGCCGATGGTCGTGGTCTTGCCGGATCCGTTAACGCCGACCATCAGGATAACGAAGGGGTGTTTGCCCGGATCGATGGTGAGTGGCTGGGCTACCGGTTCGAGCACGGCTTCCACTTCGGCGGCCAGCGCAGCGCGCACGTCGTCGGGTGCAATGTCCTTGTCGAACTTGTCGGCGCGCAGCCGTTCGGCGATGGCGGTGGCGGTATCGATTCCCAGATCGGCGGCGATCAGCGTATCTTCGAGGTCCTGAAGCGTAGCCTCATCGAGTCTCCGCTTGGTGAAAATAGCGCCGATCGAGCTCGACAGATTGTCCGAGGAGCGTTTGAGCCCGCTGCTGAGCCGTTGCAGCCAGCTTTGGGGACGGTCCGGCTCTGCCTCTGCGCTCTCCTCGGCGCGCTGGTCGGTTTCCACATGCGCGGGGGTTGGCGGCTCGTGTTCGGGCGGATTGGGTCGCCCGGAGCGAATCCATTCAGCCTGCATTTCCGGGGGCGCAGCGTCGCGGCTGTCGGGTTGATCAGGCTGCTGGCCTTCGATGTCAGTTTCGACTTCGACTTCGACTTCGGCCTCGACCTCGGGCTCCGGCGCGGGCGTGGCGTCTTCGACGGTTTCAGGGGCCTTGCCCTTGTCGCTGCCAAACAGCCGGTCCCAGAAACCGGGTTTTTTATCCTGACTCATGCGGCCACCCTTTTAGGACGGGCCACCAGCCCGTCCGCCATAACGGCTTGGATTTCGACATCGACGATGTCGCCCGGCGCGCCTGTATCGAGGTGCACCGGCACAAATTGTTCACTGCGGCCCATGCCGTCATGCTCGACCAGCACCGATTCGTGCTGGCCGACCCGGGATGCGCAGAGTTTGGCAAACTGGGCGTCGCCTAAAGCCCGCAGCCGGGCGGCGCGGTCTCTGGCGATGCGCTTGTTGACCTGCGGCATGCGCGCCGCTGGTGTTCCCTCACGCTGGGAAAACGGGAAGACGTGCAGATAGGTCAGCTCCGCTTCGGTGACGAAGCGGAAGGTATTGTCAAACATGGCATCGGTTTCGGTGGGAAAGCCCGCGATGATATCGGCGCCAAACACCATGTCGGGGCGTAAGGCCCGCAGCTTGTCGACGATCTCCAGCGCATCGTGCCGCAAATGGCGGCGCTTCATGCGCTTTAAAATCATGTCATCGCCCGATTGCAGCGACAGGTGCAGATGCGGCATCAGCCGCGGATCGGTCACCGCCTCATAGAGCGCGGGGTCGGCCTCGATGGAATCGATCGAGGAAATGCGCAGGCGCGGCAGGTCCGGAACGTGGCGCAAGATCGCTTGCGTGAGCTTGCCCAAGGTGGGGGCACCGGGCAGGTCGCCGCCATAGGAGGTGATATCGACCCCGGTCAGCACCGCTTCCTTATAGCCCTTGCCGACAAGGCGTTTGATTTGCTCGACGACCATGCCCATCGGCACCGAACGCGAGGGGCCCCTGCCATAGGGGATGATGCAGAAGGTGCAGCGGTGGTCGCAGCCATTTTGTACCTGCACGAAGGCGCGGGCGCGCCCGTCCAATCCGTCAATCAGGTGGCCGGCGGTCTCGACGACGCTCATGATGTCGTTGACCTGCACCTTGTCGTTGAGCGGAACGCCAAAGGCGATGGGCTGGTAGCTCTCGGCCTTGAGCTTGTCATCGTTGCCGATCACCAGATCGACCTCGGCCATGTCGCCGAAATCACGGGCCTGGGTCTGCGCCGCGCAGCCGGTGACGATGATCTTGGCGTCCGGACTTTCGCGTCGCGCCTTGCGGATGGTCTGCTTGGCCTGCCGCACCGCCTCGGCGGTCACCGCGCAGGTGTTGATGATGATCGCGTCGGTGAGGCCTGATTTTTGTGCCTCGGCCTTGATCACTTCCGATTCATAGGCGTTGAGGCGGCAGCCAAAGGTGATGGTTTCGATGCTCATGCCGCATCCTCCGCCAAAAGAGCGGGAGGAATGACGCCCTCGCCATCCAGCGCCCAGGGGCCGGTCATCAGCACGTGATCGTCGCTTTGCCGCCAATCGATGGAGAGAGTACCGCCGGGCAATTCAATGGTGAGCGTACGGCCGGTCAGGCCCTTGCGCGCAGCAGCAACGGCGGTGGCGCAGGCGGCGGTGCCGCAAGCCTGCGTCAGCCCCGCCCCGCGCTCCCACACTCTGGCTCGGATGCGTTCTGGGGAGAGCACTTGCGCCAGGGTGATATTGGCGCGTTCGGGAAAGATCGGATGGTTTTCCAGCAATGGCCCGAGGCGGCCCAGATCGTGGGCATCTGGGTCAGCAACCCAGAAGATGGCATGGGGGTTGCCCATGCTGACAACGGACGGGGTGTGCAGCACAGGGTGATCGATGGGTCCGACCTGCAATTCGATGCCGGTGGTATCGGCAAATGGTTCGGCCAGCGGAATGTCCTGCCAGCCGAATTTGGGCCGGCCCATATCGGCGGTCACCATGGCACCATTGACGCGCGCCGTGATGAGGCCGGCATTGGTACGCACGGCGACGGTCGCAACGCCATTTTCCTCAGCGATCAGCCCGGCGACACAGCGCGTGGCATTGCCGCAGGCGTCCACTTCGTCGCCTTGCGCATTATAGATGCGCATGAACACATCGATGCCGTCGATACTGTCGTGTTCCATGATGATAAGCTGATCGCAGCCGATGCCCGTCTCGCGGTTGGCGATGGCCCGGATGTGTCGAGCAGTCAGCGCAATTTTTTCCTGGCGCGCGTCAAGGACGACGAAGTCGTTTCCAAGGCCGTTCATCTTGAGATAGGGCAGCGGCGCGGTCATCGAAAAAAGGGCTCGGGCTCGGTTGCGGTGTGATCCCGGCCTATATGGCGTAAAATCCATAAGATTTCCACCTTTGCCGAGCTCATGCGGCAATTGACTCTCGCCGGGCTGAACCGTATAAGCCGCCACGACCTTCTGTCAGGACATGATGGATTTCGAGTCACTGGGCCCTCTTGCGAGGGGGCCGGTCAACACCCGCCAGCGCGTTGCGCCCGCGGGTGTGTTTTGCATTTGACCGGTTTTTACCCATATTCGAATTCTTCCTGCTGACTTAAGACCAGTGAGCCGATTGCATGTTTGAAAGCCTGTCAGACCGTCTGGGCAAGATTTTTTCCGGTATCACCGGAAGGGGTGCCCTCAGCGAAGCCGATGTTCAGGCCGCGCTGCGCGAAGTGCGCCGCGCGCTGATCGAGGCCGACGTCTCGCTCGAAGTTGTGCGGGCCTTTACCGAACAGGTTGGTGCGCGCGCCGTGGGCGCCGAGGTCACCCGCTCGGTCAAACCCGGCCAGCAGGTCGTCAAGATCGTCCATGACGAACTGATAGCCGTTCTGGGCGAGGAGGCGGCCCCACTTTCGCTCAATGCGCCCGCGCCGGTGCCGATCCTCATGGTCGGGCTCCAGGGTTCGGGTAAGACCACCACCACCGGCAAGATCGCCAAACGGCTCAAGGAGCGCCAGAACAAGAAGGTTCTGCTCGCCTCGCTCGACACCCGCCGTCCGGCGGCGATGGAACAGCTCAAGACGCTGGGAAGCCAGATCGGCGTCGATACGCTTGATATCGTTCCCGGTCAGTCCGCCGTAGAGATCGCCAAACGCGCCATCGCGACGGCGCGGACCGGCGGCTACGATGTGGTGATGCTCGATACCGCCGGGCGCACCCATATCGACGAAGAGCTGATGGCGGAAACCGCCGAGATCAAACGCGTCGCCGATCCACACGAAATTCTGCTGGTTGCCGACAGCCTCACCGGTCAGGACGCGGTCAATCTGGCCCGCAGTTTCGACAGCCGCGTTGATATTACCGGCATCGTGCTCACCCGCGTCGATGGCGACGGGCGGGGTGGTGCAGCGCTGTCGATGCGGGCCGCTACCGGCAAGCCGATCAAGCTGATCGGTGTCGGTGAAAAGATGGATGCGCTGGAAGATTTCCACCCCGCGCGCATCGCCGACCGCATTCTGGGCATGGGTGACATCGTCTCGCTGGTCGAAAAGGCGGCCGAGACGGTCACCGCCGAAGACGCCCAGAAGATGGCCAAGAAGCTCAAGAAGGGCCAGTTCGACCTCAACGATCTGATGGGGCAGCTCCAGCAAATGAAAAAGATGGGCGGCATGGCGTCGCTCATGAAGCTGATGCCGGGCATGGGAGGGATGGCCAAGAACCTTCCTGCCGACAAGCTCAACGATAAGATGTTCGACCGTCAGGTGGCCATCATTCAGTCGATGACCCTTAAAGAGCGGGAAAAGCCCGATCTGCTGAACGCCTCGCGGCGCAAGCGCATTGCCGCCGGGGCCGGGGTCGAAGTCTCCGAGATCAACAAGCTCATCAAGATGCACCGCCAGATGGCCGACATGATGAAAAAGGTCTCGCGCGGCGGCGGTGGCGGGCTGGCCAACATGTTCGGGGGCATGGGCAAGTCGATGCTGGGCCGGGGCGGTATGCCCGATATGGATCCCGCCCAGATCGAGCAGATGGCCAAGCAGATGGGCGCCGATCCCGCGGGCCTTCCCGATGATTTTTCCAAACTCGTCAAGCAGGGGGGCTCGGGGCTGTCCGGTCTTCCCGGTCTGGGCGGGTCGAAATTCCCCGGTCTTCCGGGATTGCCCGGCCTGCCGGGAAAAAAGAAATAACCGCAGTTTTTAAAACCAGAGAAAGTTCAGAGAACACCCATGGCTATCAAGATTCGCCTGGCCCGCGCCGGCTCCAAGAAGCGCCCTTATTACCACGTGGTCGTTGCCGAGGCGCGTTCGCCGCGCGACGGTCGCGTCATCGAGCGTATCGGCTCGTACAACCCCATGCTGGCCAAGGACGATGAAAAGCGCATCGTGCTCAACACCGAGCGCGCTACCCATTGGCTCAGCACCGGTGCCCAGCCGACCGACCGCGTCGAGCGCTTCCTCGATGCCGCTGGCCTGCTGAAGCGAGAAGCCCGCAACAACCCCAACAAGGGCAAGCCCGGCGCCAAGGCCATCGAACGCCTTGAGGAAAAGAAGGCCGCTGAAGAGGCCGCTGCCGAAGCTGCTGCCGCTCCGGCTGAAGCGCCTGCTGAAGAAGCGTCCGCCGAGTAAGACCGGTGAGCGAAGGCTTTACGCCTGACAAACCTATTCTCATGGGCCGGATCGGTGCGGCCCATGGGATCAGGGGTGAAGTGCGGATCACCCCCTTCACCCAGGATCCGCTGGCGCTTGCCAGCTTCGATCCGCTGGAGACCGACCGGCCGGGCCTCGTGGTTTCCATCACCAGGGCCCGATTGGCCAAGACCGTTTTGATCGCGACCCTCAAAGGGGTCACCGATCGCAACGCCGCCGAAGCGCTCAACGGCGTCTCGCTCTATGTGGCCCGCGATCGGCTCGATGCACCCGAGGACGATGAGTTCTATCACGCGGACCTGATCGGGCTTGAGGTGCGTCTCGACGATGGGGCGGTGCTGGGGACGATCTCCGCCGTCGAAAATTTCGGCTCCGACGATCTTTTGGACGTCCGCCTGGCTGGCGGGCGTAAATCGGTCTATCTGCCGTTCACGCGGGCGGTGGTGCCCGAGATACAGATTGCCCAAGGCTATGTGGTGGCCGTTCCGCCCGAGGGGTGGCTCGACGATACGCCGCGCGACCCGGATGATGTGGACCCGCAATGAGCTTTCGCGCTTCGATCATCACGCTGTTTCCCGAATTGTTTCCGGGGCCGTTGGGGGCTTCGGTGATCGGGCGCGGCATGGACAACGGCGCCTGGTCGCTCGATACCCATTTCCTGCGCGATTACGCCAAGGATCGCCATCGCACCGTGGACGATACGCCCTCGGGCGGGGGGGCGGGCATGGTGCTGCGCGCCGATATCCTTGCCGCGGCGCTTGATGATGTCGCCCCAGCCACCGATCCGCGGCCAAAGCTGGTGATGAGCCCGCGGGGCACGCCGTTGACCCAGGAGCGGGTGCGCGCCTTGGCAAAAGGGCCGGGGGCGGTGATCGTTTGCGGGCGGTTCGAGGGCATCGATCAGCGGGTGATCGAAGCGCGCGGCCTCGAAGAAATCTCCATTGGCGATTATGTGCTGGCCGGTGGAGAGGTTGCCGCGATGGTGCTGCTCGAAGCGGTGGTCCGGCTGTTGCCCGGCGTTCTGGGGGCCGCTGAAAGCCATGCGGATGAAAGTTTCGAGCACGGCCTGCTCGAATATCCTCACTATACCAGGCCGCAGAGCTTTGAGGGCCGGGAGATTCCCGAGGTGCTGACATCGGGGGATCATGGGCGGATCGACCGCTGGCGTCGCGAGCAGTCCAAGGCCCTCACGCAGGAGCGCCGGCCGGACCTGCTGGAAAAGCCCTGACCTCGAAAATTTCTGGACTCTTGGGCGCTGTGCGTGTATAGCGCGCTCGACTTTAGCGGGAGTTGTCCCGTGCCGTCCAAACAAGACCGGGCCCTCAAAGGGCTCCAGCGAAAAGATAGAACGGATAGATAGATGAACATCATTCAGCAGCTCGAAAAAGAGCAGCTCGAAGTTTTGGTCGCCCAGCGCGCCCTCCCCGAGTTTTCCCATGGCGATACCGTCAAGGTGTGGGTGAAGATCCGCGAAGGCGAAAAAGAACGCCTGCAGGCCTATGAGGGCGTGGTCATCGCTCGCAGCGGTGGCGGCGTGATGGAAAGCTTCACCGTCCGCAAGATTTCCTACGGTGAAGGCGTGGAACGTGTGTTCCCGGTCCACTCGCCGATGATCGATCGCATTGAAGTTCTCAAGCGCGGTAAGGTCCGGCGCGCCAAGCTGTACTATCTGCGTGACCGTCGCGGCAAGTCGGCCCGTATTTTTGAATCGACCAGCGCCCGCACCAAGCGGATCGAGGCCGATGAGCGTCAGGCCGCAGCCGATGCTCGCGCCGCCCGCGAAGCGGAAAAGGTGGCAGCAGCAGAGGCATTGGCCGCTGAGAACGCAGCCCGCGAGGCCGCTGAAAAGCAGGCCGCCGAGGAAGCCGCAGCAGCCGAGGCCGCAGCCGCTGAAACCGCTGAGGCCCCTGCCGACGAGAACAAGGGCGAATAAGTCGCTCTCAAGAATTGTTTTGATCAAGGCCCGGCAGTTTGTCGGGCCTTGTTTTTTGGGCGCAAGCCTGTTGGCACAGAAGGAAACTGGCTGGTGACCTCCCGTTTCAAAGGCGCAACGGTTCATGCAGATCTGGGTGAGGCGTTTTTCGATGCCGTCAGCCCGGCCGGCTTTCCCAAGACCATCCTGCGCTATCGCAATCAGCGCTGGGCGGAGCGCATGGGGCTCGCCACGCTCGGTGATGCGGAATGGATTGCCCATTTCGGGCGGTTTTTGCCCTTGCCGGGCAGTCTGCCGGCCCCGCTGGCGCTGCGCTATCACGGCCATCAGTTCCAGAGCTACAATCCTGATCTAGGCGACGGACGCGGGTTCCTGTTTGCGCAAGGGTATGATCGCGTTGATGGTCGGTTGCTCGATTTCGGCACCAAGGGGTCGGGAACCACGCCCTGGTCGCGCGGCGGCGATGGGCGGCTGACGCTCAAGGGCGGGGTGCGTGAAATTCTCGCCACGGCGATGCTCGAAGCTTTGGGGGTCGAAACTTCGAAAAGCTTCTCGCTGATTGAAACCGGCGAGGATCTCTATCGATCCGATGAGCCATCTCCGGCCCGCTCCTCGGTTCTGGTGCGGCTTTCCCATTCCCATATCCGCATCGGAACCTTCCAGCGCCTCGCCCATCTGGGCGATCATGCCGGTCTGGCCCGTCTGGTCGAGCATGTGATCACCCATTATTACCCGGCGCTGACCGATCTGCCGACCGATGATCGGGTTCCGGCGCTGCTCGGAGCGATGGCCGAGGCGGTGGCGCGGGTCACGGCGCAATGGACCGGGGCCGGGTTCGTGCATGGTGTTCTTAATACCGATAACACCAACATCACCGGAGAGAGTTTCGATTACGGCCCGTGGCGGTTCCTGCCCCGCTACGATCCGCGGTTCACCGCCGCCTATTTCGACACCACCGGGCTCTATGCCTTCGGACGGCAGCCCGACGCCATGGCCTGGAACCTGACGCGGCTGGCGGAATGCCTCCTGCCGCTGTCCAGCGTCGACAGGCTCGAACCCGAGCTTAATCGCTTCTGGCCAGCCTTTCAGGCCCAGCTTGGCGCGGTTGTTGTCCGTCGGCTTGGACTGGTGCCACAAGGGGAAACGGCGGATATGGGGCTGAGCGGAGCGGTATTTGCGTTCATGGCGGCTCAGCGGCCCGCCTATGAGCAGATGTTTTTTGACTGGCGCGGCGGCCTCGTCTCGCTAGAGCGGGCCCTGGCCGGGCCGCAGGCATCCCTCTATACCGGCGAGAGCTTTGAGGCCTTCAGGCGCGTGCTTGAAGCGTATGATGCCGCCCCCGAGGCCAATCTCGATCACGCCTATTTCCAAGGCGATCGCCCAAGGACCATGCTGATCGAGGAGGTCGAGGCGATCTGGGCCGCGATTGCCGAGCACGACGATTGGTCGGCGCTTGAAAACGCGCTGGCGGAGATCGAAGACATGGGCCGGGCCAGCGCAGCGGTGGATTTCACCATCAATTGACTGGCGGGCCGGGGCGCCAGCGCCTACACATTTGGACCATGTTCGCCCGTTCCGTCCCCTTTTGCGCCGTTCTCCTGGCATCAATGGCCCCCGCCGCTCCCGTCGGCGCCATCGAGATTCGCTCCCAGGCCGAGACTGTCCTGGAGCTGTTCACCAGTCAGGGCTGTTCGCGCTGCCCGGATGCCGACCGGCTGCTGGCCGAATTTGCCGCACGCGAGGATGTGGTCGCGCTAGGCTATCACATTGATTACTGGGATTATATCGGCTGGAGCGACACCTTCGCGCTCGCCGAAAATACCGAGCTGCAAAAGGCCTATGCCCAAAGCTGGGGCAAGGCACGCATCTATACCCCGCAACTGGTGGTGAATGGCCAAATCGCCGTGGTGGGCTCCGACAGAGCAGAGGCCGAGCGCGCCGTTGGCGCTGCCAGCATGCCTTTGCCGGTGAGCCTGCGCGCCGATGGTTTGGATGCGGTGGTCCTGAACGCACCGGCCGATGCCGATCTGCCGCCAGCCATTGTCTGGCTGGTCACCTATCGCGACGCGGCGGATGTGGTGATCGAGCGGGGTGAAAACTCCGGCCAGAGCCTCACCTATACCCATATCGTCACCGGACGGCAGGCTATCGGCATGTGGGATCCGGCGCGTGGCGCCGACATTGCCATTCCGCTCGATGAGGTTCTGGGCACCAATGCCGACGGCGCGGCGGTGATCGTGCAGGAAAGGAACGGCCAATGGCCGGGCCGCATCCTCGGGGCGTCCGCCTTTTCGCGTTAGCCGACGATAAAGCGGTTGGAAAGCGGGAATTTTTGGGGAAAGGGCGCCGACCTGCCGGATCCAAGGTTTGGGGGCTCGGTGGATCCGACAGGCCGGCTACTGGAGGCAATAGACGTACGCTATTCGCCCAATGGGGCATGAGAAGGGACGGATTGTGTCGTAAATCCGGTCAATTGGGGGAAAGTTTAAGCCCAAGCCGCCCGCGCCAAATCTCTTGCCAGCCGATCCGAACGGGGCGATCATCACCCAGCCGATCACGTCAGCAAAGGGCAGGCCGGGTTTGGATAAGCGCTACGACAACCGCAAGACCGGCATGAGCAGCCTGTCGGCTGCGCCGTCCCAAAGCCGTCCCGCTCCCGTCGTCAGTTTCGATCGCAAGGAGCTTTCGCTGATCCTCAACGTCTATGGCCGCAAGGTCGCGGCGGGCGAGTGGCGCGACTATGCCCTCGATTTCGGACGCGATCTGGCGATGTTCTCGATCTATCGGCACACCTCGGAACGCCCGCTGTTCATCGTCGAAAAAGATCCGCAACTGGCCCGCCGGCAAGGGCAATACCGGGTATTGGGGACCGATGGCCGGGTGCTCCGGCGTGGACATGATCTGGCCGCCGTCCTGCGGGTTTTCGATTCGCAGCTCTACCTGGTGCGCTAGAGCGTTTCCTGCAAAAGTGGACACCACTTTTGGAGTTCGGAAACGCGTTATATCAAAGACTTAGAGCCCCTATTTTGATGGAATTAAAACAGGGGCGCTAGGCGTCGGGGCACAACCAATCAAAAAATGGGGTAAGGCATGAAGCTGGTTTCCTTCCGGACAGCGGCGGGGCAATCGTTCGGGGCGCTGACGGCGGATGGCATTGTCGATCTGGGACGGCGCACGGGGTTTGGCTCGCTCAAGGCGCTATTGACGGCGAATGCGCTCGATACCGCCCACGCGCTCGTTGACCGCGTCGCGCCCGATTTCGCGTTGGACGCCGTGACCCTGCTGCCGGTGATCCCCGATCCCGAAAGGATCATTTGCGTGGGGCTCAATTATCACGACCATGTCGAGGAAACCGGCTTTGCGCCCACCGAGCGCCCCACTTTGTTCACCCGGTTTGCCTCGACCCTCACCGGTCATGACGCGCCCCTGGTGAAGCCCGCCGCTTCGGAAAAATTCGATTATGAGGGCGAGCTTGCGGTGATCGTGGGCAGCCCGGGGCGCCATATCGCGGCCGACGACGCTCTGTCCCATGTCGCGGGCTACGCCCCGTTCAATGACGGGTCGGTGCGCGACTGGCAGATGCACACCAGCCAGTTCACCCCGGGTAAGAATTTTTCAGCGACCGGCGGGTTCGGCCCTGCCCTTGTCACCCCGGATGAAGCCGGGCCGCTCGACGATCTGGTTCTGAGAACGCGCTTTAACGGCACCGTGGTGCAAGAGGCGCGGCTGGGCCAGATGATTACCCCTATCGCCGACCTGATCGCCTATATTTCGACGTTCACGCCGCTCGTGCCCGGCGATGTCATCGTCACCGGCACGCCGGGCGGGGTGGGTGTCAAGCGCAGCCCGCGGCTCTACATGAAGCCGGGCGATATCGTCGAGGTGGAGATCGACAGGATCGGCCTGCTGCGCAATCCGGTCCTTGCCGAGGACGGTTGATTGACAGGCATCAGCCAAACAAAAAGGGCCGCAGGTGGTGTTCCTGCGGCCCTTTTGTGTGTCTGATGTGCTGAATGCTATTCGCGGTTGCCGAACAGGCGCAGCAGCATCATGAACAGGTTGATGAAGTCCAGATAGAGCGAGAGAGCGCCCATGATGGCCATCTTGCCCAAGCCTTCTTCACCGATATGCTCGGCATAGGCTTCCTTGATCTTCTGGGTGTCATAGGCGGTCAGCCCGACAAAGATCAGCACGCCGACCGCCGAGATGGCGAAGTCGAGGGCCGAAGAGGCCAGGAAGATATTGACCACCATGGCGATGATCAGGCCGATCAGGCCCATCATCAGGAACGATCCCATGCCGGTCAGGTCACGCTTTGTCGTGTAGCCATAAAGGCTCATCGAGCCGAACATGGCGGCGGTGATGAAGAACACCTTGGCGATCGATGCCCCGGTATAGACGAGGAAAATCGACGACAGGGATAGCCCCATCACGGCGGCAAAGCCCCAGAAGGTCATCTGCGCGGCTGAAAAGGACAGCTTGTTGATCCCGAAGGACAAGACCAGCACGAAGGCCAGAGGCGACAGCGCCACCACCCACATCAGCGGGCTGGTGTAAAGCAGCACACCCCACTGGGTCAGATAGGTGCCATCGGCCAGCTGGGCGGCTGCCCCGGTTGCCTGTCCGGTCACGGCCATCTGCGCGGCAAAGAACGCCACCAGCCCGGTAACCACCAAGCCGATGCCCATGTAATTATAAACACGCAGCATATGGCTGCGCAGACCTTCATCGATGGCGGCGGCCGTGCCTACGCGACCTGCGACGGTCTGACGGTCGTATTGTGCCATTTCGTGTTCCATCCTCGTTGCAAATGTAAAGTTCCGGCCAGACAGTGAGGCATCAATGTGCCACGACATCAGCCAGTTAAGGCACAATATGGAGACGAGACTTTGCAATTACAAGCGAAACCGGGGCACTTCGGGCCGCCGATTGTCGCTTTCTGACGCAATTTTGATAGGCTTTGCTCCTGCTGATCCGGATTGACCGGATGGCAGATGAGATAAAGGTTTCGATCATGCCCAGGCTGTTTACCGGTCTTTCCCTGCCCGCCGATATAGGGTTTGCGCTGTCTCTCAAGCGCGGCGGGCTCGCCGGAGCGCGCTGGATCGACCCGGAAAATTATCACATCACCCTGCGCTATATGGGCGATATCGATGGCCGCGTGGCCGACGAAGTGGCCGAGGGGCTCGATATGCTCACCGGCATCGAGCCGTTCCCGCTCACGCTGTCCCATCTGGGGGTTTTTGGCGGCAACAAACCCCGGGCGCTCTATGCGGGGCTCGATCCGTCCGAGCCGCTCGATCGGCTGCAAGCGAGCCAGGAGCGGTTGCTGCAACGGCTGGGCCTCGAACCGGAGGGCCGTAAATTCGTGCCCCATGTCACGCTGGCCCGGTTGCGCGAAACGAACGCCGCCGATCTGGCGCGACACATTGCCCATGCCGGCCAATTCATGCCCCTGAGCTTCACCGTCGATCGGTTTGTCCTGTTTTCCAGCCGCGAATCGGTCGGGGGCGGGCCCTATGTGGTGGAAGAGGACTATGTTTTCCAACCCTGAGCTGGCCCTGCCGTTCAGCGCGCGTTCAGCCCGCATGGGGCAAAACACCGTGGACAGGCCGATAGGGCAGATGGCCCAATTCCGGCCCAATTCGTCCCTATTTTGACGCCTGTCAGGAAAAATCGCCGTGCGTATTTGCTCCTTGGTAACCATAAGGGTGCAGAGTCGGCGGCACTCGAGTGCAGTTTAAGAATAAGGGGAAGGGTTTGGCGATGACGTCACCGTTTCGCAGCCATATCCGTCGTACGCTTGCCAGTCTGGTCAGTGGTGCGGTCGTGCTTTGTGCCAGCCCGGCGGCTTTCGCTGCCACAAATCTGGGAACGTTCGATTTCTGGACAGCCTGGACCGATACCGACGGGGGCGGCAAGATCTGCTACGTGTCCTCCACGCCCCAGACGATGGAGCCGACCAACGTCAACCGCGGCGCGATCCATTTCATCGTCACCATAAGGCCCACCAACCGTAATGAGGTGGCGACGATCGTGGGCTACCCCATCCATGAAACCGATCCCAAGGCCAGTGTTTCGGTTGATGGGCGCTCCTATCCGATGGTCACCCAGGGTGAATCGGCCTGGCTGGCCTCTATCGAGGATGAGCCCGGCTTTGTCGGCGCCATGCGGGCCGGGTCGGCGATGGTGGTCCGGGCAACGTCCCAGCGCGGCACCAACACCGTTGATACCTATTCGCTGCGGGGCGTCACCGCCGCGCTCAACAAAGCCAATCAGGAATGCCCGCAATAAGGCATGTCTCCCGGATGGCGGACAGGCAAAGGTCGGGGCTACCCGGCCTTTTGCCGTTCTGACCGAAAATTCAGGAACGGATCATGATAACGCGCAAAATATTGTCCCCGGCCTTGTTTGCCCTCGCTTTGACGGTCGCGGCCACGCCGGCTTTTGCGCAATCGGTGCGGGTGCTGGGTGAGCACAACGCGTGGTCTGCTTATGCGACTAGCGAAAGCGCGGGACAGATTTGTTTTGTTTTATCCCGGCCCAGCGCCACCGAGCCGGTTCCCGCCGGGTTCACTCAAGGCTATTTCTACATTACTCACCGCCCGGCCCAGAACATCCGCTCCGAAATCAATCTGGTCGCCGGGTATGAATTTGCGCCCGAGAGCGTCGCAACGCTGTCGGTCGGCAGCCAGAGTTTTGATCTTTTCACCGAGGGTGACAGCGCTTGGCTCGCTGATCCCAGCCAGACGGCATCTGCCGTCGCCGCGATCCGGGCGGGCTCGACGATGAGCGTCTCGGGCACCGCCCTTTCGGGCCAGACCGTGCGGCAGAGTTTTTCGCTCTCGGGCGCAACGGCAGCAACCCGGGCCATCGACGCCGCCTGCTAGCGGGATAAGGGGCGCGACGGATTGCGCTTTTGCGTCGGCATTGGGCTTGTGCTAGTAGCTGGCGCGCAAGAACGGCTCGCATTCTTGGTGCCGCCTGCTTATATTTCCCGCTATACCCACAATAATGGACGTCCTGGCCATGAGCCTTGCGCTGAACATCGATCACGCCACCGCGCCGCGGCCCACACCGTCGGGCCCGCTCGATCTGGTTGGGCTCGACAAGCGCGAGCTGGCCGGGCATCTGGGTCAGCTGGGCCTGTCTGAGCGCGACGCCCGGATGCGGGCCAGCCAGTTGTGGAACTGGATCTATGTCAACGGGGTGCGCGATTTCTCGGCGATGACCAATATCGCCAAGGGCTTGCGCGCCGATCTGGAGCAGGCGTTCACTATCAACCGTCCAGAAATCGTCTCCGAGCAGGTGTCGGTCGATGGCACGCGCAAATGGCTGTTCCGCTTTCGCGACCCCGTCCATCCCAACATGCCGCCGGTTGAGGTCGAGACCGTCTATATCCCGGAATCGGACCGGGGGACGCTGTGCGTATCCTCGCAGGTGGGCTGCACGCTGACCTGTTCGTTCTGCCATACCGGCACCCAGAAACTGGTGCGCAATCTCACGGCGGGCGAAGTTCTGGCGCAGGTGATGATGGCGCGCGAACGGCTGGGGGATTTTCCCGGCGGGGTGCGCCCCACCGATGGCCTCGTGCCCTCGGGGGACACGCGGGCCATCACCAACATCGTCATGATGGGCATGGGCGAACCGCTCTACAATTACGATAACGTGAAAAAGGCGCTGCTGATCGCTTCGGATGGCGAGGGCCTGTCGCTGTCCAAACGCCGGATCACGCTCTCGACCTCGGGGGTGGTGCCCCAGATCGAGCCGACCGGGCGCGAGATCGGCGTCATGCTGGCCATTTCGCTGCATGCGGTGCGCGATGATCTGCGCGACGTGCTGGTGCCGATCAACAAGAAGTGGCCTATCGAGCAATTGCTCGACGTGTGCCGCACCTATCCGGGCGTCTCCAACGCCCGCCGCATCACGTTCGAATATGTGATGCTCAAGGATATCAATGATTCGGATGCCGATGCGCGCGAACTGGTGCGGCTGCTCGCCAAAATCCCCGCCAAGATCAATTTGATCCCATTCAATCCCTGGCCCGGCAGCAATTATGTCTGCTCGGACTGGGACCGGATCGAAGCGTTTGCCGACATCGTCAACCGCGCCGGCTATGCCAGCCCGGTCCGCACCCCGCGCGGGCGCGACATCTTTGCCGCCTGTGGCCAGCTGAAATCGGAAAGCGAGCGGCTGCGCAAGAAAGATCGCGAAGCCTTCATGCTGTGATTGGCCGGGGGCAACTCGTCCCCAGCCTTAAATCCCGTAGCGCGCGTTACAGCGCGGCGTTTTCGCGCGTCCGGTAGGCGGCGATGATCCAGATGGCGTGGATCAGGCCCGGCACATAGCCGAACAGGGTCAGAAGGATATTGAGCCAGAACTGCAGGCCGAACCCGACCCGAAAGAATACCCCAAGCGGCGGAATCAGGATCGAAAACAGCACCCGGATAAAGTCGCCAAACGTCATGTGTCGCGGTCCCGTGGTTTTAAGTTGTGCGTGCGATATGGGGCAAAATCGCCGTGCGACAAGATGCACGGGGAATTTTTATCGCCGCGTTTCGGCGAAGAGAATCGTCACTGCAAAACCGGCAAATACGGCGGCAAAGCTCCAGTTGAGGATTTTCTGGGCCCGCTCCGAGCGCAGCAGTGTATCGGTCAGCCAGTGTGCACCCAGCACGATGGCAATGACGACAGGCAGCGAGAGCACGAGGAATTCGAGGCCCAGGAACACCAGCTTGGCGCTGGCCGCCGGATCGTCGGCGGAGACGAACTGGGGCAGGAAGGTCACAAAAAACAGCGCCACCTTGGGGTTGGTGAGGTTGATGCCCAGCCCGGCCAGAAAGCTGCCCCGCAGCGTGGGCGTGCGGCCACCGGCCTGGGTGACGGCCAGCCCGGTGCCGGAGCGGATCGCTGTAACCGCCATCCAGAGCAGGTAAACCGCCCCCACGATCTTGAGCACAAAAAAAGCGGTGGGTGCGGCAATGATCAGCAGCGAAATGCCAAAAGCCGCCAGCATGGTATGAACCGCCACCCCGGTCAGGGCACCAACGACGGTCATGAAACCGTGGGTGGTGCCGAAATTGATGGTGCGCGAGACAAACAGGGCCATATCCGGCCCCGGGGTGATGGCCAGAACGATGGCCGCCACGGCATAGGTCGCGATCACGGTCAGGCTCGGTATCATGTCGATCATGGCGGGGGCTCATCACTGCGGGCTGGCGATCAGTTAGGCATTCCCGCCCGCGCCGGGCAAGCGCGAAATGATGGGCTGTTGCCTAAAGTGGACCGATCTGCTTACTGTCGCGACCAGTTTTTAGCCCACAACTTCAGGTCCCAAAGCCGGTCATGAGCAACGACATCAAGAAAGTGGTCCTCGCCTATTCGGGCGGGCTCGATACCTCCATCATCCTCAAATGGCTCAAGCAGGCCTATAATTGCGAAGTGGTGACCTTCACCGCCGATCTGGGGCAGGGCGAAGAGCTCGAACCGGCCCGCCAGAAGGCCGAGATGATGGGCGTCAAGGACATCCGCATCGAGGATTTGCGCGAAGAGTTCGTTGCTGACTACGTCTTTCCCATGTTCCGCGCCAATGCGGTCTATGAAGGGGTGTACCTGCTGGGCACCTCGATTGCCCGGCCGCTGATTTCTAAGCGGCTGGTCGAGATCGCCGAGGAAACCGGGGCCGACGCCATCGCCCATGGGGCGACCGGCAAGGGCAATGATCAGGTGCGGTTCGAGTTGTCGGCCTATGCGCTCAATCCCGGCATCAAGGTCATCGCCCCCTGGCGCGAATGGGATTTGCAGAGCCGCACCACGCTGATCGAATTTGCCGAAAAAAACCAGATCCCGGTGCCCAAGGACAAGCGCGGCGAGGCCCCGTTCTCGGTCGACGCCAACCTGTTGCACACCTCGTCGGAGGGGAAGGTGCTCGAAGACCCGGCGGTGGAAGCCCCGGACTATGTCTATCAGCGCACCGTCGATCCGGTGGATGCGCCCAATGAGCCCGAAACCATCACCATCGGCTTCGAAAAGGGCGACCCGGTCTCGGTCAATGGCGAAAAGCTCTCGCCTGCGGCGCTTCTGACCCGGCTCAACGAGCTGGGCGGCAAGCATGGCGTGGGCCGGCTCGATCTTGTCGAAAACCGCTTTGTCGGCATGAAGAGCCGGGGCATTTACGAGACGCCGGGCGGCACCATCCTGCTCGCCGCCCATCGCGGCATCGAGTCGATCACCCTCGATCGGGGCGCGGCGCACCTCAAGGACGAGATCATGCCGCGCTATGCGGAACTGATCTATAACGGCTTCTGGTTCTCGCCCGAGCGCGAAATGCTGCAGGCGCTGATCGACAAGAGCCAGGAATATGTGGCCGGGGAAGTGACGCTCAAGCTCTATAAGGGCTCGGCCAATGTGGTGGCGCGCACCTCGCCCTATTCGCTCTATTCGGAAGATCTGGTGACCTTCGAGGAAGGCACCGGCTCTTACGATCACCACGACGCCGAAGGCTTCATCAAGCTCAACGGTTTGCGCCTCAAGACCTATGGCGCCCGCAAGATCCGGTTGGCCCGGAGCTAGGCTCACACCGATTTGATGCGAAACGCCGCCTCCCGACACGCGCTCGGGGGGCGGTACATGGCCGCCCCGATGCAGGGGCGCTTGTTTACAGGCCTTTGGTGCTGTAAAGGGAGGGCCAACGAAACTCCCGAAATGGCTGTTCCCCCTATGAGCTTGCGCAATATTGCGATCATTGCACACGTCGACCATGGCAAAACCACAATGGTCGATACCCTCCTCAAGCAGTCGGGCACGTTCCGGGAAAACCAGCGGCTCGATGACCGGGTCATGGATTCGGGGGATCTGGAAAAGGAACGGGGCATCACCATCCTGGCCAAGGTGACCTCGATTTCCTGGAACGACTATCGCATCAACATCGTCGATACACCGGGTCACGCCGATTTCGGCGGTGAGGTCGAGCGCATCCTGTCGATGGTCGATGGCGCGGTGATCCTTGTCGATGCCGCCGAAGGCCCGATGCCGCAAACCAAGTTCGTGCTGTCCAAGGCGCTCGAAATCGGCTTGCGCCCCATTGTTGCGATCAACAAGATCGACAAGCCCGATGAGCGCCACAATGAAGTGCTCGACGAGATTTTCGACCTGTTCGTTTCCCTCGATGCGACCCCCGAGCAGCTCGACTTCCCCGTGCTCTATGGCTCGGCCAAGCAGGGCTGGATGGCTGCCGATCCGACCGGCCCCCGGGATTCGATCGACCCGCTGCTGCAAAAGATCGTGGAACATTTCCACGCACCTGAGGTGGCCGAAGGCCCGTTCCGGATGCTGGTCACCACCATCGAGCGCAATCCGTTCCTGGGCCGTATTCTGACCGGCCGCATTCATTCGGGTACTGTGCGTCCCGGCGATGCGGTGCATGCGCTTTCGCGTGACGGCAAGGTGGTTGAGAAAGGCCGGATCACCAAGGTTCTGGGCTTCCGTGGCCTGGAGCGTGAGCCGGTTGACGAGGGCGTGGCCGGCGATATCGTCGCCCTTGCCGGGCTTGAGGACGCAACCGTCGCCAACACCATCGCGGTGCCGGCGGTGACCGAGGCGCTCGAAGCCAAGCCCATCGATCCCCCCACCCTGTCGGTGACCTTCCGTATCAACGATGGTCCTCTGGCCGGACGCGAGGGCGACAAGGTCCAGTCGCGGGTGATCCGCGAGCGGCTGATGCGCGAAGCCGAGGGCAACGTCGCCATCCGCGTGACGCCGGGCGAAGACGGCGATTCCTTTGACGTGGCCGGTCGCGGCGAATTGCAGCTCGGTGTGTTGATCGAGACCATGCGCCGCGAAGGGTTCGAATTGTGCCTGGGCCGTCCACGGGTGCTGCTGCGCGAAGAAGAAGGGCAGCGTTTCGAGCCGGTCGAAGAAGTGATCATCGACGTCGATGATGAATTCTCTTCTGTCGTCGTGCAAAAGCTCACCGAGCGGCGCGGGGAACTTGTCGAAATGCGTCCTTCGGGGCAGGGCCGCACCCGGCTGCGGCTGTATGTGCCCACGCGTGGCCTGATCGGCTATCAGGGCGAACTGCTCTCGGACACGCGCGGCACGGCGATTTTCAACCGCGTGTTCCACGATTATGTGCCCTATAAGGGCCCGCTGCCGTTGCGCCGCACCGGGGTTCTGATCTCCAACAGCGATGGTCAGGCCGTGGCCTATGCGCTGTTCCATCTGGAAGATCGCGGCGCGATGCTGATCGATCCGGGCGTCGACGTCTATGAGGGCATGATCATCGGCGAGCACAATCGCGAGAATGATCTTGAGGTCAACGTGCTCAAGGGCAAGCAATTGTCCAACATCCGCACCACCTCAAAGGATGAGGCGATCCGGCTGACGCCGCCCAAAAAGCTCAGCCTCGAACAGGCGCTCTCCTATATCACCGATGAGGAATATGTGGAGGTTACGCCCTCGTCTATCCGGCTGCGCAAGATCCATCTCGATCCCCATGACCGCAAGCGCGCGGCACGGGCCGCCGCAGCGGAGGCATCGGCGAGTTGATTTGCCGTCGGCAGCCCCGGTGCCCTATAGTGGGCATCGGGCTGCCAACCAGCTGATGGAGGTAAAGCCTTGAGCGATATCTCGACAAAGCAGCGCACCGAGACGCGGGTGAAGACCGAACGCCCCAAGCTGCACAAGGTCATCCTGCTCAACGATGATTACACGCCGCGCGAGTTCGTGGTCAAAGTCCTCCAGTCGGTGTTCCGGCTGTCCGAGCCGCAGGCGCAGTCCGTGATGATGACGGCGCATCAGAAAGGCGCGGCGGTGATCGCCGTCTATACCCAGGAAATCGCCGAGACCAAGGCGGAAGAGGCCATAGCCCTCTCGCAGCATTTCGGCTTTCCGCTGATGCTGACCACTGAGCCAGAGGAATAGGCGCCGGTTTCGGAACGGTCATGGCCTCTCATTGGGCAGGGCGAATTCCGAGCGCGCCGCCAGCCGCAGGCAATCGCCTCCGGCCCGCTGGGCTTCGTCCAGCGCCCACAATCCCCTCGCCAGCAGGTCTGCATAGACATCGCCGGGTTCGCGCTCGGTGATGCCGATGCTCAACGCCACCGGGCGGCCGATATCAGCAAAATCGGTGGCGAGCGCCGTGCGCAGCGCCTCGGCGACATCGCGGGCGGCGAACAGATTGGCTTGCGGCGCGAGAATGGCAAAATCGTAATCGGCAACGCGTCCCACCAGGGACCCGGCCGGGGCCAATGCGATGATGCGCGCGGCGATGTCTGTGGCGGCAAGTGCGGGGGCCGCTGGGATCACCGGATGGTCCACCGCAATCAGCGTCAGCGCCATGTCGACCCGCTCGGGCAGGTCCGGCCTTTCCGTTTCGGCCAGGGCCACCACCATACGCCGGGCGTGGGCGGTGAACCCGGCCCGGTTGAGCAGCCCGGATTCCGCATCACGTTCAGCCCGGCGGATCAGGCGTTTGGCGGTGTCGCCCAGCACCAGCACCAGTCCGCAGGCGGCCAGCACCAGCAACAGCACCGCGCCCAGCGCTGTCGAAAGGCCCGCATAGGAGGTCTGGGCGAAACTGCCGGGCGAGGTGCCCACGCCTCCAACCCATTGCGCCAAAAAGGGTTTCAAGACGAAATGGACGGCCAGCAGGCCAAACAGCACCAGCAAGACCCGGTCGAACCACGCCTTTTCCCGGGCGCGGGCGATCACCGACAGGCCGAACAGGCTCAGCAGCGCATAGGGCAGCTGATAGAGCATCTGGCGCAGAAAATCGGAGCGCGGCAGGTCGAGGATCAGCCAGTACAGCAGCGCCGATGCGGCGATGATGGCGAAACCGCCCCCGGCGGGAAGCGGCACGTGGTAGTGACGGCCAAGGCCATAGGCCAGCAGCACCAGCATCACGACCATGGCCATAGCGATGGTCATGCGCACCGGGCCCGGCCACCAGCCGGTGGAGAGAACGATTTCTCCACCAAAGCTGAGCGCCGCCGCAAGGAACGCTCCGGAAAACCACAAGGCTGCGCGGTTGAGGCTGTCGAACCGGGCGACAGCGAGGAAAACTGCCGACTGCAGCAGGCACAAGGCGACAATGATCCAGGAAATGAGGACTGCGCCGCTCATTGCAATACATCCACCCAAGGGGGCCGCCCTGTGATCGTGAACCGAAGCTGGTTGCGACCACTTTTTGGCGGTTTCCTTCGGTAATCCCATATGGCGGCTTACGCAAGCGGGTTTGTGGCAACCGTTCTGCTCCAGTACCGTTGATCCTCAAAACCCAGCAACGAGGAGAAACGGCAATGGCGCAAGTGCTCACCGATCTGGCCGATATCCGGCAATGGACCGAAGCGCGCGGGGGCAACCCGATCATGGCGGACATGCCCGATGTCGGCGGCAAGGATCAGCATCTTTTGGGGCTGACCTTCGATCAGCACATGCTCAACGCGGACACCAATGAAGGGCCCGACCGTCCGGGGCCCCATTATGATCTGGTCGATTGGGACGCCTGGTACACGGCGCTCAAGGTGCAGGATCTGGTGCTGGTGGTCGATGACGATCTGGAGGGCGATCTCTACCCCAATTATCGCTTCATGAGCCGGGGCGAGGCGGGCGAGGGCGGCTAACGTGTCCCGTCGTCGATCGCGTACATGTCGTCGTCGGACAGCCCGAAATGGTGCCCGATTTCATGGACGAGGACGTGGGTGATGATGGCGCCCAGCGTGTCGGTGTGCTCGGCCCAGTAATCAAGGATGGGGCGGCGATAGAGCCAGACCCGGTTGGGCATCTGGCCGGTGAACGGGGTGATCCCGTCATCGGTCAGCCCGATCCCTTCGAACAGCCCCATCAGCTCGAACGGGCTTTCCAGTTCCATGTCGGCGACAACATCGTCGGCAGGGAATTCGGCGATCCGGCATTCGACCTCGCGCGCCAGCGAGCGGAACGGTTCGGGCAGCGCGTTCAGGGCCTCGATGGCGAGGGCTTCAAGATCGTCGAGGGAAGGGGCCGCGAGCGGCCCCCACAGTTGCGCGTTTCCGGTGGTATCGCCGGTCATTGGCCTCGCGGCCACTCGCGGATATCCACGAAATGACCACGGATGGCGGCGGCGGCAGCCATGATGGGCGAGACCAGATGGGTGCGGCCCTTAAAGCCCTGGCGGCCTTCGAAGTTGCGGTTCGAGGTCGAGGCGCACCGCTCGCCCGGGGCCAGCTTGTCGGCGTTCATGGCCAGGCACATCGAGCAGCCCGGCTCGCGCCATTCAAAGCCCGCATCGATAAAGATCTTGTCGAGCCCTTCGGCTTCCGCCTGGGCCTTGACCAGCCCGGAGCCTGGCACGACCATGGCGCTGATCCGCTCATGGACCTTGTTACCCTTGACGATGGCGGCGGCGGCGCGCAGGTCCTCGATGCGACCGTTGGTGCACGAGCCCAGGAACACCCGGTCGAGCGCGATATCGGTGATTTTGGTGCCGGGGACGAGGCCCATATACTCCAGCGCCCGCTTTTTCGACGCGCGGCGGTTGGCGTCGTCGATCGCGTCGGGATCGGGCACGGTGCCGGTCACCGAGATCACGTCCTCGGGGGACGAACCCCAGGAGACGATCGGCGGCAGATTGGCGGCGTCGAGCACCACTTCCTTGTCAAACACCGCGCCTTCGTCGGTATAAAGGGTCTTCCAGTAGTCGAGCGCCATGTCATAGGCCGCGCCTTTCGGCGCGCGCGGACGGTCCTTGACATAGGCAAAGGTCTTTTCGTCGGGGGCGATCAGGCCCGCTCTCGCGCCACCCTCGATGGTCATGTTGCAGATCGTCATCCGGCCTTCCATCGACAGTTCGCGAATGGCCTGTCCGGCAAATTCGATGACGTGCCCATTGCCGCCGGCGGTGCCGATCTCGCCGATGATGGCAAGGATGATATCCTTGGCGGTGACCCCGTCCGGCAGCGAGCCGTTGACGGTGACGCGCATGTTCTTGGCCTTTTGCTGGATCAGCGTCTGGGTGGCCAGAACGTGCTCGACCTCCGAGGTGCCGATGCCATGCGCCAGGGCCCCGAACGCGCCATGGGTCGAGGTGTGGCTGTCGCCGCACACAATGGTCATGCCGGGCAGGGTGAAGCCCTGCTCGGGGCCGACGATGTGGACGATGCCCTGACGGATATCGAGTTCGTTATAATATTCGACACCGAAATCGACGGCGTTCTGGGCCAGGGTATCGACCTGAATCTTGGATTCCGGATCGTCGATGCCGTGGGTGCGGTCGGTGGTCGGAACGTTGTGGTCGACCACGGCCAGCGTCCGCTCCGGCGCGCGCACCGTGCGGCCGGCAAGACGAAGACCCTCGAACGCCTGCGGGCTGGTGACTTCGTGGACGAGGTGGCGGTCGATATAGAGAATGGCGGTGCCATCCTCATTATAGGCTACCACGTGGTCGTCCCAAATCTTGTCGTAGAGGGTCTTGGCGGTCATGGATCGGTCGTTTCCGGCTCGGTGAGGGAACAAGCCGTACCGGTGGGTACGGTCTATCACTATTTACGCGCGCTGGCGGGTCAAGGTCAAGGGTGGCGGGGTTCACACAAAGGTTGACTGGACGGTCCGCCCCTTTCTTTCCCCTCTCCCGGCAGGGGAGAGGGGAAAAGAGCGGGCGGTGGTGCTCAGCCCTTGTTGGCCATCGCGATGGCGTCGAGGATCACCTTGCGGGCATCTTCGACATTGCCAATGCGGTCGATCTTGGCCCATTTGTTGGGCTCAAGGTCCTTGTAGTGCATGAAAAAGTGCTTGACGCGCTCGACCTGGATTTCCGGCAGATCGGTGATGTCACGGATGCCGTCATACATCGAGGTCAGCTTGGAGACCGGCACGGCAAGGATTTTTTCGTCCTGTCCGCCATCGTCTTCCATAAACAGCACGCCCACGGGACGTGAGCGCACCACGGCACCGGGGACCAGCGGGCGCGAATTCATCACGATCACGTCGAGCGGATCGCCATCGCCGCACAGGGTGTGCGGCACAAACCCGTAATTTCCCGGATAGCGCATGGGCGTATAGAGGAAGCGGTCGACAAACAGCGCGCCGGATGCTTCGTCAATCTCGTATTTGATCGGCTCGCCCCCCAGCGGCACCTCGATGATCACGTTGAGGTCTTCGGGCGGGTTCTTGCCCACCGGTATGGCGTCGATATTCATATGCCGTTCGATCCTGAAATTGAAAGTAGGGGTCGGGCGCTATGTGCCCACCGAAGCAGGCAATTGCAAGACATAAACGGCGCCGCGACACTGTGGGCGGCGGCGCCGGACAAGGATGAGGCCAGCGTCAGCTGCTGGCCAGATCGCTCAGCAGACCAGCGGCGACAGAGAGCCGGGAAATGGTCAGTTCGCCGTCGATCAGGTCTTTGAGCGTATCGGCCAGCCGGGTGATCGCGGTCTGGCGCGCGGCGTTCCACGCGACGATACGGTCATCGACCGACCCGGTCCCGGACGCGATGATATCGCCAGCCAGATCGCGCAAGGCGCGGTTGAGGTTGGCCAGCGCCCGGTCGATCGCCATGCGGTCGAACCGGTCCGCCGCTTCGATATCGGCGCCGTGCTCGGTCAGCCGCCCAAGCCCGAACCTCTCGATCACCGCGAACATCGCCCGCGCGGCATCGAGCACGTCGGCACCGCTCTTGTGGGCCACCAGCACCGCGTCGGGTGCCAGCGCCAGCGCCGGCAGCGCCGCGATCTGGCGGGCCTGGTCGGGGGGGGTGCCACCGGCCTCGAACGCGGCCTGCTGGTCGGCCATCGATTGGGCATAGAACGGAGAAACCAGATCGGGGAGCGCGGCGCGAATGGTGGCGATCCCGTCACGATAGCGATCGATCTGGGCGGACAGCCCGCCGGAAAAATCACCATTGCGCAGGAACCACAACACACCGCCCACCTGCAGGGTCTGGATCTGGGCATAAAGCGCCAGCTGGCTGTCGCCCGAAACGATGGTGTCGAGTGCATCGACTGCGCCGTTGAGCGCCTGGATGTCAAAGCTGTCGCGCGCCGCGGCATAGGCCAGGGCAATCGTTCCGGCGTCGGCGGCGGTCATTGCCGTCAGGCGGGTGACAAAGGCCGGGCCGCCGCGATTGATCATGGCGTTGGAAAGCACCGTGCCGATCACATCGCGCCGCAGGCGGTGGCTGTCGATGGTTTGCGGGAACCGCTCCTGCAACTCCGTGGGGAAGTAGCGATACAGCTCCCGGGCCAGATACGGATCGTCGAGCACGGGCGAATCGAGCAGCTGGGCATGCAGGTCCAGCTTGGCATAAGCCATCAGCACGGCCAGTTCCGGCCGGGTGAAGGCTGTGCCCGCTGCGGCGCGGGCCGCCAATTGCTCGTCATCGGGCAGATATTCGACGGCCCGATCCAGCTCCCCGATGGCTTCAAGTCCTTCCATCAGATCGACGAGGTCGGAGAAATCGCCCATGCCCCGCCGCTGGGCCAGCGATAGCGCCAGTGATTGCAGGTAGTTGTTGCGCAGACACAGGGCCGCCACGTCATCGGTCATGTCGGCAAGGAACTGCGCGCGGGCTTCGGCCCCAAGCTCGCCCGAACGCGACATGTCGGAAATGGCGATCTTGATGTTGACCTCAAGGTCGGACGAGTTGACGCCCGAGGAGTTGTCGATGGCGTCGGAGTTGATGCGTCCGCCATTGAGGGCATATTCGATCCGCCCCAGCTGGGTAACGCCCAGATTGGCGCCTTCGCCCACCACCCGGGCGCGCACATTGCGTCCGGCTACGCGGATCGGATCATTGGCCCGGTCGCCCACGCTGGCGTCGGCTTCATTGGAGGCGCGGATATAGGTGCCGATGCCGCCGAACCACAAAAGGTCGACCGGCGCGCACAGGATGGCCGACATGATCTCCGTCGGGGTGGCGGTCGCTCCGCTCAACCCGAGCAGGTCCCGCATCT
>NZ_DATMGM010000044.1:0-19775 GCF_035555455.1 Pelagibacterium sp. | reverse complement strand
CCGCCGGAAAATTCGTGCGGATAGCGGTGGATGGTCTCGGGGTCGAGCCCCACTTCCATCAGCACCGCCCGCACCCGTTCGGCACGGTCGGCGGCGGAAAGGTGCGCAAAATGCACCCCCAGCCCCTCGGCAATGATATCGCCGACGCTCATCCGGGGCGACAGCGAGCCATACGGGTCCTGAAACACCACCTGCATATCGGCGCGATAGGCCCGCATGGCGCGAGAAGTCTTGCCCTGCACGTCCTCGCCCAAAAATACGATGCGGCCCTGGGACGACACCAGCCGCAGGATGGCGAGCCCCAGCGTCGTCTTGCCCGAGCCCGATTCCCCCACCACGCCCAGCGTCTCGCCTTCGCGCACCTCAAGGTCGATATCGTCGACAGCCTTGACGTGTCCCACAACGCGCCGCAACAGCCCGCGCTTGATCGGGAACCAGACCCGCAGGTCCTTGACCTCGACGATAGACCGGCCCGCTTCGACCGGTGCGACAGGAGTTTCGCCCAGCTCGCTCGACAGCAATTGCCGCGTGTAGGGATGTTGCGGGTTGGCGAACAGCTCCGCGGTCTCCGCGCGTTCGACGATCTCCCCCTCGCGCATCACGCACACCCGGTCGGCCATGCGCCTGACGATACCCAGATCGTGGGTGATGAACAGCATCGCCATGCCCATGCGGCGTTGCACGTCCTTGAGCAGATCGAGAATCTGCGCCTGCACCGTGACATCGAGCGCGGTGGTCGGTTCGTCGGCGATCAACAGGTCCGGCTCGCAGGCCAGCGCCATTGCGATCATCACCCGCTGGCGCTGTCCACCCGAAAGCTGGTGCGGAAACGCGTCCAGCCGCGATTGCGGATCGGGAATCCCCACCGCTTCGAGCAGCTCGATCGTCCGTGCCCGCCCCGCCGCGCGCCCCATCCCGCGATGGATCGACAACACCTCGCTGACCTGTTTTTCGATGGTGTGCAGCGGGTTGAGCGAGGTCATCGGCTCCTGAAAGATCATCGACACCGCATTGCCGCGCACTTTGCGCAGGGCCTTCTCATCCGCTTGCAGCAGATCCTGCCCCTTGAACAGGATTTCCCCCCTGGGATGCGATGCCGCCGGGTAGGGCAGCAGCCGCAATACTGACAGCGCCGTCACCGATTTGCCCGATCCCGATTCCCCCACCAGCGCCAGCGTCTCTCCCGGCGCAATCTCAAAACCAACATCCCGCACCGCCTCCACCCGCCGCCCCTCCACCTGAAACGCGACATCAAGATTGCGAACGGAGAGCAGGGGAGGGGTCATGGGCGAAGCCACAAATAGATGATTTCGAGCACGTCGAGCGTTGGCCTGATGACGGTCAGAAGCATTTCGAAGCCGTCCATAGCCTCCTGGTTCTGCTCCCTGAACGGACGGACGAGCGTTTCTGCTAGCGCAAGCTCGCTGGCTACGAACGGAGGCAATCCGCTATCGGTCACCGCATCGATGATCGCGGGCAGCATGGCTGCCGCTGCAGGGTCATCGCTCCGTCCGAAAGCGGAGATCAGCACATTGCTATCGAGATAAATCCTTCCGAACGGCAAGCTAATCGTCCCATTCGTCGCGCAGGTCCCGCACTTCTGCTACGATTTCCTCCATGCTGCGCGCCGAAGCCTTGTTCCGCTCTTGCGCCGCTCGCAGCATTGAGGCGACCTCCGATGCAGTCACCGGTCGCTCCGCGTCCTTGGGTTCCTCCTTTACCTCAAGCGTCACCAATCCCCCGCGCGAAAAATGCTTGCGCAAATCCTCTGGCAATTTGTCCACCGGATAGTGGTTGCGTACGATCCTGGTCATGGTCGGCTCCATGGACTTGGTTTCCCAATATAGTCGTTTTGCCTGCCCATTCCCATCACCCGAACGTTTTGCGCGGATCGAACCCGTCGCGCACCGCTTCGCCGGCAAAGACCAACAGGCTGAGCATCACCGAAATCACGGCAAAGCCGGTCAGCCCCAGCCACGGCGCTTGCAGGTTGTTCTTGCCCTGCGCCAGCAATTCGCCCAGCGAGGGCGAGCCGGGCGGCATGCCGAAACCGAGAAAATCGAGCGAGGTCAGCGTTACGATCGACCCGCCCAGGATAAACGGCATGAAGGTGATCGTGGCCACCATGGCGTTGGGCAACAGGTGGCGGAACATGATGGTCCGGTTGCCGACCCCCAGCGCCCGCGCCGCCTTCACATATTCGAAATTGCGCCCGCGCAGGAATTCGGCCCGCACCACCCCCACCAGCGCCACCCACGAAAACAGCAGCAATATTCCCAGCAGAACCCAGAAGCTGGGTGCCAGAATGCTCGATATGATCAACAGCAGGTAGAGCGAAGGGATCGCCGTCCAGATTTCGATGAAACGCTGGAACAACAAATCCGTCCAGCCGCCGAAATAGCCCTGTACCGCACCGGCGGTCACCCCGATAACCGAGGAAAACCCGGTGAGCACCAGCCCGAACACCACAGAGATGCGAAAGCCATAGATCAGCCTCGCCAGCACGTCGCGGCCCTGATCGTCAGTGCCTAGAATGTGCATATTGCCCAGTCGGCACCCTGGATCGTTTACGCCTTCGCGATAGCGCGCGCAGTTTTCCTCCCGGCTCATCAGCCAGCTTGGCGGGGTCGGCGCGGGGCCGGGCAGGGCGGTATCCACCGTCCTGTGCGAAAAGCGAAACAGCGGCCAGACCGTCCATCCATGCGCGTCGATCTCGCGCTCGATCACCGAGGAGCGATACTGGGTCACCGCCAGAAACCCGCCAAACTTGCTTTCGGGATAATCCACCACGACCGGAAACAGCAGTTCCCCCTTGTAATAGGCAACAAGGGGCCGGTCATTGCTGATGGCTTCGGCAAACAGCGTCACCACGACCAGAACGACGAAAATCCAGAACGAGACATGCCCGCGTCGGTTGGCGCGGAAATTGGCCAGCCTGCGCCGGTTGATCGCCGAGAGCGCCATCAGACCTCCCGCGTCTCGAAATCGATGCGCGGATCGATCCACATATAGGTCAGGTCCGAAATCAGCCCCAGCACCAGCCCGACCAGCGAAAAGATATAGAGCGTCGCAAACACCACCGGGTAGTCCCGCGTCAACACCGACTGGAAGCCCAAAAGCCCCAGCCCATCGAGGGAAAAAATCGTCTCGATCAGCAGCGAGCCGCCAAAGAACGCGCCGATGAACGCACCGGGAAATCCGGCAATCACGATCAGCATCGCATTGCGGAACACATGCCCGTACAGCACCCGGTTTTCGCTCAGCCCCTTGGCCCGCGCCGTCACCACATATTGCTTGCGGATTTCATCGAGGAATGAATTTTTCACCAGCAGCGTCGAGGTCGCAAACGCCCCCACCGCCATCGCCGTGATCGGCAACACCAGATGCCAGGCATAGTCGAGGATTTGCTGATACCACGGCATGGAGGCGAAATTGGCCGAGGTGAGCCCGCGCAACGGAAACACCGACCAGAAGCTGCCGCCTGCGAACAGTACGATCAACAGGATCGCCAGCAGGAAGCCCGGAATGGCGTAGCCGATGATCACCACCCCCGATGTCCAGATATCGAACCGCGACCCGTCCCGCACCGCCTTAGCGATCCCAAGCGGAATGGAAATCCCGTAGGAAATCAGCGTCATCCACAGCCCCAGCGATATCGAGACCGGCATTTTTTCCAGCACCAGATCGATCACCGAGATATCGCGATAATAGGATCGCCCGAAATCGAACCGCAGGTAATCCCCCAGCATGGAAACGAACCGCTCCAGCGGCGGCTTGTCGAACCCGTACTGCGCCTCGATCTGGGCGATGAATGCCGGCGACAGCCCGCGCGCACCGCGATAGGCCGATTGCACCTGCTCGCCGGAATTCTGCGCCGCCGTGGACGCGTCAGCGCCCCCTTGGCCGCCAAAATCCCCCTGCACCGCCCCCGTCACCCGCGACAGCGCCGACACATCCGTGCCCGAATAGCGGGCGATGGCCTGCTCCACCGGTCCGCCGGGGGCGAACTGGACGACAAGAAACGACACCACCATGATCCCGAACACGGTCGGGATCATCAACAACAGGCGTCGCAAGATATAAGCGGCCATCACCTCTCCCAGCCCGGCGCCGAGTCACCTCCCCAGCATGGCCTCTTTGCCGCAATGGGCAAGAGTTTTATCCGCTCAACCTGACCTGCGCCGCCCTCGCAGGGCCGATGAGGGACGCGCTGCGCTTGACCCTCACACTCCACCGGCTACTCGATCCCGGGTCTCCGCCCGGGATGACTCTGGCGACTTAGGCAGGTCCCGCGTCTCGCCCCCCACCTTTGTCATCCCGGACTTGATCCGGGATCCAGTACACACCAGCGCTTGCAGCCAGACCTCCGCACAGCCAACCTTCCCCCTGTCCCCTTGGGGCGAAGGTGCTCGCAGGGGCCGATGAGGGACGCGCAGCGCTTGACCCTCACACTCTGCCGGTTACTGGTTCCCGGGTCTCCGCCCGGGATGACTCTGGCGACTTGATCAGGTCCTGCGCCTCACCCCCACCTTTGTCATCCCGGACTTGATCCGGGATCCGGTACACACCAGCGCCCGGTGCAGTCCGCAGCCCCGCCCCCGCTACTCCCGCCCGCGGAACCGTCTCTGATACGCGGCATCATACAGCGAACTGTCGGAAAACCCTTCCGCCCCCAGCGTCCGCCCGACAAAGATGATCGCCGTCCGTTCGATGGGGTCGTCTGCCACCTTTGCCGCGATATCGCCCAGCGTTCCGCGCACGATCCGCTCTTGCGCCCAACTCGCCCAGGCAACGATCGCCACCGGGCAATCCGCCCCATAGAGCGGCGTCAATTCTGCCACCACCTGATCGAGCGCATGAATGGCAAGATGGATGGCCAGTGTCGCACCGGTCGCGCCGAACCCGGTCAGCGTCTCGCGCTCCGGCATAGGCGAGGCGCGTCCGGAAACGCGGGTCAAGACCAGCGATTGCGCCAGTTCCGGCTTGGTCAGTTCCTGCCCCAAAGCGGCAGCCGCAGCGGCGAAAGCGGGTACCCCCGGCGTCAGCGTATAGGGAATGCCGTGCTTTTCGAGCCGTCTGATCTGCTCGGCCACCGCGCTCCACACCGACAGATCGCCCGAATGCAGCCGCGCCACGTCCAGCCCGGCCTCATGGGCGGCCACATATTCCGCCTCGATGTCTTCAAGCGCCAGTGGGGCCGTATCGACCAGTCTGGCCCCCTCGGGGCACCAGCTCAGCATCTCCCTGGGTACGATCGAGCCTGCATAAAGGCATACGGGGCACCGCGCCAGCAGGTCGCGTCCGCGCACGGTGATGAGGTCTGCAGCCCCCGGTCCGGCGCCGATGAAATGAACGGTCATTTGGTCCACGCCCATTGGGTGATCGGCATCGCAGGCCGCCAGCCGCTCATCGCCCCCAGCGCTTCGGCGCGGGTGATCTGCAAACGGGTGAGGGTGCCGCCCATCTGCTGATGCAACAGCGTCAGAACCGCTTCCATTTCCAGCGTCACCGCATTGGCCACCAGCCGCCCCCCGGGCCGCAGCGCGTTGATCGCCGCGTCGATCACGCCATCATCGGTGCCCCCGCCGCCGACAAACACCGCATCGGGCCTCGCAAGGTTTTCAAGCATTTTCGGCGCAGCACCGGCTTTGACCGTAAGCCCCGGCACCCCCATCAGCGCCGCATTCGCGCCAATCCGCGCGGCGCGCACCGGATCGGCCTCAATCGCGATGGCCGACAGCGTTGGGTCGGCCAGCATCCATTCGATGCTTACCGATCCCGATCCCGCGCCGATATCCCACAGCACTTCGCCCCGGCGCGGGGCCAGCGCCGCCAGCGTCAGCGCCCGTACTTCGCGCTTGGTGATCTGCCCGTCATGGTCGAACCACTCGTCCGGCATTCCCGGCGTCATCGGCAGGACCCGCGCGTCGGCATCGGCCAGAACATCGATGGCCAGCACGTTGAGCGGCGAAATCTCGTCGAAATTGAACGATTGCGCCGGCATGGTCCGCAGCTTTTCCTTCGGCCCGCCCAGCGCTTCGAGCACGGTTAGCGCGCTCTTGCCGAACCCGGCCTCGGTCAGAAGCGCCGCGATCTGCCCCGGCCCGTCGCCATCGGCGGTCAGCGCCAGGATTTTCCGCCCCGGCTGCAAATGCGGGCGGATCAGCTCGATCGGTCGCCCGTGCAGCGAGAGCACGGTGACATCCTGCAACGCCCAGCCCATCCGCGCCGCCGCCAGCGACAGCGACGAAGGGCTGGTGATCACCAGCATTTCCGCTGCCGGAACGCGCCGCGCCAAGGTTGCGCCAATGCCGAAATAGAACGGATCGCCGCTGGCCAGCACGCACACCCGCTTGCGCCCGCGCAGCCGCGCTACTTCCTCCACCGAGGTTTCGATGGGGCTTTGCCAGCGCCGTTGTTCGGCGACGTTCATGCTGCGCACGAGGTTGAGGTGGCGCTGCCCGCCAAACACCACTTCGGCGTTCGCGATCAGCGATTTGGTGAGGTCGGTCAGCCCGTCCAGCCCGTCCTCGCCAATGCCCACAATGGTCAGCCAGCGCTTATTCATCCTGCTTCACCCAGCGCGGCGTATAGACAAGATCGCTCTGTCCCTCGCGCGCCACCACGCGCGTCAGGCGGTTGCCGACAATCAGGCAGGTGGACATGTCGATATCCTCCGGACGCACCGTTGCAAGGGTTTGATGGCCGACCGTCTCGTCCTTGCGTCCCACGGCACGGCCAACGATCACCACGGTCTCCCCGGGCAGGATCGTGCGCAGCATATCGAGCGCCGCGCCAAGCTGCCAGGGCCGCGCCTTTGAGATCGGGTTGTAGAACGCCATCACAAACCCCGCTTCCGCCGCCGCGCGTACCCGCCGCTCGATGACGCTCCAGGGCTTGAGATTGTCCGAAAGCGAAATGGCGCAAAAATCATTGCCGAGCGGTGCCCCGATCCGGGCCGCCACCGCCAGCATGGCGGTAATGCCGGGCACGACAACCAGTTCTGTTGCAGCCCAGCGCTCCGGCTCCGCGTCCAGCGCTTCACACACCGCAGCCGCCATGGCGAACACGCCGGGGTCACCGCCCGAAACCATGGTCACCACATGCCCGCCAGCAGCAAGGTCCAGTGCCGCACGCGCCCGGTCGAGTTCCTCGCGATTGTCCGAGGGCAGGGCGGTCTGGTCGGCCCGCAGGTCCAGCCGGTCGATATAGGGCTTGTAGCCCAGAAAATGGCTCGACGCGGCAATCGCCTCTTGCGCCTGCGGCGTCATCTGCGCCGCAGTGCCGGGCCCGAGCCCCACGATATACAGCGTTCCACTCATGGCCGCTCTTTCCAGCCCGGCACCAGCACCTGGCTGAAATAGGGGGCCGGGCTGTCGTCGCGTTCGGCCAGCGCAATTACCCTGGCCTCTTCCATGGTGCCGCGCTCGACATAGATCGCCCCGTCGAGCTTGCCGCTCGCTGCCAGCGCCTGCCGGATTTTTGGCAGATTGCGTCCTACCTTCATGATCACCGCGCTGTCGGTTGCCGCCAGCCGCCGCTCCAGCTCCGGGCCGTCGAGAGTGCCGGGCAACACCGTGAACACGTCATCGCCCTGCATCAGCGGCACCCCTGCCTGCGACCAGCAGCCCGAGAGCGACGTCACGCCCGGGATCACTTCGGTCGGATAGCTCTGCGCCAGCCGCACATGGATATGCATATACGAGCCATAAAAGAACGGATCGCCTTCCGAGAGCACCGCCACCGTCCGTCCCGCATCGAGTTGGGCAGCAATCTGACGCGCGGATTCATCAAAAAATCCGGCAATGCTGGCGCGGTAGTCCGGCCCGTGCCGGTGCATTTCGGTGGTCACCGGATAGGCCAACGGCAACTCGATCACCGTTTCCGGCCGGTGCTGGTCAACGATCCGACGCGCATTGCCCGGCCTGCCGCGCTTGAGGAAATGGGCGATCACGTCCGCTTCCCCCAGCGCCCGCACGGCCTTGAGTGTCAAAAGTTCCGGATCGCCAGGCCCTGTCCCCACGCCGATCAGTCGGCCCGTTGGGCTCATATACCGGTCCTCGCCAGCGCATTGAGCGCTGCGGCGGTCATCGCGCTGCCGCCCATCCGGCCACTGACCGTCGCAAAGGGAATACCGTAGGAATGCTCCATCAGCGCCTCTTTCGATTCCACCGCCCCGACAAAGCCCACCGGCATGCCGATGATCACTGCGGGCTTGGGCGCGCCGTCGCGCAGCAGTTCGAGCAGATGGAACAGCGCCGTGGGCGCATTGCCGATGGCGACGACCGCGCCTTCGAGCCGCGGCAGCCAGATATGGAGCGCAGCCGCCGAGCGGGTATTGCCGAAATCGCGGGCCAGATGCGGGGTTTCCGCATTGTTGATTTCGCAGATCACCTCGTTGTTGGCCGGCAGGCGCGCCCGCGTTACTCCCCGCGCCACCATTTCGGCGTCGGTGAAGATCGGCTTGCCGCGTTTCAGCGCTTCGCGCCCCGCCTCGGCAAAGCCGGGAGAAAAATGGAAATACTGCGCCGCGTCCACCAGCCCGCAGGCGTGGATCATGCGGATGGCGATGTCGGCTTCCGCCTCGGAAAAGCGCGACAGATCGGCTTCGGCGCGGATGGTTGCGAAGGACTTCCGGTAGATGGCGTCGCCTTCGCGGATGTAGTCATATTCAATCATGGAGGCCCCAGCCGGCTCAGACAATCGAGCGTCGTCTCGCCGGACTTCCGATTATCGCGGATTCGCTCCACGAGGGAAACGATATCGGCTTCAATAGCCGTCGGGTCAAAGGTTGCAAGCTGTCTCTGTGTCGCGCTGTCATAGAGCACCAGCCGGTTGCCGTCGAGCATCACCCCGGGCCGCCCGGTAAACGCACAACCCTTGGCGCAGGTCGAGACATGGATATGGACCGATCCATCGAGCAGATCGGGCGCAATCCGCGCCAGCGCCCCCGTCAGCTGCGCCGCGTGGATCACCCCGCCATCGCTGCTTTCCGCCCCTGAGCACAGCGTCAGCCTGCCGCCCGCAGTGTCCGGATGCGCCCACCAGCCTGCCGCTTCCAGCGCGTCGTCCAATCCCTCGCCATCGCCCTGTGCCCCGACCAGCACCAGCGTCCGCTCCGGCGCTGGCCGCGCCTCACCAACCCCGAACGCCGCCATCACCTTCGAGAGCGCCCGCACCATATCCGGGCCGACCTGCCCGAACGGCACCCCGACCCGCAGCGCGTATCCCGCCCGCATATGCAGCCGCCCCAGTGCTACCCGTCGCCGTTCGGCCCCACCGGCCACCGATAGTTCCCCAATTGCTGCCAATTCCCCGGCGTCCAGATCGGTGGCCCTCGCCCTCGGTCCCTTGGCTTGCAACGCGCCGAGCAACCGCCCCACCATTTCCGTCACATCGGCTTCGTCGAGCAGGCCCATTCCCGAGCCGCCCACTTCCAACGCCCATCCCCCCAACGCCGCCCGCAACCGGATATCGGCCTTTTGCCCATCCAGCCCGATCTGCCCGCCATCCTCGATCACCAGCGCCAGTTTCGGCGACAGCGGCGCTCGTTGCAGCGCCTGTGCGCACACCTGGCGCAAGCGTTTGGCCAGTCCGCGCGGATCGGCCAGCGCCTCGGGATCGTCCCCGGCGATGGAAGAAAATTCGATGGCGGGCAGGCGCAGGGCGACGATATCCGCCGCCTCCAGCGCCATCCGAAATGCCCCCGCCGACGCCTCCGACAGCCCCCGTACCTGCACATTGCCCCGCGCCGTCACCTCGATCAGCCCGTTGCCATGCCGCTCCGCCGCATCTGCCAACGCATCGAGCTGCGCGGGCGAAAACCCCCGCTCGGGCCGGAATCGCGCCAGCAGCCCGTCCGCCACCTCCATCGGGTCGTCGAGCGTCGGGCACGCGCCGCGCGGGGCAGGGGCGCGCCGCGTCATCGCCCGACTGCCCGCCGCAGCAGGTAGATATCCATGATCCACCCATGCTCGGCCCGCGCCGCCTCGCGCGTCTTTGCAATTGTGCCGGAAACCTCACTCAGCGCGCCTTCGATCAGGATCTGCTCGCTCATGCCCACATAACCGGCCCAATAGATATGCAGCCCTTCCGGGTCGATGGACGCGAAGGTCTGTTTCCCGTCCAGCATCACCACCACGCTGTCCGCCCCCTCGGGCCAGCCCTGTGCCAGCTTGCGCCCGGTGGTAATGATCACCGGATTGCCCACGCTGTTGAGCGGGATCGCAAAGGCCGCCGTCAGCGCCGCAATCGCGGTAATCCCTGGCACAACCCTGATCGAAAACTCTTCTCCCAGTGCCCGCACCCGCTCCAGTATCCGCAAGGTGCTGTCATAGAGCCCCGGATCACCCCAAACGAGCAGCGCAGCGGTTTCGCTTTCGTCCATGTCGGCGATCATCGTCCGGTATTGCCCGGCAATCGCGTCGTGCCAGTCGGCGACGCCCGCCTCATAGCTGGGGTTGGCTGCGTCGCGCACCGGCAGTGCGAATTCAGTCACCCGCAGTCCCGGCGCGGCAAACCGCTCGACAATAGCATGGCGGACCGCCGCCAATTGCGCCTTGTCCTCGCCCTTGGTGGGCACAAACAGCACGTCCGCGCTCCGCAGCGCGGTCAGCCCTTCCATGGTCATGTGTTCGGGATTGCCCGTTCCAATGCCGATGACGACGATCTTGCGCACTCTGTCCTGCCTGTCCTGTGGAAGATTGCCTTAAACCATAGGGCGGCCCCCCAAGGCAAAGCAGCCAAAACGCCGCGACGCTTTTACCCAGCCCCATTGTGGCATAAAGGGTCTTGTCTCCCCGCCTGGCAATCTCTATGTGGAGCCCACCCGTTTTGGCGGGCCGCCATCCCTCAACCCGCGCGCAAGCGCCCAGGAGGTTCGATCGTAAAGATTGACGCTACAGACACCCTATTATCTGCTCGACAAATCGGTACTTCTCCGAAACCTGGAAAAAATATCGTATTTGCGTCAGACTTCGGGCGTCAAATGCGTCCTTGCGCTCAAGGCATTCGCCACCTGGTCGGTGTTCGATCTGATGGCCGAGTACATGGATGGCACCACCTCGTCCTCGCTCTATGAGGTCCGGCTTGGCCGCGAAAAGTTCGGCGGCGAGACCCATGCTTATTCCGTTGCCTGGGCCGATCACGAGATCGACGAGGCCATTGGCCATTGCGACAAGATCATTTTCAATTCCGTGGCCCAGCTCAACCGCTACGCCGATAAGGCCGAAGCGGCGGGCAAGAAGGTCGGCCTGCGGCTCAATCCGGGCATTTCCCATTCCCACTTCATTCTCGCCGATCCGGCGCGCCCGTTTTCACGTTTGGGTGAGTGGGACATGGAGCATGTCCGTCCGGTGCTCGATCGTATTTCCGGGGTGATGTTCCACTTTAACTGCGAGAATGACGCGTTCGAAACCCTCGACGCGCTATTGACGCAGATTGAGGACCGTTACGCCGATATTTTGCATAAGCTGGAATGGGTTAGCCTCGGCGGCGGAATCAGTTTCACCAAAGACGGCTACCCCCTCGACCGCCTCGCGGAGCGCCTCAAGGCGATGAGCGAGCGCTTTGGGGTCCAGCTTTATCTCGAACCCGGCGATGCCTCCGTCACCGGTTCGACCACCCTTGAAGTGACCGTGCTCGACGTTGTGTACAACGGCAAGCACGTCGCGATTGTTGACAGCTCGACTGAAGCCCATATGCTCGATCTGCTGACATACGACGAATATACCAGCGTGGCCCCCAATACCGGGCCGCACACGTATATTGTCTGCGGCAAAACTTGCCTTGCCGGAGACATTTTTGGAGAGTTCCGGTTCGAGCATGAGCTGAAAATCGGGGATCGTATCTCGCTCCTCGATGCCGCCAGCTACACCATGGTCAAGAAGAACTGGTTCAACGGGGTCCAGATGCCGTCGATTGCGGTGCGCCAGCTGGACGGGCAAGTGGAACTCGTCCGTGAGTTCACGTTTGAGGACTACGCGCAGAGCCTGTCGTAACCTTGGGGTGAGATCCTGATTTCGACAGACTGGCGTAGCTTGGTTCAATCTCTGCAAAAGGTGTTACGTGCGAAGTGAAGAAGAACGTTCTGATTCTCGGTGCCGGAGGTGTGGCGCAGGTCGTCGCCCATAAAGCTGCAATGGCCAATGATGTGCTGGGCGATATCCATATCGCGTCGCGCACCTTGTCCAAGTGCCAGGACATCGTTTCGAGTGTCCTGGAAAAGAAGTCGCTCAAAAAGCCCGGTATCATCGAGGCCCATCAGCTTGATGCCCTCGACGTCGAAGCGACCAAGGCGCTGATCGCGAAAACGCGGTCGCAAATCGTCATCAATGTCGGCTCCGCCTTTATCAACATGTCGGTCCTTGAGGCCTGCATCGAGACCGGTGCCGCCTATATCGATACCGCCATTCACGAAGATCCCGCGAAAATCTGCGAAACGCCTCCCTGGTACGCAAACTACGAGTGGAAGCGGCGCGAGCGGTGTGACAAGGCCGGTGTCACCGCGATCCTTGGGGCCGGGTTCGATCCCGGCGTCGTCAATGCCTTTGCCGCGCTTGCGGTGGAGGAATATTTCGACACCGTCGACTCCATCGATATCATCGACATCAATGCCGGCTCGCACGGCAAGTATTTCGCGACCAATTTCGATCCCGAAATCAACTTCCGCGAGTTCACCGGCACGGTTTACACTTGGCAGGACAGCCAGTGGACCAGCAACCAGATGTTCGAGATTTCGCGGACCGACGATCTGCCCGTGGTCGGCGAGCGCACCTCCTATCTGTGCGGCCATGACGAAATCCATTCGCTGGCAGCAAATCTGGACGTTCCCAACATCCGCTTCTGGATGGGGTTCGGCGAGCACTACATCAACGTGTTCACCGTCCTCAAAAACCTCGGCCTTCTGTCCGAGCAGCCCGTCACCACTGCCGAAGGTGTCGAAGTGGTCCCGCTCAAGGTGGTCAAGGCCGTTCTGCCCGATCCCTCGTCGCTGGCCCCCAATTACACCGGCAAGACCTGCATCGGCGATCTGGTGAAGGGCAAGAAGGACGGCAAGGATCGCGAGGTGTTCATCTACAACGTCGCCGATCACGCCGAGGCCTATCGCGAAGTGGGCAGCCAGGGCATTTCCTACACCGCGGGCGTGCCCCCGGTGGCGGCGGCCATCCTCGTTGCCAAGGGCATCTGGGATGCCCACAAGATGGTCAACGTGGAAGAACTGCCCCCGCAGCCCTTCCTCGGACTGCTCAACAAGATGGGCCTGCAGACCTCGATCCGTGACGAGAACGGCGAGCGCGAGCTGTCGTTTGACGATTGGACTCCGTCGGCCCGCCCGGCTTCGGACAAGATCGCCGTCAAGCGCTGATGGCAGCGGCATCTTGAGTGTTTTCGGGGTCCGCCATGGCGGGCCCCTTTCTTTTGCGCAAATGGATTTTGCATGGTCTATGCTCCCGTCGTCAGACAGGGAGCACCATTGATGAGCGATGCGTCGATCACCGCCACCCCGCGCTCGGGGATTGTGCAATCCGTGGATCGGGCCATGGCGATCCTGGAAGTTCTGGGCGATGAGGAGGAAGGCTGCCGCCTTTCGGATATCGCGCGGAGCACCGGCCTGTCGGTCTCGACTGTCCATCGCCTGCTCACCACCCTCGAACAGCGCCGCTTCGTGCAGTTCAACCGCTCCGATAATCTCTGGCATGTGGGACGCGGCGCGTTTGCCGTGGGCTCTGCCTTCACCCGCCAGCGCAATTTCGTAGCGCCCGCGCTGCCCATCCTGCGCCGCCTGCGTGACCAGACCCGCGAAACCGCCAATCTTGGTATCATCGAGGATGGGGAGGTAGTCGTGCTCACCCAGGTGGAAAGCCGCGAGATCATGCGCGCCATCACGCGGGTCGGGGGCAGGGCGCCCGTCGCCAGCTCCGGCATGGGCAAGGCCATCCTCGCCGCCTATCGCGATGCCGATGTCGATGCGATTATCGCCCGCCACGGCCTGCGCCGCTCGACGCAGAAATCGATCACCGATCCGGCCCGGTTTCGCGCCGATATCACCGCCATCCGCCAGCGCGGCTATTCCCTCGATGACGAAGAATATGTGATGGGCCTGCGCTGTGTGGCCTCTGTCGTTTATGGCACCGAGGCCGAACCGGTCTGCGCCGTGTCGATTTCCGGCCTGTCGGTGCGGGTCACCGATGACCGGGTTGCCGAACTTGGCCGCATCGTTTCCGAGGCAGCCAGCGAATTGACCCACGCCCTGGGCGGACGCTTGCCCGAACACTAAGGCGGACCGGAAACCGGCCCGCCTCGTTTATTGGCGCAGAGAGAACGAGCTTTACTCGCCCATCACCTTGCCTTCGCGCCGCTTGTCGGCGGCCCCGATCAATCCGTCCTCGGTGATCTGGATCACGTGCAGCCCGGAATTGAGGTTGGCGATCGCCACCTCATGGCCCAGCGCGGTCAGCGCCGCGGCCATCTCTTCGGCCCCTTCGCCTTCCTCGACGCTGGTGCGTCCGTTGAGGTTGGTGACATGGGGCAGGTCGATGGCCGCTTGCGGGTCCATTTCCCAGTCGAGGATCGCCACCAGCGACAGCGCCGTATAGTCTATGATATTGGCGCCGCCCGGGCTTCCGGTCAGCAGCACCGGCGCGCCATCGGCAAACACGATGGTGGGCGCCATGGACGAACGGGGCCGCTTGCCGGCCTCGACCCGGTTGGCGATCGGTAGTCCGTTGGCCTCGGCGGCAAACGAGAAGTCGGTCAGCTCATTGTTGAGCAGATAACCGCGCGTCATCACCCGGTTACCGAACCCGCTTTCGATGGTCGTCGTCGCCGAAATGGCATTGCCATGGCTGTCCAGGATCACGAAATGCGACGTGCCGTGGCGGGGCCGTTCGGTGTCGGGGGCCAGTGCCTGCGACCAGCCCGGAGGCGTGCCCGGCTGGGCCACACCCATCGATGCGTCGGGATCGATCAGGGCCGACCGTTCCGCCAGATAGGCTTCGTCAAGCAGCCCGTCGGGCATGTTCACAAAGTCCGTATCGCCGATGTAAAGGCCACGGTCGGCAAAGGCCAGCCGCGAGGCTTCCGCAAACAGGTGCCGCGCCTCGACGCCTTCGCCGATAGCGGCCATGTCGAACGGCTCCAGCAGGCCCATGATCTGCCCCACGGTCAGTGCGCCCGAGCTTGGGGGCCCCATGCCGCAGATGTCATAGCCGCGATAATTCATGCACACAGGATCGCGCTTGACCACCTCATAGGCGGCCATGTCCTCCATAGTCAGCATTCCCGGATTGATATTGGTGTTGAGCGCCGCAACGATATCCTCGGCGATCTCACCGGTATAGAACGGCTCCGACCCCTGTTCGGCGAACAGTTGCAATGTCGCTGCATACTCCGGGTTGACGAGGTTCGTGCCCTCGGCCAGCGGAGTGCCGCCCGGCAGGAAATACTCCCCCGTCGCAACGAATGTATCGAGCCCATCGGTCCCGGCGATCGAATCCGCCATGCGCTGGGACACCGAAAATCCGTTGGTGGCGGTGTCGATGGCTGCCTGCAACAGGTCGCCAAACTCCATGCTGCCATGGTCGGCATGCAGCACTTCCATCAGCATGGGTGTTCCCGGCACCCCGGCCGAACGGCCCCCGACCACGGCTTCCATGAAGGGGATGGTCTCGCCATCGGCATTGAGCCAATAGGTGTCATCGGCGGCCAGCGGTGCCTTTTCGCGCGCGTCATAGGTGACCAGTTCGCCCGCATCGGCGTCCCAGTAAACCAGGAACGCTCCCCCGCCGAGGCCCGAGCTTTGCGGCTCGACCAGCCCCAGCATCGCCTGCACGGCGACCATGGCGTCGGCTGCGGTTCCACCCGCTGCCAGCACGTCATATCCGGCCTGTGTCGCCAGCGGATGCGCTGTGGCGATCATGAAATCGGACGCTGTCACCGACTCCCGCTCGGCGATTGCGGTAGTGGCCTCCGGTTGCGGTGGGTCCTGCGCCAGCGCGGTCCCCGATAATAGGAGCGCGGCTGAAACCAACAGCCCGCCGCTGCCCAAGTGCATGGTCCTCATCTGTTCCTCCCGTTTTTCTTTATGCCGGCCTGCAACCAGCGCCATAAGTGAAGACTTATGTAGGCTGGGAGCGCAAGCCCTTATGGTAAACCCTGTGGAGTTGAAGTCGCGTTCTTCTGCTGTCAGGGGCTTGACTTTGCAGTCCAGGAGGCAGATTAAACGCGGCCCTGTTTTTTGCGCCCGGCCGTCTGGCCGCTGCGTCAGACTTAAGAGACACCATCATGTCCCCGACCGAGATTCCCGGCGCTTCCGCGCCCGATGACTCGTTGATCGATCGCGAAACCGCGTCCCGCAACCGGCTGGTGATTGCCCTGCTGCTGGTTTCGGCCTTTGTCGTGATTCTCAATGAAACCATCATGAGCGTGGCGATTCCGCATCTGATGGGCGATCTGGGCATCACCGCGAGTGCGGCCCAGTGGCTGACTTCGGCCTTCATGCTCACCATGGCCGTGGTCATTCCCATCACAGGTTATTTGCTCCAGCGTCTCAACACACGGCCCGTCTTTGTGCTGGCCATGAGCTTGTTCAGCGCCGGTACGGCCGTGTCGGCCATTGCGCCGGGCTTTGAGGCCCTGCTGCTTGGCCGCGTGGTTCAGGCCACCGGCACGGCAATCATGATGCCGTTGCTGATGACCACGGTGATGAACCTTGTGCCGCCCCATGCGCGTGGGCGCACCATGGGCAACATTTCCATCGTGATCTCGGTGGCCCCGGCCATCGGGCCCACCATTGGCGGCTTCATCCTCGAACATTTCGACTGGCGCTGGATGTTTATCCTCGTGCTGCCGATCGCGCTGGCATCGCTGGCTCTGGGCTATGCCAAAATTCAGAACGTTAGCGCCCCCACCAAGGCGCCGTTCGACGTTCTTTCCGTCATCCTGTCGGCCCTTGGCTTCGGTGGCCTGGTCTATGGCCTGAGCAGCCTGGGGCAGGGTGGTGGGGCCGGTACGGTGTTCCCCTCCTGGCTGCCGCTGGTTGTCGGTGTGGTGGGCCTCGGCGTGTTCATCGCCCGCCAGTTCTCGCTCCAGAAGCGCGATGCCGCCTTGCTCGATCTGCGCACCTTCGCCACGCCGATCTTCACGATCAGCGTCGTGATGATGGCCATTTCGATGATGGCGATGTTCGGCTCGCTCATCCTGTTGCCCATCTACATGCAGAACGTCCTCGGCCTCGAAATCTCCCAGGTCGGCCTGATGCTGCTTCCGGGCGGGTTGCTCATGGGGCTGATCGCGCCGCTGGTCGGACGCCTGTTCGACAAATACGGGCCGACCGTCCTGCTCGTGCCCGGCTCGGCTCTGGTGAGCATTGTCCTGTGGACCATGACCACGCTCAATCCCAACACGCCGGTGATGTTCCTCCTCGGCCTGCACGTCACGCTCAGCCTCGGGCTGGCGCTGATGTTCACGCCGCTGTTCACGTCGAGCCTCGGCTCGCTGCCGCGTCACCTCTATCCGCACGGCAGCGCGGTGATCGGCACCGTTCAGCAGGTTGCGGGCGCGGCGGGCATCGCCTTGTTCGTCTCCCTGATGTCCATGCGCACCGCCGATCTGATGGCCCATGGCGTGCCGGAACTCTCGGCGACCTCGCAGGGCATCCAGCTTGCCTTCCTGTGCGGCGCGATCACCTCGCTGTTCGCGATCGTGGCGGCCTTCTTCATCCGTCGCCCGCCGGAACGCCCCATGGACGCCGAGGCGGTTCCGGGACACTGACCCATAGACCCATGAACAAAGGCCCGACGCTCCAGCGCCGGGCCTTTTCTCATTCTAAAGGCTTTATTCTGGCAGCAGCACCACAGTGAGCAGCAACCGCGAGGCCTCAATGCCCCGCACCGAATGCGGTGTGCCGCCGTCGAGAAACAGCCATTCCCCGGCATTCATCGTCACCGTCCGGTCCGGCAGGCCCAGTTCCGCCTGTCCCTCGATGCAATAAAGCGTCAGCGGCCCGACAACGCTGTGGCTGGGGATTTCCTTGCCCGCCTCGACAACAAGATGGATGGCCGTGAAATGGTCGGTCTTGACCAGTGCCGAGGTCAGCATGGCCAAAGGCTCGGATGGCGGCTGCAACGAGATCGCCTGCGCCGGTTCTATGCGAATAAGGGCCATGTCTTCTCCCGGAAAAATGTTGCCACTCCCGACACCAGAGCCCAAGGCAGTGGTCCTGCGACATCGTATGCGGGAACTTGTCCCTTGCCCATGGGTTTCGACAGAGAGACGATTACGGGAGGCAGATATGGCCAAATTCGCCATTGGCGATCACGTCCGCTGGAATTCCGAGGCCGGGATGGTTTCGGGCAGGATCATCAAGATCCACACTGCCGATTTCCACTACAAGGGCCATCCGCGCCACGCCAGCGCCGACGCCCCGCAATACGAGATCGCCAGCGACAAGACCGATCATGTCGCCGCGCATAAGGAAACCGCGTTGCACAAGGTCTGATCGTGCCCCCGCATCCGGTTTTCACCGTCGGGCATTCGAACCGCACGCTGGACGATTTTCTTGCCATGCTGCGCAGCGTGGGCGTCGATTGCGTCGCCGATGTGCGGCGTTTTCCCCGCTCGCGGGCCAATCCGGCTTTCAATATCGATACCCTGCCGACAGCGCTTGCGGAGGTCCAGATCGCGTATCGCCAGTTCCCCGATCTGGGGGGCCGCAGGGCGCATCAATCCGGGATCGATCCGTCCATCAATGGCTTCTGGACCCATGCGTCCTTCCACAACTACGCCGATTTCGCGCTCACCGAACCGTTTGCCGCCGCGCTCGATGACCTTGTCGCCCTGTGTGAGAGCCGCACCTGCGCGCTGATGTGTTCGGAAGCGGTGTGGTGGCGCTGCCACCGGCGCATCATCGCCGATTATCTTCTGGCCCGCGGGTTCGAGGTGCGGCACCTGATGGGTGAGGGGCGGGCCGATCCGGCCAGTCTCACCCCGGGGGCGGTGATCACCCCGGAGCGCACTGTAACCTATCCCGCCTGACCGCCGGTCCCCAGCACATCCCGGACCCGCTGGCGCAACACCGGCAGCAAGTCGGCCTCGTACCATGGGTTCAGCCCCATCCAGCGCACCACGCGCCAACTCGGATGGGGCAGGGGGATAGTGTCCGGCAGATGGTCGCGAAAGCCGCGCACCGTTTCGCCCAGCGACAGGCGCTTATTAAGGTAATGGGTCTGCGCGTAGCGCCCCACCACCAGCGTCAGCCCGATATGGGGCAGATGGCTGCGCAAGCGCTCGTGCCAGGTTGGCGCGCAGCGGCGCATCGGCGGCAGGTCGCCGCCGCCCTTGGGATTGGGCCCGGGATAACAAAACCCCATCGGCATGATGGCGATCTTGTCGGGATCGTAAAACTGCTCGATATCGATCCCCATCCAGTCGCGCAGCCGGTCGCCGCTATCGTCGCGCCACGGCACTCCGCTTTCATGCACCTTGCGCCCCGGGGCCTGCCCGATAATGAGGATGCGCGCGCCCAGCCCCGCCTGCACCACCGGACGCGGGCCGAACGGCAGGTCCGCCGCGCACAGCGTACAGCGGCGGATGTCGCTCAACAGGGTGTCGAATTCTAATTGCTGCGAGGCCATCTTGTGTCCCGGAACCGGACTGTCCGACCAAGTGGATACCATTTTTGCCGCCGCCACCGAAGGGCTTTACGCCGTCCGTTCGCTGACCATCGCGCCCTTGCGCCCGCTCAGCAGCGCAAAGGCAACAGCCCCCGCGCACGA
>NZ_DATMGM010000043.1:0-12363 GCF_035555455.1 Pelagibacterium sp. | reverse complement strand
TACTGGATCCCGGATCAAGTCCGGGATGACGGGGTGGGTGTTGGGACTCAGTGTGCTCCTCTCTATCCGGTTCTTTCCGCGTTGAAGAGAGGGGCATAGACCTGTGCTTTCATCCAGCGTGTCATCCCGGCCCTGAGCCGGGATCTAGTATGCTCAGCGTTCTGGAAAACGCTCAGGGTCTGCCGATTAGGGCCAGATCAAGTGCCGGGATGCGCAACGAACACGAAAGAGGACGAGCAATGGCCTTTCATCAGGTGCGGTTTCCGCTCGATATTGCGCTGGGGGCGCAGGGCGGGCCGGGGCGGGCGACCGATGTGGTGACGCTGGCCTCGGGGCGCGAGGAGCGCAACAGCCGATGGGCACATGCGCGGCGGCGATATAATGCGGGATATGGCATCAAATCGCGCGCGGACATGCTCGCCGTGCTGGAGTTTTTCGAGGAACGACGCGGGCGGTTTCATTCGTTCTTGTGGCACGACGCGCTGGACTGGACGTCAAGCCCGGATGGTGGCGCGCCAAATCCATCCGACCAGACGATTGGTCAGGGTGATGGGGAAACGGCGCGCTTTCAACTGATCAAACGCTATGGCGCGGATTTCGACCCTTATCTGCGGCCCATCACGCGGCCCGTCGCGGGTAGCGTCGTGCTGGCTGTTGGCGGCGCGGTGTTGGGCGTGGGGGCATTCAGCGTCGATTTGCTGACGGGTATCGTCACGCTGGTGGAGGCGCCAGCTGAGGGCGAGGCGGTGATGGCGGGGTTTGCCTTCGACGTGCCGGTGCGCTTCGACACCGACCGGCTGGACGTGGAACTGACGAGCTTCGATGCGGCGCTGGTTCCAGCCATTCCGATTATCGAGGTGTTGGGGGAATGAGACAGTTTTCGCAACAGTTCGCCGACCATCTGGCCAGCGGGGCCACCACCTTGTGCTGGTGCTGGGCGATCCTGCGCACCGATGGCGTGGTGCAGGGCTTTACCGACCACGATTTGCCGATCGCGTTTGACGGACGCCGGTTCGATCCGGCGCACGGGCTGGATGGCGGGGAAACCGCACAGCGGCTGGGGCCGCAGACCGAGACGGCGGAGGTGCTGGGGGTGCTCCAGTCCGACGCGATCACTGAGGACGATATCGCGCTGGGGCGCTATGACGGCGCGCGGGTGGAAAGCTGGCGCGTCAACTGGCGCGAACCGGCGCAGCGCGAACTGGTCCGGGTCGACACCATCGGCGAGATCACCCGCGAGGACGGGGTGTTCCGGGCCGAATTGCGCTCGGGTCAGCATGCGCTGAACGTGCCGCGCGGGCGGCTCTATCAGCATATGTGCGACGCCAGGCTGGGGGACGGGCGCTGCAGGGTCAACATCGATCGACCGCAATTTCGCGCCGAGGCGGTGGTGACCGGCAAGCCGGACGCGACCAGCGTGACGGTGAGCGGGCTGGGCGGTTTTGCGCAAGGCTGGTTCAACCAGGGCGTGGCGACATGGGGGTCGGGACGTCGCATAGGGATCGAGGACAGCGTGGTGCGCCACGATGGGGAAACGCTGGGGTTCGACCGGCCCGTGGGCGACTGGGTGGCGGTGGGGGACACACTTTTCGTCCATGCCGGATGCGACAAGCAGTTTTCGACCTGCCGGACGAAATTTGCCAACGGCCTCAATTTTCGGGGCTTTCCGCATGTGCCGGGCAACGACTTCGTGCTGCGCTATCCGGGCAGCGAGGATCGGCTGGATGGCGGGAAGCTGGTGTCGTGAGGGAACGGATGACGGACCTCGGTATGGGCGACCGGGTGGTGGCCGAGGCCATGCGGTGGGTGGGCACGCCGTATCGGCATCAGGGGGCGAACCGGGGGGCGGGGGCCGATTGTCTGGGATTGGTACGGGGTATTTGGCGCGCGCTTTATGGCGGCGAGCCGGGACCTGTGCCGCCCTATGGGGCCGACTGGCGCGATGCCGGAATCGGCGATGCGCTGGAGATGGCGGCGCGGCGTTATCTGGTGGAGCAGGCGGGCGCGGCGCGGGCGGGGGATGTGGTGCTGTTTCGGCTCATGCGCCACCGACCGGCGCGCCATTGCGGCGTGATGGTGAGCGCTGAGCGGTTCGTTCATGCGCAGGAGCATCTGGGCGTGGTTGAGATGGCGATGAGCGAGAGCTGGGCGCGGCGGGTCGCGGGGGTATTCCGGTTTCCGTGAGGAGGTGCTGAGTTTGGGGGTGCGGTGGTGCGGGAGGATGTTCAGCGGCCCCCTCATCCCCGGCCCTTCTCCCACGAGGGGAGAAGGGGGCTCTCTTGGATGGCGAAGGGGAAAGAGGTGAAGCTCTGCAGGTTACTGGATCCCGGAACAAGTCCGGGATGACGGCGGTGGGTGGGGTGGCGTTGGGGGATAAACCGGTGCGCCGGGGGGTGACGCGTCTGATGGGGTCGGTGGGCATGGTCCGAGCCTCGAGGATTTTCCTGGCGATGCCGTTTTCTCCAACGCCGTCACCCCGGACTTGATCCGGGGTCTAGTATGCTCGCCGGTGCGAGTGGAGACTCAGCGGCCACCTCATCCCTGGCCCTTCTCCCCAGGGGGGGAGAAGGGGGCTCTCTTGGATGGCGAATGGGAAAGAGCTGACGCGCTGCCGGTTACTGGATCCCGGATCAAGTCCGGGATGACGGCGGTGGGTGGGGTGGCGGTGGGCCGCTGGTAGTGGCGTCGAAAAACGCATTAATCATTTGAAAGACGGGGTTTATGGCGACACTGGCACTTTCGCTGGCGGGGCAGGTGGTGGGCGGCGCGCTGGGCGGGCCGATCGGGGCGACCATCGGGCGGGCGCTGGGCGCGCTGGCCGGGAGCGCGGTGGATGCGGCGATTTTTGGCGGGCCGCGTCCGACCCGGACCCACTCGGACGTTCGGCTGACCGGATCGAGCGAAGGTGGGCCCATTCCGCGCGTTTATGGCTGGTGCCGGGTGTCGGGCAACATCATCTGGGCGACGCGGTTGGAACGGATCGCTGGGCAAAGCGCGGGCTCCAAGGGGTTTGGGCGGACCGACGCCGAGGAGACGATCGCTGCCAGTTTTGCGCTGGCCCTGTGCGAGGGCGAAGTGGCCCATTTGGGGCGCATCTGGGCGGATGGGAAACTGCTCGAAACCGACGGGCTCGATATCCGCTTTTATCGCGGGACCGAGGACCAGCAGCCGGACGGCTTCATCGTGGCGCGGCAGGGCGCGGCGCCGGCCTATCGCGGGCTGTGCTATCTCGTTTTCGAGCGGCTGGACCTGACGCCGTTCGGCAACCGCATTCCCAACCTTTCGGTGGAAATCTGCCGCCCGTCCGGAGACCTGGAACCTGCGGTGAGGGCGGTGTGCGTCATCCCCGGATCGACGGAGTTCGGCTACGATCCCAAACCGAGGGTGCAGGTGCTGGGGCCGGGGCGGACCCGCTCGGAAAACTGCCATGTGAGCGGGGCGCGCTCGGACTGGGACCTGTCCATCGACGAACTGACCGCGCTATGCCCCAATCTCGAACATGTGGGACTGGTGGTCTCATGGTTCGGCACGGACCTGCGCTGCGGCGAGTGTGTGGTCGAGCCCCGCGTTGAAAATACCACCAAGCAGGTCAAGGGCGCGGCCTGGGCGGTAGCGGGCCGGAACCGGACCGGGGCCAACCGGGTCAGCACCCATGCGGGCGGGCCAGCCTATGGCGGTACGCCCTCGGACGCCTCGGTGCGCGCGGCAATCGCCGATCTGCGGGCGCGCGGACTCAAGGTGACGCTCTATCCGTTCGTGATGATGGATATTCCCCACGGTAATGCGCGCATCGACCCCTATACGCTGGCGGCGGGGCAATCGGCCTATCCCTGGCGGGGCAGGATCACCTGTCACCCGGCAGCGGGGATGACCGGGTCGCCCGATGGCAGCGGCGCGGCGGCCACCCAGATTGCGGCCTTCATGGCCAAGGGCTATCGCGAGATGGTCCTGCATTATGCCCAGCTCGCCAAGGCAGCGGGGGGCGTCGATGCCATGCTGATCGGCTCGGAAATGCGCGGGCTGACCACGGTGCGTTCGGGGGCAGCGACTTTCCCGTTCGTCGATGCGCTGCGCGGGCTGGCGGCGGAGGTGCGCGCGATCCTGGGCACCGGCACCAAGCTCACCTACGCAGCGGACTGGTCGGAATATTCGGGGATCCAGCCGGAAAACGCGCCGGGGGACAAGATTTTTCACCTCGATCCGCTATGGGCCGACACCAATATCGACGCCATCGGCATCGACAATTACATGCCGCTGGCCGACTGGCGCGATGGGGACGGGCATCTGGATGCCCAAACGGCGCGGGCGATCCACGATCTCGATTACCTCAAAGCCAATATTGCGGGCGGGGAAGGGTTCGACTGGTTCTATGCCTCCGATGCGGACCGGGCCGCGCAATTTCGAACGGCGATCGCCGATGGCACCCATGGCGAGGACTGGGTGTGGCGATACAAGGATCTGGTCGGGTTCTGGAGCCAGCCGCACCACAACCGCATCGGCGGGGTGAGGGCTGCGACAAAGACCGGCTGGGTGCCGATGAGCAAGCCGATCTGGCTGACGGAATTGGGCTGCGGGGCGGTGGACAAGGGGCCTAATGCGCCCAACGCGTTTGGCGACCCGAAAAGCTCCGAGGACCAGCGCCCGCCGTTTTCCGGCGGGACGTCCGACCCGTTGATCCAGCGACAGGCCTTGCGGGCCTGTCATCAATATTGGCGGGAAGAGGGGGCACACAATCCGGTGTCGCCACTGTATGGCGGGCGGATGCTCGATGCGGGGCGTATCTATCTGTGGTGCTGGGATGCGCGGCCCTATCCGGCGTTTCCGGGACTGCCGGACGTGTGGTCGGACGCCAGCAATTATCGCGCCGGGCACTGGCTGAACGGCAGGCTGGGCGCGGCGGGCGCTGGGGAAATCCTGCGCGCCATGGCAAAGGATTTCGAGGTGCCGGTGGCCAGCATTGATGCCGCGCCGCCAATGGTGCTCGGGCTGGGCGTCGAGGCGGTGGCCAGCCTGCGCGATGCGTCATCGGGGTTGATCGAGGCGCTGGGGCTGGCGGTGCGCGACACGCCGGAGGGGATCGCCTGGCAATTGGCCGATCCGCGCCCTGTGACGGTGATCGATCCGGGTGATCTGGTCGCGGAAGATGGGCCGGTGCTGGCGCGAAAGCGCAGCGATCCGAGCGAAATGCCCGGGCGGCTGACGCTGAGCCATTTCGACCGCGAGCGCGATTATCAGACCGCTTCGGTGCTGGCGGTGACGCCCAAAGGGGAGCGCAATGCCAGTATCGACACCGGGCTGGTGATCGAGCCGGCGGAGGGGAGTCTTTTGGCGCGGGCCCTGCTGGCGGCGATGCGCCGGGCGGGGGACACGCTCGATTTCGCATTGCCTGCGTCGAGGCTGGGGCTGGAGGCGGGCGATCTGGTCGCCATAGAAGGGCTGGCCGACGGGCCGTTCCGCATCGAGGCGCTGCGTGATGGCGGCGCGCGGCGGGTGACTGCGACCGGGCATGGGGGCAGCGCGATCGGGACGGTTTCGGCTCCCGATCGGGACTTGCCCCGGATATCGCCGCCAATCGAGGCGGTGCCGGCCATTACCATTGCGCATCTGCCGACGGCGGATGGGCGGACCGAACTGGTTGCGGCGGCGTTTGCCGAGCCCTGGCCGGGGCCGATCACCCTCACCGATAGCGATACGGGAACAGAACTGGCGCGACTGACGGGCAATGGCGTGCTCGGAGTGTTGTCGGCCCCGCTTGCGGCGGGACCGATGGGTATCTGGGACCGGGCGTCGCGTCTGGAGATCGAAATCCATGCCGGGCATCTTGCCTCGGCTGATCCTCTGGCCGTGCTGGCTGCATCCAACCGGCTGGCGGTGCAAATGAGCGCCGGACATTGGGAATTGATTGGTTTCGCTGAGGCGGAGCTTATCGGCCCGGCGCGTTACCGGCTGGATGGGCTGCTGCGCGGCTTGCGGGGCTCCCAGATCGGGGCGGCAGAGGCGGGCAGCGCGGTGCTGGTGCTCGACAGCAAAGTTGCCCGCATGGCGGTGCCGCAGGATGTCTTGGGCGGGACGCGCTCAGTGCGCGCCTATGCCGGGCCGCGCGACGGCGAAGGGATGGCGCTGGAAGTGGCGGTCGATATCGGGGCGGCGCTGCCGCTGGCCCCGGCTCATCTGCGCGCGATCCGGGATGCAGTGACCGGGGAGATTATCCTCGACTGGCGGCGGCGCAGCCGGATCGATGGCAATGGCTGGCCTCATGCGGACGTGCCGCTTGATTTCGTACCGGAGCGCTATCGCATCGCCATCCGCGATGGTGAGACGGTGGTGCGCAGCGTGAGCGTTGATGAACCCTCATTCCGCTATTCGGCGGCGGCGCAGGCGGACGATTTCGGCGGGCCGGTGACCGCAGTCGGCTTTACCGTCGAACAGATCAGCCCCGTGCTCGGAGCGGGGCATAAAGCCTTTGGAGTATTTCCATGACGATGACCGCGCGGCTCGACCTGCCGCTGATCGCCTCGGAGCAGGCGCAAAAGCATATCACTCATAATGAAGCGCTGCTGGTGCTCGATGCGCTGGTGCAGATGCGGCTCGACGGACTGGCGCTATTGGCGCCGCCCGAAGGGCCGCAAGCGGGGGCGACCTATGGAATCGGCACCGGGGCGACGGGTGCGTGGGAGGGGCACGATGGCGAAATCGCTGCCTGGACCGAAGGGGGCTGGCGCTTTGCGGTGCCGGTCGAGGGCTGGCTGGGCTGGGACAAGACCGCCGCGCGGCCCGTGGTCTATCGCGACCGGTGGCGGCCGCTGTTTCATGACGGGCTGGGCATCGGCACCGATCCTGATGCCACCAACCGGCTGGCCGTGCGCTCGGAAGCGGCGCTGTTTACCGCAGTGCCCGCGGGCAGTGGCGGTAATGGCAATGTGCGGCTGACGCTCAACAAGGAAAGCGCGGACAACAGCGCGACGCTGATCTTTCAATCCGGCTGGGAAGGGCGGGCCGAAATCGGCCTGGCGGGCGATGATGATTTTGCCTTCAAGGTCAGCGCCGACGGGGCAAGCTTTGCGACGGCGATGACGCTGGAGGCAGCATCGGGCTTTGTCCGGTTCGACAGCTTTGCCGGATGCGCGGTGAGTTTCCCAACGATTGATGGCGGGGTGCTGGCGGCGCAGACGGGCTTTGTGGTGCCCGCGCCGGAAACTGGCACCAGCGACGATATCGACACCATCACCGGCGGGTTTGACGGCGCGGTGATGATCGTGACCGGCACGGCAGGGGTGGCGCTGACTTTTCGCGATGGCGTGGGCAATCTCAAACTCGGCGGCAACCGCGTGCTCGACAATTTCGAGGACAGTTTGATGCTGGTCCGGCGCGGCGGCGACTGGATCGAACTGAGCTTTTCCAACAACGGTTAGGGAGTCCTGCCATGCCGGCTTCGCGCTGGACACTGTGCCTTGCCCGGATTCTGGAGCTGGAGGGCGGCTTTGCCGATCATCCGTCCGACCCCGGCGGGGCTACCAATATGGGCATTACCCACAAGACGCTGGCCCGCTGGCGCGGGATCGAGCCGTGGTGGGACCTGCCGAAAGATGCGGTGCGTTCACTGGAGCGCGCCGAGGCCGAAGCGATCTACAAGGCGCTCTATTGGGAGCGCTGCAAGGCGGATCTGCTGCCGCCGGGCGTCGATCTGGCGGTGTTCGATTATGCGGTCAATTCCGGACCGGATCGGGCGATCAGGACGCTTCAGGCGCTGGTGGGGGTGGTGCAGGACGGATTTGTTGGCCCGCTGACAATCGAAGCCGTGAACAAGCGCGATCCGCGGGCGCTGATCGAGGCCCTGTGCGACCAGCGGCTTGGATTTTTGCAGCGACTGACGACCTGGACAACTTTCGGGCGCGGCTGGACCAGCCGGGTCGCCACGATCCGCGCGGCGGCGCTGGCTGCTGTCGTGCCCTCGCGAAATGATCAATCCACAAAGGGAATTACCGACATGTCCATTCTCAAGGGCAACAAGACCTATGTCATGGGGGCATTGATGCTGCTGGTGGGGCTTGCCGCCATGTTCGGAGTCGACATCCCAGCGTTCGGCGAGGTGTCCGGCCCGCAATTGATCATGGAAGCCCTCGCCATTATCTTTCTGCGCAGGGGGCTGAAGGGCGATCTGGCGCGGGAGTGAGTTGCGCTGGCGTCGGGGCGGCCTATATTGCATGGAACGACCACGGAGTGCCAAGAGCGATGAGCTCAATAATTCTTGTGCGGGCAGATTGGGATGATGAGGCGGGCGTGTGGTTTGCGACCTCGTCCGATATCGATGGATTGGCGGTGGAGGCACCGACCGTAGAGGCTCTTTACGAACGGGTTTCAGGTGCGTTGCAGGATCTTGTCGAACTCAACGGTTTAGTTTGAGGATTCGGACCAATCTGCTTCGACTGTACGTTTGGAGATGTAGCGCACCCCTCATCCGACCGCTTCGCGGCCACCTTCTCCCTCAAGGGGAGAAGGGTAGATGGGAGCAGCGCTTCGGTTTGAACTCAAGCGCTGGTCAAAAGAGCCCCCTCTCCCCTTGAGGGAGAGGGCCGGGGTGAGGGGTGCGCTGAATTGCGGGAAATGCACACCATTCATTTGCAGTTCAGCAATATCGCGATAGAACCGGAACCATGATGAACACGCGAATGCTCCGGCTTTTATCTCTGGTTCTGGCCATCGGCCTCTCGCTTCCGCTGGGTGTTGGCCCGGCAGTGGCGCAGGAAGCGTGCTGGGACAATGCGGCCATTCAGGCGGCGCTGGCCGAAGGGCGTATCCAGCCGGTGGCAGCGGTGCTGGCGCGGGAGGGGATTGCCCCTTCGACCGAGGTGCTCAGCGTCAAGGTTTGCGAGCAGGGCGGTGCGCCGGTCTATGTGCTGGCGGTGCTGGAAGCGGCGGGACAGGCGCGTAATCTGACGGTAAGCGCGCGATAGGCGCAAAAGGCGGGCGGGACAATGCGTATCCTTGTTGTCGAGGACGATGAGAGCCTCAACAGGCAGTTGTGCGAGGCACTGACCGATGCCGGTTATGTGGTGGATAGCGCCACGGACGGCGAGGAAGGCCATTTCCTCGGCGATACGGAGCCCTATGATGCGGTGGTGCTCGATATCGGGTTACCGCAGATGGATGGGATTTCGGTACTCGAAGCCTGGCGGCGCGAAAATCGCCTGATGCCGGTGCTGCTGCTTACGGCGCGGGACCGCTGGAGCGACAAGGTGCAGGGCATCGACGCCGGGGCAGACGACTATGTGGCCAAGCCTTTCCATATGGAAGAAGTGCTGGCCCGGCTGCGCGCGCTGGTGCGCCGGGCAGCGGGGCACGCGTCCAACGAAATCACCGCCGGAACGGTGCGGCTCGACACCAAGGCAGGCCGGGTGACCGTCGATGGACAGGCGATCCGGCTGACCAGCCATGAATTTCGCCTGCTGGCCTATCTGATGATGCACAAGGGCAAGGTGATCTCGCGCACCGAATTGACCGAACATCTCTACGATCAGGATTTCGACCGCGATTCCAACACGATCGAAGTGTTCGTGGGGCGGCTGCGCAAGAAGCTGCCCGACGATCTGATCCAGACCATCAGGGGTCTGGGCTATCAGATCATCGCGGAATGAGCGGGACAGGCTGTCAATGGGTTCCGACGCCGAGAGCGTAACTCAAACCACCCAGGAATCCCAGACGAGGGGATCGATTTCGTTCCGACTGTTCTGGCTGTCGGCGGGATGGTTGATTGTCGCGCTGATCGCGACCGCGTTCCTGTTGTCCGAGCTCTATTCGCAGGCGCTGGACCGCGACCTGACCGAAAGCCTTGATTTTCAGCTGTCCTCGCTGGTCGGCCAGACGCTAGAGAACAATTCGGCGGCATCGCCCGATCTCGGCCTGGCTGATATGCGGTTCTCTCGCCCCACCTCCGGCTGGTACTGGCAGATTCGTAGCGAAAGCGGGGCGCTGGTTAATTTCTCTCCCTCCATGGTGGGCACCGTGCTGCCCGAACTCTCCGAACCCTTCAGCGCCACCGGTACGCGGTCCGGGCTGATCGCAGCCGATTACGGCCAGAGCCTATTGGCGGTCGAACGCTGGGTGACGCTCGACGATCTGGGACGGTTCCGCATCATTGTGACGGGCAATTATTCAGACCTCGAAGGGCGCGTCGATGCGTTCCGGGGGCAGGCGGTGATTGTGCTCGCGGTGGTCGGGCTGATCCTTGCGGTGATGAGCGGGATGATCGCGCGGTTTGCGCTGCGCCCGATCGAACGGCTGCGCGAGGCCATCGAGGCGGTGCGAGAGGGCGAAAAGCCCACGGTCGAGGGCGCGTTCCCCCGTGAAATTGCGCCGCTGGCTGGCGAACTCAATGAATTGTTGCGCTCCAACACCCAGATCGTGGAGCGGGCCCGCGCCCAGGTGGGCAATCTGGCCCATGGGCTGAAAACCCCGCTGGCGGTGTTGCGCAACGAAGCGGGAGCGGCGCAAACACCGCTGGCCAAAAGCGTGATGCATGAAACCGACGCCATGAGCCGGATCGTCTCCACCTATCTCGATCAGGCGCGGCTGGCGGCACGCTCCAGCGTAGTCGGCAAGCGGACTGATACGCTTGCGGTGCTCGACAGGCTGGCGCGGGTGATGGCCAAGCTAAACAAGGATCGCGATATCGCGACGGATCTGGCCCCGGCAACCCCATGGTTTAGGGGCGATGAGGGCGATCTGGAGGAGATGGCCGGCAATCTGCTCGACAATGCGTGTAAATGGGCGCAGTCCGCGGTGCGGCTGACCGCCCGGGAAACGGAGATGTCAGGGAACCGGAGCGTCGAGATTGTCGTTGAGGATGACGGAGACGGCCTGACCGACGCCGAGGCGGCGCATGTGTTGCGCCGCGGTGTCAGGCTGGACGAAAAAACACCGGGAAGCGGGTTGGGACTCGATATCGTCAAGGAACTGGTGGACATCTATGGCGGCGATCTGAGCCTTGGCCGTTCGGCATTGGGTGGGCTGCGCGCAACGCTGATATTGCCAGCCGCGCGGCATACCAGGCCGCAACAGGCATGAAGCGATCCGGTTTACCAATCGTATTTTGGCCTTATTGGCTGTCAAAAGGCATAATCGGGACCTGTGCGTCCGTTAGGAAAGGTATTGCGAAATGAAAATGTTGAGGGCGATTGCGCTTGTTTCGCTGGCTCTGATCGTAGCCGGTTGTACCCGGACGGCGTCGACGCCAACCTGGGGGCAGCCGGTCTATTCCCAGCCAGCCATACTGTCGCCCCTGCCCGGGACGCCGCAGCAGCCGGCGGACACCACGCCCATCCAGCAGGCACGGCTCGATCCGGGCGCCTATGACTATATCGATGGTGGCGTGCTCGGACAGCTTGGCGCGGCCCAACGCAGCGCGGCCAACGAAGCCCAGTTCTATGCCCTCCAGTTCGGCCGTCCGGGCGCTCCGCGCACCTGGAGTTCCGGTGGTGCTTCGGGCCAGGTCTCGGTGGGCCCCTATGTGCGGGTCAATAACCTCGATTGCCGCGAATTTTCCCACCGTGTGACGCTGAACGGCCAGACCTACACGAAGTCCGGGACCGCCTGCCGCGAGGTTGACGGGGCGTGGGGCGTGACCGCCTGACCGGCGCTTTTTCGAGACGTATCGCATGACTGAAAGGCGTCGCCAGAGGGCGGCGCCTTTCTTGATTCTGACGGACAAAGGTTTTTTTACCCCTCGACGATACGATCGGAGCCAATCGACTTCCCCAACTGCCGGTTGACCACGTTCATGGCCCATCCCGCTTCACGTTCCGACGCGATGTTGCCGACCCCGGCGGGGGCGGGTGAGGGGCTTGGGAATGAGGCGGCGCGGGAGGCTTTTGTCGCGGCGCTGGCCGGGGTGCTGGTGGAACCGCCGGTTGCCCATGTGTTCGCGGGCGCCATCGAGCGCGATGCTGCTATCGCAATCTGGACGTGGATTGCCCGCGATATCGCACCCGGCGAAGTAGCGCGACTGGGCGACGGCATTGTTGCGGGCGCGGACCCGGTAGATGCGCTCGACCAGTTGATCCCTGAAATCGTCGACCGCCTCAAGGACAATGCCGAGGCGGAAAAAGACAGTTTTGAGCTTGAGCGCCGCAACACCATGCAGATGGGCGGCGAGGTGGCGCGCCGGCGCTTGCCGCAGGTGATCATGGCGCTGCGCCGCAGGCCATTGCTGGTGCAGGCGGCGCGGTTCGGGGCGGCGGTCGGGTCGCTGGCTGATGAAATGGCGCTGGCGGAGGCGTTCCAGACCATCGCCATCACCAATCCCCTGACGCGGGCGCTATGGATGCAGGCGATGGTGGCCCATATGGGCAATCCCGGGCGCGCCAT
>NZ_DATMGM010000042.1:0-50895 GCF_035555455.1 Pelagibacterium sp. | reverse complement strand
CACCGCCATGCCCGAGAGCGTCAACGCGGTTGACGCATGGCTCGGCAGCCTGCCCGGACACGCCTACGCGAATGTCCGCCAGCCGCCTATCAGCACTTTGAATCTCGCCCACATGATCCCGCTTTCAGCGGTGTGGGCGGGGCCGGAACGGGACGAGCATTTCGGCGACGCTCCATTGCTTTACGCTAGGACCGAAGGCTCAACCCCGTTCCGGTTGTCTTTGCATGTCGGTGACGTAGGCCACACCCTTGTCGTCGGCCCCACGGGCGCGGGCAAGAGCGTGTTGCTCGCCCTCATGGCGCTCCAGTTCCGGCGCTATGCGGCCAGCCAAGTCTTCGCCTTCGACTTTGGCGGCAGCATCCGCGCCGCGTCGCTCGCCATGGGCGGGGATTGGCACGATTTGGGCGGTGGCCTCACGGAAGGGGACGAGGCGTTCGTTTCGCTCCAGCCGCTTGCCCGCATCCACGACACCTATGAACGTGCATGGGCGGCGGACTGGATTGCGGCCATCCTCATGCGCGAGGGGCTGGCGATCACGCCAGAGGTGAAAGAGCATCTTTGGACGGCGCTGACCTCTCTGGCGTCCGCGCCGGTCGAGGAACGCACGATCACGGGCCTCAGCGTTCTGCTGCAATCCAACGATCTGAAACAGGCGCTCCGGCCGTTTTGCGTCGGCGGTGCCTATGGCCGGCTGCTCGACGCCGAAGCCGAACATCTCGGCTCGGCCGATGTGCAGGCGTTCGAGATCGAGGGCCTTGTCGGGACCGGCGCGGCCCCGGCCGTCCTGTCCTACCTGTTCCACCGCATCGGCGACCGGCTCGATGGGCGGCCGACGCTGCTCATCATCGACGAGGGCTGGCTTGCGCTGGACGACGAGGGTTTCGCCGGCCAGCTCCGCGAGTGGCTGAAAACGCTGCGCAAGAAAAACGCATCGGTCATCTTCGCCACGCAAAGCCTGTCCGACATTGACGGCAGCAGCATCGCCCCCGCCATCATCGAGAGCTGCCCGACGCGGCTCCTGCTGCCGAACGAGCGCGCCATCGAGCCGCAGATTACCGAGATTTACCGGCGTTTCGGGTTGAATGACCGGCAGATAGAAATCCTCGCACGGGCCACGCCCAAGCGGGATTATTACTGCCAGTCACGGCGCGGCAACCGGCTGTTCGAGCTTGGGCTGTCCGAAGTCGGCCTCGCGCTCTGCGCCGCATCCGCCAAATCCGACCAGACGCTCATTGCACAGATCGTCACTGAGGCCGGCCGCGACGGCTTCCTCGCCGCGTGGCTACGCGCGCGCGGCGTCGAATGGGCGGCCGGCCTTATCCCGAACCTCACCAATCTTGCTGACCGACCAGAAACCACCGCGCCGGCCCGGCTCGATACCCACCCCACACAGGAGATTCTTCCATGACCTATTCCAAGATCGTCGGGGCCTCGGCCCTCGCGCTGGCGCTCGCCGTGCCCGTAGCCCTCTCGCCGATGGCGGCGGCACCGGCTCACGCCCAGCTTTTCGGCCGGATCGTCTATGACCCGTCCAACTACGCGCAGAACGTGCTCACGGCCGCGCGCACGCTGGAGCAGATCAACAACCAGATCACCAGCCTCCAGAACGAGGCGCAGATGCTCATCAATCAGGCCCGCAATCTGGCGAGCCTGCCGCATTCCTCGCTCCAGCAACTCCAGCAGAACGTCCAGCGCACGCAGCAGCTCTTGGGCCAAGCGCAGAACATCGCCTTCGAGGTCGGCCAGATCGACCAAGCGTTCCAGAGCCAATATGGCAATGTCTCGCTTTCGACGACCGACGCCCAGCTTGTCGCCGATGCGCGTAGCCGGTGGGAGAACACGGTCGGCGGCTTGCAGGACGCCATGCGCGTGCAAGCGGGCGCGGTCGGCAACATCGACGCCAACCGGGCCGAGATGGCCGCGCTGGTCGGCCAGAGCCAAGGCGCGACCGGAGCTTTGCAGGCAACGCAGGCCGGCAACCAGCTCCTTGCCCTCCAGTCGCAGCAGCTTTCCGACCTGATCGCCGTCATCTCGGCGAACGGCCGCGCCGACGCGCTCACGGAGGCCGAGCGCGCGACCGCCGCCGAACAGGGTCGCATCCAGCGCGAGCGGTTCCTGACGCCCGGCGGCGGCTACCAGCCCGGCAACGCGCAGATGTTCAACAACGGCAACAACTAACCCGGAGGCTCGCCATGGACGGCAAGATGCTGGCGCGGCTTGCAGCCGTTGTGTTCATCGCCATCGCCGTCACGGCGACCGCAATCGACATGGCGCGGAAGGGCGAGCCTTCCGCGCCGCCCCCGGCCTCGGCCTTCCAGCCGCCGGCCGATCCCCTGCGCGAAACCCTGCGCCGCTGCCAGCAGCTCGGCGAGGCGGCGGGGAACGACACCGATTGCCTCGCGGCATGGGCTGAATCCCGCGACCGCTTCCTCGGTCGTGACCGCAGCGAGGTGCGCTGACCATGGGCAACACCGGCGTCATCGACAATTTTCTTGGGGTCTTCACCTCCTACATCGACTCAGGGTTCGGCCTGCTCGGCGGCGAGGTCGCCTTCATCGCCACGACGCTGATCGTCATCGACGTGACGCTCGCCGCGCTCTTTTGGGCATGGGGCGCGGATGACGACATCCTCGCCCGCCTCATCAAGAAGACACTGTTCGTCGGCGTCTTCGCCTACATCATCTCCAACTGGAACAACCTCGCCCGGATCGTCTTCGAGAGCTTTGCCGGTCTCGGCCTCATGGCATCGGGGACGAGCTTTTCCGTTGCCGACCTGATGCGGCCGGGTCGCGTGGCGCAGACCGGCCTCGACGCCGGCCGGCCGCTGCTCGATTCCATTTCTGACCTGGTGGGCTGGATCGCGTTCTTCGAGAACTTCATCCAGATCGCGTGCCTGCTGTTCGCATGGGCGCTGGTCGTGCTGGCCTTCTTCATCCTCGCCATCCAGCTTTTCGTCACGTTGATCGAGTTCAAGCTGACCACGCTCGCCGGCTTCGTGCTGATCCCCTTCGGCCTGTTCGGCAAGACAGCGTTCATGGCCGAAAAGGTCTTAGGCAACGTGGTGTCCTCCGGCATCAAGGTTCTGGTGCTCGCCGTCATCATCGGCATCGGCTCGACCTTGTTTTCGCAGTTCACGGCCGGTTTCGGCGGGGCGACCCCGACCATCGACGACGCCATGGCGATTGTGCTGGCGGCCCTGTCGCTGCTCGGCCTCGGCATCTTCGGTCCCGGCATCGCCAACGGCATCGTCTCTGGCGGCCCGCAGCTCGGCGCGGGCGCAGCCGTAGGAACCGGGCTTGCGGTCGCAGGTGCAGGCGTCGCCGCTGGCGGCGGGGCCATGCTTGCCGCCAAGGGCGGCGCTGCCGCCCTGTCCGGTGGGGCCGCGGCCGTCCGCGGCGGCGCGACGGCCGCGGGCGCGGCAACCGCGGCCTATAGCGTCGGCGCGCTCGGCCAGTCTGGCGCGGCCGGTGTCGCTTCCGGCCTTGGCGGTGTTGCCCGCGCCGCAGGATCGGCGGCCGTCTCTCCCTTGAAGCGCGCCGTCTCGAAAGCCACCGAATCCGTCAAATCAAGCTTTTCCGGTGGCGCACGCGCGGCTTTTGGCATGACCGGCGGTTCTTCCACCGCAGGCACGGTCGGCGGCACTAGCGCCGATCCTGTCGCAGCAGCATCCGGCCCGGCCGGCAGCCCGCCCGCATGGGCGCAGCGGATGCGTCGCTCGCAGGCCATGAACCACGGCACCACCATGGCAGCCCATGCGGTGCGCTCCGGCGACAGCCACGGCTCCGGTTCCTCCATCAGCCTTTCCGAAAGTGACCGCTCATGAGCATCTTCAAACGACCAGCAACCCATTACGGCAAATCGCCGGAACCCGAGACGCCCTATCAGAAGGCCGCGCAGGCATGGGACGAGCGCATCGGCTCGGCCCGCGTGCAGGCGAAGAACTGGCGGCTCATGGCCTTCGGCTCGCTGATCCTGTCCGCCGGCTTCGCCTCGGCGCTGGTCTGGCAGTCCGCACGTGGGACCGTGGTGCCGTGGGTGGTGCAGGTGGACAATCTCGGTCAGGCGCAGACCGTTGCGCCCGCCAACGCCGACTATCGCCCCACCGATCCGCAGATCGCTTTCCATCTCGGCCGCTTCATCGAACAGGTGCGCGCGATTCCGGCCGACGCGATCATTGTCCGCCAGAACTGGCTTCGGGCGTATGAGTGGACCACGGATCGCGGCGCGGCGGCATTGAACGACTACGCCCGCGCCAATGATCCCTTCACGCGCGTCGGTCGCCAGCAGGTCGCCGTCGAGGTGTCCAGCGTCATCCGGGCCTCGCCCAACAGTTTCCGCGTCGCGTGGACGGAAAGGCATTTCGAGAACAGCCAGCTTTCCACGACCGAACGATGGACGGCCATCCTGACCATCGTGATCCAGCCCCCGCGCGACGCCGAGCGTCTGCGCGCCAATCCGCTGGGAATTTACGTCAATGCAATTTCGTGGTCGCGGGAGATGAGCCAATGAGGGCGATCACCCACACCCCGGCAATCGCGGCCGTGCTGCTTTCGGCCACCATGCTCGCAGGCTGCGCCACCAACCGGACGCCGCAATTCAGCTACGACGCCAGCGTGCCGCCGCTGCCGACCGTGCAGGCGACCGTCACCAACGACACGCCCCGGCCGCTGCACACGCCTCCGGCATGGACCGTGGCGCGGGGCGGCGAGGCTGCCGGCACACCGACCGGCCGCGTTGAGAACGCCAATGCCGCCGCCCGTGTCGAGCCGCGCCGCGAAGGCTACTACAACGCGATCCAGATATATCCGTGGAGCGAAGGCGCGCTCTATCAGGTCTATGCCGCAGTCGGACAGATCACCACGATCGCGCTGGAGCCGGGTGAGAGCCTGACAGGCGCGGGGCCGATCGCAGCCGGCGACACCGCCCGCTGGATCATCGGCGACACCGAGAGCGGCAGCGGTGCAAACCGCCGCGTCCATATCCTCGTGAAGCCGACGCGGCCGGACATTTCCACCAACCTTGTCGTCACCACCGACCGGCGCACATACATGCTCGAGCTGCGCGCGCGGGAATCGCTCTACATGCCGGCCGTGGCATGGGCCTATCCGGCACCGCCTGCCGGCCAGCGCCAGACGGTCCCGGTCGCACCCGTCATTCCGGCCGAGGCGGCGCGGAACTATCGCTACGCCTTACAGGTGCAGGGCGACAGCCCGCCATGGCGGCCGGTTTCCGTCTTCGACGATGGCAGGCGCGTCTATGTCGTCTTCCCGGCCGGGATCGTGCAGGGCGAGATGCCGCCGATCTTCGTGCTTGGATCGAACGGCGAGCCGCAGATCGTCAATTCCCGCATCCACCAGAACGTCCTGATCGTGGACCGCCTGTTCGGCGCGGCCGAGTTGCTCCTTGGTAGCGGAAACCGCCAGCAGGTCGTCAGGATCGTCCGCACCAACCCGACGCAGGCCGCCGTCACACAGCCCGCCAGCGCGACCGGAGGCTCCCCGTCATGACAGACAACACGATTACCGATACCGCCGCACCCATGCGGCTGCGCGCCGAACCGCCCCGCGTCACCCGCCTGTCCCGCAAGATGCTGGCAGGCGTCGGAGCCGTCGCGCTTCTCGGCATCGGCGGGGCGCTGATTTACGCGCTCCAGACCCGCGATGCAGGATCGGGCGGCGACGAACTCTATTCGACCGAGAACCGCCCCACGGCGGACGGCTTGTCCGGCCTGCCGCGCGACTACACCGGCCCCGTCTTGGGGCCGGCATTGCCGGGCGACCTCGGCCGTCCGATCCTCGACGCGCAGAACCGGGGCCAGCCCGTTGCACCGCCTGTCATGACGACGCCCGCAGTCGATCCCGAGGAACAGCGCCGGCTCGCAGAGGAAGAAGCCGCGCGCTTGAGCAACGTCTTTTTCCAGTCCGGCCCGCGCACGGGATCGCCGGCAGGAACGGCCACGCCCGGCCTTGCCGGGCTTGGCCTCGGCGGGCAGCCCGCGACACAGGATCGCCACGCGGCGTTTCTCAACGGGCCGGTGGATCGGCAGACCGTCGCCCCGGATCGCGTTGCGCCGCCGGTATCGCCCTATATCCTTCAGGCCGGGGCCGTGATCCCCGCCGCACTCATCACCGGCATCCGTTCCGACCTTCCGGGCCAGATCACCGCGCAGGTGACGGAGAACGTCTATGACAGCCCGACCGGCTCGCTGCTCCTGATCCCGCAGGGAACGCGCATCATCGGCCAGTATGATGACGGCGTGACCTTCGGCCAGCGCCGCGTGTTGCTAGTCTGGAACCGCCTGATCCTGCCGGGCGGCCGTTCCATCGTTCTGGAGCGCCTGCCGGGCGCGGACGCCAGCGGCTACGCCGGCCTTGAGGATGGCGTCGATTATCACTGGTGGGATCTGATGAAAGCCGCAGGGCTGTCCACGCTGCTCGCGGTCGGAACCGAACTTGCCACCAGCGACGAGGACCGGCTGATCCGCGCCATCCGCGACGGGGCGCAGGATACCGTCAATCAGGCCGGCCAGCAGATCGTCCAGCGCCAGTTGCAGGTCGCGCCGACGCTGACCGTCCGGCCCGGCTTCCCGGTCAGGATCATCGTCACCCGCGACCTTGTATTCGAGCCGGCAGGACGTTGACCATGACCAGGCTGAAACTCGGCCCGCTTCCCGACGACAAGCCCGTGAAGGTGACGGTGGAGCTACCCGCGCCGCTTCACCGCGATCTGGTCGCCTATGCCGAGGTGCTGGCGCGCGAAAGCGGCCAGCCCGTCGCCGATCCCGCCAAGCTCATCGTGCCGATGCTTCAACACTTCATCGCCACGGATCGCGGTTTCGCCAAGGCACGGCGAAGTCTGCAACGCTAGATAGTGGCGCGCCTGCATGCAAGATCGAGCAACCCGCGAAGGGCCTTGCCGCGATTGTAAGGGGACCAGACGGCTCCGAATCTGATCGGCTCGGGTTCGTCCATGACCGGAACGAAGGCCACGCCCGAGACAGCGATCCTGCTGGTAGCCTCGCTGACAAGCGTGACGCCATAGCCGGCCCCAACCATCGATAACAAGGTGCAGCGATCTACGTCGCATCGCTGCACCTTCGCTTGAAGCCCACGTTCACCTAGCCGGCGCGCAATGTGTTCATGCGCCTGCGGGCCGGTTCCACCATAACGGACAAGGAAAACATCATCTCGAAAATCGTTCCAAGAAAGGCCATTTCCGTGCGCGCGAGGATCGTTTTCTGCTACCGCGATGAAGAGGGGTTCGGTCCAGAGCGGCCGCGAATGGCAATCGGGAATTTCCTTTATCGCCGCAACGAACGCCACGTCTAGCCGCCCTTCACGAACCCGAGAGATTGCTTCCCGCGCGCGTCCATCAAAAAATTCCATTTCGATATTTGGCCACGCTCGACGATAGGAATGTAATAGTTCTGAGAGGAAACCTACCGATATCGGTGAGGGAACAGCAACTCTAATCCTACCAGCTTTACCGCTCTGGATCATAGCTGCTGTCGATACTGCATGGTCAATTTGCTCGATTCCGACCGCAACCCGTGCGACAAAGTTTTGTCCCGCTTCCGTGAGCCTAACGCCTCGGGTGTTGCGCTCAAATATTGTGATGCCGAGTTCTTCCTCCAGTGCCCGAACTCGTGCGCTAACGCTCGACTGGCTAGTTCCCAACGCGGTAGCGGCATGGCGGAAATTCAAATGCTCGGCAACGGCTATCGCATGCAAAAGTGCGGTCAACGGTACCCGACGGCCTAACCGAGAATACGGAAAACTTTTGTCGCATCGCTCATCATATGAACGCCTTCTCATGATTGGCGCTCCTGAAATTCTCGATTAATCGCAAGCCTCCAGTGCGCTGTATTGCGAAAGACGCACATGCCTTCAACTCCGCGAGATGTTGGCCGCCATGAACAGTCCTCTCCGCACCATGGGATTTCTGTTGGAACTGTGGAGGTGATCGGCCGGGACGGGAGGCGTTAGCGCCTCCCGTAGATTACACTTGTTTTATGACTCGCAGCGGGCTGGAGAATTGGGTTTAACCAGCCGTTTTGAAGCGATACCGCTTGCGATGAACGCGGCAACAACCAGTCCTGTTACTGCAAACCCACTGCTCAATAGATACGGAGACACCCCGGCCATCGATGGCGAGAAACCCATGCCAATGTACAGCGCAACCCCGGTAGAGCCGCCGAGCTGGTCAGCCGCGCGCTGAACACCAGATGCAACTCCAGCATCATCGTCGGTGACGTCAGTTACAGCTACGTATTGCAGTCCGATAAGACCTAAGCCCATCCCAAATGCCGTCAATAGCATTGCAGGCACTAATGCCGATACGGGCGCGTCAACTTGGTCGGCCAGCGCTATCAACATCAATCCAAGCGCCGCGAAGATAATCCCGGCGAGAGAGCAATTGCGTGCCCCCCACCGACCTAGCAACCGAGGAACTACGAGCACTGCAATGACTAGGCAGGCCGCCAACGGCACGAGCATCAAGCCCGACTGCAATGCGGATAATCTAAGCCGATCCTGCAGGGAAAACGTGAAGAGTAGGAAAGAGGTTGATAAGGCTGCGCTCAGGAGAGCGGTGGTGAGATTGGCGCGCGTTCTTGACCGATTGCGAAAGAAGGATAGGGGGATCACGGGATTTCGTGCGCGCCTTTCGACTTTAACAAAAAGCGCTGCTGCTACTAATGCTCCGACAAATGCGAAGAGTGGAAACCACCCAATCTCTCTTTCATTTCCAAATTCAACTATGCCATAGGAAAGTAACAGAGGTGCACAGGTCAGCAGTATCGATCCGAGCACATCGAGGGGTTTGCGATCTCGAGGCTTGTCACGCGGCAATATTGCTGCAGCAGTCACGAGAATGAGTACCACGATCGGAACCGCAATCAGGAATATCCATCTCCACCCGAGAAACTGGACAATTATGCCAGATAGGAGAAACCCTAAGACCAGACCGCAACTGGAGATAGCCGCCCATATGCTTAGGGCCCTTGAGCGAGCAGAACCGTCCGGGAAGAGTAGCACAATCATCGCCATGGCGGCCGGAAGGGCCAACGCCTCTCCGACCCCCTGGAGTATCCGAGCAATAACAAGAACGAAGAACGAGCCTGCCAAACCCGCTGCAAGGGAAGCCAGGCCAAAAACAATTGCTCCGATGAAAAGAAGATTGCGACGCCCGAAGGCATCAGCCAGACGTCCGCCGAGCATCAGCAGCCCGCCGCCCGTGACAGTATAGGCGATAACGACCCATGGCAGCGTGTTCTGCTCAACGTCAAACGCGCGACCGATTGAAGGCAGCGCGATATTGACGATAGTTACATCGACCGCGATGAGAAATTGCAATACCGACAGGCAGGTAAGTACGACCCATGGACGTACCGCCAACGCGCGATTAGACCGCGCCATAAGAATATATCGAAACACAGGAAAAGTCCGCTGCTGTAGTGAGAACAACGGCGAAGCAACACATGCTACGCCGAGCTAACTCCCAGCGACGGAACGTGAAAAATGCCTAAGAACGTTCCGCCGCTAGCGGAGCGTTCTGGTCACTGCGGAGGCAGCTGCGGCCGATTCAGGATCAAGACTAATCATGGGCAGAAAAATGCCATAGCATCTTCAATATGTCAATTGGGACGATCTATAGTCTTGTCACGCATGCCGACTAGTTGGAAGAATGTCGCGCGCCGAGGTACACGCCGCGCGCTTGAGCAACGAGTTTTTTCCAGTGCGGCCCGCGCACGGGAGCGTCAGCTGAAACGGCCTTGCCGCAGCCGATCCCGTCAAACTCATCGTGCCCATGCTGGAGCGGTTCATCGTTACGGATCGCGCTTCGCCAAGGCACGGCGGAACTTCCATAAAACTGAGATTGGCTGCTTCCGACCCCGTTTCAGTTGTTCATGCCAGGAGGCAAGGATGCTTAAACCGGACCTTGCGGGTGGCTGTGGTTTTGGATCATATCTGTCGAATATTTCGAGATCTTTGCGGCAGAGTGCTTCCCATGTCGAATCAGTCGGTGCTTAGAACTGGCGTTAAGGTGATTGAGCGAGTCAGCAAGCTATCTGCCGTTGCCGTGGCAAGCGCAGATTTTTCCTTTACCGTATTTGAAAAAGCGCTCCTTCCTTTCAACGAGGAAGGTTTGGGGAAGATCAAAACAATTCCGGCCTACGAGAAAACTTGTGTTCGCGATGATGATCTCTATGTCGAGCCGAATGATACTTGTCGCATGATTGCGACGGCCAGCGTGAAAGGGGAGGTTGTCGGTTATGTCGCTGTTTCTCGGTCTTGGAATGGGTGTGCGCAAATCGATGAAATCATGATTTCACGGCCTCACCGTGGGGCCGGAATAGGTCGAGCGCTGATGGACGAGGCGGTGCTCTGGGCCAAGCAGAACAATCTGTCGATCATGCGAGTGGAAACTCAGAATACCAACGTCGCAGCGTGCCGTTTCTACGAGCGCTACGGTTTCAAGTTGGGCGGCTTTGATCGTCACCTGTACGATGCCGTTGACACAGATCAGCGCGCCGAAACTGCTTTATTCTGGTATCTTCCTCTCGGCTGACAGTGGCCGTCTACGGTGCTTAGCCGCTTGACCCTCTCGACGCTGGAAGACCGCTTCCACGCACTGCCAGACCAAAAGCCGCCCTTCGGCTTCCCACCCCACCCCAAGTATGCCATAGAATTGAGTCTAAGGGTGCCGCCAGCGCATATGCTCAAATGCGGCACGCTACAGGCCGCAGACCTCCCTCCATGGTTCGATTGATTGCGGAGTTGTGACGCTCCGAATTCACTAGAATCAAGGAGTTTTCTATGTGCGCGGAGCCCCATCAGACCCGAGAAGAACGGCCTCTACAGCCTATTCACACTGCACTTCCCAACGATCTGTTCGACTACGCTGACGATCCTGCGCCACGCATCAGCCCGCCTCGCGGCGGTCCGTCCCATGTTTTCGATGTCGAAAGGCTCCCCGTCATCGACGACTGGCCGGAGTATGTGCCAATCACCGAGGCTGAAATCCAAGTCTTCGAGCGTTGGTTTGCCGATTTCTTTGACGAGATGTTCGGCCCAATCGATCTGCCTGATGACTTAAAGAGGTTATCGTATTATGATAACGAAAAACCTTAGCCGGATGATCGGGCGATGCCATGTCAATATTGAGGGTCGGTATTGCCGACCCAGAGGAAATGAAATCGCGAACCCAGCGAATCGCTAGAGGCGAGGAAAGGCCTCGCACTGGCGAGCCAACTGTGTGGTTTGCTTCGACCATGTCATTCGCGAAGCTCCTCTCACCAGCCAATTGCGAGTTGCTTCGCCTAATTCGTGAACAGGAGCCGGAATCGCTGGAGGAACTGGCACAGATCACGGGGCGCGCGAAATCCAACCTGTCCCGAACACTCAAAACCATGGCGGCCTGCGGCCTTGTCCGGATGGAGAAGGGCAAGGGGCTCAGGCTGGTGCCCAGGCTCATCCATGACCGGGTAGAGCTGGTCCTGCCATTGGTCGAACGCCGCAAGACGAAAGGAACCCGCAAATGAACGCTAAATCGCCAACCGTTGCCGTGCGGGCCGCTCTCTATCTGCGCGTCTCGACCACGCGGCAGGCCGAACACGATGTTTCCATTCCCGACCAGAAGCGGCAAGGCGAAGCCTGGTGCGAGTCGCGCGGCTTTCAGCTTGTCGAGACCTTCGTTGAGCCCGGTGCCTCGGCGACCAATGACCGGCGGCCCGAGTTCCAGCGCATGATCGAAGCGGGCACGTCCAAGCCTGCGCCCTTTGACGTTGTCGTGGTCCATTCGTTCAGCCGCTTCTTCCGCGATCACTTCGAGCTGGAGTTTTACGTCAGAAAGCTCGCCAAAAACGGCATCAAGCTGGTCTCCATCACTCAGGAAATGGGCGATGATCCCATGCACGTCATGATGCGGCAGATCATGGCGCTGTTCGATGAATATCAATCCAAGGAAAACGCCAAGCACGTCACCCGCGCCTTGAAGGAAAACGCCCGTCAAGGCTTCTGGAACGGTTCGCTGCCACCGGTCGGCTACCGGGTCGTAGATGCCGAGCAGCGCGGTGCCAAGACCAAGAAGAAGCTGGAGATCGACCCGTTGCATGCCGACACGATCCGCTTGATCTACCGTCTTGCGCTGGAAGGCGATGGCGATAGCGGCCAGATGGGCGTGAAGGCCATCGTCAAGTATCTTAACGCCAAGGGTATCTTCACCCGCGACGGTGGTCGTTGGGGCATCGGCCAGGTTCACCGCGTTCTGACGCGCCGCACCTATATCGGTGAACATGAGTGGGGCAAGCGCAGCAAACATAATGATGCGCGCTCACCCGGTGAGATCGTCATCGTGCCAGTTCCGGCGATCATCGAGCGCGAAACGTTCGATCAGGTTCAGGCACTACTACAGGCGCGCAACCCCAAGACCGAAATGCCTGCTCGCGTGGTCATAGGGCCGACCTTGCTGACCGGCATCTGCTATTGCGGCAACTGCGGAGGGGCGATGACCATCCGCACCGGCAAAAGCGGACGCTACCGCTACTATGCCTGTTCCATCAAGGCCCGACAGGGCGAGACAGGTTGTAAAGGCCGAGCGATCCCGATGGACAAGCTCGACACCATGGTCGTCAACCATATTGAAGATCGGCTGCTTGATCCTGAACGGCTTGAGGACCTCCTCGGCAGCGTTCTCGGCCGCCGCTCTGAACAGGCCGAACGGCGCAAGCAACACATCGATGAGTTGGAACGACGGGCCACAGAATCGGAACTGCGCCTGAAGCGGCTCTACGATGCCATCGAGGCGGGAGTGGCCGATCTGGATGATCCGGCGTTGAAGGAGCGGATAGTTGGCCTGAAGGTTATTCGCGACCAGGCCCGTGTGGATGCCGACCGCGCGCAAGCCATGCTCGATAGTCCCGGCCACTCTGCAATCAGTCCCGAGATGATACGGCGCTTTTCGAAAGTTGCGCGCGACCGTATCCGCAACCGTGAGGGCGGCTATCGGCGGGATCACCTGCGGGCACTGGCGCAACGAGTCGAGGTCGCAGACGATGCCGTTCGTATCATGGGATCGAAGACGGAACTGCTGAGAATGCTTTCTTCTGGAAACGTGCGGCCATCGGCGGCGATTGGCGTGCCCAGAAGCGGACCGAAGTGGCGGAGAGAGAGGGATTCGAACCCTCGAGACGGTTCCCCGCCTACACACTTTCCAGGCGTGCGCCTTCGACCACTCGGCCACCTCTCCGTGTGAGAGCCGATTATCCGGCTTTGCGCTCCGTGCCAAGGGGAAAGACGTAAAAAGCTGTGAAACTTTGCCGCACAGGGCAATAAGCCATCCGATTCTTGCCCAAATGCGCGCCGGTTAAGCAAACCGGGGGAAACCGATTGCGTTCCTTCGGCGCCTGCGGTTTACAATCGGGGGCCCTTCCAAGGCGGGATTTGAGTGGTATGCGTGCGGTGTTGCGGGTTTTGGCGGCGGGCTTTCTGGCTTTGGCGCTGGTGTTGCTGGTTTCCGATGGCACGGCCATGCTCGCAGCCGACAGCTTTGTGTTCACGCCACTCGCCACAACCATTGCCAGCTTTTTCCCCGGGCTTTTGGACTCGGCGCAATCCGCATTGGCGGCGCTGCATCCCTTGCTGTGGGAACCCGCCATCACTACATTGCTCTCGTGGCCGGGATGGGCCGTAACCGGGGCCATCGGGCTGGCGCTGGCGGTCGCGGGGCGATCACGTTCGCGCCACGGCGTCATCAGCATCGATCCGTACTGACGGGGATTTTGCCCTGCCCGTCGCCCGGAACCCTGTTGCCGTCCTTGCCATTGCCCTTTTCCATCCGGGCCCCGATTGGAGGTTCTGCCATGATCTCGTCGCTGTTTTCCCGCCCTACGACCCTGCCGGCCGCTGACGAGGCCCTGCCGGGCCGCGCCGCGCCCATGGAGGTTGCCGCCGCCCATTTCGTATCCGGCCATCCGCTGAAAGGCCCGTACCCCGAGGGCGCCGAAATCATCTATTTCGGGCTGGGCTGCTTCTGGGGGGCCGAACGCCTGTTCTGGACGCTGCCCGGGGTCTATGTCACCGCCGCAGGCTATCAGGGGGGCGCAACGCCCAATCCCGATTATGACGAGGTGTGCACAGGCCGCACCGGCCACGCCGAAACGGTGATGGTCGTCTATGAGCCGGACAAGATTTCCCTCGATACGCTGCTCAAGACCTTTTGGGAGGAGCACGACCCCACCCAGGGCATGCGGCAGGGCAATGATGTGGGCACGCAATACCGCTCGGCGATCTACACGACCACCGAAGCCCAGTTCGAAACGGTGCAGGCCAGCCGCGAGCGCTTTGACCGGCAGTTGAAAGCCGCAGGCAAGGGCCCGACCACCACCGAGATCGCTCCCGCCGGTCCGTTTTATTTCGCCGAAACCTATCACCAGCAATATCTGGCCAAGAACCCCAATGGCTATTGCGGCTTGAAGGGCACCGGCGTTTCCTGCCCGCTTCCCGCATAGGGCAGCCCAAACCTTGCCAGCCCGGACCATGTCGCCTTATGGTGGACACTGCTCTGGGGAGGATGCGATGTCCCGCCTGCTGATGGTTGCCCTGGCCCTGTTTGGCGCGCTGCTGCTTGCCTCCTGCGCGACGCTGACCAAGGAGCAATGCCAGGCGGGCGACTGGCGCTCCATCGGCTTTAACGATGGCAGCCGGGGCCGCCCGGCCAATTATGTCTCCAACCATGTGGATGCCTGCGCCGAATACGGCATTTCTCTCGACAACGCTCTCTATCAGGCGGGCCGCAGCGATGGGCTGGGATCCTATTGCCGCCTCTCCACCGCCGAAACCACCGGGCGGCGGGGCGAACGCTATTATGGCGTCTGCGAGGGCCCTGTGGGGGCGGCGTTCGCGCGGGTGCACCGGGCGGGCGAGGCCGTCTATGAGGCGAAGTCGGAGCTTTCGTCGCTGGACAGCGAAATCGATGGCCTGATGCGCCAATTGCGCCGGGAAGGCATTTCCGAGGATGAAATGCGCGCCCTCTCGCGCCAGATCACGTCCTTGCAACGCTCGCGCTGGCAGCTGGAATCCGAGGTACGTCGGGCCGAGCGGAGCCTCGCCTCGATCCGCCGGGCCGAGGAAGTGCGACTGGCGCAGGCCGGGATCGCCTACTGATCGCGCAGCATTCCGTTCTCCCCAAAAAGAAAAGGGCCCGATCGGGCCCTTTTTGATATGCAGTGCGGAGCGGTCAGGCGCCGGGCTGCTTGACCATGCGCAGATAGGGGCGCAGCTCGTTCCAGCCTTCGGGAAACTTTTCCTTGGCCTGCTCATTGGTGACGGCCGGCACGATGATCACGTCGTCGCCGTTCTCCCAGTTGACCGGGGTGGCCACCTGGTGCTTGGCGGTCAGCTGAAGGCTGTCGATCACCCGCAGGATTTCATCGAAATTACGACCGGTCGAAGCCGGGTATTCGATCTTGAGTTTGACCTTCTTGTCCGGGCCGATCACGAACACCGACCGCACGGTCAGCGAGTCATCGGCATTGGGGTGGATCATGTCGTAGAGGCGGGCAATGGTGCCATCATCGGCGATCAGGGGGAAGTTCAGCGCCGCGCCCTGGGTTTCCTCGATGTCCTTGGCCCAGCCGGCGTGGTCTTCGAGCTTGTCGACCGAAAGCCCGAGAACCTTGACGTCGCGCTTTTCAAATTCGGGCTTGAGCTTGGCAGTGTAGCCCAACTCGGTCGTGCACACCGGGGTGTAGTTCTTGGGGTGCGAAAACAGGACCGCCCAATGGCCATCGATATAATCGTGGAAGCGAATTTCGCCTTCGGTGGTCTGCGCGGTAAAGTCCGGAGCGATGTCGCCGATCAGAATGGACATGGCTGTTCTCCTTGTTGCAGCGCCGCCAAGCCCTTGGCCGGGGCGCCGGATGTCGTTAGCGATAATATGGTCCGCGCCGGGCCGAAGCGGTAGCGCAGGGCGCGGAACGTTTTGGCAAAATCGGGCCGGGAACGGGCAAGCCGTTTCGATTCCGCGCCAACCCGGAGCATGGTCCGTTACCGGGGGATATGGCCCGGATCGCGTCCCGGATCAATAAGCTGTTTTGACGCCGGGTCTTGGCGCCGTGATGAGACGTTCAGCGCAACGCCCGGCCCTCGGCGTCAAACAGATGGCGCTTGGACGCATCGAAGGTGACGAACACTTTCGAGTCCGGGGCAAAATAGTGCTCCCCGAACAGCCGCGCGGTCAAAAGCCCGACCTTGTCATTGCGCAGATAGAGATTGGTATCGGCGCCCAATTGTTCGATATGAACCACCTCGCATTCGAGATCGCCCGAGGATGGGGACACCGAGATGTGCTCGGGGCGAATGCCCAGAGTTTTCGCCCCCTGTTCCCCCAGCGCCGCCGCATCGAGCAGGTTCATCTGCGGCGAGCCGATGAAACTGGCGACGAACGTGTTGGCCGGGCGACTGTAGAGCTCCATGGGCGAGCCGATCTGCTCGATCCGGCCTTCATTCATCACCACGATCTTGTCGGCCAGCGTCATCGCCTCCACCTGATCGTGGGTGACATAGACCATGGTGGCCGACAATTCCCGGTGCAGGCGGGCGATTTCGAGCCGTGTGTTGACCCGCAGCGCCGCATCGAGGTTGGACAGCGGTTCGTCGAACAGAAACAGTTTTGGCTTGCGCACCACGGCGCGGCCGATAGCGACGCGCTGGCGCTGGCCGCCGGACAATTCGGCGGGGCGACGCTCCAGCAGCGGGTCGAGCCCGAGCATTTTGCTGGCCACCGCCACCCGCTCGTCGATTTCCGACTTCGCCGCCCCTTCCTGCTTCATGGCCAGGCTCATATTGCCCCTGACCGTGAGGTGGGGATAGAGCGCGTAGCTCTGGAACACCATGGCGATGCCGCGCTTGGCGGGCGGGGTAGCGTTGACCACCTTGCCGGCGATTTCCACCGTTCCGGCGGTTGCGTCCTCCAGCCCGGCAATGATGCGCAACAGGGTGGATTTCCCGCAGCCGGACGGGCCGACAAAGATGACGAACTCGCCATCCTCGACCGCCAGATCGATGCCGTGCAACACATCAACCGAGCCATAGGCCTTCTTGATGCCTTTAAGTTCGAGGGCGGTCATTCAGCGTGTCCTCTTAAGATTGTTGTGACCCCTGACCCAGGGCAGGGCCACGGGACCAATGCTGTGCGGGGCCAGTGTCCTCACAAATCCACCACCTTCCCGGTGCGCACGCTTTCATCGGCGGCAAGGCAGATGCGCAGGGACTGCACGGCGTCGTGCATGTGGCGCGTCAGATCGAGATCGCCGGTGATGGCGTCGTGCACATAGGCCTGCTCGCGGGCGCACAGGGCATCGTGGCCCGGCTCACCCTCCATCGAGAGCATTTCGTCCTCGAACACGAACTCGCCCTTGCCGTCGAGATCGGCCCGATGGATGCGGATGCGATCGGTCTTGGTGTGGGTTTCGTGATCGGACGATTTGGCCGCCTCGTCCATGACGATCGAGACCGAGCCTTTGGGGGTCATGATGTCTTTGACGAAAAACGCTGTCTCCGAGATCATCGGGCCCCAGGCCGCCTCGTACCACCCCACCGAGCCGTCCTCGAACGTCACCTGCAAGTGGCCGTAATTGTACATGTCCGGCGCGATCTCGTCGGAGAGCCGCACCCCCATGCCGCGCACCTGCACCGGCTTGGCGTCGGTGATCTGGCACATGACGTCGACGTAGTGCACCCCGCAATCGACCAGCGGCGAGGTGGTTTCCATTAGTGTCTTGTGGGTCCGCCAGAACCGGCCCGCCGATTGCTGGTTGAGGTTCATGCGGAACACATAAGGCCCGCCCAGCTCCCGCGCTTCCTCGATCAGCCGCACCCAGGAGGGGTGATGGCGCAGGATATAGCCAACCACGAGTTTTTTATTGAGCCGGGTGGCCGCTTCCACCACCCGTTCGGCGTCGGCCACTGTGGTTGCCAGCGGCTTTTCGACGAACACATGCGCACCCGCTTCCATGGCGGCCACCGCATAATCGGCGTGGGTATCGGAATAGGTGTTGATCGAAGCGAGGTCCGGGCCGGTCGCGGCCAGCGCCTCGTAGAAATCGCTGAAATGCGGATAGGATTCCAGCCCCTCGGGCACCGGCGCGGTGCCGCGGGTCACAAGCCCGACAATCTCATAGCCGGGGTGGTTGTGATAGGCGAGCGCGTGGGCGCGCCCCATATTGCCCAGCCCTGCCACCAGAACGCGGATGGGTTTGCTCATTTGACAGCTCCCGAAGTGATACCGCGGATCAGCTGCCGCGAGAAAACAAGATAAAGGACAAGGACCGGAATGATGGCCAGCGTCAGCGCCGCCAGCACCGCGTTCCAGTTGGTGACGAACTGGCCGATAAAAACCTGCGCGCCCAGCGTCACCGTCTTGGTGGATTCCGCCGGTGCGAGGATCAGCGGGAACCACAGATCGTTCCAGATCGGGATCATGGTGAACACCGCCACCGTCGCCATGGCCGGGCGGACCAGCGGCAGGACGAGGGTGAAAAAGATGCGGTATTCCGACAGCCCATCGACCCGCCCGGCATTTTTGAGGTCATCGGACACGGTGCGCATGAATTCGGAGAGGATGAAGATCGCCAGCGGCAAGCCTTGCGCGGTATATACCAGAATCAGCGCCGTTAGCGTGTTGACCAGCCCGGTGGCGACCATCAGCTGCAGGATGGCCACCGTCCCCAGCCGGATCGGGATCATGATCCCGAGCGCCAAATACAGTCCCATCAGCAGATTACCCCGGAACCGGTATTCCGAGAGCGCAAACGCCGCCATGGCGCCGAACAACAGCACACAGGTGAGCGAGACCACCGTCACCACCAGCGAGTTCTGGAAATACAGCAGGAAATCGCCCTGCTGGGTGACGGTTTCAAAGCCGATCAGCGAAAACGTCTCGTCATTGGGCAGCGCCAGCGGCGAATTGAAGATGGCGCGCCGCTCCTTGAAGGCGTTGATGACAATGACGAACACCGGAAACAGCGCGATCAGCGTATAGGCGATGAGCACCGCATGCGCGGCGATGGCGCGCGGCAGGGAGGAACGGGCAATAGCCATCAGAACTGATACCTCCGCAGGCGCGTCTGGATACCGAACAGGTAGATCGCGACCCCGACCAGAATGATGAGGAACATCATGGTGGCGATGGTCGAGCCCATATTGGGATCGCCAAGCTGGAGCTGGAACCCAAAGAAGGTGCGATAGAGCAGGGTGCCGAGCAGGTCGGTCGAGAAATTGGGCCCGGCCTGCGCGCCCTGGCTGACATAGATCAGGTCAAAGGCGTTGAAATTACCCACAAAGGTCAGGATCGAGATGATGCCGACAGTGGGCAGGATCAGCGGCAGCTGGATCTTGAAAAATTGCTTCATGCCGGTCAGGCCGTCGATTTCCGCCGCCTCGATCACTTCATCGGGGATCGAGAGCAGCGCCGCGTAGATCAGCATCATGGGGATGCCCACGAACTGCCACACCGACACCAGCGCCAGGGTGGTCAGCGCCGAGCCTTCCTGCCCCAGCCACGAGCCGAACAGATGCTTGAGGCCGATGGCGTCGAGCATCGAGGGCGCGATCCCCCACAGCGGCGACAGGATCAGCTTCCAGACAAAGCCAACGATCACAAACGAGAGGATCGTGGGGATGAAAATGGCGGTGCGGTAAAAGCCGCGCATTCGCAGATTGGGGTTCGACAGGATCGCCGCGAGCAACACCCCGATCGGGTTCTGCACCAGCATATGGACGACAAAGAACCACACGTTGTTTTTCAGCGCGTTCCAGAAACTGGCCGCCCAGCGCGGATCGCCGAACAGGGTCTGGAAGTTTTTCAGCCCCACAAACGCCCGCTCGCCATCAACGGTATTGAACAGCGATTGCACCAGCGTGGAAAACAGCGGGATGATCATGATGGCGGTATAGACCAGCACGGCAGGCGCCAGAAAAATCGCAACGTGCCAGCGCCGGCCTGGTTTGTGCTGATCGGGTGTGGCTGCCGCCATTGGATGATCCCCTCAAGGTTGGAGACGGGCGGCTTTCGCCGCCCGGAGTTTTTTCGTCAGGGCCCCTCACCCCAGCCTCTCCCCGGCGGGGAGAGGGAGGTATGGGGCTGTCGGCTGGCCCTAACCCCTCCCTTTTTGGGGAGAGGGGTGCCCAGCGCGCTCTTTTTACTCGTACATGCCCGGGGTGTACCAGCTGTCGAGGCCGTCCTGGATGGCCTTGGCCGCTTCTTCGGCGGTCTCGGTGCCGGCCAGAACATTGGCCGCATGCAGCCAGTTGTCGTTCTCAAGGTTGGGCGTGCCGCGCGACAGGATCTGGTAGGTCGGGCGGATGCTGGATTCGCAATTCTGACGCCAGGAGACGAACTCATTGGCCAGCGCGTTATCGAGTTCAACCGGCTCGTTCGACAGCGCGAAGAACCCGGGCAGGGCGTTGGAATACAGCCCCGCGAACTCGGCGGAAGCCACCCAGTTGAGGAAGGCGCGCGCCGCTTCGGGGTTGTTGGCGTTGGCGTTCATGCCGATGCCGATATCGGTGTGGTCCGAAATGTAGCACTGGTCCCCTTCAGCCGGGATCGGCGGCGGGAACGCGCCCATGGCGAAGTCAGCCTGTTCCTCAAACAGCGAGATTTCCCACGATCCGGCCGGGAAGATGGCGGCGCGGCCCAGGGTGAACAGGTTCTGGCTGTCGGGATAGGTCTGGGAGTGATAACCATCGCCGGTGTAATCGGCCCAGCGGCCCAGGACGCGCAGCGGCTCGGTCCATTCCTCATCGGTGAATTTGGCATCACCGGCGATCAGCGCCAGACGGCCTTCTTCGCCGTGCCAATAGGCCGGCCCGATATTGTGGTAGCCCATCGAGGCCGCTTCCCACTGGTCCACCGACCCCATGGCGAGCGGGATATAGGACCCGTCCGCCTTGATGGCATCGAGCACGGCAAAGAACTCCGCTTCCGTGGTCGGCTCTTCGAGCCCCAGTTCGGCAAACGCATCGGCGTTATAGATAAAGCCGTGGATCACCGAGGCCATGGGAACGCAGAACACTTCCGACCCATCGTCTGTCGACCATGCCGATTTGGCGACATCGGGGAAGTTCGCCATGCCTTCAAGATCGGTCAGATCGGCAAGATAGCCCTGCTGATAGAGCGCCAGCGAGGCGTCGAACGGGCGGCAGGTGATGATATCGCCCGCCGAGCCTGCATCGAGCTTGGCATTGAGCGCGGCGTTGTATTCGGTCGGCGCGGTGGGCGCGAAGTTGAGCTTGATACCCGGATGGGACGCCTCGAAGGCCGGGATCAACGTGTTCTGCCAGATCGGCAGGTCGTCATTGCGCCAGCTTTCGATGGTCAAGGTCACGTCCTGGGCAAGCAGCGGACCCGCTGCCAGCGCCAGGACAAGCCCGGCGCTGGCGCCAAGCAATGTTGACTTCGTCGTCATGATGGTTCCTCTCATTTGTTATCCCGCCCGGTTTGCCGCGCGGGGGTTCCCTTTATTGCTGTGCGTCAGAGCCGGTCAGAAGCGCCAGCGCCCCGCGCACCACACCGCCCGAACGCGCGAGCAGATCGTGCGCCTCGGTCAGGTTCCTCCCACCCGCCGCCATGATGATGGCGGGCTTGACGTCATCGTCCGCCGCGACGAGCGCTTCTGCGGCGGCTTCGAAATCGACCCCGGCAACGCTGGCGATGATGCCGGCGGCGCGATGGCGCAGCTTGGCGTTGTCGGCGGTTACATTGACCATGAAATTGTCGTGCACATGCCCCATCCGCACCCCGACGAGGGTGGAAAGCATGTTGAGGGTCGCCTTTTGCGCGGTGCCTGCTGCCATGCGGGTCGAGCCGGAAATCACCTCCGCCCCGGTGTCCAGCAGGATGGCGATATCGGCTTCGGCCAGCAGCGGCGCGCCCGCGTTGCCCGCAATTGCGACGGCGCGCGCTCCGGCTGATTTCGCCGCGCGCAATCCCGCCAGCGTATAGCGCGTCGTACCGCTGGCTGAGAGGCAGACGACACAATCGCCCGCCCCGATGCCAGCCTCGGCAATATCGGCCTTGCCCATCTCGGCATCATCTTCGGGGCCGCCGAGCAGCTCCTCGGTCATGGCCATCCCGCCCGCCATCAGGATGACGATACGGTCGCGGGCGATACCATAGGTTTGCGGAATTTCCAGCGCATCGCCCAAGGCGATCAGAGCCGGGCTCCCCGCCCCCATATAAACCAGCCGCCCGCCCCCCTTGAGCGCATCGGTGGCCAGATGCGCCGCGGCGGCAATATCCGGCCTCGCCGGGGTTACCGCATCGAGGCCGCGCTTCTGGCTGTCGAGCAGGGCGGCAAGGACCGCCTCGTCGTCCCAGGCGTCGAGGCCACTATAGCGGGGATCGGCAAATTCGGTCGCAGGAAGAGGCGCAGGGGCTGCCACGCCGACCGGCAGGCTCCCATCGTGATCAGCATGTAGCTTGCGCATATCCATGCATGGTCCTCCTCTGGCTTCGATAATGCCAAAAAAGTACCACTTGTCCAGTGGAAGTTACGCGCTGGCGCGTTAGTGGAGGTTACTGGCCTCAACCCAGGCCCTTTATCGGATGTTTTTGCCGCCTTGGGGGCAATTTACGAATTTTCAGTTCTGACACCTTGGCCAATGGTCTATTATTGGTATTATGCGGCAACGGGATCGCCCCGGCGGTTCGCGGGCGTTGGAGCGCAGCGATGGACGCGAGCATCGAGGAGACTTTCCGGCAGGCCGCCACCCGCGGCGGAGGGCCGCTTTACCTGCGCCTGCGCCGGTCGATCGAGGACGCGATCCGGTCCGGGCTCATTCATCCCGGCGACGCCCTGCCCTCGGAACGCGACATTGCCGCCACTGCCGAAGTGTCCCGCGTCACCGTCCGCAAGGCGGTTCAGGACCTGGTTGTCGAAGGCATCCTGATCCAGCGCCATGGCTCGGGCACCTTCGTCACCCCGGAAGTGCAGCGGGTCGAGCAGTCGCTCTCCAGCCTGACCTCGTTCACCGAGGACATGGCGCGGCGCGGCATGAGCCTGAGTTCCCAATGGCTCGACCGGGGGCTGTACGATCCGTCCCCCGAGGAAACGGTGATTCTGGGCCTTGGGCCGAGCGAAAAGGTCGCCCGCGTCGCCCGGTTGCGCATCGCCGACAACAATCCACTGGCTATTGAGCGCGCCTCGCTGGCCGCCTCGGTGCTGCCCAGGCCGGAAACGCTGGGCTCTTCGCTTTACGAGCGGCTGGGCGAATCCGGACACCGCCCGGTGCGCGCCATCCAGCGTATTGCCGCCGTCAATCTCGAACGGCATGATGCGGGCCTTCTCAACGTCGCGCCCGGCGCGGCAAGCCTTCGAATTGAACGCAGATCCTACCTGGCCTCAGGCCGGGTCATCGAGTTCACCCGATCCATCTATCGTGGCGACGCCTATGATTTCGTCGCCGAATTGCGGTTGCAGAACTAGCGAGGTTGTCTTTACCAGCATGACGCAGACTTTCATGAAGCGCGAAATCGCCGAGATCCCCCAGGTCGTCTCCCGGTTGCTCACCGAGGGGCGCGGCGCCATCACCGACGCCGCCAACGCCTTCCGCGAGGCCGATCCGCGCGTGGTGGTCACCGTGGCGCGCGGCTCGTCCGATCATGCGGCAACCTATTTCAAATATGCGTGCGAATTGACCACCGGCGTTCCGGTGGCCTCGGTCGGCCCGTCGATCGCCTCGATCTATGGCGCAGCGCTCAAGCTCGATCGCGCCGCCGCCATCGGCATTTCCCAATCCGGCGGCAGCCCCGATATCATCGCGCTGCTCGAAAGCGCCCGCCGCTCGGGCGCAACAACGGTGGCCATCACCAACACGGCCTCGTCGAAACTCGCCGAGGGCGCCAACAGCGTCGTCGACATCCTCGCCGGCACCGAAAAGTCGGTTGCCGCGACCAAGACCTTCGTCACCTCCGCTGTCGCCGGTCTGGCGCTGGTTGCCGACTGGTCCGGCGACGAAGCGCTTCTGGCCGCCCTCGATACGCTGCCCACTGCGCTGGAACAGGCGCTGACCACCGACTGGTCGGCCCTTGTTGACGCCACTGTCGGTGCCAGTTCGCTCTATGTGCTCGGACGCGGCCCCGGCGCGGCCATCGCCAGCGAAGCGGCGCTCAAGTTCAAGGAAACCTGCGGCCTGCATGCCGAAGCCTATTCGAGCGCGGAAGTCCTCCATGGCCCGGCGGCCATCGTGCAAGACGGCTTTCCCGTTCTGGCGCTGTGCGCCGGTCCAGCCGACAAGGCGCGGGCCTCGGTGCTTGAAACCAGCGCACGGCTGGAAAAGCAGGGCGGCAAAGTGTTCGTTACCGATCCCGAGCCGGGCACGGGCATCGCCTTGCCGGTGGCCCGCACCGGACACCCGCTCACCGATCCGATCGCACTCGCCGTATCGTTTTACAATTTCGTCGAGACGCTGGCCCGCGCCCGGGGCTTCAACCCCGACGAGCCGCCCCATCTGCGCAAAGTGACGGCTACGGTATGACCCTACACGCCTTCTCCGGGGCCGCGATCTTTGACGGCAGCAACTGGCACCACGAGCACATCCTGCTCGTTGCCGACGGTGTCGTTGCCGCCATCGTTGCTCCTGAGAAGGTGCCCGAGGGCGCGATCCCGGTCGCGCTCGACGGGGGCATGCTGGTTCCCGGCTTCGTTGATCTTCAGGTCAACGGGGCCGGAGGCGTGCTGTTTAACGAAGACCGCAGCGTCGCGGGGCTGGAAACGCTGTGCGCCGCCAATTTCCAGTTCGGCACCACCGCCCTTCTGCCCACGCTGGTGACCGATACGGTCGAGGTGACCCGCGCCGCGCTTGATGCGGGCATCGCCGCCCACCGAGCCGGTGTACGCGGTTTTGCTGGCCTGCACATGGAAGGCCCGCACCTGTCTTTGGCCCGCAAGGGGGCGCACGATCCGGGCTATATACGGCCCATGGAAACTTCCGACCTGGAGACGCTGATCGCGGCGCGGGCCGGATTACCGACCCTTCTGACCACGGTGGCGGTGGAATCGGTCACCCCCGATCAGATCGCCGCGCTGGCCGAGGCCGGCATTATCGTCTCGATCGGTCATTCCGACGCCACGGCAGACGCCGCCGCCACCGCCTTTGCGGCGGGCGCTTCTATGTCCACGCACCTGTTCAATGCCATGAGCCAATTGGGCAATCGCGAACCGGGGTTGGTTGGCGCGACCCTCGCCGGGGCCGGCTGGGCCGGGCTGATCGCCGATGGCATCCACGTCCACCCGGACACGATCGGCATCGCCCTGCGCGCCAAGGCCAGGCCGGGGAAAATCTTCCTCGTCACCGATGCCATGTCGCCCATGGGCACTGACATGACCGGCTTCACCCTCAACGGGCGGGAGATTGTACGCGAAAATGGCGCGCTGCGGCTGGCCGATGGCACGCTGGCCGGAGCCGACCTGACCATGATCGATGCGATCCGCTACATGCACCACACCGTCGGCCTGGACCTTGATGAGGTGCTGCGCATGGCGGCGCTCTATCCGGCGCAAGCCATTGGCCGCGCCGATGACCTTGGCCAGCTGGGCCAGGGCGCAGCCGCATCGATGGTGCATCTGTCCGACGGGCTGGAGATCGGCGGCGTGTGGATCGGCGGCGAAAAGGTGTTTTAGGCCTGAAGGCCTAAGCCCGCTCCGCCTGTGCCTCTGCACCGACCTGCGCCAGAATATCGATTTCACCCACCGCATCGGCCAGCGTCGTGCGATCGAGCACCGCGCGGGTTGCGTCGGTGACCTTGGCAAACACGTGGCGGATTTCACAATCCTCCTCGCTGCGGCAATCGATGCAGCGGCGATAGGCGATCTTTGACAGGCACGGCAGGGGCGCGATCGGCCCGTCGACGATGCGCAGCACTTCGCCGAAACTGATCTCGGACGGGGTCTTGAGCAGCAGGTAGCCCCCGGTCTTGCCGCGCCGCGACATCAGGATGCCGTTGCGCTTGAGTTCGAGCAAGATCTGCTCAAGGAACTTCTTGGGGATGTCCTGCTCGGTCGCGATCTCCGAAATCATCAGGCTTTCCCCCGCGCCGGCACGGGTCAGCGCCACAAGGGCGCGCAACGCATAACGGGCTTTTTGGGAAATCATCGACACGAGGGATGGTCACTCCGCAAATGTGGCAGTCCTGTCTTAAGTGCCCGGACCGGGGGGTGCAAGGTCTTTGCCCCCGCTCCGGGCCGAACGCCCCTCAAAGCCCCTCGCCTGCCGCGGTGAGGGCGGCAAGCTGGTCGGGGCTGAGGGTGAGCCGCGCTCCGCGCACGAGGCTTTCGACCTGCTCCACGCTGGTTGCCGACGCGATCGGGGCGGTGACGCCGGGCTGGGCGGCCAGCCAGGCCAGGGCGATTTCGGCCAGCGCGGCACCGGTCTCCTGCGCCACCCCATCCATGGCCGCCAGAATGGCCAGGCCGCGCGGGTTGAGATATTTGCCCATGCTGCCGCCGCGCCGCGATTTGGAGAAATCGGCCTCCGAGCGGTATTTCCCGGTCAGAAAGCCCGCCGCCAGCCCGTAATAGACGATCACCCCCAGCCCCTCGCGCAGCACAAGGTCCTGCACCTCGCCCTCAAACGCGCCGCGGGCATAAAGATTATATTCGTTCTGCACCGTCTCATAACGCGGCAGGCCATTGGCGTCGGCCACCGCCAGCGCCTCGCGCAGCAGCGCCCCGTCATAGTTCGAGCAGCCGATATGGCGCACCTTGCCGCTGACGAGCAGGTTCTCGAAAGCGCGCAGGGTTTCCTCATGGGTCACAGTGGGGTCGGGCCAATGGGCCTGATAGAGATCGATCTGCTCGATGCCCAATCGGCGCAGGGAGGCCTCGCAGGCGCTTTCGATATAGGCCCCTGAAAGGTCGGTGCCGTCCCTGTCGAGCCTTGTTCCAGCCTTGGTGGCGATGACGAGGCCATCGCGATTGCCGCGCGCCTTCAGCCAGGCCCCGATGATGGTTTCGGACTCCCCGCCCGCGTTACCCTCCACCCATTTGGAATAGGAATCGGCGGTATCGATGGCGGTAAAGCCGCGCTCGGCGAACGCATCAAGCACCGCAAAGCTCTGCGCTTCATCCAGCGTCCAGCCAAACACGTTGCCTCCGAGCACCAGCGGTTCGATGGAAAGCGATGTGCGGCCAAGCGGACGAAGGGTCATCGGGAGGCTCCTTGGTGGTGAACGGGAGGTGGCGCAAGAGCAAGAACACAGCGCCGGGTAAAGGCTAGCGCCAGCGCGCCCGATGCGCAAGGCAGCGGCGCGGTCCGGGCGCAACAGCGCTTACGCCCCTCTGCGGGGGCCTGATCACCAAATGCGCAGGAAATTTATTTTGGCGTTTTTGCTGGCAGATCGTACCGCTAGGTACGCCGGAACCGCCCGGAATATGGCGATATTTTGACCGCCCGGTCAAGAAAGGGCAGCAACGTTGACGTAAACGTCCCGCCCTTACCCATTGCGCAATCAAACAAAAGACGCTTTGTTGCCACTTCGGCGCGCAACGCCCCGGCGTTGCTGGCCCCAAGTCGCAGGGAGGACAATCATGCATAACAACACACCCTGCACATCGATCAACACAGAGAGCTTTGCCGTCTGACCGTGCCGTTTCGACATATTGGACCCCAAAGTCGGTATCTCGTCGCGGACGTCACGCCGGGAGCACTCTTAAAATGATGGCAACCGCCACCGGCGGCCCACCGGGGTCGCCGGTGGCGCGCATCTATCCAAAGGGGAAACACTCGACATGAGAAACACGCTTACCGGCATCGCGGCGGCTCTTCTGGCCTCGTCCATGCTCGTTGGTGCGGCCAGCGCGGAAACCTTGCGCTGGGCCCGCAATTCCGATGCGCTGACCCTGGACCCGCATTCGCAGAATCAGGGCACAACGCACACCTTCAACCACCACATCTACGAAACCCTGCTCGACCGCGACACCGAGGGCAATCTCCAGGCGCGCCTGGCGACCGATTGGTACGTCAAGGATGGCGACGAGACCGTCTGGGTGTTCGAGCTGCGGGAAGGCGTCACCTTCCATGGCGGCGAGGAATTCACCGCCGAGGACGTTGTGTTCTCGATCGAGCGCGCCAAGTCCGACCACTCCAACATGCGCCAGCTGCATGCCGATGTGGCCAGCGTCACCGCCGTCGACGACCACACCGTCGAATTCCAGATGAACGGCCCCTCGCCGCTCTATCCCAACAACGTCACCAACACCTTCATCATGGACAAGGGCTGGTCGGAAGAGCACGATCTGTACGAAGTTCAGGATTTTGGCGCCGGTGAAGACAATTACGCCGTCCGCAACACCAATGGCACCGGGCCTTACGTGCTGACCGAAAGAGACCCTGACGTGCGCTCGGTCATGGTGCTCAATGAGAACTGGTGGGGCGAGACCCCCGCGGTCACCGAGATCATCTATACCCCGATCACCGACAACGCCACCCGCGTCGCCGCGCTGCTCTCGGGCGAGGTCGATCTGGTTCAGGACGTTCCGGTGCAGGACATCGAACGGCTGGCCGGCACCCAGGGCATCAAGGTCGAGACCGGCCCTGAAAACCGCACCATCTATTTCGGCTATGCCATGGATGACGAGCCGCTTCTGTCCTCCAACATCACCGACGAGAACCCCTTCGCCAACCCGCTGGTGCGCGAAGCCATGGAGATCGTTGTCGATCGCGACGCCATCCGGCAGGTCGTGATGCGCGGCCAGTCGATCCCCACCTGTCTCAACCTGCCGCCGTTCGCCAACGGCTGGACCGAGGAACTCTCGGCCTGTCCGGCGGTGGATGTCGAGCGCGCCCGCGCGCTGATGGACGAGGCCGGTTATGGCGACGGGTTCACCGTCACCCTCGACACGCCCAATGACCGCTACGTCAACGACGAAGCGATCTCCCAGGCCGTCGTCGGCATGCTCGGCCAGATCGGCATCGACGTGACCCTGGCCTCGCGCCCGGTGGCACAGCACTCGCCGCTGATCCTCACCAACGAGACCGACTTCTATCTGCTCGGCTGGGGCGTTCCGACCTTCGACTCCGCCTATGTGTTCAACGACCTGGTCCACACCAAGGACGGCGAATACGGCACCTACAATATCGGTCTGTATTCCAACCCCGAAATCGACGCAAAGATCGTGTCGCTGGGCACCATGACCGACCTTGATGCCCGCGATCAGACGATTGCCGAGATCTGGGAGCAGGTGCAGGCCGACCGCGTGTTCCTCACCGTCCACGTCCAGGAACTGGCCTATGCCATGCGCGATGACATGAGCCTCGCCGTGCATCCGGAAAACCAGCCGTCCATGGCTTCGGTGACCTTCCAGTAGCGGAACCGCCAATCCACGCCGCGTCATGACCCCTCATGGCGCGGCGTTTTTTTGGCATCGCCCGAACCGCTTCATGCGGTCTTCGATTGTAGCGAGCGATAATTCCGATATTCTTCACTGAGCCCCGAACGTCTGCGGCCCCATGCAGGCGCCGACGGGACCGCGACACGCGATAGCGGAGACCACTTCGATGCTGGCCTTCATTCTCAAACGGCTCGGGCAGTCCATACTGGTCATGCTTGCCGTCGCTTTCATCTCGTTCATGATGTTCCGCTATGTGGGCGACCCGGTCGCTTCCATGGTCTCCCAGGAGGCAACCATTGCCGACCAGGAGCTGCTGCGCGATCGGCTCGGGCTGAACGATCCCTTCTACGAACAGTTCTTCCGGTTCCTGGGCAATGCGGTGCAAGGCCAGTTCGGCATTTCCTACCGGCTGCAAACCCCGGTGGCCGATCTGATCCTCTCGCGCCTGCCCGCCACCATCGAATTGGCGTTCACCTCCTCGGCCATTGCCCTCATCCTGGGGATCGTGCTGGGCGTGTTCACCGCGCTCAACCCCAAGAACTGGGCCTCGGCGGCCATCATGGCCTTTTCGCTGGTCGGTGTGTCGCTGCCCACCTTCCTGATCGGCATCGGGCTGATCTACATCTTTGCCGTCGAATTGCAGTGGCTGCCCAGTTTCGGGCGCGGTCAGGTGGTCAATCTGGGCTTCTGGACCACGGGCTTTCTCACCGAAAGCGGCATCCGCTCGATCATCCTGCCCGCCATCACCCTCTCGCTGTTCCAGATGACGCTGATCATGCGGCTGGTGCGGGCGGAAATGCTCGAAGTGCTGCGCCAGGATTACATCAAGTTCGCCCGCGCCAGAGGGTTGTCCAAGCGCGCCATCAATTTCGGCCATGCGCTCAAGAACACGCTGGTGCCGGTGATCACCATCACCGGGCTGCAGCTTGGCTCGGTCATCGCCTTCGCCATCATCACCGAAACGGTGTTCCAGTGGCCCGGCGTCGGCTCGCTGTTCATCAACTCGGTGGCGGTCGTCGATGTGCCGGTGATGTCGGCCTATCTGATGTTCATCGCGTTCGTCTTCGTCGTGATCAATCTGATCGTGGATATCCTTTATTATATCGTCGACCCCCGCTTGCGGATCGGCGGCCCGGCCAGGGGGAACTGACCCATGAGCGAACTGTCCGCACAAGCGCCCCGGGGCCCGATCGGCAAGATCATCGATTCCGATATCTTTTATTCCTATCGCACCTCGCCGGTGGCCATCGTCGCTTCGATCGTCGCCGTAGTGTTGATCCTGGCCGCCGTGCTCGCGCCCTGGATCGCGCCGTATGATCCGTTCAACCCGCGCACCCTCAATCTCATGGACGGGTTCACCAAGCCCATGAGCGAGAGCTTTTCGGGCAATTATTTCCTGATGGGCGCCGACCATCAGGGGCGCGACGTGTTTTCCACCATCCTGCATGGCAGTCGCGTGTCGTTGTTTGTGGGGCTCTCGGCGACCTTGTTTTCCATGACGCTGGGGGTCGGGCTGGGGCTGGTCGCCGGGTATCGTGGCGGGCTGGCCGATGCCGTCATCATGCGCGTGGCCGACGTGCAGCTGTCGTTCCCGGCCATCCTCATCGCCCTGTTGATCTTCGGGGTGGCGCGGGGCCTCATTCCCCCCAGCCAGCAGGAAAACACCGCCCTGATCGTTCTGGTGCTGGCCATCGGGCTGGCCAACTGGGCCCAGTTCGCCCGAACCGTGCGCGGGGCCACCATGGTGGAACGGCAAAAGGATTACGTCTCGGCGGCCCGCATCATGGGGGTCAATCCGTTCTTCATCCTCATCCGCCACATCCTGCCCAACGTCGTCGGGCCGGTTCTGGTCATCGCCACCATCGGGCTGGCGCTGGCCATCATCGAGGAGGCGACGCTGTCCTATCTGGGGGTCGGGGTCCCGCCCACCCAGCCCTCGCTGGGAACGCTGATCCGCATCGGACAGCAATTCCTGTTCTCCGGTGAATGGTGGATCCTGTTCTTCCCCGGGATCACCCTTATCCTGCTTGCGCTTTCGGTCAACCTTCTGGGCGACTGGCTGCGCGACGCGCTCAATCCGAGGCTGCGCTGATGACCCAACCGCTTCTGTCCGTCCGGGACCTCAGTGTCGTCTTCCATCTGCGGCGCGGCGATTTCACCGCCGTCAATTCCATCTCGTTCGACATCATGCCCGGCGAAGTTCTGGGCGTGGTCGGCGAATCCGGGGCCGGCAAATCGATGACCGGCACCGCCATCATGGGGCTGGTCGATCGGCCCGGCGAAGTGACCGCGCGCGAAATCCTGCTCAAGGGCGAACGCATCGACGGTCTGGGTGAAGAGGCCATGCGCAAGATCCGGGGCAAGCGGATCGGCATGGTGTTCCAGGATCCGCTGACCTCGCTCAACCCGCTTTATACTGTGGGCGAACAGCTGATCGAGACCATCCGCCGCCATTTGCCGCTCTCTGCCGCCCAGGCGCGCCAGCGGGCCATCGACCTTCTTGCCGATGCGGGTATCCCCAAGCCCGAGGAGCGGATCGATTCCTATCCGCACCAGTTTTCCGGCGGCATGCGCCAGCGCGTGGTGATCTCTTTGGCGCTGGCCGCCGAGCCTGAACTGGTGATTGCGGACGAACCCACATCGGCGCTCGACGTGTCGGTTCAGGCCCAGATCATCAAGGTCTTGAAACGCCTCTGCGCCGAGCGCGGCGTCGCGGTGATGCTGATCACCCACGATATGGGGGTGATCGCCGAGGCCGCCGATCGCATGATCGTCATGAACAAGGGCGAGATCGTCGAGACCGGCTCGGTGGCCGACATCATCCTGCGCCCCAAGGAGCCCTATACGATCAAGCTGATCGAGGCCATTCCCTCGATCAAGGCGCAGAACCCGCGCTTTGCCGCCGCCACGGCGCGCGGGGAAGGCTTTGCCGCCGACAATATCGACACCCCTTTGGTGTCGGTCGAAAATCTCGTGCGCGAGTTTGATCTGTCGCCCTCGATGCTGGCCCGCATCACCGGGCGCAACCGCAAGATCGTCAAGGCGGTCAACGATGTGTCCTTTGTCATCCGCAAGGGGCAGACCTATGGGCTGGTCGGGGAATCGGGGTCGGGCAAATCGACCTGCGCGCGCATGATGGTGGGGCTATTGGAGCCCACCAGCGGCACGGTGCGGCTCGAAGGCACCGACATCTGGCGCGATCGCAATGCGTCCGCCAAGCGGCGCTCGAAAATCCAGATGATCTTCCAGGACCCCTATGCCAGCCTCAATCCCCGCTGGCGGGTGGGCGCGATCATCGCCGAGCCGATGCGGGCGCTGGGGATTTCCCACAATGCCACCGAGATCGGCGATCGGGTGGCCGATCTGTTGGAAAAGGTGCGGCTCGACCCAGCGGCCATGCGCAAATATCCCCATGAATTCTCCGGCGGCCAGCGCCAGCGCATCGCCATCGCGCGGGCGCTGTCGAGCCAGCCCGAATTCATCATCTGCGACGAGCCGACCTCGGCGCTCGACGTGTCCGTTCAGGCCCAGGTGCTCGAACTGATGAGCCAGCTGCAGGAGGAATTCGGCCTCACCTATCTGCTGATCAGCCACAACCTCGCCGTCATCCGCCAGATGGCCGACGCCGTGGGCGTGCTCCACAACGGAGTGCTGGTCGAAGACGGCCCGGTCGAGGACATCTTCGGCGCGCCACAAGCCGACTACACCCGCATGCTCCTCGACGCCGTCCCCGACATCGCCAAAGTGGCGTAAGATCCGGCGCCGCAGCGGGCCTTCGTCCCTTCTCCCCCAGTGGAAGAAGGGGCGGGGGTGAGCACTGGACGAGCAATAAAACGCCACGCTTACGACCACCGCACCCTCTGCCGGTTACTGGATCCCGGATCAAGTCCGGGATGACTCTGAGTAAATTGGCAGTTGGTGGACAGCATCCGTCCCGCATCACCATCCCGCTCATCTCCCCCACCGCCACACCCCCCACCGCCGTCATCCCGGACCTGATCCGGGATCCAGTACACTCCGCGCTTTTGTTCTCCGCCCGCGGCCCTGCACTGCCCGCCCAAAACCCACCACAATTGAAGCGCCCCATCAGCACTGCGCCGGGGGGCGTTCGCACGTGAAGGGGGTATCTCCATGTTGTCGCTATCTCGCATCCTTTCCGCCCTGCTGGTCGCCATCGGCATTGCACTGGCCGGCTATCTCGCAGGCCAGGCGCTGATCGCGTCGCGCGAGCCGATCCGCACGGTCACCGTCAAGGGCCTGTCCGAGCGCAATGTGATGGCCGATCTGGGCTATTGGCCGATCAAGTTCGTGGCCACCGGACCAACGCTGGAAGCGGCCCGCAGCCAGCTCGAACAGGCCGATACTGCCGTGCGCCGGTTCCTCGTCGAGGCCGGGTTTCCCGAAGAAAGCATGAACGTGCAGAACATTCTCGTCGAGGACCGGCTGGCCGGATACAACGCATCGGGCACCCCCGACGAGGCGCGGTTCGTGCTCACCGAGGAGTTCATCGTCACCTCCGCCGATGTGTCGGCCATCGCCGAAGCGGCGCGCAATGTAGGCGATCTGTTGCGGTCGGGGGTGGTGTTTTCCTCCGACAATTACAATGCCGGCCCCAGCTACATCTTCACTGCCATCAACGACCTCAAGACCGACATGCTGGCCGAAGCCACCCAGCGGGCGCGCGAGGCCGCCGAGCAGTTCGCCGTCGAGGCGGACGCGACGGTCGGCACCATCCAGACCGCCAATCAGGGCGTGTTCGAAATCCTCGCCGCCGTCGATATCCCCGACCAGCGCAGCGAAAAGCAGATCGACAAGAAGGTGCGGGTGGTGACCACCATCACCTATTTCCTCGAATAAAAGGCAACCGGAGGAGCATCACGCCGCGCAGGCGCGGCATTCTCCGCGGATTTCCATGATGGTGCGGGTCGGCACAAAGCCCTCGCGCCCGGCCCAGTCGGCCAGCCGGTCGCTGACCACATCGTCGGAAAATTCCGAGACCTGCCCGCAGCGCTCGCAAATGGCAAAGGCGATCAGCCCCGAGGGGTGGCAGTGGGGGCGGGCGCAGGCGATGAAGGCGTTGAGCGATTCCAGCCGGTGCGCCAGCCCGATATCGAGCAGCTTGTCGAGGGCGCGATAGATCTGCAACGGCGCGCGCAGCCCCTCCTCGCGCAACTGGTCGAGCAGGGCATAGGCGCTCAGTGGCGCTTCGGCCTTTTCCAGCCGGTCGAGGACAAGGGCCTGATTGCGGGTGAGGTCGGGATGCGCACTCATTTATGTCGCTCCTTTGGACTTGTCAGGCAGAACGGAGGTGAGGGCAAAAACCCCCAGCGCCGCCACCACGATCGAGGGGCCCGAGGGGGTATCGAAATGCAGCGAGGCCCACAGCCCGGCGAGCACCGCCACCACCCCGCCCAGCGCGGCATAGAGCGCCATCTGTTCGGGCGTTTTGGCCAACCGCCGCGCCGCCGTCGCGGGGATGATCAGCATGGCGGTGATCAACAGGACCCCCAGAACCTTCATGGCGACGGCGATCAATGCCGCCAGCAGCACCATGAAGATCAGCCGCGCTCGTTCGGGCCGCAGCCCTTCGGCCTGGGCGATCTCTTCGGACACGGTTCCGGCCAGCATGGGCCGCCACAGCCAGGCGAGCGCCGCCAGAACCAGTACGCCGCCGCCATAGATCAGCGCCAGATCGGTTACCGACACCGCCAGAATGTCGCCAAACAGCAGCCCCATCAGGTCGATGCGCACCATGGGCATCAGCGCTACGAGCACCAGCCCCAGCGCCAGCGCCGAATGGCTGAGCAGGCCCAGAAGCGAATCCGCCGAAAGCATCCCGCGCCGTTCGAGGAACCCCAGCAGCAGCGCGGCGGTCACCGCGATGACGAACACGCCGGCCACCGGTGACACCGAGAAGAACAGTGCCAGCGCCACCCCCAGAATGGCCGAATGGGCCATCGTGTCGCCGAAATAGGCCATGCGCCGCCAGACGATGAAACTGCCCATGGGCCCGGCCACCGCCGCCAGTCCGATCCCGGCCAGAATGGCGCGGGTGAAAAAACTCTCAAGCATGGCCGCCCCGCTCCTGCTTCAAATGCGTATGCTCATGCGCCCCGTGCACATGCCCCGCTCCGCCGGTCGCCCGGACGCTGCCATCGGGCAGATGCGCGTGGTCGTGCTCGTGGCGATAAATGGCCAGCGACCGCGCCGCGTGCGGGCCGAACAGCGCCGCATATTCGCCGCTGGCCGCCACCGTGTCGGGCGGGCCCGAGCAGCACACATGGCCATTGAGGCAGATCACCGTATCGGTGCGCGCCATCACCACGTGCAGATCATGGGAGATCAGCAGCACCCCGCAGCCGGTCTCGTCGCGGATGGTGCCGATCAGGTCGTAGAGCGCAATCTCGCCGGAAAAATCGACCCCCTGCACCGGCTCGTCGAGCACCAGCAGGTCCGGCGCGCCGATCAGGGCGCGGGCGATCAGCGCGCGCTGGAATTCGCCGCCCGAAAGGGTATGCACCTGCGCCCGCGCCAGCGCGCCGATGCCCACCATGTCGAGCACCGCAGCGATCCGGGCCGCGCTGTGGCGGCCGGTCAGCCGCATCAGCCGCTCCACCGTCAGCGGCAGCGAGCGGTCCATGGCGACTTTTTGCGGCACATAGCCGATCCTGATGCCCGGCGCGCGCCACACCGTGCCCTCATCGGGGGCCAAAATCCCCAGCGCGGTCTTCACCGTGGTCGACTTGCCCGAGCCATTGGGCCCGATCAGCGTCACGATCTCTCCGCGCCCGATGGCCATATCAACGTTGCGGACCAGCCAGCGGCCCTCGCGGCGCACGCCGATCCCTTGCACATCGACAAGGCGGGTTCGTTCGGGGGGCTGAAAAGTCTTCATGCGGTTTCCGGTTTTGGCGGCAAAGCGAGTCTTTTGCGGCAAAGCACGCGTTTTGCAGATTGACAGCGCTGCAAATGTTATAGCATTACATTGCCCTGTAATGTCATAACATAATCATCAAAAGGCGCTCCGACAATGCCAAAATTCATGCTTCCCCTGGCCACCGCCCTGCTGCTTGGCACCGCCAGCCCGGTGCTCGCCGCGCCGAACGTTCTGGCCAGCCTCAAGCCGGTCCATTCTCTGGTGGCCGGGGTGATGGAGGGCGTCGGCGCGCCCCAATTGCTGGTTCAGGGCGCCGCGTCTGAACATGGCTACACCCTGCGCCCCTCCGATGCCGCCCGCATCGAAGCCGCCGATCTGGTGTTCTGGATCGGCCCGGAGATGGAAACCTACATGACGGGCCTGCTCGATACGCTTGGGGGCGACGCCGTGGCCGTGCCCCTGATCGAAACCGAAGGCCTCACCCTTCTGGATTTGCGCGAGGGCGGCCTGTTTGAAGCCCACGAGCACGGCGATCATGACCATGATCACGAGCACCACGATCATGAGCACGACCACAACCACGACCATGACCATGACCATGACCATGACCATGACCATGACCATGACCATCATGAGCACGGCGAGGACGAGCACGACCACCATGATCATAGTCACAGCGATGCCCATATCTGGCTCGACCCGGCCAATGCGCGCCTCATGGTGGCGGCCATCGCCGAAGCACTGAGCGCCGCCGATCCGGACAATGCCGAGGCCTATGACGCCAATGGCCGTGCGCTTGTGGCCCGGCTGTCAGACCTGCAAGACAATATCGCCGCCCGCCTCGCGCCGCTCGACGGCAAGCCGTTCTTTGTCTTTCACGACGCCTATCACTATTTCGAGCATCGCTTCGATATCGAGGCGACCGGCAGCTTCACCGTCAATCCCGAAATCGCCCCCGGGGCCGGACGGCTGACCGAAATCCGCGCCATCGTGGAACAGTCCGACGCGGTATGCCTGTTCGCCGAACCGCAATTCCCGCCCCGCGTCATCGATACCGTCGCTGAAGGGACCGGGGCGCGGATCGGCACGCTCGATCCGCTCGGCGCCACCATCCCCGATGGACCCGAGCTCTATTTCACCCTGCTCGACAGCCTCGCCGACAGTCTGATCGACTGCCTCGCGGACTGATCTGCAAACCCCGTTACCGGATCGGCCCCTTGAAGACGAAAAACGCCCCCAGCCCGATAAAGGCAAAGCCCACAAGATGGTTGAGGGTGAACTTTTCGCCCAGATAGAGCATGGCGAACAGGGCAAAGACCGAGAGCGAGATCACCTCCTGGATCGTCTTGAGCTCGGCGCCCGAATAGACGCCATAGCCGATCCGGTTGGCGGGCACCGCCAGCCAATATTCAAAAAACGCGATGCCCCAGCTGGTCAGCACCACCACCCACAGGGTTGCCCCGGGAAATTTGAGGTGCCCGTACCAGGCAAACGTCATGAAGACGTTTGAGGCGAGCAAAAGCACGATGGGGGCGACGAGCGCAAACAGCGACGGGGCCGCGGCAACAGTTGCAGGCATTGGGCGTTCTCACATGCAGGCCCAACACCGATCGGGGGCCATCCACGCCTAATTCTGTGCGGCCCCCACATCTGAAAAGCAAGCGTGGAGAAAAGTGCCGTTAAACTTCGCCGCGAATATGGGGACGGACCCGGTCGGCATAAAACCGGGCGAGATCGTCATGGGTTTGCTGCGACAGGGGCGGCAGGCCGCTGGCCTCGGCATTGATCCCCACCTGTTCGGGCCGCGACACCCCGGCAATCACCGACGACACCGCATCGTGATCGAGGATCCAGCGCAGGGCGAACTGGCTCATGGCCATATCCGCCGGCACATAGGCCTCTAGCGCGTCGGCCAGCTCCACCCCCTTCTCGAACGGAACGCCGCCAAAGGTTTCCCCCACCGAAAAGGCCTCGCCGTCGCGGTTGAAACTGCGATGGTCGGTGGGCGCGAATTCGGTCCGGGCGGTAAATTTCCCCGACAACAACCCCGAGGCCAGCGGCAGGCGCACGATGATGCCCACCTCTTCGGCCTTGGCCCGGTGCAGCAGGCTTCGGGCCGCGTCCTGGCGGAAGATATTGAAGATGATCTGCAACGTCGCCAGTCCGTCCCGGGCCAGGCACAGTTCCGCCTCGGCCAGCGTTTCGACGCTCGCGCCCCAGTTGCGGATCAGCCCCTCGTCGCGGATCGCGTCCATCCAGCCGAAAATCTCGCCCTCTTCGAGCACCGCGCGCGGCACGCAATGGAGCTGGGCGAGGTCGATGGTCTCCACCCCCAGCCGCCGCGCCGATTCCTCAAGGCTCTCGCGCACGCCGGCAAGGGTATATTTGTCCGGATAGAGCGCCGCCGAGCGTCCCACCTTGGTCGCGACCACCAGATCGTCGGGCTTGCCGAAAAACGTGCCGATCCGGTGTTCGGACAAGCCGTTGCCATAGACATCCGCCGTATCCCAGAAATTGATCCCCAGCCGGGCGGCATTGGCCAGGATCGACGAGGCTTCCCCATCATCGACCGGGCCGAACTCGCCCCCCAATTGCCAGCACCCCAACCCGATTTCGGAAACCGCAAATCCCGTCCTGCCCAGAAGTCGCGTCTTCATGTGTCTGCTCTCCCGTTTGCGTCTTGTCTTTTTTAGCGGGCGCCTGCCATGCCGTCGATGCAATTGACTTGGGTTCACCGCCCATGCCAAACCTTAACCGTGTTGGTTCCCCTTTCGTTGCACGAGTCGAAACGGGGAAGCAAAAGGGAACACGGTGCGGACGACCCTCAAAGGGGCCAAACCCGTGGCTGCCCCCGCAACTGTAAGCCGCGATGGCGTCCTCCATTTGCCACTGGCCGTCTGGCCGGGAAGGCGGGGGACTGCTGCCCGAGCGGTGAGCCAGGAGACCTGCCAGCACACCGGACCGGAGCCCTATGAGGCGACCGGAGTTTTGCGTTCGCACACGGAGGGTGTTGCCGATGACGATGACCAGGATTTTTGCGGGTTTTCCGCGCAGCGTTTCGGTTTTCCGGGTCGGCTTGGGCCGGTCCTGACCGGTCCCGACCGGGGCTTTCGCGCAGCGCGCCACCACAGCTATTGCGGGCCTTTTTTGGCGCTTTTGCCGCCAAAAACCCGCCAGACCACGCAGTTTTGATCTCAGTTTCCACGGTTGCGCGCACCACCCTGGGTGGCGGGCGGACCCTCAGCTTTCACGGAGCTTTCCATGAGCACGAAAATACCGACCACCGTCATCACCGGTTTTCTGGGCGCGGGCAAGACCACGCTGGTGCGCCACATCCTTGCCAATGCCAAAGGCAAGCGCATCGCCCTGATCATCAATGAATTCGGCGATATCGGCGTGGACAAGGACGTTCTGGCCGGGTGCGGCGACGAGACCTGCCGCGAAGAGGACATGATCGAACTCGCCAATGGCTGCATCTGCTGCACCGTGGCCGATGATTTCATTCCCACCATGGAAGCGCTGCTGGCCCGCCCCGATCGCCCCGATCACATCGTCATCGAAACCTCCGGCCTTGCCCTGCCCCAGCCGCTGATCCGCGCGTTCAACTGGCCCGAAATCAAATCGCAGGTGACCATCGATGGCGTGGTGACCGTCGCCGATGCCGCCGCGCTCGCCGAAGGCCGTTTTGCCGCCAATGAGGAAGCGGTCGAAGCCCGCCGTCGGCTCGACGACATGCTCGATCACGACACCCCCCTGGGCGAGTTGTTCGAGGACCAGCTGGTCGCCGCCGATATGGTGATCCTCAACAAGACCGATCTGATCGATGCCGAGGCCATCGAGGCCGTCGAGCGCGAACTGAATAAAGCCATGCGCAAGGGCGCCCGCATCGTGCGCGCCGCCAATGGCCAGATCGATGTCGCCGCCTTGCTGGGTCTGGGCATCGGCTCGGAAGACGATCTTGCCGGCCGCGAAAGCCATCATGAGCAGGACCATGGCGGGGAAGGCCATGAGCACGACGATTTCGACAGTTTCTCGGTCACCCTGCCCGCCGGGCCGGGCCGCGACCAGCTGCTCGCCGCCATCGCCGAGACCATCGCCAGCCACGACGTTTTGCGTCTCAAGGGTTTTGCGGCTATTCCCGGCGCACGGGCCCGTCTCGCCATTCAGGCGGTCGGCCCGCGCATCAACGCCTATTTCGATCGCGAATGGCGGGAGGGTGAAGAGCGGGTGACCCGGCTCGTGGTCATCGGCGAAAGCCCCCTGCCGCGTGCAGCAATCGAAGCCGGGCTTAACAGCAAGGAAGCAGCAGCATGAGCGATATCGTCGTTCGCGACGCCCATGGCAACGAACTGGCCGATGGCGACTCCGTCACCGTGATCAAGGACCTCAAGGTCAAGGGCAGCTCGGTCGTCGTCAAGCGCGGCACCATGGTCAAGTCCATCCGGCTGACCAACAACCCCGAGGAAGTCGATGCCTCCATCCCCAAGATGAAGGGCCTTGTCCTGCGTACCGAATTTCTCAAGAAGGCCTGATCCACAGTGCATCTGCTTGCTGCCCAGGCCGGAGCGCTCCAGCAGGAGGGCGAGGCCATCGACCTCGCCCAGACTCCCGGGCGCTTTGCCTTTGCCTCCTCCGCCGATAGCGAATTGGCCATGCTGGCCGCCGCTGCCGACCGGGCAGGCGAAGAGGGCTTGCGCCTCGCCAGCCTCATGCGGCTGGCGCATAATTTCTCCGTGGATTTGTGGTGCCAGGACACCCTTGTCCACTCCAAACTGATCGTCATCCGGCTGATCGGCGGGGCCGCCTATTGGTCCTATGGCTGCGACGAGATCGAGATGCTGGCCCGCCGCCATGCCATCCCGCTGGCCTTTTTGCCCGGCGACGCCAATCCCGACCCGATCCTCCTGGCCCGCTCCACCATCGATGAGGCCGACTGGCACGCCCTGCACAAATTGTTCCTTGCCGGTGGCCCCGACAATGCCGACGCCATCCTCGCTGCCTTTGGCGCGCTGGCCGAAGGCAAGCCGGTTCCCGCAACCGCCACGCCTTTCCCCGGCTTCGGCTTCTGGGACCGCACCCGCGGTATCGTCGATACCGTCCCTGTTTCCCCTGCCGCTGCGGGAGGCGATGCCCCCGAAGGGTGGCGCGACACCCATCGCCCCCGCGTCCCCATCCTGTTCTATCGCGCGGTCCTCGAAGGCGCGGGCACGGCCACGCTCGAAGCGCTGATTGCCGGGCTGGAAGACGCCGGGCTCACCCCGGTGCCGCTGGTCATTTCCTCGCTCAAGGCCGCCGATTGCGCCGGTTTCGTGCAACGGACGCTGGGCGAACTCGCCCCCGCCGCGATTTTCAACCTCACCGGCTTCGCCTTGGGGGTCGGCGACTTGTCCCCCGAGCGCAATCCCTTTGCGCTCTGCGATGCCCCGGTGATCCAGCTGGTACAGGGCTCGCGCCCGCCCTCCATGTGGGCCGACGATCCGCGCGGGCTGACGGCCAAAGACCTCGCCATGCAGGTGGTGCTGCCGGAAATTGACGGCCGCATCGGCGCGCTTCTGGTCGGGCACAAGGCCGAGGCCGTATGGCACGAGCGCACCCAATGCCCCCTCACCGCCTTTGCCCCCGAACCCGACGGCGTCGCCCGCGCCGTGGCGCTGGCCGGAAATTACGCAAAGCTGCGGTGCAAGGCCCCCGCCGCGCGCCGCCTCGGCATGGTGATGGCCAACTATCCCCTGCGCGATGGCCGCCTGGCCAATGGCGTCGGCTACGACGCCCCCCAATCGACCATCGAGATGATCCACACGCTGACGGCGGCGGGGTATGTGATCTCAGACGGAGGGGAAACCGCAATCTCGGCGCCCCCCTCACCCCCAACCCCTCTCCCACCGGGGGAGAGGGGGGCTTTTGAGGGAACGCCCTCCGCTCCACACACTCAGAACCCCTTCTCCCCCGGTGGGAGAAGGTGGCCCGGCGCAGCCGGGTCGGATGAGGGGGGCGCTGCATCCGCCACAAACGGCACGGGTCCGTTTTCCTCCGGCACCAGCCTGATCGAACATCTCCAGACCGGCCCCACCAATGGCCGCCCCCAACATGGCACCTCCGATGCCGTGCTGCCGCTCGCCCGCTATGCGGACCTGTTTGCCACCCTGCCCGCCGAAATGGCCCAAGAGGTCACCGCCCGCTGGGGCGCGCCCGAGGCCGATCCGTTCGTGCGCGGCGACAGCTTCCATCTGCCGGTGAAGATTTTCGGCAATCTGGCCGTCCTGCTCCAGCCTGCCCGCGCCTATGATCTGGCCGAGGAGTTGAGCTTTCACGATCCCAATCTGGTCCCGCCCCATGCCTATATCGCCAGCTATCTGTGGCTGCGCCATGAGTTCGGCATCGATGCGCTGATCCATAATGGCAAGCACGGCAATCTCGAATGGCTGCCCGGCAAGGCCAACGGCCTCGATTCCCGCTCCTATCCGGCAGTGCTGTGGGGGCAGGTGCCCTATTTCTATCCCTTCATCGTCAATGATCCGGGCGAAGGGACCCAGGCCAAGCGGCGCACCGGGGCGACCATCATCGACCATCTGGTGCCCCCGCTCACCCGCGCGGAAACCTATGGACCGCTCAAGGACCTCGAAGCGCTGCTCGATGAATATTACGCCGCCATGGGCATGGATCAACGCCGCCTCGACTCCCTCAAGCGCCGCATTCTCGAATTCTCCCGCGATGCAAGGCTCGATGCCGATCTGCACCTGCCGGAAAACGAGGACGAAGCGCTCAGCCAGATCGACAATTTCCTCTGCGAACTCAAGGAATCGCAGATCCGCGACGGGCTGCACATTTTCGGGCGCTCGCCCTCGGGCGAATTCGAGCGCGATCTGCTGGTTGCTTTTGCCCGGGTGCCGCGCGGCGAAGGCCAGGGCGGCGATGCCTCGCTGATCCGCGCTCTGGCCGACGATCTGCGGCTTGGGGTCGATCCTTTAGCACTCGATCTGGCCGCGCCGTGGACCGGCCCGAAACCCGAGGCCCTCGATACCGGCGGCGTCTGGCGTTCGGCGGGCGATACCATCGAACGGCTCGAAGCGCTGGCCGGTGACCTCGTCACCGGGCGGCAGCCCGACCCCGACTGGGTCGCCACCCGCACGGTGCTCGACACCATCGAAACCTCGATCCGGCCCCGGCTGACCGCTTCGGGTCCGCGCGAAATGCAGGCGCTGCTCGATGGGCTGGACGGCAAATTCATCGCCCCCGGCCCCTCGGGCTCGCCGACGCGCGGACGGGTCGATACCCTGCCCACGGGGCGCAATTTCTATTCCGTCGATAACCGCGCCATCCCCACCCAAACCGCCTGGGCGCTGGGCCAGCGGGCGGCGGAAGATTTGCTCAAGCGCCATTTTCAGGATCACGGCGTCTGGCTCGATGCGCTGGCCATGAGCGTTTGGGGCACCGCCAATATGCGCACCGGCGGCGATGATATCGCCAAGGCGCTGGCGCTGATCGGCGCGCGCCCGGTCTGGCAGGGCGCGTCCCTTGCGGTGATGGGCTATGAGATCATTCCGCTGGCCAAACTCGGACGCCCCCGGGTCGATGTCACCTTGCGCATTTCCGGGCTGTTCCGCGATGCGTTCCCCGCCCAGATTGCCCTGTTCGATCGGGCGGTGCGGGCCATCGGCGCGCTCGACGAGCCGGTCGAGGATAACCCCATCGCCGCGCGCATGCGCACCGATGCGCTGAGCCTGATGGCCGAAGGGGCCAGCGACGACGAGGCCGGTTTACGCGCCGGGCACCGGGTGTTCGGGTCCGCGCCGGGCAGTTATGGCGCAGGCGTCGGCAAGCTGGTGGAAAGCGGGCGCTGGCAGGAGATGGGGGACCTGGCCGAAGCGGTGCTGGTCTCCGGGCAATACGCCTATGGCGCGCACGCCGAAGGGATCGCCGAAAAAGGGCTGTTTGCCGACCGGCTGCGCAGCGCCAGCGCCGTGGTGCAGGTTCAGGACAATGCCGAGCACGATTTGCTCGATTCCGATCAGTATTATCAGTTCGAGGGCGGATTGTCGGCGGCGGTCGAGGCGCTGTCGGGCCACCGCCCCGCAGCCTATCACCTCGACACCTCGCGGCCCGACCGCCCGGTAGTGCGCACGCTGGAAGAGGAAATCGCCCGGGTGATGCGGGCCCGCGTGGTCAATCCCAAATGGATCGGCGGCATGAAGCGCCACGGCTATCGCGGGGCGTTCGAGATCGTCGCCACCGTCGATTTCATGTTCGGCTTTGCCGCCACCACCGGCGCGGTCAAATCGCATCATTTCGATTTGGCGTTCACCGCCTTTATCGAGGATGACGCCACCCGCGCCTTTCTCATCGAGGCCAACCGGTTTGGCTATGAAGAACTGATCGAGCGCTTCCGGGAGGCCCGCGAGCGGGGCTTCTGGTCCCCGCGCTCCAACGCCGCCTACGCCTATCTGGAGGCGCAATGATCCGCCTTCAGCGCTTGCCGCCCCTTCCATCGACGCCGAGGAGTACACCATGACCGAGCGTGTTAAAAAGACCGACCTGATGACCGAGGCCGAGCGCGACGCCTATCACACGGAAAAGATGAAAAAGAAGAAGGCGGCCCGCGACAAGCTGGTCGCCGCCAATCAGGCCGAAAAGGGCCTCCTGATCGTTCACACCGGCAAGGGCAAGGGCAAATCGACCGCCGCCTTCGGCATGGTGTTCCGCGCTATCGCCCACGGCTTCAAGGTGGGGATCGTCCAGTTCGTCAAGGGCAAGTGGCACACCGGGGAGCGCGACATTCTCGAACACTTCCCCGATCAGGTCACCATCAACGCCATGGGCGACGGGTTCACCTGGGAAACCCAGGATCGCCAGCGCGATCTGGCCGCCGCCCGCATCGCGTGGGACCGCGCCAAGGAGCTGATCGCCGATCCCGAAGTCGATATGGTACTGCTCGACGAGCTCAACATCTGCCTGCGCTACGATTACCTGCCGCTTGACGAGGTGATCGAAACCCTGCGCAACAAGCCCCAAAACAAGCACGTGATCGTCACCGGCCGCAACGCCAAGGACGAGCTGATCGAGATCGCCGATCTGGTCACCGAGATGACGCAGATCAAGCACCCGTTCCGCGAACAGGGCGTCAAGGCCCAGGCCGGCATCGAGTTCTAGAAGCTCTGGCAGGGGGATGACCGGACACCCGGTCATCCCCCCATTGCCAGCCTTACGACTTGGTGCCGTCGCGAATATCGCGCAGCAGGTCGCGGATCGAAAAGATCACCAGCCAGAATTCGACCAGCAGCCGCCAGCCGATCACCCCGATGATCCCGCCAATAAGGGTCATCAGCGCGCCGATGATGCCGCCGCCCGTCCCCATGGCGCCGCCATAATAATTGCCGCCAAACAGCATCCCGAAAAACCCGACCAGCGTCGACAGCCCGATCAGGACCAGCCCGATCCAGTAGATCACGGTTACGATTCTGGGAAAGACGAAGCTGTCAAAATTGAAAAATGCCCTGATCATCGGTGTCCCCTCCGTTCACCTCAACAAGCGACCAAAGAGTGGGAGAAAACCGGGGCGTTGGCAAGCAGGGTTAACGAGAGCGGTTCCGGACTAGAAACACGCCCCATCCTGCCCCAGGCTTTGGCCCAGCCGCATGGCGATGGCATCGAATGACGGGATATCGGCTGCCGGATAGTCGAGCCGCACATTGGCCGTCTGCGCCCCGTCGCACACGAGGATGGTCTTGGCGTAAAACACGTGCCCGCTGCGCGTTCCGCCCCACGCGGCCCAGTCGGGGGTTTCCGAGCGGTAGGTGATCGCCCAGCCCTGGGCTTCCTCCTGGTCCACCCGCGCGCGGATATCGGCGGAAAACGTCCCCGCCACCGGCGCGCCCCAGGCGGTGACCGTCGAACGCCCGTTGGCGGCGCGAAATCGCTTGCCGTCGCCCAAGCCCTCTACCGGTCCGTCCGCCGCATAGTCTGCAGGAATATCGACGGCGGTTCCGAATCGCGGATTGACATATCGCGCCCAGTCCCCGGCCAGCAAGCTGCTGGAAAGGCTGGTAAAAATCACAATCGCTGTCATCGCACGCATCATCATCTGCGCATGATGGCGTCCCGATTATGGCTTTCGCAAGCCCTTGATTGCCCCGCGCAACGCCATGGTTCCGCTTTGCGCACAACTGGCGTAAACAGGACCCTCCAACCACGGAGCGAGGGACCGGAGGGGACGGGTGAAAAGACCATCGATCGGGGATGTGGCGCGCCAGGCTGGCGTTTCGACCGCGACGGTATCGCGGGCCATCAACGCGCCGGAAACGGTCACCGAAAAGACCCGCCTCAAGGTGCAGGCGGCGGTCGAGGCGCTCCATTACGTCCAGTCGGTCACCGCGCGCAATTTCAAGATGCAGCGCGCCAATGCCGTGCTGGTGGTCGCCAATGACATCGGCAACATCTATTATTCCGAGATTTTCCGCGGCATCCAGCGCCGCGCCGAAACCTCGAATTATTCCATCACCATCACCAATCCCAGTCCCGGCGGCACCCAGGATCTGATCCTGTCAAATCTGCGGACGTCCAAGGTCGATGGGGTGATCATCCTGTCGGGCCACGAGATCACCGAGCACGATCTGTCTTTGCTCCATAAGCTCTATTCGGGCACTCCGCCCATCGTCGCCCTCGGCGAGGAGCGCGGCTATACCCAGCTCGCCCACATCCTCATCGACAATGAGCAGGCCGGCTATGGGGCCGGGCGGCATCTGATCGAGATGGGTCACACGCGGATCGGCCACACCTATGGCCCCAACAACACCCCGGTGCGCCGGGCCCGCGCCAACGGGCTGCGCCGGGCGCTGGCCGAGGCAAAGCTGATCATCAACGACCGCTGGTTTTTCGAAAGCGGGTTCTCTGCCATTGGCGGGCGCGCCGCCGCCCAGAGTTTCTTGTCGCTCAAGGACCGGCCCACCGCGATGTTCTGCGGCAATGACGAGGCGGCCATGGGCTTTATCTCGCAATTGCACCGCTACGGGGTTTCGGTGCCCGATGATCTGTCGGTGATCGGGTTCGACGATATCGTCTTGGCCGACAGCTACGTGCCGGGCCTCTCCACGATGCACCAGCCCAAGGAAGAAATGGGCCGCCACGCCATGAACCTGTTGCTCGACATCATCGAGCGCCGCAACACCAGCCCGATGCCGGTGGTCGAATTGCCCATCCACCTGGTGCCGCGCGAGTCGGTGATCCGGCGGCAAAATCCGTAATCGGGTTCGTGCTCCGATCAGCCGCTCCCAAAAGGACGATTGTGATCTTCGGCCAAACCATGCTACCCGGCAAACCGAACCGAAGTACTCAACTTTACCTGTGCGCGTGAAAAGACCCCTCGTATTTTCCGTTTCGCCAAGGGGCGACGAGATTGCCCGCCATGTGGCCCAGCTGCTCGGCGCACCGGTGCATCTGTGCGGGGCGGGCCGCGAGGACGCCGCGCCGCTGGTGGCAACCGCCTTCGCCCAGCGCTCGCCCATCGTCGGGGTGTGCGCCGCGGGGGTGCTGATCCGCCTGTTGGGCCCCGATCTGGGCGACAAGGCCACCGAGCCGCCGGTGGTTGCCGTGTCTGCCGATGGCAAGGTGGCAGTGCCGCTGCTCGGCACCCATCGCGGGGCCAACGCGCTGGCCCGCTGGGTCGCCGACGGGTTTCGCGGGTTTGCCGCGGTCACCTCGCTGTCCGACACGCTCTATGAATTCTCTCTCGAAGACCCTCCCCCCGGCTACACCATCGCCAACCACGAAGCGGTGCGCCCGGTGATGGCGGCGCTGCTCAACGGCGAAAAGCTGCGCGTCGATGGCCCGTCGGGCTGGCTGGAGCTGGCCGGATATCCGGTGTCGCGCGAGGGCAGCCAGTTACTGCGGCTCACCGAAAGCCCGGCCCCCGGTCCCGGCCTCCTGGTCCATCCGCACACCATCGTTGTGGGTCTGGGCTGCACCAGCGCCGCAACGCGCGACGAGATCGCCGCTCTGGTCACCGCATCGCTGGCCAAGGCCGATATCGCCCCCGCCGCCCTTGCCGCTTTTGCCACCGTCGCGGGCCACAAAAACATGGCCGCGCTCGCCGCCGCCGCCGAACAGTTCGAGGTGCCGCTGCGGGTCTTCACCCGCCGCGAGCTCGACCGCGAGCGCAAGCGCCTCGCCACCCCGTCGGATATTGTTGAGGACGCGACCGGTCTGGCGGGCATCTGTGAAGCGGTGGCGTTGAAAGCCGGGCAGTTGATCTTGCCCAAACAGATCAGCGGCGCGGTCACCTGCGCCCTGGGCAAGGCCGAAATCCCCCTCGATGCCGCCGGGTTCGGCAAGCCCGCCTAACCCACCCCGTCGATCATCAGCACGACATCGGCAACGCTGTGCGCCACCAGCGCAGGCGGCAACAGCGGTCGGCGCACCATCACCACCGGGATTCCCAGTTGCGCCGCCGCCTCGATCTTGGCGGCGGTCTGCTCACCCCCGGCGTGTTTGCTCACCAGATGGGTGATCGCTTCGGCCTGCATCAGCGCCCGTTCCGTCTCCAGCGCAAACGGCCCGCGCTCCGCAACCACGCGCCAGCGCTCCGGCACGCCCTCCGGCACCTCGATCATGCGGGCGACAAAGCGGCAATCGGCGCGCCCCATGAACGGCGCCAGTTCCTGCCGCCCGATGGTCAGCAGCACGTTTGCTCCGCCGGGCAACACCTTGGCCGCCGCGTCCATATCGTCGACCTCGATCCATTGCGCCCCCTCCGGCCTTTTCCACTGCGGACGCTCGATCCGGATCAGTGTCACCCCCACCGCTCGCGCCGCTTGTGCAGCGTTGGCGGAAATCTGTGCCGCAAACGGATGGGTTGCATCGATCAGCACCTCGATCCGGTACGCATCGAGATAGGCGGCCAGCCCCGCAGCCCCGCCAAAACCGCCAATTCGCACCGAGCCTATGGGCCGCTCCGGCTGCCTTGTGCGCCCGGCCAGAGACGAGGTCACCGTGTGTCCCCGCTCCACCAGAAGCGCCGCCAGCGCGCGCGCCTCCCCGGTGCCCCCGAGGATCAATATGCGCCGCGTCGCTGTGCCATCATTGCCCATGCTCATGGCATGGTTCTATACAGCCTTATCATTTATGCCACACGGGGATTCGAGTGTTCGGCTGGCTCCGCCGCAAATTTGGAAAGACCGACCGTTTCGCCCGGTTGGACGCGACGCAATTCCCGCGTTTCGCGCCCGGCACCGTCTGGCTGGTCGGGGCCGGTCCCGGTGCGCCGGGGCTGATCTCGCTGCTCGGCTATTACGGATTGGGCGAGGCCGACACCATCGTTTATGACGCGCTGGTCGGGCCCGACCTTCTGGCCATGGCCAATCCGCGCGCCGAAATGATCTATGCGGGCAAGCGCGGCGGCAAGCCGTCCCCCAAACAGGCCGATATCACCCTCACGCTCATCGAACACGCCCGCGCCGGCAAGAAGGTCCTGCGCCTCAAGGGCGGCGATCCGATGATGTTCGGGCGCGGCGGCGAAGAAGCGCTGGCGCTGGCCCGCGAGTCCATCGGCTTTCGCATCGTGCCCGGCATCACCGCCGGGGTTGGCGGGCTGGCCTATGCGGGCATCCCCGTCACCCATCGCGACACCAATCACGCGGTGATCTTTCTCACCGGTCACGACGAAAAGGGCGGCGTGCCGCAGGCGGTCGACTGGCCCGCCGTCTCCACCGCCGCGCCGGTCATCGTCATGTATATGGCGATCAAGCATCTGGGCTCGATTGCCGAAAAGCTGGTCGCTGCGGGCCGGTCCCCGGAGGATCGGCTGGCGGTGGTGTCCAACGCCACCCTGCCGTCGCAATCGGTTGTCGAAACCACGCTGGCCGACGCTTCCACCCTTGCCGCGCGCACCGACATTCCCACCCCCGCCATCGTCGTGGTCGGCCCGGTCTCGCGCTACCGGCAAACCCTTGATTGGTACACCGGCGGGGAGAACGCCCTTGGCTGAACACCCGCGCGGGCTGATCGTTGCGGCCCCTCGCTCGGGCGCGGGCAAGACCTCGATCACCCTCGGGCTGGCCAGAGCCCTCGCGCGCGCGGGCTATCGCGTCGCGCCCGCCAAGACCGGGCCCGACTATATCGACCCGGCCTTTCTCGCCGAGGCAGCGGGCAGCCCCGCCATCAATCTCGATCCCTGGGCCATGGACGCTGCCACCCTGCGCGGCCGCGCCGCCGCCCATGCCACCGATCACGATATCCTGTTGATCGAAGGGGTGATGGGGCTGTTCGATGGTGCGGTTGATGGCACCGGATCCACCGCCGATCTCGCCGCCACGCTTGGCCTGCCGGTTATCCTCGTCGTCGATAGCGAACGGCAGGCCCAGTCGATTGCCGCGCTGGTGCATGGCTTTGCCACCTGGCGCCAAGATGTGCAGATCGCCGGCGTCATTCTCAACAAGGTCGCCTCCGACCGGCATGAGACCATGCTGCGCAGCGCGCTGGAACCAACCGGCCTGCCGTGCCTCGGCTCGATCCCCCGCCGCAGCGATCTCGATCTCCCCCGGCGGCATCTGGGTCTGGTCCTGCCCCACGCCATTGAGGGCATCGCCGACTATTTCGATCGCGCCGGGGCGGTGATGACCACCCATATTGATTTCCG
>NZ_DATMGM010000041.1:0-148942 GCF_035555455.1 Pelagibacterium sp. | reverse complement strand
TCCGGCGGCGATGAGAAGAAAGGGGGCAAAGGCCACTGCCGAAACCAGACCGCCCCAGCCGTTGGGAATCATGAAGCCCATTTGCGCCATGCCGGAAGCGGCCATGCGTTCGAGGGCGGCAAAGCCCATTCCGGCAACCATCAGGCCTGATGCCAGCTTGACGTATGACTTCATGATTCAAGAGTCCCCCCGAATTCTGTGTACGGAATTTAGCATATCGGGGCGAGGCGGGGAAAAGGCAATAGCCGGAGCGGGGGGGGCTCCGGCCATCTTGTTCATACGGCGATCAATTGCCGATGCAGAAATATCCGTTGGGCCCGTTGAAGCACACTTCGCTGGGCGGAGCGGGCTGGGGACGCGGAGGCCGCGGATTGTTCCACTGCGGCGGGCGCGGAGGACGCGGGTTGTTCCAGTGTGGCGGCCGCGAGGGACCGGGCGTCCAATGGGGCGGCTGCGGGCGTGGCGGATTGGGACGCCACTGCGGCGGCTGGGGCTGCGGACGCGGCGGCTGCCAAGCGCCAGCCTGGGCGAGGTAATTCTGCGAGGCCCAGCCGTTACCGTTCCAGCCCATATCGAGGAAACACCAGCCACTGCGGCAGTATTCGACATCGACCCGTTCGCCGCGCTGGAGCACCTTGACCACGCGATACTGCGTGCCCGGGCCAGAGCGGACATTGAGCGAATTTGTCGCGACGGCGTCCCAGGCATAGGCGCCGACGCTCATCACCGCGACCATCAGAGCGGCGAGCCCGCCCCTAATTGCAATCTTTCCGAGAGCCATCCTGCTTCTCCTTATGTGTTGCTGGCAAACGCGCGGTGGAGATCGACCGTTCCGCCTGCCTTGACTCCAATAAAGCGCATGCTGGCTGAACCGGCGCTGAATGGCTGGTTTAGGTTGGATTTGGGTGCGCGGAAGCGCCCGACAGCCGAAGGCTTCGGGGGGATGGCGGTGGGCGGTATGCGGCGAGACAGGCCTCATTCCGTTCTATGGTAAAGCGAGGTCTGCCTCGCCGCATACATCCGGGGTTTTGGGCCTGGTCGTTCTCTCATGCTGGGGCCAATCCCCGCTGGCTTTCGCCAGTACACCCTCGGCTGTGCCGCGAGTCGGCGCTGGGAACGTTTCTGCCTTCCCCGCAGCGACCTGCGAGGAGCCCGGACCGGCCATGCCCGAAGCTCGTATGCATCTGCGCCCACCGGGTGCATGACCGTGAGGGGGAGTATGGCAGGGGTTTTGAGGGCGGGGATAAATCAGCTGGAAAATGGGGGTGGGTAGCGATCGGCGTGGGTGGCAAGGCGCGGAACTGTTTCCGGGATTTCAACGCCCAGCTTGCTCGCTTCATTGAGCATGGCCCGATAAAAGAACGTGTGCGCTATCGTATACGCCTCTTCGGGATCTTCGCCCTTTTCGATGGCTTCCAGGCGCACTCGAACGCCAATCTCGACATCGAGCATCACCACTTCGGCCAGCCGAAGGCACACCTTTCGCATATCCTCAAAGCGCGCTTCCGCAGGTGTTTTTTCCCGGTCCTGTCCGGTTGCCTGCCCATGGTTGGCTAAAATAGCGCGCAGCTGCCCCAGCATGGTGAGCAGATCGGCCAGCGTGGCCGTTTGTGCATGGGGCAGGCGTGGAAGAGGGCCGATTTTCGTGCCCTTGAGCAACCGAACTGCCTCCACACGCACGTCCTTCACCAGCCTGAACGTCGCCTGCGGTGCCGGTGCTGCCTTCGCAGCGCGAGACTGCACGGAAAGGTCTTCGTGCAGAGCGGCGAGGCGGGTGAGGAGGGATTGGAAGGCAATGCGGCGGGAGGAAGGCATGGCGGTCTCCTGTCCGTATGGGCGGGAGCGCGGAAGCCTCACGCCAAGGCCGGGGTTACAGGAGATTAGGCGAGGCTGGAGAAGCGGGGATAAATGGCTCAATCAAGCTGGAGGCCTCGTAAAAGAGCCTCGGCACGCGCGACCAATGCCGGCTCGGCCTTGGAGGTTTTACGCCGCTTGAGTTCTGCCTTCCAATCCTCGACTTTTTCCTTATGGCGAAGCCAGTGTATCGTCGCCGCCAGTTCGATAACGATCGAGGTCTCTTTCTTCATCGTCGAAATATAACTTTTAGCCTTATCCCATTCGATTTCGCCGATGTGCGAAACTGCGCCGCAATCCTTTTTGAGGAGATATGCGATGAAGGTGCTGCCTGAAGATGTATCGCGAGGCTCTTCCTTGATCGCGTGTTCTACCATTTCGGCGTAGTCCAATGATCTCGCGAGGTCCTCGGAATATGGGCCGTAGTGATGGTAGGAAAAGGTCAGGTCTGCATTCAGCCCAAGCTGTTCGAGAAGGTAAAAAATCTTCTGCATACGAATTTTGCCGACGACTTCCCCATCGGCAGCCTTCATTACGGAGGAAATGAGATCGGTACGGTTCTTCATATCTATCTTCCCCTCATGAAGCGCTCAGCCTCGGCTTGAGCGGCATCTTCCAGAAAATAATACCGCACGAGGTTTTTCTTCTTTCTTAGCCACTCGTTGATGATCGTGTCCGGAAAGTCGGTAATCTCTATAGCGGTGCCGCCACTTACAACCCTGACCATTTGATGGGCTTTAGCGGATTCGCCCCCACTCACCCCATAGAGGTGATTTGGTGCGGTGTCCTTGAACACGGTCCAGCCGAGTTGGTCTTCAAGGTATTGATCCAATCGCATTTCGGCGTTGGCCTGTTGGGCGGGATCGTGCCCGAATTCGACCGAAACATCGAGTACTTTCAAGCGCTTTCGCATCAGAAGCCTGCCCGCCAGCAGTTTAGACCTTTCATCTCCCGATTCTGCAAGAGTTCTCGTCGTTGCCCAGAACACGCTATCATTCAACGCGGCATAATTGGCGAGAGTTTCTCCCCCAGGGGTAAAGAAACGAATGAACGGATTGCGCGGTTCCAACCCCAAGACGTCCAACCTGTCCCAGTTTCTCGCAATATGCAGCAGAATTGCGCCAATTATCTGTTCGAACCCTCTCGTAGTCTTATGAAGATACAATTGGGAATAAAGCCGATATCGCGCAAGAAGGAAGTCCTCCGCCGCCTGCCTGCCCTTGGCCTTGAAGACGAACGTACGGACTATTCTGGGTTCGTCATCGTCCTGCGAGACGTCAATATTCCATTCTATGAGATTGTCGATCAGCCATTCCTGCTCGATGGAGCCGCATTCAACGCCCGTCATATGCCGATCGCGAACCAAGTAATCCAGCCTGTCGGCATCGAATGAGCTAGAGACAACCGCATGATATATATCGATGGGATTGTCGGCCTTGATGAGATCAGATACCTCCGCCGCGAGGCCAGGATGCCCGTTTTCGATAATCGACATCAAACTGCCATCGGGGTTCGTGATCATGGAGGCAGAAAACGCCTCATGCTTTTTTATGACCTCGATCCCACGTTCCTTGGCAATCGCTTCGCGGGCCACTTCGAAAGCGTGGCTGAACGGGCCATGCCCCACGTCATGAACCACAGCCGCTATGAGCGCTGTGGCCTTGCGCGCCTTGTCGAGCCTTTTGCCTTCGTCTCGCTCGATGACTTTCATGAGTCGCCGGGCATTGTGAAAAACGCCGATGGAGTGGGCGAAACGGGTATGGGTCGCGCTGGGGAAGACGAATTCGGAAACACCGAGCTGCCGGATATGCCGTAAGCGCTGAAATTCGGGAGCTTTTATTATTTCCCAGACCTTGGCTTCGATCGGATCGTTCAAGTCGAAGCTGATCAGCCCATGTATCGGATCGCGAATGCGCTGAACACTCATATGGTATCCCGAATTGCTGTGCGTCCTTTCGCGGATACCACGCTGCGGTTTAATAAACGACTTCCGAGAGTAACTTTCCCAATATTTTAAATCGAAAATTTATCGTTACTTTGAGCAAGCGCTGCAATGGGTATGCCGTTGGTGATGCAAGACATTATCCCCCCGGCCCCTCCAGCACGTCCAGTTCCATTTCGCGCAGCTTCTTGATTTCGTCGCGGAGGCGGGCGGCTTGTTCGAATTCGAGGTTGGTGGCGGCTTCGCGCATTTGGGTTTCGAGGTCTTTGATGACGGCGGCGAGGTTGGCACCGACGGGGACGGTGTCCTTGCCGTCTTTGCCCGGGAGGATTTTGACCGAGACGTGGTCGCGCTCATAGACACTGTCGATGATGTCGTTGATGCGGGCCTTCACCGACTGGGGGGTGATGCCGTGGGTCTCGTTATAGGCGAGCTGCTTTTCGCGGCGGCGGTTGGTTTCGGCCAGCGCGCGCTGCATGGAGCCGGTCTCGCGGTCGGCATAGAGGATGACTTTGCCGTCGACGTTACGCGCGGCGCGGCCAATGGTCTGGATCAGTGAGGTTTCCGAGCGCAGGAACCCTTCCTTGTCGGCATCGAGAATGGCGACAAGACCGCATTCGGGGATGTCGAGGCCTTCGCGCAGCAGGTTGATGCCGACGAGGACGTCGAAATTGCCCAAGCGCAGATCGCGGATGATCTCGATGCGCTCGATGGTGTCGATGTCGGAGTGCATGTAGCGCACGCGAATGCCCTGCTTGTGCAGATATTCGGTGAGGTCCTCGGCCATCTTCTTGGTGAGGACGGTGAGCAGGGTGCGATAGCCCTTTTCGGTGGTCTGGCGGATCTCATCGACAACGTCGTCCACCTGATTGGTCGCCGGACGGATTTCGACATTGGGATCGGTGAGGCCGGTGGGGCGAATGACCTGTTCGGCAAAGACGCCGCCGGTCTGCTCCATTTCCCAGGAGCCGGGCGTGGCCGAGACATAAACTGTCTGCGGGCGCATGGCGTTCCATTCCTCAAAGCGCAGCGGGCGGTTGTCCATGCAGGAGGGCAGGCGGAAGCCGTATTCTGCCAGCGTCGCCTTGCGGCGCAGGTCGCCGCGATACATGGCACCCAACTGGCCGATGGTGACGTGGGATTCGTCGACGAACACCAGCGCGTTGTCGGGGAGGTATTCGAACAGGGTCGGGGGCGGTTCGCCGGGCTTGCGGCCCGAGAAATAGCGCGAATAGTTCTCGATGCCGGCGCAGGAACCGGTGGCTTCCATCATTTCGAGATCGAACAGGGTGCGCTGCTCCAGCCGCTGGGCTTCGAGGAAACGACCCATGCCGTTGAGCTCCTGCAGGCGCGCCTGGAGTTCCTTTTTGATCTCCTTGATCGCCGCATTCATCGTGGTGCGGGTCGTCACGTGGTGGGAATTGGCGAAGACTCGGACATTGGTGAGGTCGGCGGCTTTTTTGCCGGTGAGGGGGTCGAACTCGGCGATGGTCTCGATCTCGTCGCCGAACATGGTGATGCGCCAGGCGGCGTCGTCATAGTGGGCGGGGAAGATTTCCACCGTATCGCCGCGTACGCGGAAGGTGCCGCGCACAAAGCCCAGATCGCCGCGCTTGTATTGCAGGGCGACAAGCTCCTGCAACAGCGTGCGCTGGTCGATGCGCTGGCCCTTTTCGAGGAAGATGGTCATGGCGGTGTAGTCTTCCACCGAGCCGATGCCATAGATGCAGGAAACCGAGGCGACGATGATCACGTCGTCACGTTCGAGGATCGCGCGGGTGGCCGAGTGGCGCATCCGGTCGATCTGCTCGTTGATGGTGGATTCCTTCTCGATATAGGTGTCGGTGCGCGGGACGTAGGCTTCCGGCTGGTAGTAATCATAATAGGATACGAAGTATTCCACCGCGTTGTCGGGGAAGAAGTTCTTGAATTCGCCATAGAGCTGGGCGGCCAGCGTCTTGTTGGGCGCGAGGATCAGGGCAGGCCGGTTGGTGCGGGCAATCACCTGGGCGGCGGTAAAAGTCTTACCCGAACCGGTGACGCCGAGCAGGACCTGATCGGTCTCGCCATTGGAGACGCCTTCGACAAGTTCGGCAATCGCGGTGGGCTGGTCGCCGGCGGGGGTGTAGTCGGTTTCGAGGCGGAAGGGGATGCCGGCCCGGTCTTTTTTCAAGGCGGCGGGACGGTGGGGCTTCCACGCCGCGTTGCCCTCAACCTCCTTGCGGCCCTCTGAGATGATCTTTTCCAGCGCGGCAACGGTGGCCGACACGCCAGAGGGGGTCGACTGCATGGTGGCGGGAGCGTGGAACCCGGCCTGCGGCGCCTCGGCAAAGCCATCGAGATTGGTGGGGCGCTCGACGGAGTTGGCCTTGGATTTCGGGGCCTTGAGCGTCATGCCCGTCGCGGCGCTCCGGGCGTTTTTGGGTTGGCTCGCTGTTGAGCGCTTCGACTTGCTGGCGGTGGCCTCGCTGAGACGGCGGGCATTGGCTTCGGCGTTGTCCTTGCCCTTGCCGGCCAGCCGCATGGTCTCGCGCGCTTCGGCGGCCTCCTCGCGGTCGAGGCGGCGCTTGTTGCGCATGCGCTCGGCATAGAGCGGCTTGGACGCGGCGGCGTCCTCGGCCTTTTCAATCTCCTTGATGAAATCATCAATGGAGAAATCGGCTTTTGCAGGCTGGCTGTCCTCGCGCCGGACGGGCTGGCCTGGACGGGTTTTCTTTTCGGAGGTCATGGGAGGATCATATCGTTCCGCAAGTGAGCCAGTTCAATAGCATGATGGGAACACAATGGGAACGGGCTGTCGAAGAAGCGCGGCAGCGGGAAAATAAAACTGCGGGGGAGGCGAACATTTTGGGGGGTGGTGCATCCAAGGGATGTGAGGCAGATCCGCCTCGACCGGAAAGGACACATCATGTTCGGGAAAATCGCGTCAATCGCTCTGACTGTAGGGATATTGGCCGCGCCGGGGTTGGCGCAGGATCTGGGGGCTGCTCCGCCGCCCGCGCCTTATGTGAAGGTGGCCGACGTGCTGCCTTTGCCGGAATTCCTGCCGGGGCTGGGGACGCTTTATGTGGACCCCGATACACTGCCGGCGGGACCGTTCCTTGCCTATGACCATGACGGAAAACTGTCGGCAACCGTGTATATGACGCCGATCGCAGCGCTGGAAGGCGGCACCGCCTATGACGATCTGGCACTCGGCGCGGCCACTGTGACGTCGGTGGATATCTACTACAATGCGGGCCACCCTGGGGTGGAAGAACCGCATGCGCATGTGGTGCTGTTCCACGATGATGGCGCCAAGGGCCGGCTTGCGGAATGAACGCGAACCGGAGGCAAATCCTGGGCCTGGGGGGCGGCATTCTGGCCGCCCTTCTGGCTGGGCGGCGCCTATGGGCGCAGGATGTGGTGACGATCTCGATGAAGGGGACGCCGCGCGGGGAAAACACCTGGTTCGAGCCCAATGGGCTCGCGGTTGCGGTGGGAACACGGGTACGGTTCGTCAACGACGATCCCGGCAACAGCCACACGGCAACAACCTATCACCCTGATCTTTATGGACGGGCCCGGCGCATACCGGAGGCGGCCACGCCCTGGGACAGTAAGTTTCTCCTGCCGGGGCAGAGTTTCGAGGTCGTGCTTTCGGCGCCGGGGGTGTATGATTACTACTGCATCCCCCACGAACTGCACGGAATGGCCGGGCGAATCGTGGTGGGAACCGAAGACGATCCGGGATGGGAGGGCGCGGCAGCAGACGACGATCTGCCGGACGCGGTTCTGGCCCATCTGCCGCCGGTCGATGCGATCATCGACGCGGGTGCCGTAATCAGCAGGTGAGGCGTGCTCAAGACGGTAGTGCAGAAGATCGGAGACGGGGCGGGGCCGAGCGAGGCGGAACTCGTTGTCGGCGCGCGCGCGGGCGATCCGGCCGCGATCCGCGAACTGATCCGGCGGTTGAATCCCAGGCTGTTCCGGGTGGCGCGCGGGGTGCTGGACACCGATGCGGAAGCCGAGGACGCGGTGCAGGACGCGTATCTGGCGGCGTTCACGCGACTCGATACGTTTCGCGGCGAAGCGCGGTTTTCCACCTGGGTGACGCGGATCGTGCTCAACGCGGCGGCGATGCGCAAACGCGGCGCAAAACAGCATGAGAGTTACGACACGGTGATCGAAACCGATGCCAACCAATCGAGCGTGGTGCCGTTTCCGGCAGCGGTGATCGAGCGCCCGGAGGTGGCCATGGCACGTCGCGAAGTGCGCGAAATCCTGGAGACGGCGATCGCAACCCTGCCCGCGCCGCTGCGGGTGGTGTTCCTCATGTATGAGAGCGAGGGCATGGATATCGGGGCGATCGGGCGCGATCTGGGCCTCAACCCGATCACGGTGCGGACGCGGCTGTTCCGGGCCAGGCGGAAATTACGGGCGGTGATGGAAGAGGCGCTGGCAGGCGGATTTTCCAGCGTGTTCCCGTTCGGCGGCAAGCGCTGCCAGATGCTGACCGAGCGGGTGATGCTGGATCTGGCGGCCAAGGGTGTGCTGCGGCCCTGAAGGGCGGCGGCGTCTAACCGGAAACCCGGCTCTCCTTTTGAAACGCTCTACACGAAAAGACCCCGCCGAGGAGGTGCGGCGGGGTCATTTCTAACGCATGGGATGGATTTGGAGGGTCGGATCACGCGAAGGCGCCGGTGAGGGCCATGACCGTGACCATCATGGTGACCATGACAGCGCCAGCGGCGGTTCCGATGCTCATCTGAACGAGGGTGCGGGCCATATCAGTCTCCAGTGTTTGTCGCCTGTCCGGGGCCGTTGGTGGCTCCGGTTCATCGTCTTAACGAACACGACCCGCACTTGGTTTCAGCCGGTGACGAATTCGTGTTGTCACGGGGCAAAAGACCACACAGCGGCTGAATGGCGGCTGAATGAGGGGTTCAGGCGGGGCCGGATATGGTGGCTGAAATCTTAATCATTGCATCCTAGCTTTTCCCCGCCCGCAGGTGCAGGGGATCGCGCCGCGCGGCGACTGATGCTTGCTGCAAGCCCGGGCGGGACCTGGTTGTCTCTCCGGCTTGCCATGGGGGAACCGGGTTTGGACAGGATGTTTGCAAAACTGAGCGTGGCTTTCAGGGTGTATGGAGCCTTCGGCACCCTGATCGTGTTGTTGTGTCTGGTGGGGCTGGCCGGGGCATTCGGCCTGCAAAGCGTCGCCGGATCATTCACCGACTATCGGGCGCTGGCGCGCCAGACGCTGGAAATCAACGAATACGCCGCCGACCTGGCCACAGCGCGCCGGATCAGCCTTGCCTATCGCATCGATCCGACCGACGCGCTGGCCGAAGACCTGATCGCGATGATCGACGATGTCGCCACCTATGATGAGGGCGGGCTGGCAATCTTCGAGGGTGACGAGGTTGCGCTGGACGGGCTGATGGCGGCGCAGGAGCTTGCCTATCAGTTCAAGGCAACCGCCGAAACGATGATCGAGGCCCAGAACACCATGAATGTGATGGTGCGGGTGGCGGCGAGCCGGGACCTCGACGTCATCGCCGAGGATTTGCAGGCGATCTATGACGATCTGACCGCGCGGGCCTCGGGCGCGCAGAACGTCCTGGGCCCGATCGCCGTGGACCATGCGGCGATGAGCACGATCGCGGTGATGGTGCTGGGCGGACTGGCCATGGTGCTGGGCGCGACGCTGGCGGTGCTGATGGGGCGCTGGCTGTCGGGCACGATCACCGGGATGACGGCAATGATGCGCCGACTGGCCGATGGGGATTTCAACCTCGACATTGCCGGGACCGACCGCGAGCACGAACTGGGCCAGATGGCCAAGGCGTTGCAGGTGTTCCGCGCCAACGGGCAGGCGATGGTGGAGGCCGACGCCGAACGGGCGCGCAACGCCCGGGCCACAGCGGAGCGGGCGCAGATGATGGATCGCTTCCAACGGGCTTTCGACAGCGTGGTGGAGGCGTGCGTCGCCGGAGACTTCACGCGCCGCATCACCGAAACGTTTGGGGACCGTGATATCGACCGCGTCTCGCAGAACTTCAATTCCATGCTCGATACGGTCAATGCGGGGCTGGGGGAAGCAGGGCATGTGCTCTCGGCGCTGGCCCGTACCGACCTGACCCAGCGCATGGAAGGGCAATATCACGGAGCGTTTGCGGCGCTGCGCGACGATACCAATGCGGTGGCGGATACGCTGTCCGACATCGTGGGCAAATTGCGGGCGACCTCGCGCGGGCTCAAGGCGGCGACCGGGGAAATCCTGGCCGGGGCCAACGACCTGAGCGAGCGTACCACGCGGCAGGCGGCGGCAATCGAGGAAACCTCGGCGGCCATCGAGCAGCTGACCACGACGGTGCGTGGCAACGCCGAAAAGGCCGAAATCGCCCGCGACAAGAGCCAGTCGGCGGCGGCGCTGGCCAATGATGGCGGCGTGGTGATGGAAAAGGCGACCAGCGCCATGGCGCGGATCACCAGCTCTTCGGACAAGATCTCCAATATCATCGGGATGATCGACGATATCGCGTTCCAGACCAACCTGCTGGCGCTCAACGCTTCGGTGGAAGCAGCGCGGGCCGGGGAGGCCGGCAAGGGGTTCGCCGTGGTCGCGGTGGAAGTGCGGCGGCTGGCCCAGAGCGCGGCGGAGGCGTCCTCGGAGGTCAAGGCGCTGATCGAGCAGAGTTCGAGCGAAGTGGGGGGCGGATCGCGGCTGGTGGCCGAAGCCGCCGCCAAGCTGACCGACATTCTGGCGGCGGTGCGCGAGAACAGCGAGTTGATGCGGGGCATTTCGCAGGCCAACCGCGAGCAATCGACGGCGATCGGGGAAGTGCGCGGAGCCATCCAGCAAATGGATGAGATGACCCAGCACAACGCGGCGCTGGTCGAGGAGACCAATGCGGCCATCGAACAGACCGAAGCGCAGGCGACGGCGCTCGACACCATCGTGGATATTTTCACGATCGACGCCGGGCAAAATACCGAAGCGCGGACGGCGATAGAACCGCGGGCGCGCACGGTGGCGATGGCACAGCGGGTGTATCTGTCGGATGGCGGTGCGGCGATCGCGGACGACTGGTCCGAGTTCTGAGCGACTGAAGAACAGTGAAGCCCGCGCAGTCCGCTGCGCGGGTTTTTTAGTGCAATTCCTGATCTGATTGAATCAGATCAGGTGCCCTAAGTCCTTGTTATGTCGCGATTCCGAACCGAACAGGTGGTATCCACCTGTTCTGGAAACGCTCTAGTGGCTGGTTACACGGCGCGTCAGGCGGCGAGGGCGCCGGTGACGAACAGGACCATGGTGAACAATCCGCACAGGACGGCACCGGTCACCACCGCTACCGTCATGGAAACGAACTTCTGCGTCGTCAGCCTTTCAGACATGGCACACCTCTTTTGCTGCCGGCGGACCCGCTCCGGACCCGCCTCATGGTGCCCCCAAACCGGCGTGTGCGACTGTCGCCAAACAATCCGCACAACGCCGACGGCATTACTGCCGTTTTGTCGCCGCAAGCCCCGTCAGGAGGGGTTTTCGCGGGTGACAGGCCGAGTATGCGCGGTTAACGCAAGGTTGTGCCGGAAACTCAAATTGACGGTAAATTTTCAGTTGCGGGCGGTGTACCTCCTGTGAATGACGGGCACAAAAAAAGGCGTCCCCGGATGGACCGGAGACGCCTTTTTCACGCGTTGGAAGTGGTTTAGCCGATGACTTCGACGGTGACCTTTGCAGTGCCCGAATTGATCATGCCGATCTGAGAGGCGGCCTGACGGGACAGGTCGATGATGCGACCGCCGGTGAACGGTCCCCGGTCATTGATGCGGACAACGACACTGCGGCCATTGTTCTGGTTGGTGACCACGACCTCGGTGCCGAAGGGCAGGTGGCGGTGGGCCGCTGTGAGGGCATGCTGGTTGTAAGTCTCGCCATTGGCGGTTTTGCGGCCGTGGAACTTACCGCCATACCAGGAGGCAGTGCCGGACAGGGTCTGTACGACGGCAATGGTATCCTGCGCGATGGGGCTGGATGTGGCGAGGGGGAAAGCTCCAAGGAGAAGGGCTGCGCTGAGCACAGTTGATTTGAGAATTGGCATACGGTCCTGACCCGTGATGATTGGCGACGGGTCGGGTTCTACACTTAGTTGTGACCAGACTTTGAACCGAATCGGGCGAAACGGGGGCAGGGGCGATTGTGCGTCAATATGGCCAAGGCAGCTATTTTACGCCAATGCACAGGTTTAATATTTGATTTACCACAAAAAAAGGCCCGCCGGGTGAGGGCGGGCCAATATCAATAGCGATCTGAGGGGTGGAGGCCGATCAGCGGCCGCCGAGATAGAAGGACGAAATCTCGCCCGACAGCATTCCCAGATTGCGGACCGAACGGTCGATCACGGCGCAGCGACCGGTGAAATTGGAACCGGTGCAAACGGTGGCCGAGACATTGCCTTCGACGCGGGCTGAATGGATGCGGTCGTTCCAGAAATTGCCGATATAGCGCTGGTTCTCATCGCCCGAGGCGCAGAAGCTGCGACCATTGTAGTTGTAGTCTTCATAAAAGCAGACCTGGCCGCGGGGAACGGGGCGTACACCGGGGCGGCCCTGGCCGATGGAGAGGTTGAAATTGGGGGTGTTGATGGAAAAGCCGACATCGGGGCCGCTATTGGGGCCGGGGCGCGACGGGGTGGTGGGGCCGATCGGGCGCAGATAGCGGGCAGAGGCCCAGCCGCGAATGTTGTTGGCGGTCACTTCGCACCAGGTGTTGGCGCTGTTGCACTGCCCGACCTGAACGATCTGGTTGGGCGACAGCGCGGCGACGACCCGGTAATTGGTGCCCGGGCCGGTGCGCACATTGAGCGCCGAAGTGGCGGCGGCATCATAGGCAAAAGCACCGGACACGGCGGCAAACAAGCCTGCAACCGCAAGGGCGGCGGAGGCCGCGAGCTTAAAAAATCTCATGTCGCTCTCCCTTCGAGAGAAGTGTCATTTACGGCAAAAATCTGTTGAGCGGGGTTTTGGTTCCATCGGAAACACCAATGGCGCTCGCCGCAGCAATGGCAGCAAGGGATAAGGGAGCACAGTTGAACGGGGCCTGAACGGGTGAGTTCAGGCCGCCATCGGTAAGAGTCCGAAGGGGAGAAAAACTCAGGCCGTGACGGCGCCGATGGTGCGTTTGCGGCCCTGGTCGTCGAGGGCGACGTAGATGAAATGGCCCTCGGTGACCTTGGTGCGGGCCGACGACGATCTGGATTTGGCCCAGGCCTCCATGCCGATCCTGATCGAGGTGGTGCCGATGCGTTCAACCCAGGTGTAAACGCACAGGACGTCGCCAACCCGGACCGGGGCGATGAAGCTCATGGCCTCGACGGCGACGGTGGCGACGCGCCCGCCAGCGTGCTCAACGGCGGCAATGGCCCCGGCAAGGTCCATCTGGCTCATCAGCCAGCCCCCGAAAATATCACCGGCGGGATTGGTGTCCGCGGGCATGGCAAGGGTGCGGATGGTCAGCGCGCCGCGGGGTTCATTGGATTGGGTGGTCAATTGTCTGTCTCCGTCCAGCGGCCCACGGTTTCTTCCCAGTGGCGGCGGCAAAGTGAAATATATTTGTCGTTTCCGCCAATGTCGACCTGATCGCCTTCGAGAATCGGGCGTCCGTCCGGGCCGTGGCGCACCACCATGGTGGCCTTGGCGCCGCAATGGCAGATGGTGCGCACTTCGCGCAGGGTATCGGCAATGGCGAGCAGTTCCGCAGAGCCGGGAAACAGTTTGCCTTGAAAATCGGTGCGCAGGCCATAGCACATCACGGGGACATCGAGCCGGTCGGCGACGCGGGCCAGTTGCCACACCTGCCGGGCGGTGAGGAACTGCGCTTCATCAAAGAATACGCAACTGAACGGGGTTTGTGCATGGGCGGCGGCGATGACGGCATAGAGGTCGTCGGTGGCGGTGAACAGTTGTGCATCGCAGGATACACCGATCCGCGAGGCGATGACCCCGGTGCCTGCCCGGTCATCGAGGGCGGCGGTGAACAGCAGCGTCGCCATGCCGCGTTCGCGGTAGTTATAGGATGCCTGCAACAAAAGGGTCGATTTGCCGGCATTCATGGCGGCGTAACAGAAATAGAGCTTGGCCACGGTGGCTCCGGACAGATCTAGCGCTGGACGGAGTTGTAGCCTGCAAGCAGGGCGCTGGCAGAGCGCGGCGGACGGTCATCCACAGGAAAAGACGGGGCGCCGGTGTGCGAGGCGACCATAGTGTTGTCGCATGTCGGTCTTATGACGCGGTTCATGACCCGTTCAGTTGCTGGCGGGCAGACTGAATGCTTATTTCAAGACGATTTTGCGGAGTGCCGCGATGGCGCGAACTATTGCTGTGTTTTTCCGACCGGTGCTGTTGGTGCTGGCGATCCTCCTGTCGGGGCCGGCGCTGGCCCAGCAGCTCAACCCGTTGGGGGTGTGGGAGCCGGACAACAAGGAATCGCTGTATGAATTTTCCTATTGCGGGGCGAATGGCGACCGGCTGTGCGCGATGCTGACCTGGATTCAGGAAGACAAGAAGGACGCCCGCAACGTCAAATATCTCAACACCTATATGTTCAAGGACGCGCGGCAGACGCGGCTCGGCCATTGGAGTGGGACCGTGACGCTGGAAGGCTTCAATATCGGCGGCACCGTGACCCAGACTGATGACAACACCATGCAATTGCGCGCGTGTGTGCTGTTCGTGTTCTGCGAGGACATCCGCCTGACGCGGGTGGATTAGGGTCAGGCCGGGCGGCTGCGGCGCAGGGTCGGAAGCAATTCCGTGAGCAGCACGGCGGCAAAGATCAGCACCACGCCCGCGTAGCCTATGGTTTCCAGCCGCTCGCCCAGAATGAGTGCGCCGCCCAGTGCCGCGAACAGGCTTTCGGTGGACAAGATGATCGCGGCGTTGGCGGGCGGGACATGCTGCTGGCCAATGGCTTGCAGGGTGAAGCCGACGGCGGTGGACAGCATGCCGGCATAAAGAATTTCGATCCATCCGGCGGACATGGCCGCGAGGGTGGGGGTTTCGAAGGTGAAGGCGCCGAGGCTGCCCAAGGCACCCGCAACCAGGAAGCTGATGGCGGAAATGAAGATGGGGCGGCGGGTCTGGGCGACAAGGGTTCCAACCAGCAATACGTGCAGGGCCCAGAAAACTGCGCTGGCGATGACGAGACCGTCACCGGTGTTGAGCTGATCGAGCCGTGCGCCGTTGAGCAAAAACAGGCCGATCAGCGCCATGGGAACGCCGAGCCAGACGACCCGGTGGGGTGGCTCGCGGAAGACAAGCAGCAATATGACAGGCACAAACAGCACGTAAAGGCCGGTGAGAAAGCCCGAATTGGTCACGGTGGTGAACATCAGGCCATATTGCTGCAGGATGGCGCCCATGAAGAAATTGACGCTCAGGAACGCAATCAGCGCCCAGTGACGCCGGGTGAGCGATATCGGACTGCGGCGGTTCTCCCGCAGGGCGAAGGGCAGGACCAGCAGCCCGCCCAGAAGGAAACGCGACCCGGTGAAGGTGAGCGGGCCCATGACGTCCATGGCGGTCTTCTGGGCGATGAAGGCAAAGCCCCAGATGGCGGTGGCCAATAGCAGGCAGGCAAGGGCAAGCGGACGCGACATGATGGGACCGGACCGAGGTTAACGCGGAGCATGCTTGCGATGCGGGTGATCGCAAAGGCTCCAAATCATGGAATACGTCGCGTTGTGCGTGTGCGAGCCTCATGGTTCGCATCCGAAACGCTTTAGCGGGTGGTAGCCGGTCCGGCCCTATCGGGCAAGCGCGCAGCGCGGGTCAGCTCGCGATATAGTCGCGCAGCGCTCCGGCTTCCTGCTCGGCATCCTCGATCTTGCGCTTGACCACGTCACCAATGGAAATGATGCCGACCAGCACGCCGTTCTCGACGACCGGCAGATGGCGGAAATGTCCGCGCGTCATCCGATCCATGGCGGCATCGACCGTATCGGCGAGGCAGCAGGTCTTGGGCGCGCGGGTCATGAGCGAGGATACGGGCCGGGCCCGAAAGCCTTCGGCGCTGCCGGCAAGATGGCGGACGATGTCGCGTTCGGAAATGATGCCGACCACAGTGCCGTCTTCGACCACGACCACGGCGCCGATATTGTGCTGCGCCAGTTGGGTGATGAGGTCGCCAATTGCGGTGTCCGGGGAAATCGTGACGACGGAATTGCCCTTGGCGGCCAGAATTGTTTCTACAAACATTGGGTCACCTCCTCATCGGGAATGCCCAGCTTGCCTTGAGAGCGGGCAACGCGCAAGGGGCAGCGCAGCGGGCCGTTTTGCCGATTGATCCGGCGGGCGCGGAAGCGATAGGTTGCCAACGCTCTCTTACCAGCCCGACATGAGGATATAATGGGACTGCTCTCGGACGCCCTTTCGCGCGTACAACCCTCGGCGACCGTTGGGATCACCCAGCGGGCCCGGCAAATGGCCCAGGCAGGCGCAGACATCATCGCGCTTTCGGCGGGCGAACCCGATTTTGATACGCCCGAACACGTGCGCAAAGCGGCGATCGCCGCCATAGAGCGCGGAGAAACGCGCTATACCAATGTCGATGGCATTGCCGAGCTCAAGGAAGCAGTGGCGGCAAAATTCCGGCGCGACAACGGGCTGGATGTGACGGCACAGGATTGCTTCGTCTCGTCGGGCGGCAAGCAGATCATCTTCAACGCCCTGATGGCGACGCTCAACCCGGGCGACGAGGTGGTGGTGCCGCTGCCCTATTGGGTGAGCTATCCCGAAATCGTGCGACTGGCAGGGGCGGAGCCGGTGTTTGCCGAGGCGAGCCAGGCGACCGGGTTCAAGCTGACGCCGGAGACGCTGGAAGCCGCGATCTCGCCGCGCACCAAATGGCTGCTGCTCAATACGCCGTCCAATCCCTCGGGCGCGGCCTATACGGCAGACGAGCTCAAGGGGCTGGCCGAGGTGCTGCTGCGGCATCCGCACGTCTATATCCTCACCGACGATATCTACGAGGTGCTGGTCTATGACGGGCGCAGCTTTGCGACGATCGCCGAGGTCGAGCCCAGGCTGCTGGCGCGGACGCTGACCATGAACGGGGTGTCGAAATCGCATGCGATGACCGGGTGGCGGATCGGCTATTGCACCGGCCCACGCGAAATCCTCGCGGCGATGCTGAAATTGCAGGGGCAATCGACGACCAATCCAACATCGATCTCGCAATGGGCGGCAGTGGAAGCGCTCAACGGGCCGCAGGCGTTCCTGCTGGAGTGGCGCGACGTGTTCCAGAAGCGGCGCGACTATGTCGTGGCGCGGCTGCGGGGCTGCAAGGGGCTGGAGTGCCTCGTGCCGGAAGGGGCGTTCTATGCGTTCCCCTCCTGCGCGGCACTGTTGGGCGGAACCAGCGCTGGTGGACGCAAGATCGCGACCGACGAGGACTTCGTCATGGGGCTGCTGGAGGAAAACGGCGTGGCGCTGGTGCATGGCACCGCGTTCGGGCTGCCCGGCCATTTCCGCATTTCGTATGCGGCTTCAGACAGCGACCTGGAGCGGGCCATGGACCGGATCGAGGCGTTCTGCGCGGGCATCGTTTAGGCAAAGAAAAAGGCTCCATCCGAGGATGGAGCCAATGATCGAGGGTAGAACCCTAATCTTCCAGTTTCGATCCGGGCCGAGGGAGGAGGAGGAAACAGCCGGGATCGGGTGAGCGAAGGATGAGGGAGGAGGAACATCATTCGCTCGGGGTCGAAAGCGACGCTACCGCAGGGAGGAGGAGGCGGAGCATCGCTGCACTCGACAACGCCAATATGGGGCGGAGGGTTCCCTCGCGCAATGCGCAAGACCGCATACGAGCCATGCAAGAAGATGGAAGGTGTTTGCGCACCGGGCTGACTGAAGCGGGGAGCACAAAAGGAAAGAGGCCCCGCCAGGGAGGATGGCGGAGCCTCTTAGGAACCTTCGGCCGCATTCGAAGGGAGGAGGAGTCGAATTACGGCCTCTAGGAGCGGTCAAGGAGGGAGGAGGAGAACCTTTCCCGCTCTAGGTGTCACGATGCGGGGGGCTTTGGGAGGAGGAGAAAAGCGCGCCGCGTCAGTGACAGTGCTTATATGTATTCTTAATCACGACTTGTACAGTCGTCTAATGACATGCCAGCCATGCAAAAAATGCAAGGCACGGGTTTCCGGGAGTCAAAACGTTTTGGAGGTCCGGGCAAAAAAGAAGCCCCGCTCGAGGGGAGAGCGGGGCCCAAGGACGAGAGGCAACCTCTCGTAGGAGGGAACATCAAACGCGCCCAAAGGGAGGAGGAAAAGCGCGCAATGTCTGCCGGTTAAGTAGAGATTAAGATCAGGGGCGGCAAGCGCGAAGATGACATGTCAGCCATGCGCGAAATGCATGGCTTGGGTGCGGATGGTAAGATATTGAAACTTAATGGGTATTTGTTCCAGGGCGGCAGATTTCGGCCTGGAACGGCGATTTGTGCGGCTCAGAACTGCCAGTCCCGGGCCTTGTCGACGAGGAAATCCCGGAACACGCCGACTCGCTTGGAGCTTTTGAGGGCCGGGGGATAGACGAAATAGGTGTCGAACGCCGGCAGGTCGGTGTCGGTGAGAATCTTGCGCAGATTCGGTTCTTCCTCGGTGATGTACTCGGGAAGCATGGCAATACCGATTCCCTGACGGCAGGCCTGCATCATGCCGTAGATGGCATTGACCTTGAGGGTGGCGGTGCGGAGGGAGTTGTCCGGGCGCCCGATGCGTTCGAGATAGTTGACGTCGCCGAGATAGGACGGGGACGGCTCGCCAAAGGTGATGATCTTGTGGGCGTCGAGGTCCTCGATGGATTCGGGCGTGCCGAATTCTTCCAGATAGCTTTCAGCCGCATAGAGATGGAAATGCACGGTGAACAGCTTGCGCTGGATCATCTCGGACTGGTTGGGGCGGTGCAGCCGAATGGCAACGTCCGCCTCGCGCATGGCGAGATCGAGCTCGGCGTCGTTGAGCTTGATGTCGAGCTGGATGGTCGGATAGAGCGTCACGAATTCGTGAATGCGCTTGGTGAGCCAGGTGGAGCCGAATCCCACGGTGGTGGTGACGACCAGCGGACCGGTGGGCACGTCCTGGCTTTCCGTCATCTGGGCGCGGACCGATTGCAGCTCCCACGCCATGCGATGGGCTGTGCGGAACAGCTGTTCGCCGGCCTCGGTGAGGACCAGTCCGCGCGCGTGGCGGATGAACAGCTTTAGCCCCAGATCGTCCTCAAGCGCGGAAATCTGCCGCGACACCGCGGACTGGGACATTCCAAGCTTTTCGGCGGAATGGGTGAAGCTGCCCGACTCGGCGGCGACATGGAAGATGCGCAGCTTGTCCCAATCGAGCATCCGCCCGTGTCCCCTCTTTTAAACTGCCGGCCTCGGATCGTCCGGGGCCGGCCAAACCAGATATGCCGTGCGCCTGTTATTCGGCGGCTTCGGCCAGATCGTGGACCGCAAGATAGCGCTCGGCTTCGAGCGCGGCCATGCAGCCCATGCCGGCGGCGGTAACCGCCTGGCGATAGACGTCGTCGGTCACGTCCCCGGCGGCAAACACGCCGGGTATGGATGTGGCCGTGCTGTCAGGCGCGGTGACGATATAACCGCCATGGCGCATTTCGAGCTTACCTTTGAAGATATCCGTGGCCGGAGCATGACCGATGGCGACGAAAATACCGTCAACGTCGAGCGTCGAGGTCTCGCCGGTGACGACATCGCGCAAAACAGCACCGCGCACGGACCGGGGCATCTCCGCGCCCTCGACCTCGTCGAGCACGGTGTTCCAGCGCACTTCGATCTTGGGGTGCTTGAACAGACGGTGCTGCATGACCTTTTCGGCGGTGAGCTGGTCGCGGCGATGAACGAGGATCACCTTGCTGGCGAAATTGGTGAGGAACAGCGCTTCCTCCACGGCGGTGTTGCCGCCGCCAACCACCAGAACGGTCTTTTCACGGTAGAAGAACCCGTCACAGGTGGCGCAGGCCGAGACGCCAAACCCCTTGAACTTTTCCTCGCTGGGCAGGCCAAGCCATTTGGCCTGGGCGCCGGTGGCGATGATGACGCTGTCGGCGGTGTAAACGGTGCCGCTGTCGCCGGTGAGCCGGAAGGGGCGGGAGGTGAAATCAACATTGGAAATGAGATCGTTTTCGATCTTTGCGCCCATGTTTTCGGCCTGGGCCCGCATCTGCTCCATCAGCCAGGGACCCTGGATGGGATCGGCAAAGCCGGGATAGTTCTCCACATCGGTGGTGATGGTGAGCTGGCCACCCGGTTCCATGCCGGTGATGATGAGGGGTTCGAGCATGGCGCGCGCCGCGTAGATGGCGGCGGTGTAGCCAGCCGGGCCCGAGCCGATGATGATGGTCTTGGCGTGCATGATATCGTGCCGATCACTTTGTCTGGCGACAAATATGGCACGGCTTTGCCCCGTTACAAGCACGGACGACACAGGACCGGGGGAAAAGCCGGAAAGGTCGCAGCCAAATGGCGCCAGGGGGGAGAGGGCGGGCGAAGAATTGGGCTCCGCGCCCGCCGGGAGGGGTCAGATGAAGACGATTTTCAGGATTTCATAGCCGCGCGCGCCGCCGGGGGCAGCCACCTCGACCGAATCGCCGACCGCCTTGCCGATGAGGGCGCGGGCGATGGGCGAGGAGATGGAGATGCGGCCCGCCGACGCGTCGGCCTCGGGATCGCCCACCAGCTGATAGGTCTTTTCCTCGTCGGTGTCCTCATCGACGATGGTTACGGTCGCGCCGAATTTGACGGTATCGCCGGAGATCTTGGACACGTCGATGACTTCGGCCATGGCCAGCATCGATTCGAGTTCCATGATGCGGCCTTCATTGAGGCTCTGCTGCTCCTTGGCGGCGTGATATTCGGCATTCTCCGAAAGGTCGCCATGGGCGCGCGCTTCGGAGATGGCATCGATGATGGTGCGGCGATCCTCGCTGGTGCGGCGCTGCAACTCGTCGATCAGTGCGGCCTGTCCTGCCACGGTCATGGGGATCTTTTCCATATTCCAATCCCTCCTTTACGAAAAACAGATGTGCATTAAGCGCAAACCGGAGACCGCGCTGACCTCAATCAGCGGTCTCGATTTACGCTTTCGGGGAAACTAACTCCACGAGGTTGCCCGTCCTTGTTCGTCCGGTCAAGAACAAACGAAGCCGGGCGGGAGCCTGTGGGAAGGCAACCGGAATATGGGACTTGTTTTCGGTTCCGCAAGCCCCCGCCGGTGGGGGAAACAGCAAAATAAAAAGGCGCAAACCGCTGGTGCGGTCCGCGCCCTGTTTGCAGCGACCCGGCCTGTGAGCCGGGCGAATGCTCAGTTGGCCTTGTTCGGATCAGTCAGCGGCAACGAGGTTGCCGGCAGCCGATTTCCCGGTGCGTTTGTCCTTGACGATTTCATAGGAAATCTTCTGGCCCTCATCGAGTCCGGTCATGCCGGAGTTCTGCACGGCCGAGATGTGGACGAAAACGTCCGCCCCGCCCTCATCAGGCTGAATGAAGCCGTACCCCTTCTGGGTGTTGAACCATTTGACAATGCCGGTTGCCATGGCGTGTCCTTTCGCGTCGTGCGTTCGGGAGAGGATACCGTCTGGTGTGGGTATCGCGCTCCCAGTCCCTGTTAGATCGTGCAGCCGGATGGATAAATCCGAAAACCCTCCCCGGTCACACGCTGGCCAGAGGCCGAAGCCTCTGAATATCGAAGTCTTGGTTCAGGACGTCAGCAGGCGCGAAATAACGCACGGATAGCTCGGTCGGCCGCAATTTCGATCATGATTGTTTAGAAGAAAAGCGGGAAATATTCAAGAGCTTATGAATTACCCGTACCCTGAAAAGGGTTAATCTGCCGTTCTGTAATAACGAGGATGCGAGCGCCCGGCGGCGTTGCTGAAATGTCAGTATTGCAGACCTTATGCACAGGGCTGCGCTGAAAAACTATAGTATTGCCGGAAAGTCCCACAAGGCGAGACCAGCAAGCTTGCCAGTTGGCGAAGCCGCGACAACGCGTTAAGCAGGCAGGACAAACCCAACAGCCGCCCAAGAGACCCCACCATGACCCGCATCATTCATGATTTTCGATCCGATACAGTGACGCGCCCCGATGCAGCGATGCGGACAGCGATGGCCGAGGCGGCGGTGGGCGACGATGTCTATGGCGAGGACGAGACGGTCGCGGCGCTGGAAGCCCGTTTGGCGGAACTGACCGGCAAGACGGAGGGGCTGTTTCTGCCTTCGGGCACTCAGTCCAATCTTGTAGCGCTGATGAGCCATTGCGAGCGGGGCGATGAATTTATCGCGGGGCAGGATGCCCATTGCTACCGCTATGAGGCGGGTGGCGCAGCCGTGCTGGCTTCGATCCAGCCACAGCCGATTGAAAACGCCACTGATGGCAGCCTGCCGCTGGACAAGGTTGAGGCGGCGATCAAGCTCGACGATATCCATTTCGCGCGGACACGCCTGTTGGCGCTGGAAAACACCATTGGCGGTAAGGTGCTGCCTCAAGCCTATGTGGACGAAGCGCTGGCGCTGGCCAGGCGTCACGGGCTTGCCACCCATCTCGATGGTGCGCGGATCTTCAACGCGGCGGTGGCCTCCAACCGGAAAGCGCGGGACCTGACGCAAGGGTTCGATAGCATCTCTGTGTGCCTGTCCAAAGGGCTGGGCGCGCCGGTGGGCTCGGTGCTTGTGGGAAGCGCTGAACTGATCGGCAAGGCGCGGCGGTTGCGCAAGATGCTGGGGGGCGGGATGCGCCAGGCGGGCATTCTGGCGGCGGCGGGGCTTTATGCGCTGGAGCACAATGTCGAGCGGCTGGCCGAGGATCACCGGCGGGCGCGGCGGCTGGCAGAGGGACTGGCCCAGCACGAAAGGCTGAGCGTGGGGCTGCCGCAGACCAACATCTTTTTCATGCGGGCCGATCCGGAAATTGCACAAGCGTTTGCAACGCATTTGGCGGACGCGGGTATCGGGGTGGGCGGGCGCTACGGCCAGCAGCGCTGGGTGACCCACAAGGATGTGGGCGATGACGGTGTCGATGCGGCGCTGGCGGCGGCGGAGAGATTTTTCGCTGCCGCATAGGCAAAATTATTGATTTTTGGCGCGGGAAGGCGCATTTCGCGCACCGGCTGAAATGAAATAAACCCGGATTGCGCAGCGAGTGTCCGCAAAATTCCTGTCTTCTGGCGATCTGATCGTGGATCGCCGCACGCAATATGCCCAGATGCTGGCGGAGGTGGGTGATTTTGTCGCCGCAGCCGATGTGATGGAGCAGGCGCTGGCGGGGGCTCCGCGCTGGGCTGCCGGATGGATGCGCGTTGCTGAATATCATGAGCGGGCCGGGACGGAGGCGCAGGCGATTGCGGCCTGGCGGACAGCGGCGGAGCTCGATCCGGGCGGAACGCTTGGGGCGCAGACCCATCTTGCCGCGTATGGGCAAGGGGATGTCGCGCCCGCGATCCACGCGGCCTATGTCGGGGCGCTGTTCGACCATTATGCCGATCATTTCGAACAATCGCTGCTGAAAAAGCTCGATTATGCCGTGCCGGACAGGTTGGCGGCGCTGATCCTTGGCACGATGGGGCGGTTGGAGATCGCTGGCTTTGCGCGGGCGGTCGATCTGGGGTGCGGCACCGGCCTGATGGGGGCGCGCCTGCGCGAACATGTGGGGCATCTGGCCGGGGTCGACCTGTCGGCGGCCATGGTGGCCGAGGTGCGGCGCAAGGGCATTTACGAAGTGGCCGAGCAGGGCGATCTGCTGGATACGCTTGCGCAAAGCCATGGCGCGCTGGACCTCGTGACGGCGGCGGATGTGTTCATCTACTGCGCGGCGCTGCCGCCGATCTTCGCGGCGATCTATCGGGCCTTGCGGGCGGGTGGGGTGCTGGCGTTCTCTGTGGAGCGGCATCAGGGGCCGGAAGCGCAGGTGCTGCAACCCTCGCTGCGCTATGCGCATAATGGGGCGGCGACGGCGCGGGAACTGACCGCGCAGGGGTTCGAGATCATCGAGATTGTGGAGCAGACGATCCGCATGGATCGCGGGCAGCCGATCGAGGGCCTGCTGTTTGTCGCCCGCAAGCCGGTGGCCGGAGCGATGGACGCTCCGGCAGAGCTCGCATCCTAGAAGTGTAAGCCGCAGGCCTGACGAATGGCGATCTGGACCGGCGAAGGGGGCAGGTTTGGATCGAAATCATAGGCCGGGAGCAGGGGCGGCTGGGCCATGAAACGTGGCGCGGTGCCGCGATGGGGCTGGGCCGCATGGACGAGGAACGGGTGGCACAGATAGACTGTGCCCGCCGGACCGGTGGCCAGCACTTCCTCGCACTCCGCTGTTGACGCGAAATCATCCGCAGCCAGCTGACCGAGCGTCAATCCACGTTCGCCGTGGGGCAGCAATTGCCGGGCGATCGCGGCATGCGAGCCCTTTCGGATGCGGGTGGGGGCGTCGTCGGGACCAACGTCGGAAAACAGAAACAGCATCAAAAGCGAACGGCCCGTGCTTTTGACGTTGGCGCGCCAGGCGAGGAAGTAGTTGGGGTCGTCCTCGGGCAGGCTGAAGCTGACATCGATATGCCAGCCCGCGTCGCCGGGATCATCGGGCGACGGGAAGCGGACCGGGAAGGTTCCGAGCCCCTGTGGCGCGATCCAGCGACCTGCGCCCACCAGCTGATCATAGGCGGAATGCAGGCGCGACGTGTTGGCAGCGTCGCGGAACGGCGCATCGTGGTAGCCGCCGAGGCGGATGACGGGCTGCGTCCAGGTCGAGGGGGCATTCGGATCGCAGCCGGTTTCGCGCCAGAGGATGGCGCGGCCCTGTTCGGCAAGGGCAGGAGGAAAGGCCTCATCGATACGCACGAAGCCATCGGCGATGAAGGATTTGATCTGCGCTGCGGTGAGCGCGTTGAATGTCTCAGGCATTGAAATGTCCATGAATTCGCAACGCCGCGTCGGACGCGGCGGGAGGGCGGGGAGCCCAGCAAAACTTCCAAGCGATCAAGCGCTCAGGAAGACTGCGAATGTCGTGGATGTCATGAACATGGTGCGAAGTATATGCGCTCGCAGGCGAGCGTCAATAGAGCAGGGCGAACGTTTTGGCTCAAGCGACCGAGGCCGTGAGCGGTTTGCAATTGGCGCCGGATTGTCGTTCGATCCGGATCGACGGCGGAAGCAGCAGCGCCTTGCCAGCGGGCGCGACCGGGAGGGATGGGCTCTCCCGGCTGTGGCGAAAGCCTCGCCGTCTAACGGAGGTGATGATTATGTGGGGATTCCCGATCATCACTCTAGACATGAAAAAGACCCGGACGAGCTGGCGAGTTCGGATCCGGGTCCTATTCATAATCTAGAAAGGGGAGGCCGGGTGAAAGCCCGGTCTCCACTCCGGTAAGATAGCTGCTCGGCCTGATTTTTCAAGTTTTGACGTCAGGCTGCGAAATAGTCTTGCAGCGGGCGGACAGCCAGGCTGCCGTCGCGATAGGCGAGAATGCCTTCGACGGCGGCGACCGCACCGGGGACAGTGGTGTAATAGGGCACCTTGGACAAGAGCGCCGCACGGCGGATGTCGCGGCTGTCGGAAACGGCCTTCGCCCCATCTGTCGTGTTGATGACCAGATGCACGCCGCCGTTCTTGATGGCATCGACGATGTGCGGACGGCCTTCGAGCACCTTGTTGATCTTGGTGCACTCGATGCCCTGTTCGGCGAGGTAGCGCTGGGTGCCGCCGGTGGCGATCACTTTGAAGCCGATATTGGCCAGATTGCGCACCGCTTCGACAATGCCAGCCTTGTCGTCATCGCGAACGGAGACGAACACGGTTCCGTCCATCGGCACTTTCGAGCCCGCTCCGAGCTGGCTCTTGGCGAACGCGATGGCGAAATCGGTGTCGAGGCCGATGACCTCGCCGGTCGACTTCATTTCCGGGCCCAGGACCGTATCGACGCCGGGGAAGCGGGCGAAGGGGAACACGGCTTCCTTGATGCCGATATGGTCGATCTGGCGCTCCTTGAGATCGAAGCTCGCGAGCTTTTCACCAGCCATGATGCGGGCCGCGATCTTGGCGACGGGTACACCGACAACCTTGGCGACGAAGGGGACCGTACGCGAGGCGCGGGGGTTCACTTCGAGCACGTAGAGCGTGCCGTCCTTGAGGGCGAACTGCACGTTCATCAGGCCGCCGACATTGAGCGCGCGGGCCATTTCGGCGGACTGGCGCTTGAGCTCGGCGATGACCTCGGGGCTGAGCGAATGCGGGGGGAGCGAACAGGCACTGTCACCGGAGTGAATGCCCGCTTCTTCGATGTGCTCCATGATGCCGGCGACGAACACGTCCTCGCCATCGCACAGGCAGTCAACGTCGATTTCGACCGCGCCCGCCAGATAGCTGTCGAACAGCAGCGGGTTGGAGGCGAGGACCGAGTTGATCTGGCCGGTCTTGTCGTTGGGGTATTTGTGCCGGATGTCGGGCGGGACCAGTTCGGTCAGCGTCGACTGGACGTAGCGCTCGAAATCTTCCGCCGACTGGCAGATGATCATGGCGCGGCCGCCCAGCACGTTGGACGGACGGATGACCAGCGGATAGCCCAGACCTTCGGCGATGATGCGCGACTGTTCGAGGCTGTAGGCGATGCCGTTGCGCGGCTGGGTCAGGTCAAGCCTGGTCAGCAGCTTCTGGAACAGGTCACGGTCTTCGGCCAGATCGATCTTGTCGGGCTGGGTGCCCAGGATCGGGATACCAGCACGTTCGAGGGCATTGGCCAGCTTGAGCGGGGTCTGGCCACCGAACTGGACGATGACGCCATGGAGCGTGCCGTTCTGCTGTTCGGTGGTGAGGATTTCCAGCACGTCTTCCTCGGTGAGCGGCTCGAAATAGAGGCGATCGGAGGTGTCGTAGTCGGTGGAGACCGTCTCGGGATTGCAGTTGACCATGATGGTTTCATAGCCCGCATCCGACAGCGCGAAGGCGGCATGGCAGCAGCAATAGTCGAACTCGATGCCCTGACCGATCCGGTTCGGGCCGCCGCCCAGGATGACGACCTTTTTCTTGTCGGTGGGCTGGGATTCGTCGGCAGGCTTGCCGGCGAACGGGGCCTCATAGGTCGAATACATATAGGCGGTGGGTGAAGCGAATTCAGCGGCGCAGGTGTCGATGCGCTTATAGACCGGACGCACGTCGAGCGCGTGGCGATGGGCCATCACTTCGCGGGCGGTCTTGCCGGTCAATTCGGCAAGACGCGCATCGGAAAAGCCCATGGATTTGAGATTGCGCAGCGCACCGGCGGTTTCCGGCAGGCCGTGCTCGCGGACTTTGGCTTCGGTATCGACGATGGCCTGGAGCTGTTCGAGGAACCACGGATCGATGCGGCAGGCCTCGTGGATCATCTGGTGGTCATAGCCAAGCCGCATGGCTTCGGCGACCAGCAGCAGGCGATCGGGAGTGGGTGTGCCCAGAGCAGCGCGCACCGCGTTCTTGTCATCACCCTCGCCCAGACCGGGGATGCCGATCTCGTTGAGACCGGTCAGGCCGGTCTCCAGGCTGCGCAGCGCCTTTTGCAGGGATTCGGGGAACGACCGACCGATGGCCATGGCCTCACCCACCGACTTCATGGCGGTGGTCAGGCGATTGTCGGCACCGGGGAACTTTTCAAAGGCAAAGCGCGGAATCTTGGTGACGACATAGTCGATGGTGGGTTCGAACGAGGCCGGGGTAGCACCGCCGGTGATGTCGTTTTCCAGCTCATCGAGGGTGTAGCCGACGGCGAGACGCGCTGCGACCTTGGCAATGGGGAACCCGGTCGCCTTGGAGGCGAGCGCCGAGGAGCGCGATACGCGCGGGTTCATTTCGATGACGACCAGACGGCCATCCGCCGGATTGACGGCGAACTGGACGTTGGAGCCGCCGGTTTCCACACCGATTTCGCGCAACACCGCGATCGATGCATCGCGCATGATCTGGTATTCCTTGTCGGTGAGGGTGATGGCGGGGGCAACGGTGATCGAGTCGCCGGTGTGCACGCCCATGGGGTCGATGTTTTCGATCGAGCAGACGATGATGCAGTTGTCGTTCTTGTCGCGAACGACTTCCATCTCGTATTCCTTCCACCCCAGAACGCTTTCCTCGACGAGGACTTCGGTGGTGGGGGAGGCATCGAGACCGGATTCGATGATGTCGATATATTCTTCGCGGTTATACGCGATGCCGCCGCCGGTGCCCCCAAGGGTGAAGGAGGGGCGGATGATGCAGGGCAGGCCGATCTCATCGAGGGCGGCCAGCGCTTCGGGCAGCGAATGGGCCAGACGCGAGCGCGGGGTTTCGAGGCCGATCTTTTCCATGGCGGCGCGGAACAGTTCGCGGTCCTCGGCCTTGTCGATGGCTTCCGCATCGGCACCGATCATTTCGACATTGTATTTGTCGAGCACACCCATCTTCTTGAGCGACAGCGCGCAGTTGAGCGCGGTCTGGCCGCCCATGGTGGGCAGCAGCGCGTCGGGGCGCTCTTTTTCGATGATCTTGGCGACAACCTCGGGGGTGATCGGCTCCATATAGGTGGCGTCCGCGACATCGGGGTCGGTCATGATGGTCGCCGGATTGGAGTTGACCAGAATGATCCGGTAGCCCTCTTCGCGCAGGGCCTTGCAGGCCTGGGTCCCCGAATAGTCGAATTCACAGGCCTGGCCGATAATAATCGGTCCAGCCCCGATGATGAGGATGGATTTTATGTCTGTGCGTTTGGGCATTTTTTCATTCTCGACATCGGGCACGCGACAGACGGGCTGTCGCGCGGGATACAGGGGCTGGGATTCTGTTGGCTAGGCGGTCTCCTTAGAGCAAGCTTAGGGGGATTTCCAGCACTTATGCGCGGATTCTTTTGCCTGGCCGTGCCCGATGACCAATTTGTCGCGGTGCGGGGGCTCACGCGCCGCCGGTTAACCGGCCTTTCTGCCGATGCCCATGCGCGCGAGAAGGTTATCGCGGCGGATGAACTGGTGGTAGAGCGCAGCGCCGATATGGAAGACCAGCAGCATCATGAACGTCCATGCCAGCATGCCATGGACGGCGCGCGGGGGCACATCGTCGAGGGAGGGAATGGGCGCGCCTGACGCCAGGGCATCGACGACACCGCCCATGATATTGGTGGCAATGCCGCTGGCGGCGAGGGCCAATATCACTCCGTAAAGAATGACATGCAGGGTGGTGGCGAGGCGGTTCTGCAGAGGGGGAATCGAGGCGTGGGGCGCAGGCTTTTTATCGGCAAACACCCACCAGCCGATGCGGAAAAGCGTCAGGGCGAGGACGAGCAGGCCGAGCACAATGTGGGGAACGAGCAGGCTGCGCCGGAGCGCATCGGTTTCGGCATCCTCGGCATTCAGGCCCAGGACAAGCAGGGCAACGATGAGCAGGGCGGTGATCCAGTGCAAGGCGATTGCCATGCCGCCATACTGGTCGAGGGTGCTCTTGAGGCGCATGAATGCTCCTTGTGCGGTCGGTGAGGCCATGATTACATAGTATGCTATGAAATTTATTTGGCAAGCTATGGATCGTCATGCAACGGGAAGCTTCCGAGGGCTATCTGGTCAACTGGGCGGCCCGTTTGTTCGCGCAGGCCATGGACCGGGAGATTCGTCCGCACGATTTGTCCAGCGCCTATGTGCCGGTGCTGTTTGCGCTCGGTAGGGGAGCGGAACTGACCCAGACGCAATTGGCGCGATTAGCCGCCATCGAGCAGCCGACCATGGCGGCAACATTGACGCGCATGGAACGAGACGGCCTCTTGGCGCGCCGACGCGATCCGCTGGACGGGCGCAAGCAGCTTATCGGGTTAACGCCTAAGGGGCGCGAAAAGGTCGCCGTGGTGGCCGAGGCCGTGCGCCGGATCAACGACGAGGCAACCGAGGGCTGGAGCGCGGCGGACCGGCGGCGGACTCTCGACAGCGTCCTGAGCGTCATCGATAATCTCAACCGCCTGCTGGATGCGCCTCAGGATTGAGCCAGGGCGAGGATCGCGGCGGTGTCCAGACCGTGCGGAAGCGTGCCCAGCGTATGGCCCCAATCGCCGCCGAGGCGGGTGCGGGTGAAAGCGTCTCCGGCGACGCCGGTGCCGCCCCGCAGCAAAAGGCTGGCCTGCAGCAGCAGCGCCATGGTTTCGGTGAGACGGCGGGCCTGATCTTCGGCAAGCGGGCTGGCAAGCGCGGTGTCGAGATCGGCCAGCGCTGCGTCGAAGGCGGGGTCAAGGCCGCGGGTCGAGCGCAACTCGGTCAACAGGGCTTCTGCCGCTTCCGGCGCTCGGGTGAGCGTACGGAGCACGTCGAGGGCGATGATATTGCCCGACCCTTCCCAGATGGCGTTGAGAGGGGCTTCGCGATAGAGAAACGGCATGGGGGTGTCTTCGATATAGCCCATGCCGCCCAGCGCCTCCATGGCTTCGACGGTCACGACCGGGCAGCGCTTGTTGTTCCAGTACTTGGCGAGCGCTACGGCAAGGCGGGCGAACCCGGTTTCGCCGTTATCGAAGGCCCGCGCGACGTGCATGGAGAGCGCAAAGGCTCCGAGCCATTCAAGGGTGAGGTCCGCGAGAACGGCGCGCATCAGGGGCTGGTCGACCAGCTTTGTGCCGAACACGCTGCGTTGGCGGCACCAGTCGAGCGCTTCGACCAGCGCGCGGCGCATCAGCCCGGCGGGAGCGATGGCGGTATCGAGGCGGGTGTGGTGGACCATTTCGAGGATGGCGCGGACGCCGTCTCCCGGGCTGCCGATGATTTCGGCGTAAGCGCCGTGATATTCGATCTCCGCCGAGGCGTTGGCGCGGTTGCCGAGCTTGTTCTTGAGCCGCATCAGGTGGACGGCGTTCAAAGTGCCATTGGGGAGTCGGCGAGGGACGACAAAGCAGGTGAGGCCTTCGGGCAGTTGCGCCAGCGTCAGGACCGCATCCGACATGGGGGCGGAGCAGAACCATTTGTGGCCGGTGAGACGGTAGGCACCATCGGCGGGTTCGGCGACGGTGCGGTTGGCGCGCAGATCGGAGCCGCCCTGCTTTTCGGTCATGGCCATGCCGAGGGTGGCGGCGGGTTTGCCCGAAACGGGAATGTCGGCGGGGTCATAGGCGGGCGTGGTGGCAAGGGTGGCCAGCGTGGCGCTCAAGCCAGCGTGGCGGCGCAGGACCGGGATGGCGGCATAAGTCATGGTCATCGGGCAGCACGTGCCCGGTTCGATCTGGGTTTGCAGATAGACCATGGCGGCGTGGACGGTATGGCCGTTGGGGACTTGGCCAGACCAGGGCAGGGCGGCATAGCCGGCCTCAAGCCCTGAAGCGAGAAAGCGGTGATAGGCCTCGGGATAGCTGACGGTATCAATGCGCCGCCCTCCGGTATCGAAGCGTTCGAGCAGGGGGCCGGGACCGGTGGCAAGGCGCTGGCCATCGGTGAGGGAAGCGGGCGTGTTCAGAGCGGCAGCGAAATCGAGCAGGACAGGGGGCGCATCGGGGACGAAAGCGCGCAGGGCCGGGTCGCCGTCCCACACAGGAAGTGTTTTGCGAAGGGGCGGCTGGTTGGTACCGGCGAAGGGGTCGTTTGGGGCGGTGCGGTGCATCGCGGTATCCTCCCGGCGGGGATTGGAGCGCTGCCGGAGTGGCACGTCAAGCGGCGAGAGGAACCTTTCGTTCTTCGTGCCCGTTTGCGGGACGCCGGTTCGGGCGTAAAAGTCCGGGGTAAAGGCATGGAAAAAGGGGAAAGCGCATGAAGTGGCGGGGACGCAAGCGGTCGGGCAATATCGAGGATCGGCGCGGCGCAAGCGGGGGCATGTTCCGGCCCTCGGCGGGCATGGGCGGAGCGGGATTCCGCATCCCCTCAGGCGGGCGTTCCGGCGGCGGCCTCGGAATCGGTGCGGTGGTCATCATCCTGATCATCGGCATGGCGCTGGGGGTCAATCCACTGGCCTTGCTCGACGGGACGCTGGGGACCGGAACCGGCAGCGGTTCGGTTTCGCGTCCATTGCCCAATGCGGGAGAAGATGAACTGGCCGATTTCGTGGCGGTGGTGGTGCAGGATACCGAAGATTTGTGGACAGATGTGTTCGCCCAGAGCGGCCTGACCTACACTCCGGCGACGGTGGTGCTGTTCACCGATACGGATCAATCGGCCTGCGGGCTGGCCGATGCGCGGACCGGGCCGTTCTACTGCCCCGGCGACCGCAAGGTGTATATCGACCTGTCATTTTACGAGATGCTGCGCAGCCAGTTCGGCGCGCCGGGCGATTTCGCGCAGGCCTATGTGATCGCCCATGAGATCGGCCACCACGTGCAGAACCTGCTGGGCGTGCTGCCGGAATATGCGCGGTCGATCCAGTCGATGAGCCAGACCGACGCCAATGCCTACTCGGTGCGTATCGAGTTGCAGGCCGATTGCTACGCGGGAGTGTGGGCGAATTATGTGGGCGAGGAAAACCTGCTCGACGATGGCGATATCGAGGAGGCGATCAACGCCGCCGAACAGATCGGTGACGATACGATCCAGCGGCGCACCCAAGGCGTTGTGGTGCCCAAGACGTTCACCCATGGCACTTCGGCCCAGCGCAAAACCTGGTTCGAGCGCGGCTACGGCGCCGGCGATGTGGGGCAATGCGATACGTTTTCAGGGGCGATATGAGTGGCGGCACCTGTCCGGTTCGGAAGCGCGATGGACCAAGGAGTTTCGGGTGCCGGTTGATCTTGTGAATCAGCTTTAAGGATGGTGGGAAAGCGATTCCGGAAGGGCCGGTAAGGCATTGATCTGGAAGTGAGAATTTAAATGAGGGACAGCGGACTTTCCGCGATCTCCAGCTGCCTTTTCCTCAGAGTGTCATCCTGGGCCTCATCCGGGATCCAGTACGCGGCGACGGGGGAGAGAACCGCAACTCTGCCGGTTACTGGATCCCGGGTCTTCGCCCGGGATGACAAGGTTGGGAGCGGGGGAGCCCCGGTGGCCTTTTTCAAAAGCGGTGCACCCCCTTCATCCGACCGCTTCGTGGCTCGGAAATGCTCAGCCCTTACAGCGTGATGCGGTAGCTGCCGAAGCCGCTTTCGGCGACATCGACATATTCGATATCGACGGCGGTGACATCGGCCAAGTGCTCCTGAGCGCGGGGGCCGGTTTCGAACAGAACCGTGGTGTCGCCGATCGGGGCCAGTGACCAGTTGCTGTCGGCAGCCGGATCGATGGTGCCCTGTTCGACGATGTAGCGCACGATCAGGTCGCGATTGGTATCGGGACCAACGAAGATAACCTTGTCGGCCCCGGTCCCCGGGAAACTGCCGCCGCCGCCCGCGCGGTAATTGTTGGTGGCGACGATGAACTGCGCGTCGGGATCGATGGGCTGGCCGTCATACATCAGATCGATGATGCGCGCGGCGTCGGGGTTTTCCAGCCCGCTGCCATCGGGAGCGTATTTCGACGGCTGGCTGACGTCGATCTTGTAGCTGACACCATCGATCACGTCGAAATTGTAGGACGGGAAACCGGGATTGATCAGCGGCTGATCGGCGTCGCCGGGAGTGACCTGATTGAAAATCCCGGCGGAGCGTTCGAGCCATTCGCGCACTTCAGCGCCTGTCACCAGCACCGCCTGAATGGTGTTGGGGTAGAGATAGAGGTCGGCGACGTTGCGGATGGCGACCGGGCCGACGGGGACGTCGGTGTAGTAGTCCGGGCCGCCGCGGCCGCCCGCCTTGAACGGAGCGGCAGCCGACAGGATCGGGATGCCTTCCCATTCGGTGCCGATCATCATCTGTTCGATATAGGCCGCTTGGGCGATGTTGACGATCTGGACGGACGGATCGTCGGCGACCAGAGCGAAATAGGAATGGAGCGGGGCCGCGGTCTCCCCGACCGGGCGGCGCACATAGTCGAGGGTTGCCTGATGCGGTTCATCGACGGTTTCAAGAACCGCCGCATCGGACTCGACGGTCGGGGTGACGGCCCCATCGACGCGTTCATAGATGGGGCGCGCTTCCGAGGTGTGCGAGAGGATCGACCACTTGCCGTCCGCATCCACTTCGAGCAACAGATCGACCAGACCCATATGACTGCCCCAGAAACCGGCCATGACGGCAGGCTTGCCGTTCAGCGTGCCCGCAGCGGTATCGACACCGTCGATGCCTTCAAAATCCGGGCCGGGGAACACAAGATGCTGGTGGCCGGTCAGCACAACATCGATGCCATCGACGCCCGCAAGCTGAAGCGAAGCGTTTTCCATCATCGGGCCGTCGCCGGCTTCGATGCCGGAATGGCTCAGCGCGATGATGATATCGGCCCCTTCGTCGCGGATTTTGGGCACGTAGTATTGTGCGGTTTCAACGATATCGCGCACAGAGACCTTGCCGGTGAGGTGCGCGGAATCCCAGGTCATGATCTGCGGTGGCGTGAAGCCGATCAGGCCGATGCGGATGGTGTGGGTCTCGCCTGCGCCATCGGTCAGTTCGCGCTCGATGATGGTGTAGGGCGCAAACAGCGTATCATCATCACCGGGATCAGCCGCCAGCTCTGCCCCGCGCACGACGTTGGCGAGCACGACCGGATATTTCGCGCCGGCCATGGCCGCATCAAGGAAATCCAGCCCGTAGTTGAATTCGTGGTTGCCGATGGTGCCGGCGTCGTAGCCGAGCGTATTCATCGCGGCGATGGTGGGATGGGTATCGCTGCCATCGACGCCGCGCTCATAGGCGACATAGTCGCCCATCGGGCTGCCCTGGATGGCATCGCCATTGTCGAGAAGGATGGCGTTGCCTGCTTCGGCCCGGACGCCTTCGATGATCGAGGCGGTGCGGGCAAGGCCGAGGGTATTGTCGGCATTGTCCGCGTAATAGTCATAGGGCACGATATTGACGTGGATGTCGGTGGTTTCGAGGATCCGCAAATGGGCCTGATTGGCCTGAGCGAGAGCCGCGAATGGGTGCATGACGATGGCAGCGGCCCCCACTGATGCCGTGCCCGCGAGGAATGCCCGCCGGGATATTGTCAGTGAATGATACATGATGTCCCCTCCAGGAATATCGAGTTTCGGCCGTGCGAAGCGCTACGGCCCGGCGCGTTCGCCCTCCCCCAATGCTCCAGTTTCCTGACAGGCATGTGACGCGCGCAGCGGCAGCGTCGCGGTTTTTTATCGTTTGGTCAATTTTAAATCGGATATGGCAGCGCGCACAAAAAAGGCAGGCGCGAAGGCCTGCCTTTTTAAAACCGATACTATTGCCTGGTGCGCTATTCCGCGATTTGCGGCATGCCCTTCTGTTCACGGACATAATTGACGAAGCGCGTGAACAGATAGTGGGAATCGTGCGGGCCGGGGGAGGCTTCGGGATGGTACTGGACCGAGAAAATCGGCTTGCCATCGACGGACAGCCCGGCATTGGAGCCAGCGAACAGCGAGATATGGGTTTCGCTTACGCCTGCGGGAAGCGTGTCGCGGTCCACGGCAAAGCCATGGTTCATCGAGGTGATTTCAACCTTGCCGGTGGTCAGGTCCTTGACCGGATGATTGGCACCGTGGTGGCCCTGATGCATCTTGCGGGTCTTGGCGCCGAGCGCCAGGCCGAGCAGCTGGTGGCCCAGGCAGATGCCGAAGATCGGCTTGTCGGCGGCAATGAGTGCCTGAATGGTCGGCACGGCGTATTCACCGGTCGCCGCGGGATCGCCGGGGCCGTTGGACAGGAAGATGCCATCGGGCTCGTGGGCGAGAATGTCCTCGGCGGTGGCGGTGGCCGGAACCACCGTCACGCGCGCGCCCTGATCGGCGATCGAGCGCAGGATGTTGCGCTTGGCGCCGTAATCGATGGCGACGATGTGGAAATCAGGATTTTCGACCTGTCCATACCCCTCGTTCCAGCGCCAGCTGGTCTCGTCCCAATTCAGCGTCTGGGTGGTGGAGACGTCCTTGGCCAGATCAAGGCCATCAAGGCCGGGGAAGGCATCGAGCTCGGCAGTGAGGGCTGCATCGTCGAACCTGGCATCGGGCGCATGAGCGATGACGGCGTCGGACAGGCCGTTCTCGCGGATCAGGGCGGTCAGTGCGCGGGTGTCGACACCGGAAATGCCGATGATGCCGCGCTTTTTCAGCCAGGCATCAAGGCGCTCGACGGCGCGATAGTTGGACGGATTGGTGATATCAGCCCGAACGACGACGCCGCGCACACCCGAAGCACCGGCCATATTGATGGTTTCGATGTCTTCGTCATTGGTGCCGGCATTGCCGATATGGGGGAAGGTGAAGGTGACGATCTGGCCGGCATAGGACGGATCGGTGAGGACTTCCTGATAACCGGTCATGGCGGTGTTGAAGCAGACTTCACCGGCGGCCATGCCGGAAGCGCCGATGCCATGGCCTTCGAGGCGCGTACCATCGCGCAGGACGAGGACTGCGGTGGGTGCGGATTCTTTCCAACCGGACACTGGGTTTCTCCATCGAGATTGGGGCGCGCGGAACCGCCAGCCAGTATCGCCGTTGGTGGGTATTCCGCCTGTCGCAAGATTTGGCGCGAACCTATTTCAACCACGGGGCGCGGTCAACCGAGTCGGGCGGAATTTAAGGCGTTGTATTTCAATGGCTTGCAAGGGTGCGCCAAAGCGCGCATCAGCCAATTGGCAAGGGCTGCGGGCTTGGGTATAGGATCGGCCCCATCAGATAACCATAAGGACGCGGACAATGCGTGATCAGATCAATGCGGCAATGAAGGACGCGCTCAAGGCCCGCGATGGCCGCCGGACGACGACGCTGCGCCTCATCAACGCGGCGATCAAGGACCGGGAAATCGCGGCGCGGGGCGAGGGCAAAGACGGAATCGCCGATGAAGACGTGCTCGCCATCCTGCAAAAGATGGTGAAGCAGCGCGAGGAATCGGCAACCATCTACGCGCAGAATGCCCGGCCCGAACTCGAAGCGCAGGAGCGTGAGGAAATCGAGATCATCCGCGAATTCCTGCCCAAGCCCTTGTCCGCGGCGGACGTGGACGCGGCCATCACGGCGGCGATTGCCGAAACCGGGGCCGAAGGGCTGCGCGACATGGGCAAGGTGGTGGCCGTGCTCAAGGCGAAATATCCCGGGCAGATCGATTTCGGGCAGGCCTCGCGGCAGGTGAAGGCGCAATTGGGCGCGTAAGCCTTTTCCGACAGATAAATCAGGCGTATGCTCTGCAAGTTGATTGCGGCTTGTGGGGTTACGATGCCTGCTGAAAAGAAGTCCTCTCGCTATCCATCCATTTTGACCGGCCTGCGCGGCGTGCTGATGCTCGTCGCGGGGCTTTATGCGGTGGTGTTTCCGGCCTCGGCCTTGCTGGTCCTGACGACCTTTGCGGCGGCGCTGTTCGTCGTCGACGGCGTACTGGGGCTATGGTCCATCACCTTTGGCGGCGGCAAGACCGGAAATTTCTGGTTCGACGTGGTGCGCAACGCGCTGTCCATTCTTGTCGGTGTGCTGATCCTGATCTCGCCATTCCTGGGGACGCTGATTACGGCCACGTTCCTTGTCTATCTGGTCGCTTTCCAGGCGATCTTCGTGGGCGTGATGGAAATCGTGGTCGTCATCCGCGAGCGCGAGCTTTACGAGAAAATCTGGCCGGTGCTGCTAAGCGGCGCGCTCTATGTGCTGTTCGGGCTGTTGCTGCTGTTCGCCCCGATCGCGGGGGTGCTCACTCTGGTGATGCTCGGCGGCGTGTTGCTGATCCTGTTCTCGTTCGCGCTGTTCGGGCGGGCATGGAAGCTGCGCAAGGCGGGGTATTGACCGCCTGTGGATAAGCGGGAAAAGCGTGTGAGCGCGTGACAACAGGTAAGTGAATGCTTACCTATCCTTCATGCGCTTTTCCGATGCCTTTCTGGATGAAATCCGTAATCGCCTGCCCATCACCCAGGTGGTGGGGGAGCATGTCGCGTGGGACAAGCGCAAGAGTCAGCCGGGCAAGGGCGACATGTGGGCCTGTTGCCCGTTCCACGGCGAAAAAAGCCCAAGTTTTCATGCGGATGACCGGCGCGGGCGCTATCACTGCTTTGGCTGCGGGGCGAGCGGAGACCATTTCCGCTTCCTGACCGAAAAGACCGGCGTGAGCTTTCCCGAGGCGGTGGAAATTCTCGCTGGCCGGGCCGGCGTTCCGATGCCGGAGCGCAACGAGCGCGCGGAGAAACAGGCCGCCGCCCGGCGGTCGCTGCACGACGTTATGGACCTGGCGACGACCTATTTTTCTGAAGCGCTGGCGCATAATGTCGGGGCGCGGGCCAGGGGCTATCTGCTTGAGCGCGGCGTGTCCGGGGCGATGCAGCAGCGGTTCCGGATCGGGTTTGCGCCCGACAGCCGCAACGGCCTCAAGGAATTCCTCGCCGCCAATGGCGTCTCGCTCAACGACATGATCGCCACCGGACTGGTGGTGCATGGCGACGATATCGCGGTGCCCTATGACCGGTTTCGCAACCGGCTGATGTTTCCCATCACCGATTTTCGCGGGCGGGCGATCGCGTTCGGGGGGCGGGCGCTGTCGGCTGACATGGCGGCGAAATATCTCAATTCGCCGGAAACCGAACTCTTTCACAAGCGCCAGACGCTCTATAATGGACAGTCAGCGCGCCAGGCAGGCTATGACGGCAAGCCGCTGATCGTGGTCGAGGGCTATCTCGATGTGATCGCAGCGGTTTCCGCCGGATTCGAGGGCGCGGTGGCTCCATTGGGGACGGCGCTGACCGAGGAGCACCTGACGCTGTTATGGCGCATGACCGACATTCCGGTGCTGTGCTTCGATGGTGATGCCGCCGGGATGCGTGCCGCCGAGCGGGCAATCGACATCGCCCTGCCACAGCTGCGGCCCGGCAAGTCGATCAGCATCGTGACGCTGCCCGGCGGGATGGACCCCGACGATATCATCAAGCAGCAGGGGCGACAGGCGTTCGCCGATCTGATCGCGGGCGGGCGACCACTCGCGGAAGCGGTGTGGGCGCTGGAAACGGCGGGCGGCATCCCCGAGGCGCCGGAACAACGCGCGGCGCTGGAAGCGCGGCTGCGGGAACGGGCTGCAAAGATTGCCGATGTGTCCGTGCGGCGGCACTATGGCCAGGCGTTCGACGAAAAGATCGCCAGCCTGTTCGTCTCGGCGCGCGGGCAATATCGGGGGCGCAGCGGATTCGACCAGAATCGGCGGGGCGGGCCCCGAGGCGGGCAGGGTACGGCGCGCGGCAATCCGCGTATGCTGGTGTCTGACACGCTGCGCAATTCGCGCCTGCTGCGCGGCGGGGCGGCGCCGGATATCGTCCCGCGCGAGGCGGTGATCCTCATGAGCCTCGTCAACCATCCCGAACTGGTGCATTCGCGCCATGAGGCACTGGCCGAACTCGAATTCCAGTCGCTGCCAGCGCGCCGGGTTCTTGCCGCTCTTCTGGATCTGGTGGTGATGCATCCCGATATGGGGCCGCATGGGGTGGCCGAGGCGCTGATCGCCACCGGGCACGGACCGGTTCTGGACCGGATGCGGGACGTGCTGGCGCGGCAGGGCGTATGGCAGACCGAGGCGGAAACCGCACAAATCGACGCGGAGACCGGATTAAGACACGCGCTGGCCTTGCATTACAAATCCGTTCAACTAAATAGGGAACTCAAAGCAGCCGAATTGGCGCTAGGCGAAGACCTGAGCGAGAACGCATTCGAGCGGCTGCGTGACATCCAGAATCAGATTTCCAGTGTCGATGGTACTGAGGCATTGATCGAGGGATTTGGTTCGTTATCCGGGCGTGCGACGCGGAGTCTTTGAAAAAAGATGATTCGTGTCCGCGCACTTTTGCGTGTATGGAGCGAACCTGCACCACGGAAATCGAACCAGAATCAGGGCCTTCTGCGCTCGCGGAAGCAAAGTATTAACCCTGACATGTCTTTCAATCCGGTTCCAGTGCGATCATCGGACCGATGACACCAGTGCCGCCGTACACGGCGCGGCTCAGGAGAGCGAACTATATGGCCACAAAGGCAGCCAACCAGACCAAGAACGAAACGGACAACAAGCCGGAATCGCAGAGCGAAGCCCCGGACGGCCCGCTTCTCGATCTTTCCGACGCGGCAGTCAAGAAGCTCATCAAGACCGCGAAGAAACGTGGGTACGTAACCTACGAAGAAATCAACGCCGTCCTGCCGAGCGAGGAAGTGACGTCCGAGCAGATCGAGGACATCATGGCGATGTTCTCGGACATGGGCATCAACGTCATCGACGAGGATGAGGTCGAAGAGGCCGATGCGGATTCCGCTGAGGAAGAGGGCGGTGAAATCGCCCCCGCCACGGGTACGGCGGTCGCCTCCACCTCCAACGCCAAGGCCGGTTCCGACCGCACCGACGACCCCGTTCGCATGTATCTGCGCGAAATGGGCACGGTGGAGCTGTTGAGCCGCGAAGGCGAAATCGCCATCGCCAAGCGCATCGAGGCCGGTCGCGAGACGATGATCGCGGGCCTGTGTGAAAGTCCGCTGACCTTCCAGGCCATCATCATCTGGCGCGACCAGCTCGCTGAGGGCGAAATTCTGCTGCGCGACATTATCGACCTAGAAGCGACCTATGCCGGGCCGGACGCCAAGATGGCGGAGCCTGCTGCTGCCAATCCTGACGGAGACAAGGCTGGCGCGGGCAAGGCCGGCGCCGACGACGACAAGGACGGCGGCAGCACCGAGGACGAGGACGACGACGACGAGTACGAGAACAATCTCTCGCTCTCGGCCATGGAGGCCGAACTCAAGCCTCAGGTGGTGGAAACCTTCGACCGCATTGCCGAAGCCTATGGCAAAATGCGCAAGATGCAGGACCAGCACGTCGAAGAGCAGCTTGCCGCCAAGGAACTCGATGTCACGGAAGTGCGCGAGTTGGAGACCTGGCGCGGGCAGGTGATCACCGACGTGAAATCGCTGTCGCTGAACGCATCGCGTATCGAGAGCCTTGTCGAGCAGCTGTACGACATCAACAAGCGGCTGGTGCGCAATGAGGGTCGCCTGCTGCGGCTCGCCGAAAGCTACAAGATCAAGCGCGACGATTTTCTCAATGCCTATTACGGCTCGGAACTCGATCCGGACTGGGCCGAAAAAGTATCCGAACGCTCCGAAAAGGGCTGGGACGACTTCGTTGGCCGCGAGCGCGCGACCATCGATGAGCTGCGCGGTGAAATCCAGACGCTGGCCACCGAAACCGGGCTCGACATTGCCGAATATCGCCGCATCGTTTCCAAGGTGCAGAAGGGCGAGCGCGAGGCGGCCATCGCCAAGAAGGAAATGGTCGAGGCAAACCTGCGCCTCGTCATTTCGATCGCCAAGAAATACACCAACCGCGGATTGCAGTTCCTCGATCTCATCCAGGAAGGCAATATCGGGCTGATGAAGGCGGTGGACAAGTTCGAATACCGCCGGGGTTACAAGTTCTCGACCTATGCGACGTGGTGGATCCGGCAGGCAATCACCCGCTCGATCGCCGACCAGGCACGCACCATCCGTATTCCGGTGCACATGATCGAGACGATCAACAAGATCGTGCGGACGTCACGCCAGATGCTGCACGAGATCGGGCGCGAGCCGACACCGGAAGAGCTGAGCGAAAAGCTCCAGATGCCGCTCGACAAGGTGCGCAAGGTCTTGAAGATCGCCAAGGAGCCGATCAGCCTCGAAACTCCGATCGGGGACGAGGAGGATTCCAACCTTGGGGATTTCATCCCCGATACCAATGCGATCCAGCCGATCGATGCGGCCATCCAGTCCAACCTGCGCGAGACCACCACGCGGGTGCTGGCGTCGCTCACTCCGCGCGAGGAACGCGTGCTGCGTATGCGGTTCGGGATCGGGATGAACACCGACCACACGCTGGAAGAAGTCGGCCAGCAGTTTTCGGTGACGCGTGAGCGTATCCGCCAGATCGAGGCCAAGGCGCTGCGCAAGCTCAAGCACCCGAGCCGGAGCCGCAAGCTGCGGAGCTTCCTGGATAACTAACGTAAGCGGTGGGGCAGTGCCGACGATATCGTATTTCTATGGTATCGTGATCCAGATGTTCTGGAACGATCATGCTCCACCGCATTTTCATGCTCTCTATTCCGAGCATGAAGCGGTCATTGCCATCGAGACGCTCGATGTCATCAGGGGTGGGCTGCCGCGCCGTGCAATGGCGCTGGTTCTGGAATGGGCGAGGGACAGTCGGCCCGCGCTTATGGAGAATGGGAGCTATGCCGGTTACATCAGATGCCCAAGACCATTCAACCGTTGAAATAGTGCCGGGAATCCGGCCAGTGGCACCTTGGCGGGTTGTCTCGGTGGACGCTCTTGAGGGCTTCAGGCTTAAGGTTCGCTTTGTCGACGGTCTTGAGGGGCTCGTACATATGAAGGACCTGATCCGTTCGAACAGGGCCGGCGTATTTGCTTCGCTGCGCGATCCAGCAGTTTTTGCCCAAGTTCATCTAGCGATGGGCGCTGTGACGTGGCCCGGTGGCATCGATGTCGCCCCGGATGCTATGCATGACGAAATCGAAAGGCACGGCGAATGGACGCCAGCGCCTTGACGACAACGAGGAACTATCCAGCATGTCTTTCTTGAAAAAACTCTTCGGAGGCGGTGCGCGGAAAGAGGACGGTCCGTCCGTCGACGCGCAGGAAGACTATGAGGGCTACACCATTACGGCTGCCGTGATGCGGTCTGGCGGGGAGTTCCAGATCGCCGGAACGGTGGAAAAGGACGTGGACGGCGAGGTGAAGACGCATTCGTTCATCCGCGCCGACAAGTTCACCAGCAAAGACGACTGTATTGCCGCGACCCTTGCAAAAGGACGGCAGATCATCAAAGAGCAGGGCAGAGCGCTGTTCGACTGACCAGGTTCAGTTCGCGCAAACCCTCGTTTTCAGGCCCTGCCGCCACAGTCGGGCGGCGGGGCTGTTCATATGAAGATCGGATAATTCACCATGGCCAGGAAACCAACCGTTCGCACGGAGTTCGTGCTGTTCGACATCGTCTATGAGGATGGCAGCCAGCGCTCGAACCGCAAGGTGGACGCAAGCCTGCTGGGCGGACTGGATGGGGATGAGCCCGCCCGCACGGCCATCATGGATCAGGATCGGGCGATCTCCGAGAAATCAGGCGTGCCGCCGCTCAAGATCGCGACGATCACCCGCAGTTCGAAGAAATAGGCGCCTCTGGAGCCTATTGAAGCTGGGCGCTCGGCTCCTGGACGATTTCCGGACGGCCTGTGCCATCGGGATCGCCGAGCGTAAAGGCGTACCAGCCCACAACCAGCAGAGCGACGATGGCGAGCGCGCGCAAGATCAGCCGGCCCCAGCGGGGCGTGTGGGCAGATTCATCTGGATCGAGATAGGTCATGATGGCTGCTTCCTCATGCCGTGATCCTGAAAACCGTGAGCATGGTTTTCAGTCCGATGCCCTGACTCAAATCGCAGGGCGGAAGATTGGTTCCGATGCGAGCGCCGCGAGACCAGAAAAAAAGGGCCGAAGCACAATGCTCCGGCCCTTTTTTGTTTTCTTTTCGGAGCCGATTATCCGGCAGATCCGACCATCGGGGTGATCAGCGGCGTGATGCGGCGGACGGTGACCCGGCGGTTGATGCGCTCGGCGTTCTGGGTGTTGAGCTTGAGATAGCGCTCGCCATAGCCCTGCGTCGCCAGGTTTTCGGCAGGGATGCCATAGACCCGGTTGAGCGCATAGGCCACGGCCTCGGCGCGCCGGTCCGACAGGGCCAGATTGCTCAGATCGGAGCCGACCGCATCGGTGTGGCCTTCGATGAGGAAGGTTTCCGCCGGGTTGCGGGCGATCAGATCGAGCATGGCGTTGGCAACCGCCGACAGGGTCCCAATCTCGGACTGGGAGATATTGGCGCTCGCAGTCTCGAAGGTCAGGTCGCCGATTTCCAGACGCCGGACCATGTCGCGCAGGCGGGCCGAGCGCTTGACCTCATCGATGGTGTAATAACGCTGGAGCGTTTCCACCGGCGGTTGATTGAGGAAGCTCTGCACCTGCTGCTGGTTGGCATAGGAAGCGTCGAGCACATAGTCGCGCGCCGGGATATCGAGACGAAGCGGCGGCAACTGCCGGCCCGGATCGATCCAGCGCCCCTGATCATCATAGCGGCGATAGCTGGGATCGACGTAAACGAGCAGGATTTCACGCCCATCGGGCTCGATGCGCGAGCGGCGGACGATATCGCCATAGCGATCACGAATGGTGATCAGGCGGCTGCCATCGGCACGCAGGATCGTTTCGCGGGTGCGGCCTTCCGACAGGTCCTCGACATAATATTGGCGGTCGTCGGGATAGACGATGCGCGGGGTATCGGGGGTGTCGATGAACTGGTTGGCACCGATGGCGAAAATCGTCGCCAGACCGATGGTGGCGATGATCTCGGCATTGGAGGGGCCTTCGCGCACTGGTCCGACCAGCACACCGCCCTGTTGGGCAGCAGGCGGCTGGCCGGGGGCCGCAGGTTGGCTGAGGGTTGCCGTTGCGGCTTGCTCGGCGGCCTGCTCGATCTGGGTGATCGACACTTCCTGACGGTCCTGACCTTCTTCGGCCTCGATGGACGGAATCTCCGTCACGTCGATTTCGGTAGGGGCCTGGGCCTGTTCGGCGGGGGCCGGAGCTTCGGCTTCGCCAGCGTCCGCATCGGCGGCGTCATCGATGCCGGCAGCGGCATCCTTCTGGCTGTCGAGCAGGGGAGCGACTTCGTCAACCTGAGTGCCCTCGGGGACGATTTCGCCCTGGATGTCGCCATCAAGGATGATGTCGTCTTCCATGGGCTGGGCAGGCGCGGGCTCTTCCACCGGGGCAGGCTGGCCTTCCGCCGGGGCAGGGGCCGCATTGAGCGCGGCCTCGACATCGAGGATTTCGAGATCGATGCCAAAGCCGGCAAGGCAGCCGTTCAGGTCGGTCTGGCCGAGGGCTTCGCAGATGCCCCGCAACTCGGCTTCGGCATCGCGAACCGACTGGGCGGCAGCGGTGGTATCCCCGCCAGCGGCAACCGCAGACCGGAAATCGGATGCAGCGGTCTCATAGGCGGATACCGCATTGGAAAGCGAGGCCGGGACGCCTGGTGCCGGTTCGACAGGCGCTGGCTGTTCGGCAGGTTCTGCCGGTTGAGCTTCCGGAGCAGGAGCGGGTTCTGGAGCAGGAGCCGGAGCGGGTACGGCCTCGGGTTGTGGTGCCGGCTCTGGTGCGGGCGCAGGTTGGGGCGTTGGCTGTTCGACCGGCGCAGGCGCGGGTTCCGGCTGCGGCGCGGGCTGTTCAACCGGCGCGGGAGCAGGTTCTGGAGCCGGAGCAGGAGCCGGTTCCTCAACCGGCTGCGGCGCGGGAGCCGGTTCGGGCGCAGGAGCGGGTTCGGGGGCCGGAGCCGGTTCAGGTTCCGGCGCTGGGGCAGGTTCTGGCGCGGGCACCGGTTCTTCTACAACCGGAGCAGGTTCCCCTACGGCTGGCGCGGGCTCTTCGATCACCTGAGCCGGGGCTTCCGGCTCAGGGGCGACTTCGGGGGCCGGGGCGGCGGGAGCGTTGAAGCCGCCGCTTTCAAACAGAGCGATGCAGGCGCTGACGTCCGGCTGTCCCAGTGCGGCGCACAATGCGCTCAATTCGGTATCGGCTGCGGCGAAAGTCGCCTGGGCGGCGCTCACATCCTCACCCGCGGCCTCGGCGGCGCTGAGGGCGGCCTGGGCTTCACGATAGGTCTGGATGGCACCGGCCAGCGCGGGTGGCGCGGCCTGGGCGACTGTCAGGGTGGGCATGGCGCCTTGTGCAAACAGAGGCGCAACGGGCGTGCCGAGCATGAGCAGGGCGGTGCTGGTCAAGAGCAGTTGCTTGAATTTCATGAAGATCGTCTCCTTTGCCCCCCGGCAAGGCCGGTCACCGCCATGGCGGTATCATGGAAAATTTTTTACAACACGCGCTGTCGGCGCGAATGTTGGCGTTCAAGGGTATCGCAATCCCGACTCAGAAACAGCTTTTCCGCTTTCCTGATGTCTTCAAGGATGCCTTAGCAGTGTCAAAATGACGGCAAGCTGAACGAAAACGGGGGTACAGCGCTGCACCCCCGTCAGGATCGTTATTGCACAGGCGTCACGTCCGCCGGGGCGGGCGTAACCGGAGCCGGCTCAGCGGGAGCCGGTGTGGCGGGCGCAGCCTCGGGAGCCGCATTAACAGCCGGGGCGTCGACCGCCGGGGCGGCTGGCGTCATCGGAGCCGGCTCAGTGAGCGGCGCGGTTTCGTTGGCCGGAGGGGTAATCGGGGCCGGTGCCGGCGTCGTGCTTTCCACTGCCGGGGGCGTGTCCACAGGTGCAGGTTCGCCACCGCTCAGGGCGATAAAGCCAATGATGAGAACGGCAAGAACGAGAATGCCGCCGATCCACCAGCCGGCATTACCCCCGGAGGTGACGGCGCGGGCCCGCTCCCGCTCGGCGCGTGTGCGGTCCGTGTAGTCGCGGTCAATATCAGCCATTTCAGTCTCCATTCGGGTTGAACATCAGCGGCGGCGGGCCGCCAGCCGGTGCCGGGTGTCGAGCGCGCGCGAAGACGGCGCCGCACAGAAAATCGTCCGAAATCGTCTCCATGGCGCGTACGCTCGGGATGTCACGAAAACGCGACCGGCAAGAATGGGTTCCCGACCCGGGTTCAGATAGACTAACAGTGATGCCAAGATACGACAGGTGCACAACATGCGTCAGAACAGCGAAACGCTGGAGATCAGCACCAGCGGGCCCGGGCTTTATGACTTTACCCGCGAGGTGGGGCGGTTCATGGCCGCGGCAAGGATCGAGGATGGATTGCTGACGGCGTTTTGCCGCCATACCTCGTGCTCGCTGCTGATCCAGGAAAATGCCGACCCGGACGTGCAGACCGATCTGCAGACTTTTTTCGCGCGGCTGGTGCCCGAAGGGGCGGACTGGGTGCTGCACACCACCGAGGGGCCGGACGATATGCCCGCCCATATCAAGGCGGCGCTGACCCAGACGTCGCTGTCGATCCCCATTGTCGGGGGACGGCCTGTACTGGGAACGTGGCAGGGACTTTATCTTTTCGAGCACCGCCGGCATCCGCATCGACGCCAGGTCGTGCTGCACGCCATGGGTACCTGAAACATCAGGACAGGTCGACAGAACAGGCGAACTGCCCGATAGTCGCGCTGTCGCCTTCCGGCGGGGCGGGGAGCGCAGTCGGGCCTTTCGCTTTTCACCGAATCGCTTCAAGCGCTTCACAGTGTTTGTTTTGTCCCGTTTTTTGCAAGGGCATCGGGCTTTGCAGAAAACGCAGTACCGTATCAGTGCCCGTTCCCGGCGGGCAGTTCAGGATTTTCTGTCTTGACCGATTTTCTTTCGCTCTATCTCCCCTTTGCCCTTGGTCTGAGTGTGACCGGGGCCGTTTCCGGCGTGATGGCCGGGCTGCTTGGCATCGGCGGGGGCATCATCATGGTGCCCGCCATGGTGCTGGCCTTCCAACTGCTGGGCTACAACCCGGATGTGCTCATGCATGTGGCGGTGGGCACATCGCTGGCGGTGATCATCCCGACGGGCCTGCGCAGCGCGCGATCCCACGATCGGCGCGGGGCGGTGGACCATAGTATTCTCAAGCTGTGGGGGCCCTGGATTGTTGGAGCATCGCTGATCGGGGGCCTGATGGCCGGGCTCTATACGTCCGCAGCGTTGCAGATCATCTTCGGGGTGATGGCGCTGTTCATCGCGCTCAACATGGCGCTGCCGGTGCAACGCAAGTTCATGGAATCCATGGCGGGCGTGCCGATGGTCAACCGCATATCGGCGGTTGTCATCGGGTATGTCTCGGCGCTCATGGGCATCGGTGGCGGATCTTTGACCGTGCCCACGCTGACGGCGCTGGGCAATCCCATTCACACGGCGGTGGGCACCAGTTCGGCGCTGGGCGTGCTGCTGGCCGTTCCTGCGATGATCGGCTTCGTCATTTCCGGCTGGAACGCAGTGGGCACGCCGCCGCTCAGCCTCGGCTTCATCAATATTCCGTCGCTTGTGCTGATCGGCGGGCTGGCGACGCTGACCGCGCCGTTGGGGGTGACGCTGGCGCACAAGCTGGACGCCAAGCTGCTCAAGATCGTCTTTGCGATCTTTCTGATCGTGGTGGGCGGCCGCATGATCGTGCAGGCGTTCGCAGGGTAAATTGGAATTCTGACAAAAACGGCCGGAGCAATGCCCCGGCCGTATTCTCTCCGGCAAGAGAACGATCAGTCGTCGATGTCCCAGGAAATGGTTGTGGTGATCGAATAGGTCATCTCACCGGCTTCGACCGGAACCGCCATTTCGGCGGATACGGACATGGCCCGCGCCTGATACATGGGCATGGGCGGGGCGGCCATATCGGTTTCGCGGATCGATTCGATCGATCCGAGACGGACGCCAGCCGCTTCGGCATAGGTGCGGGCCTTGGCGAGGGCATCGGCCACGGCGAGCTTTCTGGCTTCCTCTTCGAGCTTGCCGGTTTCGGCGACGGCAAATGAGACGCTGTTGATGGTGTTTGCGCCCACGGTCACGGCCTGATCGAGAACCGAGCCGAGCTGTTCGAGGTCGCGCACCACGATGGTGACGGCGTTGGAAACTTCATAGCCCTGGATTTGCGGCGGCAGGGTATATCCGGACTCGTCGCGTTGGTCCGAATAGACATATTGCGGGCTGACCGTGAAGTTCGAGGTCTGGATGTCGCGGTTTTCCAGCCCCGCATCGCGCAGCGCGGCGACGAGATCGGCCATGGCAGTCGAATTGGCGTCGAGCGCTTCACGGGCGGTTTCGCCCTGGGTGGTCACTCCGGTCGTGACCGTGGCCATGTCCGGGGCGGCACGCACCGTTCCCGTGCCGCTGAGGGTCATGGAATCGGCCAGCGCAGGACTGGCCAGCAAGGCGGCCAGGGCAATTGGCGCAAAGGTCAGGGGAAAGCGCATGAAAAGTCTCCTGAATTCTCTTTATCGGAATATTGGTTCAGCTCCTCGCAGAACGCTCGCAACACGTCCGTGCATCGCTTTGGGACATGATGCGGGTTCTCAGTCTATCATGAGAACGGCGCAGGATCGTTTAGGAGGTTTCCCCGCCGCTTTCGCGCATAGTGATTGCGATGCAATACGACTGTTTTGCGGCATCCAACTGTCTCGTGGAAAAACCGATGCCCTGACGCAAAACCGGATGGACCTTACCGCTTGAACTCGCTAGGACTTCCGGGCGTGGGCCTGTAGCTCAATTGGTTAGAGCCGACCGCTCATAACGGTCTGGTTTCCGGTTCGAGTCCGGACGGGCCCACCAATCAAATCAATGACTTAGAGATATATTGCGGTGGGGTCTGCAGTTCACTGAACCTAACTCACGATTCTGGCGCGTTTCGTGAAGTTCAGAACCTCCGCGACATTGTCGGGGCGATTGATGCAACCCATCTCGACCCTGCGGCCTTCAGGACACTTGAGAATGTACTGGCAGGAACCTTTGGGTTCGGAGGGGCGGCCACTGTTAGCGGAATGCCGTCACTACCCAATCCTTCGGTGCGTTCAAGGATGAGGCACGCCAACGCTGGATGACGCCAGTTTCGATCAGGTGGCGTTGTTTCGCTTAGTGCGTCGCCACCACCCAAACACCCGCCACAGCAAGACAACGACCAGCACAGCGCACAGTGCCAGAAATCCGAGGATCGACCCGAGCAGGGTCTCGCCCCAACCAATGAACGGCTGAGTACAGCCGAAACCGCCGAAACCAAAGGAGCAGTGCGTCTCTGCGATGTACCCGGTGATGAACAGGGCGGTAGCGCAGGCTGCAAGCAATCCCAGCATGATCCAAGGGAAGTGCCTCATCAGGTCAGCCCGGCCATGCAAACGAACCAAACGGAGCTGCGCCGTGCGAATGCTCGAAACATTGCGTACTGAAAAACCCAACGATGAGCGTGTTGGGGCCGGCGGCAAAACCGGAATCCAGTGAGTAGCTGTTTCCGGTTACAGGGTCTGTAGCGGCAATGTTCACCCCACCGTTATCGAGTTGGCGATGACGAGTGATTTTCCAGTCTTGCGAGGCCCAGGCATCAACTGCCTGCTCAAGCACTTCGGCAGCATTATCCGCTGCGCCTCTCCATCCAACCCATACATAGAACATGAGGTCTGAAAGCTCGCCTCGCTGACCGGTGCAGCGATTGATTCGGATATCGAGCCGGTCTGTTTCTGTATCTAACGTGGCGATGAAGGTCTCGATGTGCGGGGCGAATGACCGGACGGCGTCATCGGCCGAAATTGCTTGATGCGGCTGAGCCGTTGCGGGCGTTAGCATAGCCGCCATGGTGGCGACGGCGATTGCCGCAGAAGTAACCCGTAGAGACATGCTCGTTTCCGTTTCAGGTTTCAGCTGTTGGACGACCCAACTCAACCACACCTTGGCGCTGCGGACCATTTCCGCCGTTTCGCCCCTTCGGTTTGGCACCCCACGGCAACCAGCAGGCTTTCCATCGACGCCCATTCACTTGTGCCGGAAACCGGATCCCTGAAGACTGCGGTGGCTTGAGGGCGATTGTGCATGGTTATCTGCCAAAATGAATTAGGTTTGGAACTGTCCATGCTGCATTGTACGTTCCTGATGGGCATTACTCTCCAGCGGCAAGGCCACCACCCCGATGTTTAAACTCTTCATCATCAATCCGCCGGTGTTCTTCGGCGCTGTGATTGTCATCGGCCTCTTCCTCGCTATCGGCATCGTTTTTCCACATCAGGCCGATGAGGTGTTTGGCTTGATTCAGTCGGGCATCCTGCAGACTTTTGGCTGGTTCTACCTGCTCGCCGTCGGAATCTTCCTCGTGACGGTGCTGCTGCTCTGCTTTGGCCGATACGGCCGGCTCAAGCTGGGCCCTGACGACTCCACACCCGATTTCAAGTTCACTTCGTGGATTGCCATGCTGTTTGCTGCCGGCATGGGCATCGGCCTGATGTTCTATGCCGTGGGTGAGCCCATGTCCCATTTCATGGAGCCTCCAACCGCCGAGCCGCGCTCGGTCGCCGCGATGCGTGAGGCGATGACTGTCACCTTCTTCCACTGGGGCATCCATGCCTGGGCAATTTATGCAGTCGTGGGGTTGTCGCTGGGCTATTTCGGGTACCGATACAATCTGCCGCTCACCATTCGCTCCGGGCTCTATCCCTTGCTCAAGGAGCGGATCAATGGCCCGATCGGACACGCGGTCGATATTTTCGCGATCGTGGGCACCATGTTTGGTATCGCCACTTCGCTTGGCGTCGGCGTGTCGCAGATGAATGCCGGGCTGGCCTATTTGTTCGACTTCCCCGTGGGCCCGATTGTCCAGTTGCCGCTCATCGCGGGCGTTACGGCACTCGCGACTCTTTCGGTGGTCAGTGGACTGGACAAGGGCGTACGCATTCTTTCCGAGACCAATCTGATTATCGCGATCCTGCTGATGCTGTTTGTGCTTGTTGTCGGGCCCACCACGCAGCTTTTCCGCGATCTGGTGCAGAATCTCGGGCTCTACCTCGACTCGATTGTGCTCCGCACGTTCAATATTTACGCGTACGAGCCAACACCGTGGATCGATGCCTGGACCCTTTTTTACTGGGCCTGGTGGATTTCCTGGTCACCGTTCGTTGGCATGTTCATCGCCCGCATCTCGCGCGGGCGCACCGTGCGCGAGTTCGTTACTGCTGTATTGTTCATCCCTGCCGGCTTTACCTTCATCTGGATGACCGTTTTCGGCAATACCGCAATGTTCATTGATACCGGGGTTGCCGGAGGTGACGTTGGCCGGGCCATCGCTGCCGATATCTCAACCGGGATGTTCCGCTTTTTCGAATATCTGCCGTTCACCGGCCTCACCTCGACGGTCGCCATCATCCTTGTGGCCATTTTTTTCGTCACCTCCTCGGATTCCGGCTCTCTTGTGGTGGACTCCATTGCTGCCGGTGGAGAAACCGAGACGACGATAGGGCAGCGCGTCTTCTGGTGCGTCATGGAGGGGGTGGTCGCGGGCGCCCTCTTGCTGGCGGGTGGCTTGGCAGCGCTACAGTCGGCTACCGTTGCCAGCGCCTTGCCGTTCACCGTCATCATGCTGGGCTTAGTCTGGTCGCTCACTATGGGCATGCGCGCCGACCTGGCCCAACAATACGCACGCACTGCTCCACGAGCATCGGTTACGCCGGCCCAGCCTGCGGCTGGGTTGACCTGGCAGCGCCGTTTGGCCCTCATGATGCGGTCGCCGAACAAGAAGGACGTGGAGTCCTTCATCGTCAGCGAAGTCCGTCCCGCTTTGGAGCAGGTAGCAAGCGAGCTTACCGATCGCGGTCGATCGTCGCATGTGGAGACCGACGAAGACGGGAACCTCGCTCTGCGCTCGCCCGCCGAGGGGTTGCGTGACTTTATCTACGGGGTCAGCCTGACTGCACAGCCTATCGCAAATTTCGCTCCGCTTGCTGCGAGCAAACCTTCCTATCGCTATGAAGCGCGTACCTATTTTTCAAGCGGCGGTCGCGGCTATGACATAATGGGGCTGAATCGGGATCAACTCATCGCTGATATTCTGGCGCAGTTTGAGCGCTACCTCCATCTCACCCATTCCCCGGAGGTCCAGCTTTTGCACGCGGCACCCGAGCACACGCAGAGCGAATAGCGCTTGGCGGCAATTGCCAGGATCGGTCGGATAATTCTGATCGGGAGCCTTCGCCCGCACCGGATGGTCTTTTTGGAGTGCCTGTGCACCTGGCCCTGAGCGTCATGGTTCGCTGAGGAACCAACACCTTGGCTGGACATTGCTCGCTTAAGACAAAAGCGTTTTAAATCCGCAACAGCGGAAACCGCTTTTGCCGCAAACGCGCCAGCGGGAGCACTGCGAATGGACAGCAAGTCAGCACAGCACCAGGAACACCAGCCCGGTCGGGAAGCGCCGATGTACCCGGCGCCCGACTATATGCCACTTTATCCCGGCAGCGGACGGCTGGAGGGAAAGGTCGCAATCATCACCGGCGGCGATTCCGGTATCGGGCGTGCCGTGAGCGTGTTGTTTGCCCGTGAAGGAGCAAAAGTCGTCATCGTCTATCTCGAAGAAGAAGAAGACGCTGAAAAGGCCCGGGATCTCATTGAGGGCGAGGGTAGCGAGGCGCTGCTGATTGCCGGTGATGTGGGAGACCCCGACTTTTGCAAAGCGGTGGCCGAGCGCGTAATAAAGACGTTCGGTCGGATCGATATCCTGGTCAACAACGCGGCAGAGCAGCATGTTCGCGAGGATTTGGAGGATCTTGATGCCGAAGCCATGAAGCGAGTGTTCGACACCAATATCTATGGCTACTTCTACATGATCCAAGCCGTGATCGGACATTTGAAGGAGAATGCCCGCATCATCAACACCGCTTCGATTGTGGCCTATCGCGGCCATCCGGAACTGGTGGATTACGCGATGACCAAGGGGGCTATCGTTGCCTTGACGCGGTCGCTGGCCGTGCGGCTGGCCGACAGGAAAATCCTTGTCAATGCAGTTGCACCCGGCCCGATCTGGACGCCGCTGATACCGGCCAGCTTCCCGCCCGACAAGGTGGAACGCTTTGGCACCGAGACACCGCTGGGCCGTCCGGGCCAGCCCAATGAAGTGGCCCCGGCCTATCTCTTGTTGGCCTCTGAAGACGGACGGTACATTACAGGCCAGACCATCCATGTGAATGGCGGGGAGTTCCCGAGCAGTTGAGCACCGCGGCGTCGCGCAAGCAGTTGTTTGGCCCAAGGGGTCAGCGAACGGTAACGCGCGATTCATGTATCCACAGCCTGGGCTGCGGCAGCAAAGCCCGGCCTCACCTCCCGGGTCTCCGTGTTGTACGGTCCGCCGTCGCGTCAGGTATCGCCGTCCTCTAGTGCAAAATTACAATTGTTCGGCGCGCAACTGCTCAGGGCTCTTTTGCGAGAGCAGGCCGGGGGCGACGTCGAAGACGGTGAACGCGCCGTGCTGGCCCATGGCGTTGAGGCGGTGGGTGGCGCGGGCATAGGCGACGAGAACGCTGGAGGTGAACTCGGGGTTGCTGTTGAGGCGCAGACCGTACTCGATCACCTGGGTGTTTTCATCCGACGTGTTGCCGCTGCGGATCACGAAGCCGCCATGGACCATGGCCTGGTGATCGCGCGCCAGTTCTTCGGCGGTGATGAAGTTCACTGTCGTGTCATAGGCATCGAAATAATGCGGCATGGTGACGATGGCTTCGCGCACCTTGTCGGCGTCCGCGCCTTCCTCAAGCACCACGTAGCATTCGCGCAGATGCTGTTCGCGGGTGGTGAAAACGGGCCGCTCGCCGCTGCGCACGCGGTCCACAGCTGCCTTGATCGGGCGGGTATATTGCACCGCACCGGCCACGCCGGGAACACGCCGCACGGCGTCGGAATGGCCCTGGCTGAGGCCATCGCCCCAGAAAGTGTAGGTCGCGCCATCGGGTAACAGCGCCTCGCCGAGGATGCGATTGATCGAGAACATGCCGGGGTCCCACCCTGCCGAGACAAGGGCGGTCCGCTGGGCCGCGCGGGCGGGGGCATCCATCGAGGCGAAATATTCGGGAATGCGGGCGTGGGTGTCAAAGCTGTCGACGGTATTGAAAAGTCCCGCCAGTTCCGGACCCTGTTTGGGGAGGTCCTCCTTGGAGCCACCGCACAGGATGAGCACATCGATCCGGTCGGTGTGAGCGGGCAGGTCGGCCATGCCAAACACCGGCGTTTCGGCATCGAGCGGCGTGAGGGTTTCCGGCGGGCGGCGCGTATAGATGCCAACGAGACGCATATCGGCGGTCTTGCCGATGGCGCGTTCGACGCCGCGTCCGAGATTTCCGTGGCCGACAATGCCAATCCGAATTTTCTCAGCCATGACGCGCACTCCAACGGTTTGATTCCAGAGGAGTGAGGCTTAGCAGATGTCAGCGTACGGGCAAGGTGGCCGTATCGGGAAAATCAAGGATTCTCCCGATACGGCAAAGTGCGGCTCAGGTCGGGCGGCGTTCGGCCCAGCCAGCGAAGATCTTTTCCAGCGCCACAACGATGTAATAGAGAACGATGCCCAGGATCGCCAAGGCGATCAGCACCGCAAACATCAGCGGATAATTGGAGGCGATCCTGCCGGAATCAAACAGGCTCCCCAGCCCGCGCCCATGCGGGGTGACGATCTCGACAAGGTTGGTTCCGATGAACGCCAGCGTGACCGCGACTTTGAGCGCGCCGAAAAATTCGGGCAGGGTCTTGGGGAGCGCGATCTTCCAAAAGACCGTGAAGCGCGATGCCCCAAGCGAACGCAGGATGTCCCGGTATTCCGGCTCCAGGGTCGACAGGCCAATGGCGATCGACACCGAGATGGGGAAAAACGAGATCATGAAGGCCACGAGAATGGTGTTGAAATCGTGCTGGCCGATGAAGATCAGCGCAACCACCGGCACGATGGTGGCCTTGGGAATGGCGTTGAAGCCGACCAGCAGGGGATAGAGGGCGTCGTTCATCACCCGGCTGAGCCCCATCAGCATCCCCAGAACCGTGCCGACAATGACGGCAAGACCGAGCCCGACCACCGTACGCCACAGGGTCTGCCAGGCGTTGACCGCGAACAATTCGCGGTATTTCCAGAAGGCGGGCCACAGATCGGAGGGCGCCGCCATCTTGTAGGTGGGCCACCCCATATACCACACCCAGAACTCCCAGAGCGCGAGGACGATCACCATGGCGACGATGGGCGTGACGATTTTTTGCAGGTCGTTGCGGGTCATGCCACTCCCTTTCGGGGTTCGTCACGGCCCTGGCCGATTTCGATCTGGTTGCGCAGCAGGGCCAGCCACTCCACAGCCTGCGGCGAATAGAGCATGTCGATGGGACGTGGGCCGGGGATGTCGATATCGAGCACGAACTGCGTGGTTGCCGGACGCGCCGAGAGCACCACAACCTGATCGGCCAGATAAACGGATTCGCGAAGGTCATGGGTGATGAGCAGAGCGGTAAAGGGTTCTTCCGCGCGCATCTGGTGCATGAGCTGCCAGAGGTCCTCGCGGGTGAACGCATCGAGCGCGCCGAAGGGCTCGTCGAGGATCACGATGTCGGGCTTGTGGACCAGCGACCGGCACAGGGACGCGCGCTGACGCATGCCGCCGGACAGTTCGGACGGGCGCTTGTCCTCAAATTCGGAGAGCCCGACCATGGCGAGCAGGTCACGGGCGCGGGCTTCCTTTTCGGCCCGTGGCATCTTGGGGGCAACGATCTCCAGCGGCAGGATCACATTTTGCAAGATGGTGCGCCATTCGAGCAGCACTGGATTCTGAAAGGCCATTCCGACGGTCTTGCGCGGGGAAGTCACCTTTTTGCCCTGAAGCCGAACCTCGCCGGTATCGGGAAACATCAGGCCCGCGATAAGGCGGGTGAGTGTGGATTTCCCGCACCCTGAAGGTCCGACAACGGCGCAAAATCCGCCCTGCGGGATCGACAGGCTCAGGCCATCAAGGACAGGAAGTGGCCCGGCCACCGTGCGGTAGGCGTGGGTTACGTTCTCGATCTCTATGAGATTGTTCATACGTCTTTCCGTACTGCTGCCAAAACGGACGCGATGCGAATGGCGCCGCGCTTTGCAGCGCAGCGCCAGATGGTCATCGCCAGAGGATCACTGAACCGACAGGCTGCCGTCGTCGGGCAGGTAGGAGCCATCGAAATAGCGGCTCGCGTCGGGTTCGTTCTCGAAGTCGTAGGTCATCGCCAGTTGTTCGAGCGAGCGTTCGAACCGGGCATCATCGATGCCGCCCAGGCCGTTTTCGCGGACCCAGTCGGTCATGATGTTGTCGCGCAGGGCGAGTTCGAGGCGGCGGACTTCGAGGTCGGTATCCATGGCCGGGTTGTTGGCCACCATGGCGGCAACGCCCGCTTGCGGGTCATTCACCGTATCCTGCAATCCCTTGGCGATGGCGCGCAGGAAGCCGGTCAGTTTTTCAGGATTGTCCCGCGCAAAGTTGGTGTTGGCGATGATGACGTTGCCGTAGAGATCGAGGCCGTAATCGGCCATCAGCAAGACGGTCATGTCGTCTTCAGGCACGCCCAACCGCGTGGTGTTGAGAAACGATGTGAAGGAAAACCCGGTCACGGCAGCAACCTGGCCCTCGGCCAGCATCGGCTCGCGGGTGGGGAAGCCGACCGGTTCAATGGTTACCTGATCCACATCGATATCGTTCTCGGCGGCAAAGACCGGGAATTGCGCCCAGGCGCCATCCGGGGGCGGCGCGCCGAGAATGCGGCCTTCGAGGTCTTTGGGCTGTTCGATGCCGAGGCTCTTGCGACCGACGATCGCAAAGGAGGGCTTGTCATAGAACATCATCACCCCGGTGACGGGGGCATCGGGGTTCTGATCGAGAAACTTGATCAGGCTTGCCGTGTCGGCAAAGCCCACGGGATAGGCACCGGTTGCAACTTTCGGGATGGCATCGAGCGATCCCTGTCCGGCTGAAATTTCGACCGAGAGCCCCTCGGCCGCGAAGTGGCCGTTCTCGATCGCCATGAAATAGGGGGCGGCCGGGCCCTCGAACTGCCAGTCCAGAGCGAACGGCATATGGGTCTGGGCCAGGCCCGGTCCGGCAAGCGCAATGCCTGCCACCGCGGCGATAGCGACGCGTTTGAGCATTTTGTAATCCTCCCTTCGAGTTCGGCCTCTTGTTTTTTTGTGAGTGCCGCCTCAACCATGGAGCATAGGCATCCTTTATGTGCGGCGTAAACCGTTTCGTTGTGGGGCGCATGTGCGGTCGGGGTGTCCGGCCCGGTGGCCAAGGCGGCAAAACTGCCGCTTGACAATGCAACCGGTTGCATAAATCATCATCCTCGGACGAGGGAAGGATGGCGGAATCTGGCCGTCCGGATGGGGAGTGTTTTCGCCAATGGTGGGGATGCAGCAAGCAGCGTCGGAGGATGCGGGCGAGCGTCGGGTCGACCGGCTCAAGGTCAGGTCGTTTGCGACGCGTGAGGAGATGGCGCAGAGGGCCGCTGACGATATTGCGGCGGGCTTGCGGGCCGCGCTGGCGAAAAAGCAGCAGGTGCGCATGGTGTTTGCCGCTGCGCCGTCGCAGGCCGACACCCTCGCCGCAGTGCTCGCGCGCGACAACATCGACTGGGCGCGGGTGACCGCGTTCCATATGGACGAATATATCGGGTTGCCGGAGCGCGCCCCGCAGCGCTTTGCGCTGTGGCTCGATGCGCATGTGTTTTCGAGAGCCCCGTTCAGGGAAGTGGTGGCCCTGAGGCCTGACCCGGACCCGATCGCGGCGGCTTCCGCTTATGCGGCACGGTTGGCCGAGGCGGAAATCGATCTGGTGATCCTGGGGGTGGGGGTGAACGGGCATCTGGCGTTCAACGACCCGCCGGTCGCCAATTTTGAAGATCCACAGGACGTGAAGATCGTGGAGTTGGACGCAGTCTGCCGGCAGCAGCAGGTCGATGATGGCGGGTTCGCCACGGTGGATGCGGTCCCCAGTTCTGCGATCACACTGACCATTCCGCGCCTTTTGCGCGCCGATGCGCTTTATTGCGTGGTGCCGGGGGCAGCGAAACGCGCGGCGATAAAGGCCATGCTGCATGGCCCGCTGGCCCCGGCGTGCCCCGCCTCGATCCTGCGCACCCAGCCCCATTGCACTTTATATCTCGACAGGGAGTCCGACCCAGATGCCAGCCGCACCCAAGATTGACGCACGGCGCCACAGTGAAGCCTATTTGCAGGGCATCAGCGCCCATATGCAGCGCATTCTGACCGAGGAAACGCCTGCCATCGAGCGCGCGGCAGAGGCGTTGGCCGAACATGTGGCAGAAGATCGCCTCATCCATATTTTTGGCCCGGGCGGCCACTCCAATCTCGCCTCGCAGGAGATTTTCTTTCGCGCCGGCGGGCTGATGCATGTGAGCGCGATCCTCGACGAAGGGACGCTGCTGTCGAATGGGGCGCTGCGTTCCATGGCGATCGAGCGCACGCCGGGCTACGGCAAGGTTGTGATCGCCGATCAGGAGTTGGGAAGCGACGATCTGCTGATCCTCGTCAACGCCTATGGCATCAACGCGGCGCTGATCGATGCCGCGCTGGAGGCCAAGCGGCGCGGCGTGTTCCTGATCGGGGTCAGCTCGCGCGAGCACGCGGAAAAAAGCGCGCCGGATCATCCCGCGCGGCATCCGACCAAACACAATCTGCACGATCTGGTGGATATCGCCATCGACACCAAGGTGCCGGTGGGGGACGCAATCGTTGATCTGCCGGGAATGACGGAGTCCATCGCCGCGATCTCGACCTTTGCCAATGCCTTTGCGCTCAACACGTTGGTGATCCACACGGTGTCGCGTCTGCTTGAACGCGGCGTCGAGCCGCCGGTCTGGCGCAGCGGCAATGCGCCGGGCGGCGACGAGGCCAATGGCAAATTCATCGGCAGGTTCCGGCACCGGGTGAAGGCGCTGTGACCATGACCGAACTCAGCGGGATCGACCCCATCACCGGCCGTATGCAGACCGTGGCCTTTGGCGCGGGCGAAGCGATTTCGGCCATTGCCGAAGGGGGCGACGCCGATTGCTATCTGGCAGCTGGGCTCGTCGATTTGCAGGTGAACGGCTATGCCGGGTTCGATCTCAATGACGGCGCTGTCGATGCCGAGACGGTGTCAAAGCTCGCGCGGGTCATGCTGGAACACGGGGTGACCACATTCCTGCCCACGGTAATCACCGAAACAGAAGACAACATCTGCAAGGCGCTGGCCGCTATCGCACAGGCGCGCGAGGCCGATCCGGTGGTGCGGGAGATGGTGCCGGGCATCCATGTGGAAGGGCCGTTCATCTCGCCCATCGATGGGCCGCGCGGGGCGCATAAGGCGAGCGCGGTGCGGGCACCGGATATCGAGGAAGTGCGTCGCTGGCAGAACGCTTGTGGCGGACTTGTCAGGCTGATTACCCTTTCGGTCCATTGGCCCGAGAGCGAAGCGATCATCGCAGCCGCGCGCCGGGAGGGCATCGCCATCGCGATCGGGCATACGGACGCGACGGCGGAGCAGATCCATGGCGCTGCGGAGGCGGGCGCGCAATTGTCCACCCATTTGGGCAATGGGGCCGCCGCGACGCTGCCCCGTCATCCCAATTTCATCTGGGCGCAACTGGCCGATGACCGGTTGACCGCGACGTTCATCGCCGATGGGCATCACCTTCCGGCCGATACGCTCAAGGCGATGGTGCGGGCCAAGGGGCTTGAGCGTTCCATCCTTGTTTCGGACGTAGCGGCGCTGGGCGGGCTCAAGCCGGGCCTTTACGATCAGGCCATCGGTGGACAGGTGGAACTGACGGCTGAGGGGCGATTGGGTATTGCCGGTACGCCCTACCTGGCGGGTGCTGCGCGCAATCTCAATGAAGGGATTGTCAGTGCGATGGCGCTCACAGGTCTGCCGCTGGCCGATATCCTGCCATTGGCGACAGAAAATCCGGGACGATTTGCCGATGGGCGGGGACGGATCGAACGCGGCGGACGGGCGGATTTCTTCCGATTCCGCATTATTCCCGGACAGGGGGCGCTTGAGGTGGTGGATGTCTGGCTCGATGGCGAAAAGGTGGTGGGCTGATGGTGCGGGTGGGCGCGGGCGTCGTCGATATTACCCCGCCCGCCGGGCTGGCGATGACCGGCTTTGGCGCGCGCACCGAGCCTGCAACCGGCGCGCATGACCGGCTGACGGCGCGGGCGCTGGTGATCGGCGATACGGCGGTGGTCGTTGCCGATGTGCTGGGGATCGATGCGGCAATGAGCGCCCGCATCCGCGCGCGGTCCGGACTTGATGAGCGGGCCGTGGTGGTCGCGGCGGTGCACAATCACGGCGGCCCGGTTTCGATGGCGGGACGGTTGGGGGCGGAGGCCGAGCCGAACTTTCTCCAGATGCTGGAGGATGGCTGCGTCGAGGCGCTGCGCATGGCCCGGGAAACCGCCTGCGAATGCAGCTTGCATTTCGGCTATGGGGCCGAACCGGGGATCGGCAAAAACCGCAGGCATGCTGATGGGCCGATCGACCGCAAGCTGCCGGTGCTGATCGCCCGGAATGCAGGGGGTGAGGCGCTCGCTGTGCTGACCTCTTATGCCTGTCATCCGGTGGTGCTCGACGCCACCAACCTGCTCTGGACGGCGGACTATCCGCACTTTCTGCGCGCCGAGGTCGAGGGGTATTTTCCCGGTGCGGTGGCCGTGTTTTTGACCGGGTGTGCGGGGGACATCAACACCGGCCACACCGCGCAGGCGTCGATGAGCCTCGCTGCCAATCCGGCGCGCACCTATACGGAGGCCGAACGGATCGGGCGCGCCATAGCCAGGAGCGTCTGCGAGGCGGTGGTGGAGCCGGTCATGGTGGAGAAAACCGCTTTTGCCGAGGCCATGACGCTGCTCGATTTCGAGCGTCGGGAGGCCGAGAGCCTGCCCGAACTGGTGCGCCAATGGAGCATGGCGGCGGACGAGGCAGAAGGACCGCAAAAGGTCATTTTCCGGGCATGGGCAGCGTGGGCGCACCGCTTTGCCGAGGATCCGCTTTTGCCGCTGCAAGCACGTGTGAGTGCCATGCGCTGGGGTGGGGTCGGATTGGCCGCTTTGCCCGGAGAGATTTTTTCCCAGACCGCCCTCGATATACGGACGCTGATGGGGCTGCCGGGGTTTGTCATCTGCTATGCGGACGATAATCCCGGATACATTCCGCCAGCGCCTGAATATGCGCATGGCGGCTACGAAGTGGATGAGGCGCACCGCTATTACGGGTTGCCCGCCAGCTTCGCGAAAGGGTCGGCGGAGCGCCTTGTCGAGGCCGCCGCACATGCGCTGGAGCAGGCCGGGAAGGGGGCGAAAACCGCATGAGAAAGCGCGCGTCGGTGGCAAGGTGCTGCTTGACGCGCAACCGGTTGCATGTCAGCCTTCAAATGCGTGGAGGACGCAAAATATGAAAGGGAGCGAGAGAATGTCGAACAGAAAACAGACCACCGTCATGCGGGCAATGGCGCGTAACGCCATGCTCGGATCAGCCGCCATTGGCGCGTTGCTGGCCGGGATGGCCGCCGCCCAGGCCCAGACGATCACCGTCTGGTCGGGCTACCCCGAACTGGCCCCGTTCTATGAGCATGTGGCCGAGGGGTTCAAGGAAACCCATCCGGGCGTCACCATCGATGTGCAGGCCATTCCGCTGCGCGAGCATGAGCGCCGCGTGGCGCTGGGGCTGTCGTCGGGTTCGGCGGGCGCGGTCGTCATCGAAATGAACAACGCCATCGCCAGCCGCTATATCGAGAACGAGCTTGTCGACGCGGCCCCTGAAGATGTCGTCGCCTTTGTCGGCAATCCCGACAGCTTTGGCGAATTCTTCGTCGATGCGGCCAGTGCCGATGGCACCATCTATGGCGTGCCGCTGTTCCGCGGTCAGTCGGCGCTGTTCTACAACCTCGACATGTTCGAGGAGGCCGGACTCGATGGCCCGCCGCAGACCATGGCCGAGTACACCGATTACGCCAAGGCGCTGACCAAGCGCGATGACGCCGGCAATATCGAGGTGAGCGGCTGGTCGCTTCGCCTCTCGGGCGGCGGACAGGGCATTGCCGAAAAGTTCTGGATCAACATGTTCCAGTTCGACGGCGGGATGATGATCGAAGAGGTCACCCCCGGCAAGTTCCGCGTCAATCTCAATACAGATTCCGGACGGGCCGCGCTGGCTCAGTATCTCGACAACGTCCACATCTCCAAGACTGTAGCTGTGGATTCGCCCGCAGACGCAGAGGCGTTCGAGCGCGAACAGACGGCGATGTTCATCCGCGAAAGCTGGGTGATCGGGGATATCGCCGCCAAGTCTCCCGACCTTAATTATGCAACCGCGCCCATGCCTTATGGGGCGATCGGATTGCCGGTCAACATGTTCGTCAGCGCCGAGGATGATGCAGCCCGTCAGGCGGCCTGGGACTATGCCGTGGCCACCAACGAGCCGGACAATCTGGTGTGGATGCTGGAAAATGTCGGCTGGCTGCCCAACCGGAGCGATGTCGACTACAGCCCGGTGATCGAGGCGACGCCGACCTTCGCCGCCTTTGTCGACTATCCCGAAGGCTATCAGTTCTTCAACCTGCCGTCTCTGGCACCGAGCGAGGAAGTGCTGACCCGTATTGCAGCACAGCTGACCAATGCATTCGAGTCACCGCAACTGGCGGGCGACGACGAGGCGATCGGTAACCTGTTGCAGGCGGCTGAAGACGAAGCCAACCAGATCCTGCGTCGGGAAGGCCTGCTGGCCGAATAAGGCGGGTCTTTCCGTCTCAAGCAAACCGCCGGCCCAATGTGGCCGGCGGATCGCAGGTCCGACACCGGGCCGGAACCCTTCCAAACGCTTTGGAAGGTGTGGTCAACCGACAACGCGAGGTCGACATGCTTAAGCGCAGGCGCTGGCTGTTCGCGATTGCCGCCATTCTTCCCACATTGGCGATCTATTTCTGGGTGCGCATCCTGCCGATCGGCGAGATTTTGCGCCTCAGCGTGCACAAATGGGATTTGCTGTCGCGCAACAAGCCCTTCATCGGGCTGGAAAATTTCCGTGAGCTGTTCGGCGACCATTTGTTCTGGGAGGCCTTGCGCAACACGTCGATCATTGCCTTTGGCGTCCTGGTCATCACCATTCCGCTGGCCATGATCATCGCCGCCTTGATCTATCACCGCACGCGGTCGCGGTTCGCCGGGTTTTATGAAACGACGGTGTTCATTCCGCATGTGGCCTCGCTGGTGCCGGCGGCCATGGCGTGGAAATGGATTTTTGATGCGAAGCTGGGGCCGCTCAATGCGTTTCTAGGCTTGTTCGGCATTCCGGCGCAGTCCTGGCTGTTCGATCCGACCCTCTCGCTGGTGGCGGTTATCGTGCTGTGTTCCTGGCAGGCGCTGGGTTATGCGGTGATCATCTATCTGGTCGGGTTAAAGAACCTGCCCAATTCGCTGTTCGAGGCGGCCCGTCTCGATGGGGCATCGGGGGTGCAATCGTTCCGGTTCATCTCGATGCCGCTGCTCAAGCCGATCACGCTCTATGTGTCGGTGGTGACGCTGGTTTCGGCGTTCAACGTCTATGCGCAGGTGTTCGTGCTGGCGTCCGATGCGCAGGGCGCGCCGGGGCGGCAGGTGCGGGTTCTGGTGCTCGATATGCTGGAGAACGCCTTCCGCAATTATCGCGTGGGCTATGCGGCATCGGAGGCGGTTGTGCTGCTGACCATCGTTTTGTGCCTCACGGCGATCCAGTTCACGCTGCTGCGTGAGAAGGGAGGCCGCTCATGAGCGACCAGTCACTGTCCAGCACGCCATCACGTGGCAATAGCGCGCGCAAGCGCATGCTGGTGGACCGCTCCATCGATGCTTTTCTGGTCCTGTTCGGGCTGATCATGGTGCTGCCGCTGCTGATGCTGGTCGCCAACGCGTTCAAAACGCCGCAGGAGTTGATCAGTTGGCCGCCGACCCTGGTGCCGAACAATCCCACGCTCGACAACATCACCGCCGTGCTCAACGACACGCCGCTGCTGTTGTGGATGTTCAACAGCTTTGCGTTCGCGGCGCTATCCACCGTGGCCATCCTCGCTACATCGGCAATCGCGGGCTATATCCTGGGCAAGTTCCGCTACCGCTCGCTGAACATCATCTTTCTTGTCATCCTCGCCACGGCCATCGTGCCGTTCGAGGTCTATATGATCCCGCTCTATTTCCAGGTGCAGTCGCTGGGCCTGCTCAATTCGCTGTGGGGGTTGCTGATCGGCTATCTGGTGATGAGCTTTGGGATTTTCCTCATTCGCCAGAACGTCATTCACTCGATCCCCGACGAGTTGCTTGAGGCAGCGCGGATCGACGGGGCGGGGGAGTTGTGGATTTTCTTTTTCATCGTCCTGCCGCTGTTGCGCAGCGCGTTGGGGGCCTTGGCGGTGCTGGCCTTCTTCCAGGCGTGGACGGCGTTTGCCTGGCCGCTGATCGTGGCGACGACGCGCGACTCCTACACCATTGAGGTTGGTCTTGCGCTGTTCCAGACCGGGTTCACCGTCGATCTGGGCAAACTCAGCGCCGCATCGGCCATCGTCCTGATCCCGAGCGTTACGCTGTTCGTGTTGCTGCGTAAGAATTTCGTCGAAGGCGTTGCCGGAACTGGGCTTAAGGAATGACTACGGATTTTTTTCAGGCGGCGCGGCGCGACTATGTTCGCATCAACGTGGCCACACTAGACTGGTTGCTCGATCGTCCGCGTCTTGACGGGGTGTATCTCAACACCAAGCTCAATCCGCTCACTCTGGCCGATTACGGGCCGGAGGACGGGTTGCGCGGGCCGGACTTCCTGTTCGGGTGGATACAGGGCAGGGGGCTGGAATCGCTGGCGCTGCATGCCGCGTTCTTTGATGATGTTCAGCCGGAACTGGCCGGGCGTCTTGATGCGGCGGCGCGCGATCTCTGTGCGGCGCTTGATGGGCTGACCAGCGAAAGCGGACACGCCTATTTCTGCTACGACAAGGCCTATACGCCCATCCGGCGGCTGGATGGTGGCGGTTGGACGGCGCAATCGCTGCCAGCGGACATCTACACCTTCTCCGATGCCTTCGTGGCCAAGGGCATGGTTGCCGCAGCGGCGCGGTTCGGACTGCCATCACTGGATGACAATCTGGAAGCGCTGGGGAAAGTTATTGCCGCCATCGAAGATAATCGCTTCCAGATCGATGAGCATGCGCCCCTAGGGATCGAGACATTGGCAGAGCAGGATGCGGATTTCGGCCCGCGCATGATCCTGCTGGGCGCGGCGGGATTGCTGCGCCGCATCGGAGCGGGCGAAACGCATACGGCGTTTGCCGACAGGTTCATCGATCACGTGCTGACCCATCATTTCGACCCGGCGAGCGGCCTGCTGCGCAACGTTCCGGGGGGCGATGTGAGCAATGTGGGGCACGGCATCGAGTTCACAGGGTTTGCGCTCGATCATCTGGGGGCCGGGGCCGCGCCAGATGTGCTGGAGACGCTGGAAAACATCCTGTGCGGATCATTCGAAGCGGGATATGCAAAGCCGGGCCTTGCGCTGACCGTATCGGTCGCGACCGGTGAACGCCTGAGTCCTTATTGTCCGTGGTGGTCGCTGCCAGAAACCATCCGTACCGCAGCGCTGCTGTATGAACTCTCCGGTTCGGAGCGGGTTCTGGCGGTTTGGCGCACTGCGCATGAGGCGTTTTTTACATGGTATTGGCGGGAAACCCCGCCCATCGCCTACCAGTGCCGGACTGCTGAGGGTCCAATCGACTATGTGCCCGCCACCCCCGATCTCGATCCCGGCTATCATACCGGGCTGAGCCTGTTGGGGGCGATTTCGGCGATAGACAGAATGACTTCAAACAGGGAGCGCGATTGACCATGGCTGCCGTCGAAATCGTCAATGTAAAGAAATCCTACGGTGCGGTCGAAACCATCCATGGTGTATCGGTGGAGGTGCCCGATGGCGCTTTCGTCGTGCTGGTCGGTCCCTCGGGTTGCGGGAAATCTACCCTACTGCGCATGATCGCAGGGCTGGAGGATATCACCAGCGGCGATATCCGCATCGGGGATCGCGTCATCAATGACGTTGAGCCCAAGCACCGCGATATCGCCATGGTGTTCCAGAACTACGCGCTCTATCCGCATATGACCATTGCTCAGAATATGGGGTTCTCGCTGCGGCTGGCGGGCAAGCCAAAGGCCGAGATTGATGAGCGGGTGAAAGACGCGGCACGGATACTGGGGCTGGCGGACTATCTTGAACGCTACCCGCGTCAGCTATCCGGCGGGCAGCGCCAGCGCGTCGCCATGGGGCGGGCCATCGTGCGCGATCCGCAGGTGTTTTTGTTCGACGAGCCGCTGTCCAACCTCGACGCCAAGCTGCGCGTGCAGATGCGGGCCGAACTCAAGGAGCTGCACGCGCGGCTCAAGACCACCACGATCTACGTCACCCACGACCAGATCGAGGCCATGACCATGGCGGACCGGATCGTGGTGATGCGCGACGGCATCGTCGAACAGGTCGGTGCGCCGCTGGAACTCTATGACCGGCCAGCAAACCGGTTTGTCGCCGGGTTCATCGGCTCGCCGTCGATGAATTTCGTGGAGGGCACCGTGGTTGGAAAGGACGCAAAGGCGGTCTTTCGGACCAAGGGCGGAGCGGAGTTCCCGCTGCCGGAAGGGCTGGACCCGTCTTTGGCGGGGCGAAACCTCGTCATGGGGTTCAGACCCGAACACATCATTGTGTCCGGCGAGCCCGAGGCTGTCGAAGGAACGGTATCGCTGGTCGAGCCGACCGGCGCCGAGACCCATTTCACAGCCAGTGTGGGCGGAGACACCATCATCGGCGTTCTGCGCGACCGCATTACCATTGCAGCGGGCGAAACGCTGCGCTTCGTGCCCCGGCTCGATGGTGTGCATCTGTTTGATGCAGAAACGGAAATGCGCGTCAACTAAGCCGTCCCGACGTTGCCGCCATGGCGCGCAGGCGGCGTGGGAAAGTCAGAACTCGAATCGCAAGGACAGGTTGAGCCCCGTCGTCCAGACATCGTTGAGTCGATAAGGATTGATTTCGGTCGTCCCGAGATTCCCGGTCCGGAAGGCGTCGGTTTCAAAGCCGCCCAGATAAAGAAGCGACGTGCCCAGGGACAGCTTGGCACTGGAGTTGATCTCGTGTTCGATACCGAGACCGATCTGCGCTGCAGAGCTCCACACGGAATGATCAGCCAGAGTGGCAAGAAACTGTCCTGTCTGGTTGTCGAATTCGGTCACGCCGGACAGGGTGTTTATGGATAGTCCCACGCCAGCATGGGCCGTGACGGCTGTCGTCTCCGACAGGGGCATCTGGTAGCCGACATTGCCAAGCAGGGCGTTGCTGATCGATGATCCTTCAAATCCGGAGGAAACACCTACCCTTGGAAAAGATACGTCCCAGCCCACATCGCCCTGGGTATAGCGGTAGCTTAGGAAGGCCGAAAAAGGATTGTCGAATTGATATCCAACATGCCCACCAATCGCTATGGCAGGGCCGAACCTCAGGTTTCCAACGATGCCGCCGCCAGCAACGGGAGCGCCGCCGTCTGTCGTCTTCGAAGACCCCAATACTGCTGAGCCAAAAACGTCCACGCCGCTGAACAGATGTGCATCGCCGGCGATAGCCGGAGCGGGTATCGATCCGGCTACGAGCAAAAGCAGTACCCGAAGTCTCATCATGCCCTCCGATTTCGTAATCTGAGATCGTAGAAAGCTATGGTAAACAAGAAGCTAACAGGATCTTTTAAACCTTGGATCTGCGTATTTGGACCGGTTGACATCGGCCTGATGCCGCGTCCGCCAGCTGCGATCCAGCGAAGTCTGTTGTTCAAGAGAGGGTGGGCATTCTGTTGTCGACCGCCAATGAGATAGTCGCAGAAAAGGAAAAATTGTTACTTGTTGTAGGGTGCTATTTTCCCAGGTCGGGAATGCAAGCAAAAAATCTTCAAAAAACGCCATACTGACAAAAAGAACGTACTGTCTGTGACTTGACCCGGAGAACGAAACTTCCGAAAAATAGCGTGTTCTGCAAGTCTTGAGGACAGCTATGGAAACCTTAGAAAATAATAATATGCCTACCAGGAGACAGTTCCTCTCCATGGTCGGCGCTGTTGGCGGCGCGGCGGTTATGTATCAGGCCATGGGTCTGATGGGACTGGCGCAGGCCTCACCCTACACAGGTCCGATCGAGCTGGGGCAGGCGCCCGCCGGCACAAAGGTCGTGATCCTGGGCGCAGGTATTGCCGGGATGGTCTCGGCGATGGAACTGCGCGATGCCGGCTACGAAGTCGAAGTCATCGAGTTCCGCGAGATCGCTGGCGGCCGGTGCTGGACGCTGCGCAGCGGCGATACCTATGAAGAACTGGGCGGGTTCGTCCAGCAGGTCGATTTCGCCGAGGGCAATTATTTCAACCCGGGTCCGTGGCGCGTCCCGTACAACCACTACGGGATCCTCGACTACTGCCGTCGCCTCGATGTTGAACTGGAGCCCCTGATCCAGATCAACAACCATGCCTATGTCCACTCGACCAAGGCATTCGATGGCAAGCCGGTCCGTTATCGCGAGATCAACGCCGACTTCCGCGGCCACATTTCAGACCTGTTGTCCAAGGTCACCAATCAGGGTGCGCTGGATGAAGTCCTGTCCGAAGAGGACAAGGAAAATCTGTTGGCGGGCCTGCGCACGTTCGGCGCGCTGAATAACGACAATGAATACGTCAAGTCCAACAGCGCCAGCGGTCGGCGTGGCTATGAGCGCGCACCCGGCGGTGGCGTCGATGGCGCACCGATCCCCAACGATCCGCTCGACGTTTCCACGTTGCTCGAGTCCGGCCTGTGGCGGCATCTGGCGACCAGTGAAGCCCTTAACGGCTCCATGCCGATCTTCCAGCCGCGCGGCGGCATGGACATGATCGCGCGGGCGATGGCGGAAAATCTGGGCGACCTCGTCACCTACAACAAGCGCGTGACCCGCATCCGTCAGGATGAGAACGGCGTGACCGTGACGTATGAGGACAAGGACAACGGCGGAGCGGAAGTCACCACGACCGCAGACTACTGCGTCTGCACGATTCCGTTCTCGATCCTGAGCCAGATCGACCACGATTTCTCGGGGCCGCTCAGGGAAGTGATCAACACCATGCCGTATGCGACCTCGATCAAGGTCGGGCTGGAGTTCAAGCGCCGGTTCTGGGAAGAAGACGAGCACATCTACGGCGGCACGACCTACACCGATCTGCCGATCACGCAGATTTCGTACCCGTCCACCGACTATCTGGCCAAAAAGCCGGGTGTTCTGCTGGGGGCCTATTCCTGGGGCGCAACCGCGTACCAGTTCTCCTCGCTGCCTCCGGAGGAGCGGGTGGCCAAGGCGCTCGAATACGGCGCGCAAATCCACCCGCAGTACCACGAGGAGTTCAAGGCTGGCGTTGCCGTTGCATGGCACCGCGTGCCGTGGACCCTTGGCTGTAACGGGCAGTGGAAGGACAAGGAAGCCCAGTATCAGGACGGCGTGGCGATGGATCGCCGCATCGTGTGTGCGGGCGAACATCTGTCCTATCTGCCGGCCTGGATGGAAGGAGCCTTGCTGTCAGGGCTCGATGCCATTGCCCGTCTCCATGACGTGGCCGTCAGCGAAGCAGGAGAGTGATCATGAAGCGTACCCTTATCGCACTTGCCGCAACCGGCCTGTTCGCTACAGCCGCTTTCGCACAGGATGCGGCCCCGGCGGTCGACGAGAGCGCGGAGCTGTTTGCCAGCTCCACCGTGCTCACCCAGAAGACCGGCCAGGGCATCTATGAGGCTGTGTGCATTTCCTGCCATATGCCCGAGGGCAAAGGCGCCGAAGGCGCAGGCAAATACCCTGCACTGGCGGGCAATGAGATGATCGCGTTTCCCGAATACCCGATCTTCATCACGCTGCATGGTCAGGGTGGAATGCCGCCGCTTGGCGGCATCCTCAACGACGAGCAGGTTGCTGCGGTCGTGAACTATATCCGCACCAGTTTCGGCAACGACTACGCCGATCCTGTTGCGACCGCAGATATGGTTGCCGAGGCCCGCTGATCCCTTATCGACCCGGCGGGCGATCCGCCGGGTCTTTTACGCCTGTCAAGCCGATGTGAGCCCCGCCGGGCGCGCGTCGGCTTTTTTGCGGGTCGAGCCGGATCGGGATATGGATTAGGAGAGGATGCCCCTGGCGCGAAGGGTGTGCGTGAACAGACCGGTGAGGTCGTCCTCTGTCGCAACGGTAATGAAATGCCATTGGCGGCGGTTGAACTGGGCCTCGATATGGGCCTGGCGCGCCGCAAACAGCTGCCGGTAGCGGTTCAGAAGGGCCGCATCCACCGGCAGTTCGATTTCATCTCCGGTTTCCGCGTCTTCAAGGGTGACCGTGCCGCTGGTCATGGCGGCGGGATCGATTTCCACCGGAGAGAGAACCTGAATGCCGAGCAGTTCCTGCCCGTGGGCTGCCAGACTATCGAGGGCAGGCTCCACCCCTGCGTCCCACCAGTCGCTGATGACGATGACCATGCCGCGCGGCGGAAGATGCTCGGGCAGGCGGGACAGGGTTTTGGGGAATTCGAGCGTCTCGGAGGCGGACGCGCGGGAAATCCAGTCGAACATCGGTTCGGCCCGGGTCGCTCCATGCCAGCGATCGGACACAAGCAACTGGTCTCCCTCGGGGACGATGACCTGGACCCGATCCCCGCCGACCAGCGCGGTAAAGCCCAGCAGCTGAGCCAGTTGCCGGCTGCGGTCGCTCTTTTCTCCCCGCCCGATGGTCATGGAAGGGGACAGGTCCAGCACGATGGTGACCGGCAACTGCTGGTTGAGGGAATATTCGCGCATCATGAAGTCGCCGGTCCGGGCGTAAAGATGCAGGTCGAGGTGCCGCGTATCGTCCCCCGGCTGGTAGGGCCGGTGGTCGACAAATTCCATGCCCGGTCCCTTGCGCTGCGAGCGCCGTTCGCCAATGCCCACCGAAGGCTGTGCCGCGCTGGGCAGCAGCCGTGTGGTGTTGAGACGTTCGAGAAGGGCAGCGGGCGGACGCATCAGATGCGGCTCATGATCTTGTCGAACAGGCGCAGCAGCAGCCCATCGATATCGACATTGGCCGCACGACCTTCGAAATTGAGCTGCACGCGGTGGCGCATCACCGGCAGCAGCACTGCGCGCAAATCTTCGACCGACACATGGCTGTTGCCGGCCATGAAGGCATGGGCCTTGGCGGAGATGACCAACGATTGCGCGCCGCGCGGGCTGACGCCAAAGCGGATGTAGCGGGCCACGTCCTTGTCGGTTCCCGGAAGGCCAGGTTGGGTGGCAAGGCACAGATCGGCGACCGCCTGCTGCAATGGCGACGCGATGGGCACCGAGCGGACATGGGCTTGCAGGGCGACAATGTCCTCTGCCGACATGGCCTGAGTCAACTCGTCATCTTCAGTGCCGGTGGTGGCGGCAAGGATGCGGGCGAGCACATCGCGGTCGGGGTAGGGGACGTCGATGCGGAACAGGAACCGGTCGATCTGGGCTTCGGGCAGGGTGTAGGTGCCCTCCATTTCGATGGGGTTCTGGGTCGCCAGAACGAAGAACGGGCGCGGCAGCATCATGGTCGCGCCACCAGCGGAGACCGTTCCTTCCTGCATGGCTTCGAGCAGCGCCGACTGGGTGCGTGGTGTCGCTCGGTTGATCTCGTCGGCCAGCAGCAACTGGGCAAAGATCGGGCCCTTGCGGAATTCGAGTTGGGCGCGCCCTTCGGTACCGGGCACCAGAACCGACGCGCCGGTGATATCGGCAGGCATCAGGTCCGGCGTGAACTGCACGCGTGAAAAGCTCAGTCCTGCGGCCTTGGCGAGCGAGCGAACCATCAGGGTCTTGCCTACGCCCGGAGGGCCTTCGAGCAACACGTGGCCACCGGCCATCAGGGCGATCAGCATCAGATCGACCACCGGTTCCTGGCCGATAACGGCCTTGCCGATGGCGGTGCGGGTGTGGCCCAAGGCGTCACGCAATTGACTCAACCGGGCCAGACCTTCGGAAATTTGGGTGGGAGTGGACGTCGCGGTCATGAGGTCATTGTTCCTTGGCGGGATTGCGGGAAGGCCGATGCCGGGCGGCGGCGTTTGCCGCGACCGAGGTAACGCAGGGCCAGATCGATCAGTAAAAAGGCGAAGGCAAGCAGGGTCCAAAGCGGCCAGTTGGCCTGCCAGATCATGCGATAGCCCGTGCTTGCGGCGAGGTCACCGGGCTCAAGCGCCCTGCCGCCGGTGGCTTGTGCGAGAGCGGAGGCTCCGCCGGTGCGAGTAAAATCATAGCCCGCATCGTAAGAGTGGTAATAGGCGCTCTCAAGCGGTTCGGTATCGGGGGCGCGGGCGATGGAAATGGCGTAACGGCCCGTCGCGCCAAGGGCGCTCGCCGCTTCATAGCTGCCGGGGCGGGTTTCGACCAGCGGGACGATCTGTGCGATCTCGGCATTGGGGGCGGTGACCGAGGCCAGCAGCGACTGGCCGGATAGCGGCAATCCGGTTTCATCGAGCGCGCTGAGGTGCAGGCGCAGATATTCGCCGTCGCCCTCTGTGGCGAGCGAGAGGCCGGGACGGGGCGTCTGCGGCTGGAACTGGCGCAGGATATCAGCCCAGAGCGCCCCGTATTGCGGGAGAGCCTGCCACGCGCCGGACCAGGGGCCGGTGGCGTCGGTGGCGAGCGCCAGAACAAGGCCATTGCCATAGCGCCAATGCGCCAGGATCGGCATGTCGCGGCCTTCTGCATCGGTGGTGGTGATGGCAAGGGTCGCCTCGGGCTTGGCGGTAGTGCCGACGAATCCGCCCAACGGCGGCAGCGATGGTGGCAGATTGCTGAGGAACGCGGCGCTGGTATCGGTCCAGCGCGGACGGGTCACGCCCTCTTCGATCGGAGAGGCAAGCAGCATCGCTTCCTGAGACAGGATCGCCGGAAGCGCGGCAAAATCAGCGGTGACGTGGGCGGAACCGCCACCCAGTTCGGCGATGGTCTGCGCCACGTTGAAATCAGCGCGTTCGCCGATGGCGACAGCCGAGACAGTGACGCCTTCAGCGCGCAGGAGCGAAATGATGCCGGGGAAGTCGCCCGGCTGGCTCAGCCCGTCCGTCATGACGACGAGATGCTTGGCGGGGGCGTCGAACCCGCGGATCATGGAATAGGCCTCGACGAGACCCGGATAGATCGAGGTGCCGCCGCCAGCATCGAACTTTTCAAGGGCCTGCTCGACGGCCTGCGGATCGTCCGCCAGTCGTGTGAGGGGCATCAGGGTGCGCGCTTCGGCGTCGAACACCACGATGCCCACATGGCTTTGAGGGTTGAGCAACTCAGTAGCCGCAACGGTCGCGGTCTTGGCGACGTCGAGACGGGTGCCTTCGCCGACCGGCTGTTGCATCGAGCCCGACCGGTCGAGCACGAACACCATGGCCACCTCGGGGGCATCCTGTGGCACGCGGCTGGAAAGGGGCGACATGGCCTCCAGCGCGGTGCCAAAATAACCGCCGGGGCCGAAACTGTTGGGACCACCCAGCAGCAGCAGGCCCATCCCGTGGTCACGAACCGCAGTTTCGAGCAGGGTCTGCTGCAAGGTGTTGAGCGAGAGCGCGGGCGTGTTGAGCAGGATCACCGCGCCGTATTCCAGCCAGTCCTTGAGATAGTAGGGCGCCCGGCGGGGGACGAGCGGCGTCGCTTCAAGGCCTTGATCGTCCAGCAGGTTGGCCAGGGCTTCGCCATGGGCGGGGTCGGCGGAAACGATGGCGATGGGGCGGCTGGGCGCGGCGGCGATCAATTGGCCGAGCGCGTCGTTTTGCGGAAAGCGGTCGGCGGCGGCGAGGCTGAATTCGACGAAGCTTTCGCCTTCTTCGATGGCGGGCAGCACGGCCTCGATGCGGTTCTGGCCCTGGTCGAGATCGATCTGCTGGTCGGCCAGACGCTCGCCGTTGGCGCTCAGCGTCATGGTGACAGATTGCGGGCTGTTGGAATGGACCAGCGCGGTGACCGGCACCGTCTCGCCCGGCAGGACTTTCGCGGGCAGGTCCATGCGCCCAACCTGAATCTCGGCTTCATCGAGTTGCGGCGAGACCAGATAATCGACCACGATGCCGCGCGCAGCCAGGCTGGCTCCCACCGATGGCAGGGGCAAGGTGTCGCCGGCAAGGACAATGTGGCCGGTGGCGGGATCATCGAGCATGGCTGCGGCCAGTTCGATGGCGGCGGCGGTGTGGGTGAGGCGCAGCGGGCTGGCGTCGATGGATGTTTCCGACCCGATATCGGCCAGAACTGTACCATCCGGACCGGATGCGATTGTGCCTGCTGTCAGCGTTACTCTTCCAGTCGAGCTTTCGGACAATTGATCGAGGCCGGGGATGATGAGGACCGTTTGTCCGGTGCGCTCGATCCATGGCCACGCCAGATTGAACAAGCCAGCGGCGAGCATGGCCAGCGTGATGATGCGCAGGGCTGAAGGGCGGGACAGGAGTGGCGTCGAGCGTGACCACACGATCGCCTCGACAAGCAGCACGGCCAATGCGGCGGCGATCAGCCACGGGGCCAAGCCTTCTGGCCATGCGCCTGCGGATGACTCCGGCGTTGCCGGGGGCGTTACCGGGGCCCGGGGCGCGGGATTGACGGCGATCAGGCGCGTGGTCGTCCCCTGGCCGACGCGGAACAGTCCGGCCTGCTGGGGCACGAAACCATCATGGGAGACGGTAGCGGAGGGTGCGGCGGGCGCTTCGAGATTGAGCAGGCTTTGGCCCAGCAGTCGCGCGTCGATGAGGCAGGCCTGACCTGCGGTGCAACTGGACGCGGGCACAGTGCCCGGCGTGCGGCCCATCCAGTCGATCAGGTTGGCGACGAAGACCGGGAAGGCGCTGATGCGTGGCCAGTTCGAATCGGCAGGATCAAACCCGATCCGCACCTGCCGACCGGCCTCGGTGGTGCGTGCCGTGATCAACGGCACGCCACGGGCGGCGAGGATGATCGTTTCCCCGTCCACAGGCTCAAGCCCGCTGGCGGTAGTGATGTCGAACGCCGTCCAGTCGATATCGCGCGAGAGGGGATGGGCGGTGTCCCACTGGTCCGGATCGGGATCGGCGAGGATCGTGTCGCCGACGACGATGGAGAGCGAATTGGTGGGCGCGGCCGCAAGAAACTCTGCGCCATCGGTGATCACCAGATCGTAGCCGTCTGTTGCGGCGCTGAGGTCATCGTGGCGGAAAATCTGCACGCCGCCAACCGCGTCGAGCGCGCGCAGCACGTGCTGCTGGCCGTCACCCACATAGAGGACGTTGAGCTGTTCGGCAGCGGGTTCAACCACGAAGCGCAGGCGATTGTCGCGCGGATTGCTGTCAGGACCGATAAAAGCGGTGACGATACCCGGGCCGGGGAACTCAAGTTCTTTTGTGAAGGGAACGGCCTCGCCGGGGTCATCCGGAGCGGTTACGGAGATCGTCTCCCAGGTAAGCGGGGTGCGCGAGCTGTCAGCGGCATACTGGATGGTGATGGCGAGGTCGTCGCGGCCTTCAGCAAGGCGCGCGGTGCCAGCGAAGTCCCAGCGATTTTCCGCAGCGTCGATGAGCGAAAGCGTGCCGCTGATTGCCGAGTTGTCGGACGGGGCAGGGAAGATGCGCTGGGAGACGGTGATATCGGGTAGCCGTTGCAGGGTCGTCTCGTCCAGATGTGTGCTGGACACGATCAGGACTTCGGTCGTTTCGTCCTCAAAGATCACCCTCGGTACCAGATTGAGCGCACCGGCCCAGTCGGCAGGTCCATCGGTGAGGCGTGCAGCGTTGAGGCCGTTCTCAAGGGCAGTATCCGACCAGACCCGGCGGGCCGCGATATAGGCTGGCTGCTGCCCGGCGCTGATGACCGACACGCGGCTGGGCGTCGCCCGCCAGTTGTTGCCGAACTCCGAGACGACGGCTTCGCGGGCAATGTCGAACAGCGGGGAGCCGTCCTGCTGCGCCTGCATGGAGGCGCCGGTGTCGAGCACCACCACCAGATGGTCGGGGGTGGTGCGATCGCCCCAGTAGGGCTGGGCAAGCGCTGCGGCCAGAAGCAGGATGGCCGCCAGTTGCAGCAAGAAGGGCAGCGTCAGCGGCGGAACGAGGCGGGCGCGGGCGCGCGGGCGCGCTTCGTCGACAAGTTCACGCCATAGCGTAAGGCTGGGAACGATCTCGCGGTATTTCCGGCGGCTGTGCAGGAGCCACAACAGCCCTGCGGCGAGCGCAAGAAGACCGAACAAGGGTGCGGAAAAGCCCAACATTGGCGCCTCGTCTATTGTGCGGCGCGTTCGAAATAGCGGGCGGCTATTTCTCGGGCGTTGGCAGGAACGTAATCCCGGGCGGTGGAACCAGCTGTTCCATGGCCTGCGCCGGGAGCAATGGCGTTGGCCGCCCCGGCGACGGCGGCGTCGCTGGTTTCCGGCACCATATCAATGCGGATACGACTGCCCCCAGCCTGCGTTTCCGCGCTCACAGTCATATCCTCGCCCGGAGCAGCGTCGAGATGGGCGAAGGCATCGTCGATCTGGAAGTCCTCCTGGCCGAGCCCGGCGGCGTTGGACAGCCCGCGTCCGGAGTCGAGCGCCGCGCCAACCGGAATGCTGCCGATCGACTGGAGTTCGTCTGGCTGCATCAGTTGCGGCATATCGCCGGAAGAACTGCCGCCCAGATCGAGAGGTGTTTCGGCGCTGGAGGTCACCGCACCGCTGGCCAGAGTTTCGTCGGCGTTGCGGTCGGCAAACATTTCGGCCAGTTCGGGCCGCGCTTCATAGAGGCCGGGGCCCTGCTCGGACGCCAGCACATCATTGCGGCTTCTGGTGGGGTCAAGTGGGCCGGTGGGCATGCCGGGGACGGCTTCGGCGGTTTCTGACGCCTCCTCGTCGAGGCTCGAACCGGAAGGGTTGGCCAGCCAATCGGGAACGGCATCGCCATAGGCCGCTGCGGCTTGTGAGAGCAGGTCGTCCACGTCGCTGGCGAGGGCATCGGAAAGATCGCTGCTGCCAGCGGCCTCGGCTCTCTGGGCCAATTCGTTGGCGATGGCTGCGAGGAGGGAATCGTCGCGCCGCTCCGCATCTTCGGCCAGCCGTTCGGCGAGGGCTGCGACGGTTTCAGCGGTGAGCGGATCGGGCTCGACCAGTTGCTCAAGCGCAAGGGCAGGTCTGTCCGGAACGGGCATACGCGCCAGTCCCCACGCCGCACCGCCAAGTAGCAAGGCGGCAATCAGGGCCAGTGTGAGACCAGGGGTAACCAGGCGGACCAGCCGGTCGGGCGCGCTCGGGCCAACTGTGCGCCGTATCCGATCAAAGAACTCGGCAACAACCGGATTGGTCTGGCCGCCCGGCTTGCGGATCAGTTCGACGGCGGTGCCGTAGGCTTCGCGAAAATTCTCGGTGCGGTCGATGGCAAAGGCCGTTGCCAGTTCGGTTGGCGCGGTTCTGGCAATGACCAAACCGGCAAACGACGCCGCTACCACAAGCCCTATGGCGAAAGCTTGCATCGGATCGGCAGCGAACCAGCCAAGATGGTTGGATGCCAAGCCGGCGACCAACAGCGCCAACCCGCCGATCAATCCGGCAACGCCAACCCGGAGCGCCGCGCGAATGCGCCGCCGCCGCATGACGGCGTCGAGCAGTTCGATAATCGGATCGTGGGGGGCGGTGACGTTGGCCAAGGGTCAACGCGCGCCGAGCAAACGCGCCGTGTCGCCAAGGACCGAAAGCGCGGGGGTGCGATGGGCAAGGATCAGGACGGCGGCGAGGGCGATCGAGATGTAGAAGTGACGCTTGACCATCCACGCATGGGCGGAGGGCGCGACGGCCTGCAACAGATAGCCCCCGATCAGCGGCGGGAAAGGCAGCAGGTTCAGCGCAATCGTCCAGGCGGCGATATCGGCTGTCATGCGGATGGTCGCATCGACGAAGGCGGCGCTGCTGGTCGGCCAGGAGGTGGCAACCCATGGCAGGGCAAGGGGAAGGATGCGGCCAAGGGCGAAAACGGCCAATAGGGCGACAAGGCCAACGATAACAGGTGCAACGCGCCCGCCTTTGCAGGATGCGGGATCGATCTGGATGGGGCGAATCCAGCCAGTGCGCACAGGGATCGACGCGAGGAACCCCAGCGGATCGACATGGACGAACGGGTTGAGGGTCAGCTTGCGGTCATAGACGGGGCCCTTGTCGCCCAGCGCGCGCGCCGTGAGCGCCACGGCAAAGCCCATGAAGCTCAAAACGATGATCGCTCCGATGGCGCGCGATACAATCTGGAGAAAGCTCAGATCGAACATGGTCCGAACCTTGTCTTGCCTATTCCCGCCTTGTGGCCGGGATTTATTGTTCCGATGCGGCAGTCAGACCGTGCTGGCGCAGCAGGTCCTCTACTGTACCGTCTTCGACCAGTGCCGCGATAGCATCGGACAACATGCCGTTGAGATACCCATCCTCGGCCCGGGTGGCAATGCCGATTTCGATGGGATCGATGGGAAAGGGGAGGGCGTAGGTATAGCTCAATCCCGCTGCAGCGGGGTCGCCGTCCGTCGCGCCGAACAGGCCATACTCCCAGATCAGCCCGGCGCTGATGGTGCCGTCATCGAGGCGTCTGAACATTAGCTCGTTATCGGGATAAGGGGTCCGCCGCCAGGTCCGGCCTTCCGGCTGGGCGCCCAGGTACTGGATGAGCCGGTTGTCTCCCGCCGCCATCATCCGCACCCCGACGGTGTCGCCGAATGGCAGGGATTCCAGCGCTGCATCACCATCCTTGCGCACCAGAACGGTTCTGGCGCTGAGGTAGGGGCGGGTGAGGGTCATCCAGGTGGGATTGCTGGCCGAGAGCAAAAATCCCATGAAGCCGTCGCATTCCTGCGCCAGCATGATGAACATCTGATCTTCGCCCAGAACGATACGATAATCGAACGGCAAGGGCTTGCTCGGCCAGTCATTGGCCTTGATCTCGTAAAAGGAAACGTCGGTCAGCAGCGTATCGCCGATGGTTTGGGCGAAATCGCGCTCGAAATCGGCGAGGACACCGAGGGGATTGATGCAGAAGGTAAGGGTATTGCCTTCCGGCCGCATCCGCTCGTCGTACAATTCGCGCGGGATGAAATCGATATCCTGCTGGGCGTATCCGGGCGTTGCCGCACCGGTAATGGCAAGAGACACGATCAAAGAGCGCAGAACAGTCCGATACACAGGCGGCATCCTCTCAGCGCGTCGGAAACGCATTAAAGGCAATGGCTCCAGCGGCGTACCGCTGGAGCCGGATTTAAAGTCTTACTGCTCAGGCAGGGCGAAGACGTAGATCGCACCGCTCGAAGCACCCTGGTCGATATCGAGACCAGCGGGCATCAGGTTGCGCGAGAAGCCGGCAGGACCAGCAGGGATCGCCACATACTGACGGCCGTCCACTTCGTAGGTCACAGCGTGACCCGAAGCGTCCGCACCGAGGCGCGAGCGCCACAGCAGGTCACCGGTTTCGGCGTTGAACGCCTTGAGGTAGCGGTCGCCACCACCAGTGAACAGCAGGTTGCCAGCGGTCGTCATCACCGGCGAGTACTGTGCCGCGGGCTGCGACCAGCTCCAGACGGTCTCACCGGTAGCGATATCGATAGCATCGATACGGCCGGCGTCGGTCACGCCTTCAGGCAGCTTGTACTGGGAATCGACGTTATAGACGTCGAGCGCGGTCGGCTCGTTGTCGCGTGCCGTCGAAACCTGGCAGCTGTTGTTGAGCGGCAGGAAGTAGATGCCGGTGTTGGGGTTGAAGGCCGAGGGGGGCCAGTCACGACCGCCGAGGAACGACGGGCAATGCTCGTAGGCGACGCCGATCTCCGTGAGGACGGTGTCCTCGTTGATCGTCACGACACCCTGATCGTCGATGCTTTCGATCATGTTCTGATAGGCGGTATCGCGAGCCCAGAGGAACTCTCCGGTTTCGGCGTCGAACTGCCACATGGTGGCGGTCTTGCACGGCGCGCCGGTCAGAACGCGACGGGCTTCGCCCGAAGCATTGGCACCGATGGCCAGCAGGCCATCCATGTCGGCGCTCGGGTTCACGTCAGTGGTGGCCGTGATCATCTCGAACGTGCATTCCTGATCCCAGTTGTCGCGGGGCAAGGTCTGGTGACGCCAAACGATCTCACCGGTTGCAGGGCGAACTGCAAAGCGGGTGTTGGTTCCGTAAAGCGTGCCACCGGGGGTGCCGCGCTGGGTTTCGGAAGCCGGGCCAACCGCGCTTGAGCCGTAGTAAACGAGGTCGAGTTCCGGATCATAGGTGATCTGGCCCCAGACGCCGGTCATCCAGCGGGCTTCGTAGTCGTTGCCCCAGGTTTCGTCACCTTCTTCGCCCGGACGGGGAATGAAGGTGTTGCGCCAGAGTTCTTCACCGGTTTCAGCGTCATGGCCGGAAATAAAGCAGCCGAACGCCGAGTATTGGCACGACGAACCAGCGATGATCACACCATTGGCCACGATCGGACCGGAGGTGTTGGTGACCTGCTCGTCGCCCTGGCCACGATCGATTTCCCAGGCCAACTGGCCGGTCTTCATGTCGAGCGCGACGAGGTGGTTATCCCAGCTCACGAAATACAGATGATCGCCATAGATCGAGATACCGCGCTTGCGATCGCCGAGCGAATGCAGCGTTGTGGTATCGGGAAGGCGGCGGCGATACTGCCAGATCAGGTCGCCGGACACGGCGTCAAGCGCCTGGATCACGTCGCCGGCGTTGGCGAGGAACATGATGCCGTCATAGACAATCGGCGAAACCTGGACCGGGCCGGGCTCCATGCCGCGCGACCAGACCATCTGCAGCTGACCGACGTTTTCGTCGGAAATCTGGTCCAGCGGGCTGAAGCGATAGTTGTCGACGGCGCGGCCATAGGCCAGCCAGTCACCTGCCGCCGGATTGGCGAGCATTTCATCGGTGACGGGCGCCAGATCGCCGATCGGCGTCTGGGCCAGCGCCGGGGTCGCAAGCAGCCCCAGTGCAGTGGTTCCCGCAAGAACCATCCTCAACAGATTGGAAGACATATTTGTCCCTTCCCTTCCTACACGTTAGATTTCAGTGCGTCGGACATGGCAAAGCCCGTCGTCCGACGCAAAGCCAGTGATATCGGTGACCGATTGTTAGGGTGTCGGCACGATCATGATCTGCGAAAGCGCTTCCTCAGTGCCTTCGAGTTCATTTTCTCCTGCTGGAGCACCATGCAGCTGCAGCAGGTACGCTGTGATGTCAGCGTATTCCTGATCGGTGAACCAGCCGGCATTGCCCGGGGGCATATTGTGAACCATGAAGTCCCAATATGCAGACAGGGGCTGGTCGGCGTATTTGCTATCGAGCGTAAAGGCTATCAGACCGGGCGAGCCAGGTCCGCCGCGCGCGGTATTGCCATGGCAGGCCGCGCAATCGGATGCAAACATATCCTTGCCGCGATCGGCCTGTTCGTCGGTATAAACGCCATCGAAAATGGTGAGTTCGGCGTCATTTGCGGCAGCGGCGTTGGCAGCAAGCGCGGAGGTCGCAAGCAAGGCGGCTACACCGACGGCGGCCAGCGCATTACGAGCAAAGGAGCCCGGGCCAGCGTGTTTCCACATTGTCATTTCCTTCAATTCATATGCGCGGCGCGCCAAAGGGGGAGTATGACACGCCGTGTGGGGGGCAGATTTGGCAGGGGGTTGCCATGTGTCACAATGACAGCGCGACAACACGTTACATTGTGAGGTGCGAGTGAACCGTGCCGCGCCAGCAAAGTCAAGCTGTCGCAGGCCCTGTTACCGGAATGAAAGCGCTGGTCGGAAGCCGTTTTTGAAATGGTAGCCTGTTGTGGCTGTGAAACGGGGAAAATCAGCCCTTTTCACGTCCCGTATCCATTTTTGGTGGCGGAACAGGGCTGGCCGCCAAGCAGAACGATCATACTAAAGTATAATAACAAAATGTATATGCCGAACGGGCCCCTTGGGGAGGCAAAAGGCCGTCTATATCAATTGTTTACCATTGGCTGGTTTCAGAATTCCGGCATTTCCGCTATGATGCAACAGTCAGCGCCGTGCGCCGAAATGTCGGGTTGGATCGGATTTCATGAACAGCCGCCAAGCCAGATTGTCCTGCCGTCCGATTCGGAATGCCGTGCTTGTCTCGGTCACGCTGCTGGCATCGTTCGCCGGAGCGTTTACAGCGATCGCGGAGGAGGGCGCAGGAGCCTGGCGGAATGGATCGGAGGGGCCGCAACCTCGATCGGAGATGGCCGTCGCCGCGGAAGGCGAGCGCGCCTATCTGGTGGGCGATTATATCGACGCAACCGAAATCCTCATTTACGATGCGGCGACCGGGCAATGGGCCATCGGCCCGGACCTGGAAGCCCATGTCCACCACCCGATGGCGGCGGCGCTGGATGGGGTTCTCTATGTGGCGGGCGGTTATGATGGCAGTTGGCGGGCCAGTGATCGGCTGCGTGCGCTCGATATCGCTACAGGCACATGGGCAGAGCGCGCGCCCTTGCCAGCACCGCTTGCAGCGGGTGGCGCGGCGGTTCTTGATGGCCGCATCCACCTGATCGGAGGCTCATCTTCGGGCGGCGTCAACGTTCCCGCCCATTTTGTCTATGATCCCGCCGCCGATGTCTGGCAGGTGGCGGCGCCGCTTCCCACGCTGCGGGATCATCTGGGAGTCGTCGCACTCGACGGCAAGATTGTCGCGATCGGCGGGCGAATCAATGGCGATCCGGCCTTCAACCTCGCCACTGTCGAAATCTACGACCCGCAATCGGACAACTGGCAAAGCGGCGCTCCGATGCCGACGGCGCGCAGCGGAGTTGCGGCGGCGTTTCTGGATGGCATTGCCTATATTTTCGGCGGGGAAACCCGGACCATGACCTTCGATACCGTCGAGGCTTACGATGCGGTTGCCGACAGCTGGCAAGCCATGGCGTCGATGCCCACCGCGCGACACGGTTTTGGAGCGATAGCATATGAGGGCGAGATCCATACCCTGATGGGCGCGCCGACCGCGGGCGGAAGCCGGTCGGACATCGTGGAGATATTCCGTCCGTAAGCGCCCAGCTCCCACTTATATGGCAAACAAAAAGGGCCCGCTTCTGGCGGGCCCCCGATATGGCGGATTGTGAAAGACTCAGGCGGCGTGGAAGCGCGCCATGGTGTCGACGGCGTAACCCGTTGCCAGCGCCGCAAGCTTTTGCGGATCGGCGGGCAGCTGATTGCCGCGCCAGGCGATATGCAGGTCCGGACGCACGAGAAAATAGTTGCGGCCGTAAAGGTCGCGGAACCGATCCTCGGGCAGGTCGATCACGGTGATCGGCGCGCCGATCTGGCGGAACGCTTCGACGATGGCATCGACGTCTTCCACCTTGGGGCCCATGCGCAGCACGGCGAAGGTGCGACCCACAAGGTCCTGCATGGCAACGCCGGGACGGACCCAGCAGTTGGGCAGGCGCACACCGGTCCAGGCGGTCGGATCATAGGTGCGGAACCGCTGTTCGGGTCCGCCCGGCTCATCCCAGATCAGCGGGCTGTCGATATAGCGATAGCCAAGTTCGGCGCCGATCATCTCGTTGGTCTTGCGCTGTTCGACATCGGCCACTGCGGCCAGGTTGTTGCGCAGGGCCTCGCCTTCGGCGGTCTCATCGTCAAAGCCGGGCTTCCACTGCCCGCGCCATTTGCGCCGGCCCAATGAGGCGTAGCGCGATGCGCCGATATTGCGATCGCCGACCTGGCGGCGCTCTATCTCATAGCTTTCGAGCAGTTTGGGGCCGCCCCAGCCTTGCAGGATGGCGGCAAGCTTCCACGACAGGTCGATGGCGTCGCCAACCCCTGTATTCATGCCCAACCCACCGGTGGGGATCACCAGATGCGCGGCGTCTCCGGCAAGGAACACGCGGTTTTCGCCATAGCGGTCGGCCAGCAGCAGGTTCTGCTTCCACTCGCCGACATAGAGCATTTCGTAATCGACCGGGGTGCCGACCACTTTTTCGAACTGGGTGGCCATGGCGGCGTCGTCTTCGACGACGGCGTGCAGGGTCCAGTGGCGGGTTGAATCCTGCATGATCAGGAACGAGGATTGGTTGTCGGCCACGTGATAGTGGCGACCATGGCCGGGGCCATCGCCCAGGGGCAGGCGGTCGAACAGCTCGTCGCACCGATAGAGCGCCTGACGCAGCTGGAGAATGTTGCCCTCGCCGCGCAGGGAGATATCGAGCGCCTTGCGCACCCGGCTGGCGCCACCATCGCAGCCGGCCATATAGGCGGAGCGGATGGTGAGGACCTCGCCATCGGCGCGGCGCACGGTGGTCGTCACCCCGGTTTCGTCCTGGGTAAAGGACTCGAATTCGGTGCCATACATCACCCGCACCGACGGCAGGGTCTCGGCCACCGATTTGAGCAGCGGCTCCAGCGTGTACTGGGAGACCAGCTGATAGGATTCGGCGGGCAGCGCTGTGGTTTCGCTCGCCGCGATCTCTGCGGTGGCCGCGTTCACGGAATCATATTCGAGGCGCAGCAGCGGCGGCTCGGTCATCTTGGTGACCACATAGACGTCCATGGGCACATCGCCATCCAGCCCGGCGGCGCGGATCTGCCCGGCGATGCCCAGACGGCGATAAATCTCCATGGTGCGCGCGTTACAGCGCTCCATCTTGGGCAGAAACTCGGGCGCTTCCTTCTTTTCAATCAGAATGCAGTCAATGCCCTGCTTTCCCAGATCGATGGCCAGCGTCAGCCCGACTGGCCCTGCGCCCACGATGAGTACCTGCGTATTCATGCTCTCCCACCTGTTCGGTCTTGTTTGCGTGACGGCAACCTAGAATGAGGGAGTGCATGCGTCAATTAGAAATCATAAAAATCTCATTTTATGCGACAGGTTGCAATTTAACGGCTGCAGGCCGTGTCTTTTCGGGCCTGATTGCGCAAGACGTTGAGGCAAACAGGGGGGCGTACTATAGGGAAGGGGTGCGGGAAGCGGGATTCCTGAACGGGACGATCGCGTTACGGACGTTCCGAAGCCGCGTCGATAAAGGGGGTGCATAGTGCTCAGTCACGAGAGAATGTTGAGCGTTTTGGATCTGTTCGATCTTGAGCATCCGGAATGGAGCTTCGATGCGATGTACGCGAAGCTGGGCTACTCGCGCTCTACGCTTTACCGCTATCTCAAGACCCTGACCGACGCCGGGTTTCTCACTACGTTCCCCGGGCGCGGCTATACGCTGGGGCCGCGGGTGATCGAGCTCGATTACCAGATCGTGACCACCGATCCGCTGATTCATGTGGCGCGTCCGGTGATGAACGAGCTGGTTACGGGCTATTCGTGCATCTCGCTTTTATGCCGGCGCTACAAGCATAAGGTGTTGTGCGTACATCAGGAAACCAGCACCAGCCAGTTCCGCTCGACCTATGAGCGCGGCAAGGCGCGGCCCCTGCTGCAAGGGGCGGCATCGCTGGCGATCCTGGCCCATTTCTCCACCTATCAGCTCACCAGGCTTTATGAGGAGCAGGCCGAGGAATTCAAGGAGGCGGAGCTTGGTGACACGCTTGCCAGCGTGCGCGAAACCCTCAAGCGGTTCCGCCAGAAAGGCTGGGTGCAGACGGAGGGGCAGGTGACCGAAGGGGTCACCGGCATCGCTGCGCCGATCTTTGACGGCAAGAACGAGATCATCGGCAGTCTGTCGCTGACTTTGCCCGAAATCGGCATGGCCACGGAAAAGGTCGAATCGGTCGCCGAGCGTGTTCAGTTCTGCGCGAGAATCATCTCTAAATCTCTGGAGTAGTTCCCGGTTTCCGGTCTGGTTGCGCCGGCTTTCGGCGTTTTCTTGCCCGGCGTTCGATCACGTCGGCGTGACATGCAAGGCCGCGCCGGGTGCTGGAGGCTCTGGCGTCCATCCCCGTTCCCTGCCGCCCGGATCTCTTCGGGTTCGCCCCGCCGAATCGTATTCTGGCCCCTTTCCTGCTTTTCCTTGCTGTTGTCGCTGCCGGATCAATCGGGGGTGGGCCGTCGCGAGCGATTTTCGCCAATTTCGGCCAAATTCGCAGATTGTGGGATTGTTGTAACAAATTTATTGACATCCATTGTCGCATAGCAATAGCTTTGTCAGCACAGTTGGGAGCGTCCTGAAAAGGGGCCTTCCATGCATTACGACAGGAGGATGGTGCAGTGTCGGCGCATGAAAATCTTCTCGAAGACATGGTCGCGGCTAACCGCATTCTGGCCTCGCAGGGCGTTTGCGACGCATTCGGCCATATCAGCGTGCGCAACCCGGACAATCCGCAGGCCTATTTCCTCTCCTGTGCCAAGGCGCCGCAATTGGTCGAGCGCGAGGACATCATGGAGTTCACCTTCGATGGAACGCCGGTGGGTGGCGATACGCGCAAGCCGTTTCTGGAGCGGTTCATTCATGGCAGTCTTTATGAGGCGCGCCCGGACGTTCAGTCGGTAATCCACAGCCATTCGCGCAGCGTCATCCCCTTCACCATCACCCCCGCCAAGCTGCGTCCGGTTGTCCACAGCTGCGCAACCATCGGCCACGAGGTGCCGGTGTGGGACGCCCAGACCGCGTTCGGCGATACCAATCTTTTGATCTCCAATGAGGCGATGGGCCGGGATTTTGCCGGGGTGCTCGCCGATGGCCGCAGCGCGCTGATGCGCGGGCATGGCTCGACTGTGGTTGGCGCGTCCATCCGCGAGGCGGTCTATACGGCGGTTTATCTCGAAGTGAACGCCAATCTTCAAATTCAGGCCGCCGCTCTGGGGCCGATCACGTTCCTCACCGATGGCGAGATCGACAAGATTCAGTCGCGCCTGGCTGATGCCAAGCCCGGCGAGGGCTACAACCGCGCCTGGGAATACTGGTGCCGCCAGGCCGGCATCGAGCCGCGCCAGATCGGGGCCGAAGGGTGACCGCGGACATGGGGCGTTCGGACATGCCGCTCAATCGAGTCGAGCAGCCGGAAGGCGCAACTGAGAATGCGCCGCGCTTTGGCTCGGACGTCATCGCCCAGACCCTGCGCGATCTCGATATTCGCTATATCGCGCTCAATCCGGGCGCGAGCTTTCGCGGGCTGCATGACAGTCTGGTCAACTATCTGGGCAATGCCGATCCGCGCATGCTGTTGTGCCTGCATGAAGAGCATGCGGTGGCCATTGCCCATGGCTATGCCAAGGTCACCGGCAAAGCGATGGCCGCGGCGGTGCATTCCAATGTCGGGCTGATGCACGCTACCATGGCGATCTTCAACGCGTGGTGCGATCGCATGCCGGTGCTGGTACTGGGCGCGACCGGGCCGGTCGATGCCGACAAGCGCCGCCCGTGGATCGACTGGATTCACACTGCTGCCGATCAGGGCGCGCTGGTGCGCAATTATGTCAAATGGGACGATCAGCCCGCTTCGCCCGCCGCCGCCCGCGAAGCCTTGCTGCGCGGCACCTGGCTGGCGGACAGCGCGCCCAAGGGACCCGTTTATATCAATTTCGATTCCGCGATGCAGGAAGCGGAGTTGAGCGGAGAGATGTCCCGTGCCGACACGGCACGGTTCGTGCAACCGCCGCGCTCGGGTGTCGATGCGAAAACCCTCGATGAGATCGCGGGACTGATTGCGGCGGCAAAAGCGCCGGTGGTTCTGGCCGGTCGCGTCTCGCGCGATGAAGCGGCCTGGGCGCAGCGCATCGCCCTGGTTGAAGCTATGGGCGCCAAGGTCATTACCGATCTCAAGGTGGCGACGGCGTTCCCTACCACGCATCCGTCTTATGCCGGTGATTTGCGCGGTCGACGGGGCGCTGAAACGCTGGCGGTTCTCAAACAGGCCGATCTGGTGATCGCGCTCGATTGGGTCGATCTGCATGGCGCGCTGACGGTCGCATTTGGAGCGCAAGGGCCCAAGGGCACGGTGATCCGCGTCGGGCTCGACCGGCATATTCACAATGGCTGGTCGATGGACCATCAGGCCCACCCGCTGGCTGATCTGACGCTCGATTGCGATCCGGACGCGTTCACCGCGGCTCTGGCTACGCGACTTGGTGCAGCGCAACCGGCTGCACAGGTCCCCACCGTGCCGGTGCCGCCCGTTCCTGCACAACAGGGTGCGCTCAGCGTCGAGCAGATTGCGCTGGCCCTGCGCCATGCGCTGGACGGTGAAAAAACCTCTCTCACCCATGTCACCCTGTCCTGGGATGGCGGGTATTGGCCCTTCGCCCATCCGCTCGATTATCTGGGGTCGGATGGTGGCGGTGGCATCGGGGCGGGGCCCGGCCATGCGGTTGGCGCGGCGCTTGGACTGCGCGAAATCGGTTCGGACCGGATCGCGGTAGCGGTGTGTGGCGACGGTGATTTCCTCATGGGCGTCACCGCCCTGTGGACGGCGGTGCATTACGGCATTCCGTTGCTGATCGTGGTCGCTAACAACCGTTCGTTTTTCAACGACGAAGTGCATCAGGAAAAGGTCGCCCGGATGCGGGGGCGGGAAGTGGCCAACAAGTGGATCGGCATGCGCATGAGCGATCCGGCCATCGCCATCGCCGATATGGCCACGGCCCAAGGCTGCTCGGGGTTCGGCCCGGTCGAAACGCTCGATGATTTGTCGGCGGCGCTTTCCAAGGCGGTTGCCGAAGTGAAAGCGGGCCGGGTGGCGGTGGTCGAGGTGATCACCGACGCGAGTTATCCGGAATCGCTGGTTGCCGCGCTGACGCCGGAGGCCAAGGGCTAGCGAAGGGCCAAATGGCCGCACTGACTGATCTTGAGGGAGAGGATTTATGACGATGACTATGTTTGCCTCGCGCAGAGGCGTATTGGCCGGGCTGGCGCTCAGCCTGTGCGCCGCGCTCGCTCCGGTTGCAGGGGCGCTGGCGCAGGATGCGGTGGCCGATTTCTATCGCGGCAAGACCGTCACCATCTATGTCGGGTTTGGGCCCGGCGGGGGCTACGACGTCTATGCGCGGCTGGTTTCGGAATTTCTGAGCCGTCATATCCCCGGCAATCCCAACGTAGTTGTCGAAAACATGCCGGGCGCCGGGGGACGAATTGCGGTGCAGTATCTATACGCCGTTGCGCCGCAGGATGGCACTGCGCTGAGCGTGCCGGTACAGTCGATGGCGCTTGACAGTCTGCTCAACGTCTTGCCCGGCGAGGTCGACGCGCGCGATTTTCTCGCTATCGGACGGATGACCACCGAGTATGAGCTGGGCATGGTCTGGAACAATGTCGAGGCCAATACGCTCGAAAAAATCATGGAAACGCCGATCAGCTTTGCTTCGACCGGTGCGGGATCGGCATCGAGCTTCGTTCCCCTGATGCTCAACGACATGATCGGGACCCAGTTCAATGTCATTCAGGGATATCAGGGTGCCAATGCCGCGATGATGGCGCTGGAAACCGGTGAAGTGGATGGCGCCATGCAGGGTATTGCCGGCATGACGGCTTCGCGCCCGGAGTGGATTCCCAGCGGAGTGGTCGACGTGGTCTGGCAGTTGGGCCTGCGACGCCACGAATTGGTTCCTGACGCTCCGGCTGTTGCAGAATTGGGTAATACCGACATTGACCGAGCAGCACTGAGACTGGTCTCGGGTGCGGCCGAAATCGGGCGGGCTCTGATCACCACCCCCAATGTTCCCGATGATCGGGTCGAGATGCTCAGGACTGCCTTCGACGCAATGGTGGCCGATCCGGATTTCGTCGCGGCGGCACAAGAGCGCAACTATCTGCTGGAACCGATGAACGGCGCTGACCTGCAAGCGGAAATCGCCGCGCAAATGGATATTCCCCAGGACGTGATCGACAGGGTTCTGCCGTACGTCGTGGCGCAATAATCAATCTTGAGGGAGAGGATTTATGACGATGACTATGTTTGCCTCGCGCAGAGGCGTATTGGCCGGGCTGGCGGTCAGCCTGTGCGCCACGCTCGCTCCGGTTTCAGGGGCGCTGGCGCAGGATGCGGTGGCCGATTTCTATCGCGGCAAGACTGTCACCATCTATGTCGGGTTTGGGCCCGGCGGGGGCTATGATCTCTATGGCCGTCTCGCGTCTGATTATCTGGGCCAGTACATTCCGGGCAATCCCGATGTGATCGTGGAGAACATGCCCGGCGCCGGGGGGCGGCTGGCGGCGCAGTACCTTTATGCTGTCGCGCCCAAGGATGGCACCGCGCTCAGTGTCGTGGTGCAATCGGTCGCCATGGACAGCGCCACCGGCGCAATTCCCGGCAATATCGATGCGGCCCGATTCAATGCCATCGGACGGATGACCGCCAATTACGAGTTGGGAATCACCTGGCACACCACCGGGATCGAAACCTTTGACGATACGCTGACCACCCCCGTCGCCTTTGCGTCCACCGGCGCGGGCTCGGCTTCGGCCTTCGTTCCGCTGATGCTCAACGATCTCGAAGGCACGCAATACAAGATCATCCAGGGCTATGAAGGCGTTGCCTCGGCGCGTCTGGCTCTGGAGAGCGGAGAGGTGGACGCCATGATGGCCGGGCTGGCCGGGCTGCAATCCTCCAATCCGGAATGGATCAACGACGGCATCGTCAATGTCATCTGGCAGCTTTCGACGGCTCCGCATCCGGATTTCCCGGATGTTCCGGCCATTGGCCAGTTGGGTGAGACCGAGGACGAGCAGGCGATGTTCCGCCTCGTGGCGGGCGCCGCCGATATCGGGCGCGCACTGATCACCACGCCCGACGTGCCGCAAGACCGGGTCGATGCCCTGCGCGCCGCCTTCGATGCCATGGCCGCCGATCCCGCGTTCATCGAAGCGGCAGCTCAGCGCAATCTCGATCTCGACATTCTGTCGGGCGCCGCATTGCAGGAGGTGATCCACAGCCAGATGGATGTCTCGGACGAGGCCATCGATCTGACCCGCTCCTACGTTCTGGCGCAGTAACAATACGCTTGAATGCGACGCCGGGAGTTCCTGGCCTGATGGCTCAGATCAGGAACTCCAACTTCTTTGTTTATCGCGTTTTTGAATACGGATTGCTGCCATGATTGTCGACCGGGCCCTTATTGCTGATCTCATCCCCAACCGCGCGCTGTTTTATGGCGGCGGCTGGCATGCGCCGATCGCGGGAGGCAGTTTCGTTTCGACTGACCCGGCCACCGGCAAGGTGCTTGGCGATGTGCCAGAAGGTCGTGCCGAAGATGCCGATGCCGCCATCGCTGCGGCGAAGTCCGGGTTTGCCGCATGGCGCAAGGTCGCCCCGCTGGAGCGGGCGAAAATCCTGCGCGAGGCGGCCCGCATCATTCGCGCCAATATCGACGATCTCGCCCTGATCGATGCAGCCGATGGCGGTAACCCGATCACCAAGGTGCGCGCCGACGTCATGCAGGGTGCCGACCGGTTCGATTTCTTTGCCGGGCTGGTCACCGAAATGAAGGGCGACACCATTCCCGGGCGCGATGGCACGCTGACCTTCACCCAGCGCGAGCCCTGGGGGGTCGTGGCCCGCATCGTTGCGTTCAATCACCCGTTCATGTTTACAGCGAGCCGGATGGCCGCGCCGCTGGCAGCGGGCAATGCCTGCATCGTCAAACCGCCGGAGCAGGCGTCCCTGTCCGGCCTCAAGCTTGCCGAACTGATCGGCCATCTGTTCCCGGCGGGCACGTTCAGCATCCTCACCGGCGGGCGCGAGCTGGGCGAGGCGCTTTCAAGCCACAATGACGTGGCGATGATCGGCCTGGTCGGCAGCGTCCCCACCGGCAAGGCGGTGATGCGGGCTGCGGCGGGCAATCTCAAGCCGGTGTTGCTGGAGCTGGGCGGCAAGAACGCACTGGTGGCGTTTCCCGATGCCGACCCGGATGCGGTGGCCGAAGCCATGATCGATGGCATGAATTTCACCTGGTGCGGCCAGAGCTGTGGCTCCACCAGCCGGGCCTTCTTGCACGAGGACATTCACGACGCGGTCGTTGCCCGTGTGGCCGAGCGAATCGCAAAGGTCCGCCCCGGACTGCCGCTCGATCCGGCCACGACTATGGGCTCTCTCATCAACCGCACCCAATATGACCGCGTGATGGCGTTCATCGCAGCGGGCAGGGAGGAGGGGGCCAGTCTTCTGGTCGGGGGCAAGCACCCCGAAGGTCCGGACCTGGCGGATGGATGCTTTATCGAGCCTACGGTTTTCACGGGCGTCACTCCCGATATGCGCATCGCGCGGGAAGAAATTTTCGGGCCGGTGCTGTCGGTGCTCAAATGGACGGACGAAAACGAGGTGCTTGCCGAGGTCAATGCCCTCGATCTGGGACTCACCTGCGCGATCTGGACCCATGATCTCGCCACAGCCCACCGCATGGCGGCTGCGGTCGAGACCGGCTACGTCTGGATCAATGATGTCTCCAAGCATTTCCCCGGAGCGCCGTTCGGAGGCTACAAGCTCTCGGGCATCGGGCGCGAGGAAAGCCTTGGCGAGCTGTTCGAATTTACCCAGGAAAAGACCATTCACGTCAATTTCTCGGGACGGCGCTGAGCAAATAACGCGCTGATCCAGGGCGGAGGATTTTCGGCGGGCATACCTCGATGGGGTGTGCTCGCCGATTTGCTTTTTACAGAGTACCTGGCTGCAAGGTCCCTGCTTCTTCAGCATTTTGCCATCATTCGGGATTTATCGGCATGAAAAGGGCAGGCGGGCGCCGCCCTGTGTCGGCGTGAGCGCCCGGATTCGCATGTAGTTCAGTCGTTATCAGCCATTTTCGGGATTGCCTGCCATAATGACACGGCTTCTGCATAATTTCTCATAATAAGGGATTTACTTCATAATTTCTCTTGACGCAGGCGGCGGGTTGCGTCCTACTGCGCTCGGAAATCGGGTGGTGGATCTCGTCCGCTGCCCTATTGGGAGGAGACTTATGAAACATCAAGTGAGGATGGGCGGAGCCTTGGGGCTTGCCCTGGCGGCACTATTGGCTGGCAGCCCGGTCTGGGCGCAGGATAGCGTCGAAGATTTCTATCGCGGCAAGTCTATCGACATGATCATCGGCTATTCGCCCGGTGGTGGATATGACCAGTATGCCCGACTCGTGGCGCGCCATCTGGGCAAGTATATTCCCGGCAATCCCGAGATCGTTCCGCGCAACATGCCCGGGGCCGGCGGATTGCTGGCTGCGAGCTTCATGTACAACGTCGCGCCGCAGGATGGCACCATTCTGGGCACGTCGGACCAGTCTCTGGCGGTGTCGCAGGCGATGGGCGATCCGCGTATCACCCTCGATACCAGCGAATTCGGCTATGTCGGTTCTCCGGCCATGGAAAACAACGTTCTGGTAACCTGGCACACCTCCGGCATCGACACGGTCGATGCTGCACGGGAGCAACCCAGTGCTATCGGCGCAACGGGCGGATCGACCTCCTGGCAGTATCCCACGATCATGAACGCCCTTCTGGGCACCCAGTTTGAGATCATCACCGGATATCCCGGCGGCAACGACATCAACTTTGCCATGGAGTCCGGAGAGGTCGACGGGCGCGGTTCGGTGAACTGGGCCTCGGTCAAGCCGCTGGGCTGGGTGGAGCGTGGTCTGGTCAATGTGCTGGTGCAGATCGGCTTGCAGCGCGAGTCGGAATTGCCTGATGTCCCCCTGCTTTTCGAACTTGCCGAAAACGAGGATGACGAGCAGCTCCTGCGCCTGCTGTCCGCCCCAACCGCCATCGGACGGCCGATCTTCACCACTCCGAACGTCCCCGAAGAGCGCCTGAAGGCGCTTCAGGATGCGTTCGACCAAATGGTGGCCGATCCCGAATTCATCGCGGCGGCCGCGCAGGAAAATCTCGGGATCATTCCGGTGTCGGGCGAACAGCTTCGCGCGACGGTTGAGGAAATCCTCGCAATGCCGCCCGAGGTTACATCGCGGCTGGCCGAGTTCATTGCCACTGAATAGCTGGATTGCACGGCGGCGCCCGTTCGCGCCGCCGTTCGCCACTCCAACAGAGAAAGAATTATGAGCCAGAACACGAAAGCGATCGCGGCAGAACAGGTTGCCGCCGCCACGCGCATGCTCGTCATGGAAGGCATTCTCGATTATAGCGGTCACATCGCGGCCCGGCTGCCCGGGGGCGACCGTTTCATGATTCAATCGGCGACGGATTCGCGCGCCGAACTCGATCCGTCCCGCATTCTTGTCGTCGACATGGACGGCAATGTGGTCGAGGGCGGTCTCAAGCCGCCGCTCGAACTGGCCTTGCACCTGGAAATCCTCAAAGCCCGTCCGGACGTGCAGGCGGTTCTGCACTGCCACATGGAACTGGCCATTTCCTTTACGCTGATGCGGGACGTGCAACTGCTTGCCCTGCGCTCGCGCGCCGTGCGCTGGGCTGACGGCATTCCCACGCATCCCGATCCGAGCCTGATCCGTTCGACGGAACAGGGCCAAGCGCTGGCCGAAACGCTGGGCAGCCACAACGCGGCGCTGATCCGTTCGCACGGCATGGTGCTGGTGGCGGAATCGGTTCCGGCGCTGTTTGTCGATGCGGTGCATTTTCTTGAAAATGCGCGCCAGCAGATGACCGTGATGCAGGCCGGACAGGAGCCCGTTCCGCTCACCCCTGAAGAGATCGCGCTGATCGACAGCCCACGCCAGTTCCACATCGACAAGCTGTGGAATTTCTATGTGCGGCAGGGAAAAGCCCGCTCAATCATTCCACAGGACTGGTCGGCGGGGCTTTGAGCCTTCGCCGGATGACCGGTTTTTGATTTTCTGGACACAACTGGACACGTTTGATCATGGACATCAGTGTACTGGGTGCTGCGACCGATGCTCTGATTGCATTGGCGGACCCGTTCCGCATGATGATGCTTGGCCTCGGCGTATTGCTGGGGCTGTTTCTCGGCATCGTGCCGGGCATTGGCGGATTGGCGGGGATGGCCCTGCTGCTGCCGTTTACCTTCACCATGGATTCCTATGCCGCCTTCGCCATGCTGTTGGGCATGTCGGCGGTGACGGGGACCAGCGACACCATTCCTGCGGTGTTGTTCGGCGTTCCCGGATCGGCCGGGGCGCAGGCCACCGTCATGGATGGCAATCCGATGGCCAAGCGGGGCGAGGCGGGCAGGGCGCTGAGCGCTGCCTATACCGCGTCGCTGATCGGCGGACTGGTCGGTGCGCTCATTCTGGCGTTGACCATCCCGGTGCTGCGCCCGGTGATGCTGCATGTGGGCTCGCCCGAACTGCTCGGGTTCTCGGTGTTCGGCATCGCCATGGTCGCGGTGCTGTCAGGTACGGCCCCGTTGCGCGGGCTGGTCGCCGCCGGTCTTGGCATCCTGCTCTCGATGATCGGTGCCGATCCGCAGACCGGTACGCTGCGCTACACCATGGGCAGCTTCTATCTCTGGGACGGTTTGCCCATCGTGCCTCTGGTGCTGGGCCTGTTCGCTCTTCCGGAACTTGCCGATCTGGCGATCAAGCGAATGGCGATCACCGACAAGACTTCGTTTGATACACGCGCCGGCATGCTGACCGGTTTCAAGGACGCGATCCGTAACTGGTGGCTGGTGGTGCGCGGTGGCGCATTGGGCGCTGGCGTCGGTGCGGTGCCAGGGCTTGGTTCCTCGGTCGTGGACTGGATCGCTTATGGCTGGGCCTCGCAGACGGTCAAGGGCGCTGAAAAGACCTTTGGCAAGGGCGACGTGCGTGGCGTGATTGCTCCGGAATCGGCCAATAACGCCATCACCGCCGGTTCGCTTGTCCCCACCATTGCCTTCGGTGTGCCCGGTTCGGCCTCCATGGCCATATTGTTGTCGGTGTTCCTGATCCATGGCCTTGTGCCGGGGCCGGAGATGCTGACCACGAATCTGTCCATGAGCTACGCCATGGTGTGGTCGATCGCCATCGCCAATATCCTTGGCGCGGGCATCTGCTTCTTGTTCTCGGGCCAGTTGGCCAAGATCGCAACCCTGCGCTACACGCTGATCCTGCCTGCGGTGCTGGTGTTTGTGTTCGTTGGAGCCTTCCAGTCCTCGCGTAACTGGGGCGATCTGTATGCCCTCCTGGGCTTTGCCGTTCTGGGCTGGGTGATGAAGCAGCTCAAATGGCCACGCCCACCGCTGATGCTGGGCTTCGTGCTCGGTGCGCTGATCGAACGCTACATGTTCATCTCGACCACACGCTATGGCTTTGACTGGCTGACCCGTCCTCTGGTCATCATCCTGCTCGGTGGTTCAGCGCTGCTGCTCGTCGGTCCGCTTTACAAGCAGGTCAAGCGCTTCGGCGGCGTGCAGGGGCTTGTCAGCCATATCGGCAAGCCGCAGTTCCGCACGGGCGATCTGTTCTACGTCGCGGTGATCGCGGTGGTCGGATATGCCCTCGTGCAGGCTATGGCCTGGCCGTGGGGCGCACGGGTGGGCCCGATGGCAGTCGGTGTGATCACCATCGCCTTCTGCGCGGTGAGCCTCATCAATATCGTGTTTTCCCGGACGATCCTGGAGGCACGCGAAGCGGCTGGCGAAGTGCCCGAAGGGCTCTTCATGGACACCAGCACCGACTATTCGGAGATGAGCCAGAAGACCCTCCTGGCCCGGTCGGGACTTTTCTTTGGCTATCTGGTGCTGTTTCTGGTGCTGATGGCGCTCATTGGACTGTTGCCCACCATCGGGGTGTTCGTGGTCGCCTATATGCGGATCGAAGGACGCGAGAAGTGGCGCGTGGCCCTCGCCAACGCCGTGGTTCTCATGGGCGTCTGCTACGTGGTCTTCGATCAGCTCCTGCGTATTCCGTGGCCTCAGACCGTCATTGGTCAATGGATTCCCGCGCTGACCGTCATTCCCACGGTCTGACGCAACAAAGCGGAGCGGGCCTTGTCCGCTCCACCTCCATCCTCCCCAAAAGGCGCCGGCCCGCGGTTGCGGCCGGACGGGTCGGCGCTGCCTGATTTTGTACGAAAGAGAGCGAAAGATGCAGTATATCGACGCCTTCAACCACTTTTTCCCAAAACCCCTGTGGGAAAAAATCCAGACCTTTGAGGGAGCCGGCAAGAATATCGGCAAGCGCATGCAGAATATCCCCTGCATCTTCGATCTCGACGAGCGCCTCAAGGTCATGGACCGGTTCGAGAATTACCGCCAGATCCTGTCACTGGGCATGCCGCCGATCGAAGCCATGGGCACGCCTGAAGCAACCCCTGAACTGGCCCGGCTGGGCAATGAGGGTTTTGCCGATCTGTGCGCCAAATTCCCCGAGCGCTTCCCCGGCTATCTCGCCGCGCTGCCGATGAACAATCCCGATGCGGCGGTCAAGGAACTGGAGCGGGTGTTCTCGGCCAATGATGGTGCGGTCGGCGTACAGATCCACACCAACGTCAACGGCGCTCCGCTCGATGACGAGCAGTTCTTCGGCATTTTCGAGACGGCGCAGAAGTTCGACCGTCCGGTGTTCCTGCATCCGTCGCGGGGCGAGGACATGCCCGACTACCTCACCGAGGACAAGTCGCGCTACGAGATCTGGTGGACTTTTGGCTGGCCCTATGAGACCAGCGCCGCCATGGCGCGGATCGTGCTCTCGGGCATGATGGACAAGCTGCCCAACCTCAAGATTCTCGCCCACCATCTTGGCGCGATGGTTCCCTATTTCGAAGGCCGCGTCGGGCCGGGGCAGGATCAGCTGGGCAAGCGCACCTCGACCGAGGACCTCTCGCACGTCCTTCCCGGCCTCAAGAAGCGTCCCTTCGATTACTTCAAGGATTTCTATGCCGACACCGCCGTGTTCGGCTCTCGTGCCGCCACCGTGTGCGGCCTTGAGTTCTACGGCGTCGACAAGGTCCTGTTCGCGTCCGACAGCCCGTTTGATCCCGAACGCGGCCCCGGCTATATCCGGGACACCATCGCCGTGCTCAACTCCCTCGACCTGCCCCAGGGCGACATGGAGAAAATCTGCTTCAAGAACGCCCAGGCGCTGTTCCGCATCGAATAGCAGAACCTGCGCAATCAAAGATCGAAGGCCGGCCAATGCGCCGGCCTTTTTGCTTTTAAAAGGGATGGATCAGCAAGAGGACCAGCGCCAGGAAGCCTGAAACAAGCGGCAGAATCCACGAGGATGACAGGCGCACCAGCACGAAGCGCGGCCCAAGGAAGGGTAGTTCGTAGGAGATGACCCGATGCACCGCAAACACCGACCACGAGGCCAGCAGCGCCACCATCTGGGCTTCTCCGGCTCCGGCGCGCCACAGCACCAGCGCCATGGGAAAGGTGAGAATAGGGCCTCCGGGGATGAAGGCACCGAACAGGCTGGCGATCAGCACACCCTGCCAGCCGCTTTCCGCCCCGATATAGGGCACGACATATTCCGCCGGCACGATCAGCGACAAAAACGCTGCGGCCAGCAGGGCAGGGGGCAGGCGCAGGCCGAACATCAGCATCTGGTTGCGCATGTCGACCAGCGCGCCGGGAATGCCCTCGGGCTTGCGCAGTATGGCAATGACCCCCAGCAGGGCGGCAATCGTTGCGATAATCAGCAGGCTCATGGTCATTGGGCGTTTTCCCAGTCGATCCTGAACACGGCAAAACCGTTCGAGAGCCGGTCGGCGAGGAGGCCCGCAATCACCGGGACCGGCAGGCTGGTGATGAAGCGCAGCGCAGCAAATTCACCACCCATGAAAGGCAGTTCCCAGACAAACAGCCGGTGCAAACCAACGGCGGCCCAGGCGGTGAGAAAAGCGACCAGAGCGCCGATAGCCGCGCCCGAACGGCCCAGCGCCAGCACGATGGGAAATGCCGCGAACGGTCCGGCCGGCATCACGGTTCCGACGAAGCTGGCGATCAGAATGCCCTTGATGCCGGCCTGTTGCCCGAGATAGCGCGATACCGCTTCTCTTGGCACCAGCAACGTAAAGAGTGATCCCACCACCACCCCCATGGCGATCAGCGGCAGGATGAACAGCGCGTCGGAAAAGACGATGCCCACCGCCTCGCCGATCGCCGAGGGACCCCTGATCACCACCGCCAGAACGCCCGCCCCCAGAGCGATCGCCGACAAAAACAGAAAACCGCCATCAACAAAGGGTGAGCGTTTGGGGGTGGGAGAGGACATCACGGGACTCCGGGAGAGCAGGGCAGGAGAGAAATAAAATTATCCCGTATTATGGGTTTTTCTGCAATAACGATTCCGCCTATCCGTTCAAAGCGTCCCGATATGATTGCGCGTCCGATCGACGGGGTGTCGATATTAATGTCTTGCATTGTGAGACAAAAATTCTTTATGCCCCTGGCGGCGAGGACTGGCGTCACAGATATGCCGGAATTATCGGGCCACCCCCGCGCGTATGCCCATTGATGCGAACCGAATGGCAGGAGTTTCATTGACCTGCCACACCCCTCTGGCGAATATGGCCCCATGATCAGCGTTGCGTCGTACAATATCCGCAAAAGTGTCGGCACCGACTGGCGGCGCGACCCTGCGCGCATTCTCGACATCCTCAACGAGGTCGACGCCGATATCGTCGCCTTGCAGGAAGTCGACCGGCGCTTCGGCAGCCGCAGCGCGTCGCTGTCGCCGGAGATGATCACCGAACGCACCGATTACAGCGCCATCAGCTTTGGCGTTCGCGCCCAGAGCCTGGGGTGGCACGGCAACACCATCCTCTATCGGCGCGGCATCGAGGTGCTCTATACGCGCTCCCTGACCTTGCCGGCGCTGGAGCCGCGCGGCGCAGTACTCGCTGATTTCCGCATCGGTGAGGAAAAGTTGCGGGTCATCGGCCTGCATCTGGGGCTTGTCGATCTGTGGCGGCGGCGGCAGGCGCAATCGGTGCTCAACCAGCTCGACGTGCTCGATGAGGCGCTGCCCACGGTCATCATGGGCGATCTGAACCAGTGGACGACCGAGGGCGGGTGCCTGTCGCATTTTGCCGCCAGCCACCGGGTCATCGAGCCCGGCCCCAGCTTCCACTCCACCAAGCCCGTGCTCAATTTTGACCGCATCATCACCACCATGGATGTCGAGGTGACCGGGTCTGGCGTGCATATGTCTGATCTGGCCCGCAAGGGCTCCGATCACCTACCGGTCTGGGCGCGCCTCAAGATTGATCAGCAAGCCGCGCAGGTCTCGCGCACGGCATAGCCCGTCCCGCAAGCCGTTCACGCGGTGGGGCTTGCATCGGGCCTCAATTTTCGCCACATCTGGCGGCATTCATCCCTTTCCCCAACCCGACCCGGAATTTTCATGGCCGCGCCACTTCTCGCCCTGCAATCGATTCGCCTCATTATGGGGTCGACCCTGCTGCTGGATGGGGCAGAACTGTCGGTGGGCCCCGGCGACAAGATCGCGCTGGTCGGGCGCAACGGGTCCGGCAAGTCGACGCTGCTCAAGATCGCCGCCGGGATTATCGAGCCCGATGCGGGCGAACGCTTCCTCCAACCTGGCGCCACTGTGCGCTACCTGCCCCAGGAGCCGGACCTGTCGGGCTACGCTTCGACGCTTGATTATGTCGAGGCGGGTCTCGAAGGGGCCGATGAGCCGTATCGCGCGCAATATCTGCTCGAACAGCTCGGCCTCACCGGCGAGGAAGATCCAAAATCGCTCTCGGGAGGTGAAGCGCGCCGCGCTGCGCTGGCGCGGGTTCTGGCACCGCAGCCCGATATCCTTTTGCTCGACGAACCGACCAACCACCTTGATCTGCCGGTCATCGAATGGCTGGAAAGCGAGCTCAAATCCTTACGTTCAGCGCTGGTTCTGATCAGCCACGACCGGCGTTTCCTGTCCGATCTCACCCGCTCCACCCTGTGGATCGATCGCGGCGCGACACGGCGCATCGATCAGGGCTTTGCCGGATTCGAGACCTGGCGCGACGATTTCCTCGAACAGGAGGAAAAGGACCAGCACAAGCTGGCACGCAAGATCGCGGCAGAGGAACACTGGGTCCGTTATGGCGTTACCGCCCGCCGCAAGCGCAATGTGCGCCGCATGGGACTTCTGGCCGGATTGCGCCAGCAGGTGCGCGACTATCGCGGTCCGCAAGGCACAGTGAAGATGACGGTTGCCGAGGGGCGCAGTTCCGGGGCCATGGTCGTTGAGGCCGAAGCCATCTCCAAGGCATTCGGCGATCGGGTCGTGGTCAAGGAGTTCTCCACCCGCATCATGCGCAACAGCCGGGTGGGCATCGTCGGCCCCAACGGCGCGGGCAAGACGACGCTGATCCGCATGCTCACCGGCGATCTGGAACCCGATTCCGGCACGGTGCGGCTGGGCACCCGGCTCGAACTCGCCGTGCTCGATCAGCGCCGGGCCTCGCTCGACCCGGACGCGACCCTCAAGGATGTTCTCACCGGCGGCGGCAGCGATACGCTCACCATCAATGGCGAGCCCAAGCACGTCATCGGCTATATGAAGGAATTCCTGTTCACCCCAGAACAGGCGCGCACCGCCGTGGGCAAGCTCTCGGGCGGGGAGCGCAACCGGGTGACGCTGGCCCGCGCGCTGGCGCTGCCCTCCAACGTTTTGGTGCTCGACGAGCCCACCAACGATCTTGATCTCGAAACCCTCGACCTGCTCGAAGAGATGATCGCCGACTATGCCGGCACCGTGATCGTGGTCAGCCACGACCGCGACTTCCTCGACAAGGTCGCCACCTCGATCATCGTTGCCGAGGGCGACGGGGAATGGGCCGAATATGCTGGTGGCTATTCCGATATGGTCGCCCAGCGGGGCGCCGGGGTATCGGCCCGCCGCGTGGATAAGGCCGCCGCTCCGGAGCGCAGCAAGCCCGCCACGCAGGCGGCCCCGCCACAGCAGCGGCGCAAGCTGTCGTTCAAGGACAAGCACGCCCTCGATACCCTGCCCAAGGAGATGGACAAAGTGCGCGCCCGCATGGCCAAATTGCAGGAAAAACTCGATGATCCGAGCTTTTACACCCGCGATTTCGAAGGGTTCGAAAAGACCACCGCCGAGTTTGTCGCCGCGCAGGAGAGCCTCACGGACCTCGAAGACCGCTGGCTCGAACTGGAAATGCTGCGCGAGGAGCTGGAAGGCTAGGAGCGTTTCCAGCAAAAGTGGACACCACTTTTGCGGTTCGGAAACGTGACACCAGGAACTTTGAGCCTTTCCCGGTCTGGTTCAGTCAGATCAGGGAAGGCTAGCCCCGCACAATGGTAACGAAGTCGCGAGCGCTGATCAGGCTTACCCGATTGTAAACCATTGTCCCGTTATGGTCGGCCCGGAACTTGAGGGTGCTGCAAGCCGCTGTTTTCCCGGGCCTTTTATGGCTCCTTTTCGGATGCGCGTGGATCGCGGGGGACCATCCGGACATCGCCACGCCGTGATGCCCAAAGGCCACACACGGCTCTGTCGGTGCCAGCGAAGGGGAACAATGTCGGCCTGCCACACTTCAGACCTCACGGACATGACCGCCGCGTAACCAAGAAGCAGACAAGAATGACTTCAGCGACTTTCACTCTCCCCCGCCGCCGTTTTCTCGTCGGGGCCGCCAGCCTTTCGGCGCTCGCTTTGGCCGGGTGCTCCAGCACCAGGCCGCAGCCGCAGGTGCCGCCCACCCCGCAATTCGATCCGTTCTACGTCGATATGTACCGGGCCGTATCCGATGGCGGGCACCACATCCCGGCCGTCGATCTGGGCTATGTCGACCCGGTCTATTACCGTCAGGTCGTTCCTGATCCCACGGGCGAGCGCCCCGGCACGATCTATATCGATACCGGCTCGCATTTTCTCTATCACGTGCGCGAGGGCGGGCAGGCGATGCGCTATGGCGTTGGCCTGGGCCGCGACGGGTTCAGCTGGTCGGGGCGCGGCGTCATCCAGTTCAAGCGCGAATGGCCGACCTGGACGCCCCCCTCGGCGATGATCCAGCGCCAGCCGGAACTGGAACAATGGCGGCACGGCCAGCCCGGCGGCATCGACAACCCGCTCGGCGCGCGCGCGCTTTACATCTTCCAGAATGGCCGCGATACGCTCTACCGCATTCACGGCACCCCCGAGCCCTGGACCATCGGCACCAATGTGTCTTCGGGCTGTGTGCGGCTGATGAATCAGGACATCATGGACCTCTACAGCCGTGTCGCTTCGGGTTCGACCCTGATCGTCGGCTGACCGGTTCCGCCCTTCGGGGTATGGATCAAGCACAAGACAACAAGACCATGCCCGTCCGGGTGTCACCGGGCGGGCCTTTTGATTGGGAGCGGGCATGCGCCAATATGATGTTGTGGTGATCGGGGCCGGGGCGGCGGGCATGTTGTGCGCTGCCACTGCGGGACAGCGGGGCCGCTCGGTCCTGATCCTCGATCATGCCGAGGCGCCGGGCAAGAAGATCCGCATTTCCGGGGGTGGGCGGTGCAATTTCACCAATATCAACACCACCCCGCAGGCCTTCCTGTCGCAAAATCCCAAATTCGCCATTTCCGCCCTGCGCCGCTATCGGCCTGCCGACTTTGTCGCGCTCGTCGAGCGCTACGGCATCGCCTATCACGAAAAAACCTTGGGCCAGCTGTTCTGCGATGGGTCGGCGCAACAGATCATCGACATGCTGCTGGCGGAAATGCAGGCTGGCGGTGTCACCCTTGAGCTCAATACTGCGGTGGAAACAATAGAGCACGGTCCCGACGGCTATCGGCTGCGGCTGACCAATGGCGAGGTCATCTGTCGCGCTCTCGTCGTAGCGAGTGGCGGCAAATCCATTCCCAAGATGGGCGCGTCCGGGTTTGCCTACCGGGTGGCCGAGCAGTTCGGCGTCCCCGTCACTGAAACGCGTCCGGCGCTGGTTCCGCTGACCTTCGAGCCGGGCATGCTGGAGCGCATACGGCCTTTGGCCGGGGTGTCGCTCGATGCGCGAGTGAAGTGCGGCAAGACCGGCTTTCGCGAAGCGCTGCTGTTCACCCATCGCGGACTGAGCGGTCCGTCGATCCTTCAGATTTCGTCCTATTGGCGCGAAGGCGAGGCGATCGCCATCGACATGGCCCCCGATACCAATATGGCCGATTGGGTGGCCGATGCGCGATCGAAGCATGGGGCGCAGGCGGTCGCGACCGCCTTGGGCGAAATCCTGCCCCGCCGGGTGGCCGATCTGGTTGTCGAAGAGGCCGAGCTCAAAGGCCGCCTCGCCGATCTCGACCGCAAAGCCATTGCAAGGCTGATCGAGACGGTCAGCGCCTGGCGCATCAAGCCGGTGGGCAGCGAGGGATATCGGACAGCCGAAGTCACCCTAGGCGGCATCGACACCGCCGCGCTCGATTCAGCGGATATGCAGGTGAAGGCGGTGCCGGGCCTTTATTTCATCGGCGAGGCGGTCGATGTCACCGGGTGGCTGGGCGGGTACAATTTCCAGTGGGCCTGGGCCTCGGCCCGTGCCACGGGTCTGAGTCTCTGATCCCGCGAGATCTGCCCCGGCCCGCTGGCGGCGATCGATGAAAACGACCCCATTTCCGAAATTGTTCCAAAGCCCCGTTTTGCGGGGCTTTCTCGTTTTCTGCCGGAACCAAGCAAAGTCGAGGGCGTTCAAAAACCATGGTGGCGGCGACGAAGGGCCCACGCGATTGGCCCCGGCGACACCGCCCGGAAACTTGAAACAAGCGATTTCAGGAGAATTCTAATGTATAAGCTACTTGCCTCGACCGCCTTGGCGCTGGTGCTTTCCGGTGGTGCCTATGCTCAGGACGTGGCCCCCGCTACGCCTATGGCTCCCGCCGAAAACGTCGAAGTGCCCCAGACACCGCTGGTGACCCCGGCAGACCGCGGCATCAACGCCGATGGTTGGCTGGCGACGGAAATCATCGGTGAGACCATCTACAATTCCACGGCAGCCGATGCTGACTCCATCGGTGAAGTGAACGATTTCGTTCTCGACCATAATGGTGAAATCGGTGCCGTCATTGTCGGGGTGGGTGGCTTCCTCGGGATCGGCCAGAAGAACGTCGCCATCAATTGGGACGAACTCGAACTTGCCACGGATGTCGACGGAAACAACCGTCTCGTGTCCAGCATGACCCGCGAGCAGCTTGAAAACGCCGCCGAATTCAATCGCGAGGACTGGCTGGCCAGTGCGTCGGCTAATGCTGTCCCGGCGGCCGAGCCGATGGCGCCTGCCGCCGAGCCGATGGCGCCTGCGGAACCCGTCGTCCCCGCTGCACCCATGGCCCCGGCCGCTCCTGCGCCCGCTGACGGGGCTGTCGTCCCGGATGCGACGCCGGTGGTTGTGGCGCCGATCGGGGACTGGTCCGCCTATCAGGAGGTTGCGACCAGTGAAGTCACTGCTGACGAGTTGACCGGCACCACTGTTTACGGTGCGGGCGACGAGAATATCGGTCACGTGGGCGATATCATCCTGTCCGATGACGGTCAGGTCGATGCTGTTGTGATCGACTTTGGCGGGTTCCTGGGGATCGGAACCAAGCCCGTTGCCGTGGCCTTCGACAATCTGAACTTCCTGCGCAATGAAAATGGCGATCTGGTTCTGCGCATCGCGTTGACCTCCGACCAGCTTGATGCCGCGCCTGAGTACGATGCAGAGGCCTATCGCGCCGCCCCGGACGCAAACAGGCTGACCATCAACTAATCGCTACCAGCACAGATTGAAAAAGGGCCGGCCAAGCGTCGGCCCTTTTGCCATGTGCGGCATCCACACAGGTCAGTTGCGGGAACCGCCAGCGCCGGCATGCCGTTTTCTCCTGTGAAAGGAGAGAGCCATGAGCGAGAAGACCGTTTCGACCTATTTCGATGTCGGCGCCGTGGTGCGCAGCCCTGCGCTGATCGCCAGCGATCCCACTCTTTCCAACGCCCGCAAGATCGAATTGCTCAAAAGCATCAAGGAACATTATTGCGCGCCAGAGCATAGCGGGATGTTGCGCGACGCGGATCTTGAACTGAGCAAGCTGCTGCGCCTCACTTCCCATCCCCAGCAGCATTGATCGTTGAGCGACACCGGGCCACAAAAAAAGGGCCGGTCAGAACAACCGGCCCTTGTCGTGATGAAATATGGGCATCAATCGTGGTTCTGCCGCCCGAAATACCAGCCGGCGGCAATGGCCGCGATGGCGGGCCAGAACATCGGGCCCTTGGCCCGTGAGGCTATCCGCAGGCCGACACTGGCCAGCGAAGCCGTGGTGGCCAGCAGCGCCGTATCGGCGGCGGCGCGGCGGCGTTCCTCTTTCTTCTTGTTGGCCTGGGCGACGACGATGGCCAGCATGATGATGGCCACCGCCAGAAACCCCAGGCCAATGAACAGCGTTGCGGCCAGCGGGCTGGTCGCTTCGGCAAGCCACAGGTAAAGCGCGGCGATGAGAAAGCCTGTCCCGATCAGACTCAGCAGACCGATTGCAGCATAGAGCGCAACCGATTGGCCCATGGACCGCGCAACCGAGCCAGCCCGGTTCGCAGCCGCGGCGAAGGGTGCGGTCAGCGCCATACCGCTGCTCCTACATGATTTTCGAAATGATGTAGCCGACACCCGCGGCGATCAGCACCGATGAGATGGGCCGTTCGCGAATAGCTGCTTTGAGGTCGCTTTCGGCGGATTCGAAGCTGTCCTGTACCGATTCCAGCGCTTCCTCACCTTTGCGTTCCATTTTCTTGCCGATGCGAACGGCTTCGTCCTTGGCATCGCCGGCGCGGTTCTTGACCACGTCGCCCAGGGTGGCGGTGATGGAGGCGATATCTTCGCGCAGTGCGGCGATTTCGGCGTTCAGGTCGTTGGCAGCGTCGTCGCCATTCTCATTGTTGCGCGATGTGGGTGTTGCGGCTCGGGCCATGCTGGCCTCCCATGTTGATGTTGCAAGCCTATCCTAACGCCCTCAAACAAAAGAAGTTCCGGAACGAATGCTCCGGAACTCCCGCAAATCAGGGCTTTTTCGTATATTCAGGCCGCGGGGGAAGTGAAGTTCATCACACCCACCGCCACAGCGTCGGGCCCGAATTCGCCATCGCCTTCCAGCTTGAGGATCACCGCCAACTGGCTGCGCGCCCGGCTCACCCGGCTCTTGATCGTGCCTACCGCGCAATCGCAGATTTGCGCCGCTTCCTCATAGGAAAAGCCCGAAGCACCGACGAGGATAAGCGCCTCGCGCTGGTCTTCCGGAAGCTGGTTCACGGCGCGCTTGAAATCTTCCATGTCCAGCTTGCCCACCTGTTCGGGGTGGCTCGACAGCCGCTCGGCCATCAGTCCCTCGGGATCGGGCACCTCGCGTTTGCGCTTACGCATCTGGCTGTAGAATTCATTGCGCAGGATGGTGAACAGCCAGCCCTTGAGATTGGTGCCCGGCGTAAAGGACGACCGCTTGTCCCAGGCCCGGACAAGCGTTTCCTGCACCAGATCGTCGGCCTTGTCGGCGGCCCCGACAAGCGACATTGCAAAGGCGCGCAGATTGGGAATGACCGCGAGCAACTCTGCTCGGAAATCGTAACTCGACATCGCCTCCCTCCTACTCGGGCTTGGTCTTGTCTTCGTCTTCTCCAAGCTTGCCGAGCAGCTGAAGAAGTCGATCCGGAACAGGCTCCGACACGACGTCGTCGTAAAGTTCACGCAGCTTCAGGCCGATAAACGCCCGGGAGTCCGGGCTCAAGCTGGGCATGCGCGTCTTCTCCGGCGTTTCATCGTCGTGATCGTGGCTATCCATCTTCCTGCTGCTGCTGAGTTGCGTCATTTTTGCCCCATGATGCATCCTGGTATAGTGGCCAAGGGAACGCCGGAGTGCAAAAATAGTTCCGCGATCCGGAACTTATTATCGAAGTTTCGCGTTTAGGGCTCATTGAAGCCGAGCGCGTGCATGGAGCGACCGGCTGTTCGAGGGAGTTTTGTTTTATGAATCTTGCCCAGTTGATTGCGCCGCATATTCCCTATCTGCGCCGCTTTGCCCGCTCGCTGACTGGCAGCCAGACCAGTGGCGATGCGTATGTTTCCGCAACGCTCGAAGCGCTGGTCTCGGACCGGTCCATCTTCCCGGTCGAACTCGATACCAAGGTGGCCCTCTATAAGGTGTTTTCCCAGCTTTGGCGTTCGGTGGATATCAACCTGAGTGAATTGCCCCCCGCGTCCGATGCGTGGGAAGAGCAGGCGCGCCGCAGCCTCAAGGCCATTGCCCCGCTGCCGCGGCAGGCGTTCCTTCTCGTCGCCGTCGAGCGGTTTTCGCCGCAAGAAGCCGCCGAAATCCTCGGGGTCGGGCAGGCCCGGTTCGAGGAGCTGATCGAAACCGCTTCGGTGGAAATGGCGCAGCAGGTGGCCACCACCGTCCTCATCATCGAGGATGAACCGCTGATCGCCATGGATATCGAGCAGATGGTGGAATCGCTGGGCCACACCGTCACCGGCGTCGCCCGCACGCATCGCGAAGCGATCGACCTGTTCAACCGGCGCCGTCCCGGCCTGGTGCTCGCCGATATCCAGCTGGCCGATGGCAGCTCGGGCATCGACGCGGTAAACGACATGCTGCGCACGGTGAGTGTCCCGGTCATTTTCGTCACCGCTTTCCCCGAACGCCTGTTGACCGGCGAACGGCCCGAACCGGCCTTTCTCGTCACCAAGCCGTTCCAGCCCGACATGGTCAAGGCTCTGGTCAGTCAGGTTCTTTTCTTCTCCGAGCAAATGGAGCAGGCCGCATAAAAATGAAAGGGCGAGGGAACCAGGCCGCGCCCTTTTCGTTTTTTCCATGTTCAATCCGGTGGATGGCCGGCTGGTGCTACGCCGCGACACATTTTTCCTGGATCAGGTTCCGATTTTGCTTTTGACGGACCAGTCGTGGCATCGCTCCTCCATCCTCCGGGAAATCGGGCCACCTCGCCAGTGGCCCAAGTGGGGCTCGTGGACTATTCAAGTAAACATGCTTCTCCTATGACTGTGCAGGACAATGGAAGGGCGGGAGGCAACGGTCCGGAACACTCCCGCCGCCTCCAGTTCGCCATGCGCGCTCTGGGCCGCACCGCTGTTACCCTTGGCTATCAGGCGGTGGACTTGACCTATGAGTGGGCCGAGAACCTGCCGCGCGGCATCGATGCGGCCGATGTGATCGGCCATCGGGACGCCAATTTTCTTCCCCCCAGGGCGGCCGAGCGCTTGCAGGTCGCCAAGCAGCAGGTGATGCGCAGCGGCGAAACCCGCCGGATCGAGTTGCCGGTGACCATCGCCGGCGAATTGCGCTGGTTCGACATCTGGATCGACCCGGACACCGGCGAGGATGGTGATGCCGGGGTGATCGGCGTGTTCTCGACCATCATCGATATCAGCGCCCAGAAGCAGCGCGAGGTTCAACTGAGGAACCTGCTGCGTGAGGTCAGCCATCGCTCGCGCAATCTGTTGGCCATCGTGCTGTCGCTGGCGTCGCAGACCGCGCGCAGCGCCACCACGATTCCCGGGTTCATCAGCGCCTTTTCAGGCCGCTTGCAAGCCATCGCCCGCGCGCAGGACCTGATCACCGACCGGGACTGGCAGGGGGCGCTGCTCAGCGATCTCATCTCGCGGCAGGTGGCCCTGTTCCATAAGGACAGCGGCCTGCCGGTCGAGTTGCGGGGCGATGATCTGATGGTTTCGCCCAACGCGGCGCTGTATGTGGGGCTGGCCATTCACGAATTGGCGGCCAACGCCGTGCGTAACGGGCAACTGGCCGCCCCGGACGGGGCCATCGACATCGCCTTTGATCTGGACGCGGATCAGGACGGCAAGCGCAGTATCACCGTCACCTGGTCGGAGCAGCTTGACGATGGCGCGGACGCCGAACCCATTGAAGACCTCACCCGCAAATTCCTCGAAAGCGTCGTGCCGCTGGCGGTCGATGGCGCCGGCAAGCTCACCGTCGATAGCGGGAGCATCGCTTATACTCTCAGGATCGATGGCAGCCACATCACCTAGGCTGCCAATACCCGAAATCGAAGAAAGGCCGAATGCCAGGGGCATCCGACCTTTCTTGTGGTAAACGCGCTTGGGGGAAACACGTTCGCCGCACCCACAATGCGCCCGGGTTGCAATTGGTTCCAAAGAAAAACAAAAAAAGAGGATTGCGAGAAAGCAATCCTCTTCAGGGTCAGGGCTTGGCACGATGAAGGTAGGGGCGCCTTCACCGGCTGTCAGGTAAACGCGCCCGGCGCCGTGTGGTTCCCGCTTGGCGTTTTTTTATTTCGCTTCGGATTTTTCCGCCTGCCAACAGGCGCTTAAAGCAACTGGCAAGCGGATGACACTCGTGTCACACTGGTCGGTCCGAGGGGCGACAGACGTGAGTCATGGATTACAATATGGTGCAAAAGCCGTTCGTTTACGATGCTCCCACGCCCCAGCCCCGGGCCAGCGATGCCGAAACGCTGCGCAATGAAATCGTCGAAAAGCTGACCTATGCGGTGGGCAAGGACCCGATCATTGCCCGCGATACCGATTGGCTGACCGCCACCATCCTCACGGTCCGGGACCGGGTGATCGATCAGTGGATGGAATCGACGCGCGATACGTGGCGCACCTCGAAAAAGCGCGTCTATTACCTCAGTCTCGAATTCCTCATTGGCCGCCTGATGCGGGACGCCATGTCCAATCTGGGTCTGATGGAGACGATGCGCGAGGCGCTGGCCGGGTTCAACGTCGATATCGACGAATTGATCGAACGCGAACCCGACGCCGCGTTGGGCAATGGCGGGCTGGGGCGGCTGGCCGCGTGTTTCCTGGAATCGATGTCCACTCTCAAGGTCCCGGCCTACGGCTACGGCATCCGCTATGTGCACGGGCTGTTCCGGCAGGAGATGAGCGACGGCTGGCAGGTGGAGTTGCCCGAGACCTGGCTCAACCACGGCAATCCGTGGGAGTTCGAGCGTCGGGAAAGCTCATATGAAATCGGCTTTGGCGGCACTGTCGAGCCGCGCTCGCAACCCGATGGCACCGTGCGGCAGGTCTGGCACCCCGCCGAACATCTCAATGCGGTGGCGTTCGATACGCCGGTGGTCGGCTGGCGCGGGGCGCGGGTCAACACGTTGCGGTTGTGGAGCGCCCAGGCCATCGACCCGATCCTGCTCGACCGGTTCAATTCGGGCGACCACATCGGCGCGCTTGAGGAAAGCGCCCGGGCCGGGGCCATCACCCGCGTGCTCTATCCCGCCGATTCCACGCCCGCCGGGCAGGAATTGCGCCTGCGGCAGGAGTTCTTTTTTTCCTCGGCCTCATTGCAGGATATCGTGCGGCGGCATTTGCAGCAGTTTGGCGATCTGCGCAGCCTTCCCGACAAGGTCGCCATCCAGCTCAATGATACCCATCCGGCCATTTCCATCGCCGAAATGATGCGCATTCTGATGGATGTGCAGGGTCTTGGCTGGAAACAGGCCTGGTCGCTCACCCGCCGCACCTTTGCCTATACCAACCACACCCTGCTGCCCGAGGCGCTGGAGACCTGGCCTGTCTCCCTCTTGGAAAGATTGCTGCCGCGCCAGATGCAGATCGCCTATGCGATCAACGCCATGGTTCTGGAGGAAGCGCGGGCGAAAAATCTGGGCGACGATGCGATCAAGGCGATTTCCCTGATCGACGAAAACGGGGGCAGGCGACTGCGCATGGGGCAGTTGGCTTTTGTCGGCTCGCATTCGATCAACGGGGTTTCGGCGCTGCATACCGAACTGATGAAAGAGACGGTGTTTGCCGATCTCAACCGTCTCTATCCGGGCCGCATCAACAACAAGACCAACGGGGTCACGCCGCGCCGCTGGCTGATGCAGTGCAATCCCGGGCTCACCGGCCTGATCGGCGATAGTATCGGGCTGGGGTTCGAGGACGATATCGAACAGCTCATCCGCCTCGACCCTTATGCACAGGATCAGGGCTTTCAGGACCGGTTCGCGGCGGTCAAGCGCCAGAACAAGGAGCGGCTGGCCGCCCTGATCCTCGATCGCACCGGCATCGAGGTTGCCCCCGATGCCCTGTTCGATGTCCAGATCAAGCGCATTCACGAATACAAGCGGCAATTGCTCAATGTCATGGAGGCGGTGGCGCGTTACAATTTGATCCGTGCCCACCCCGAAAGGCCATGGGTTCCCCGGGTCAAGATTTTCGCGGGCAAGGCCGCCCCCAGCTACTGGAACGCCAAGCTGGTCATCAAACTGGTCAATGACGTGGCCCGCGTCATCAACAATGATCCGGCGGTGCGCGGGCTTTTGAAGGTGGTGTTCCTGCCCAATTACAACGTGTCGCTGGCCGAAACCATCATCCCCGCCGCCGATCTGTCCGAGCAGATTTCCACCGCAGGCATGGAAGCCTCGGGGACCGGCAATATGAAGTTCGGCCTCAACGGGGCCATCACCATCGGCACTATGGATGGGGCCAATGTGGAAATGCGCGAACGGCTGGGGCCGGAAAACATATTCATCTTCGGCATGAGCGCCGCGGAAGTTGAGGCCACTCGCATCGACAACCGCTCGCCGCGCGAGACCATCGAAGCCCATCAGCCGCTGCGCGAGGTGGTGGACGCGATCGCGGCAGGGGTATTCTCCCCCGACGACCGCAGCCGGTATCGCGGGCTGATGGAAGGGCTTTACGATCATGACTGGTTCATGGTCGCCCGCGATTTCGAGGACTATTGCCGGGCGCAGGAGCAGGTCGATGCCTGCTGGTCCGACCGCTCCCAATGGAACGCCATGGCCATCCGCAATACGGCGCGCATGGCGTGGTTCTCCTCGGATCGGACAATCCGCGAATATGCCGACGAAATCTGGAACGCAACGCATGTCTGATCAACGGGGCTTGCGTCGGGAAACAATTGTTGTCCTGATGGGCGCATAAGGGGGACGGGAATTGGCAAGGCAGGCTGGCTGGCAGACCGACACCGAACAGGTGACCCGCATCGCCGAGGGCGTGCATGACGATCCGTTCGCGGTCCTGGGCCTGCACCGCAGCGGCGACCGCTGGATCGCGCGGGCGCTGGTTCCCCATGCCGAAACCCTCGAAGCGCATACGTTGGACGGCAAGGCCCTTGGCCGGCTTGAACCGCGCGGCGAGGGGTTCTTTGAAGGCGAGGTCGCGTTGGATACGCGCCAGCCCATCGCCTATAGCGCCGCCAATTCGGGCGGGGAGTGGGACCTGATCGACCCCTATTCCTTCGGTCCGGTTCTCGGGCCGATGGATGACTATTACATCGGCGAAGGCTCGCATCTGCGCCTGTTCGACAAGCTCGGCGCGCATTTCATGACGTTCGAGGGTGTCGAGGGCACCCATTTCGCCGTCTGGGCCCCCAATGCGAGGCGGGTCAGCGTGGTCGGCCCGTTCAATGCGTGGGACGGACGCCGCCACCCCATGCGGCGGCGCACTGATACCGGCATCTGGGAAGTGTTCCTTCCCGATATCCGCCCCGGTGCCCAGTACAAATACGAGATCATCGGCGCGGACGGCACCTTGCTGCCGCTCAAGGCCGACCCGTTCGCCCAGCAATCGGAACTGCGCCCGCAGACCTCCTCGGTGGTCGCCGATCCGACCCCGTTCGAATGGACCGACGCTGCCTATATGGAGGCGCGCAAGGCCCGCGATCACCGCCGCGAGCCGATGACCATCTACGAGGTGCATCTGGGGTCATGGCGCCGCCGCCCCGATGGCGGGTTCCTCAGTTACGATCAGCTTGCCGAGCAACTGGTGCCCTATGTCGCCGATATGGGGTTTACCCATATCGAGCTGCTCCCGGTTTCCGAGCATCCGTATGACCCGAGCTGGGGCTATCAGCCCACCGGGCTCTATGCGCCCACCGCGCGGTTTGGCGATCCGCGTGGCTTCGCCCGCTTTGTGGATGCGGCCCATGCGGCGGGGCTTGGGGTGATCATCGACTGGGTCCCGGCCCATTTCCCCACCGACGCCCACGGCCTCGCCCGCTTCGATGGCACCGCGCTTTACGAGCACGCCGATCCGCGCCTTGGCCATCATCCGGACTGGGACACGGCGATCTACAATTTCGGGCGCAGGGAGGTGTCGGCTTTTCTCACCAACAACGCGCTGTACTGGCTGGAGAAATTCCATATCGACGGCCTGCGCGTGGATGCGGTGAGCTCCATCCTCTATCTCGATTATTCACGCCGCCCCGGCGAATGGGTGCCCAACAAGTTCGGCGGCAACCACAACATCGAGGGCATCGCCTTCCTGCAACGGGTGAACGCGGAGACCTACCGCCAGCATCCCGGCACCTTCACCGCCGCCGAAGAATCCACAAGCTGGCCCGGGGTCAGCGCGCCCACCCATGCCCAGGGGCTGGGGTTTGGCTTCAAGTGGAACATGGGATTCATGAACGACACCCTGCGCTATATGCAGCGCGATCCGGTGCACCGGCGCTTCCACCACAATGACGTGACGTTCGGCCTGCTCTACGCCTTTTCCGAGAATTTCACCCTGCCGTTCAGCCATGATGAGGTGGTGCACGGCAAGGGCTCGCTGCTCGGCAAGATGCCCGGCGACGAATGGCAGAAATTTGCCAATCTACGGGCGCTTTATGCGTTCATCTGGGGCTATCCGGGCAAGAAGCTGTTGTTCATGGGGCAGGAATTCGCCCAGCGCAGCGAATGGAGCGAAGCCCAGGCGCTGGATTGGTTCGTGCTCGATGAACCCGCCCATGAGGGCGTCCGCCGACTCGTTTCCGACCTCAACGTGGTCTATCGCGACCTGCCGGCGCTCCATGCGCGCGATTGCGAGCCCGAAGGGTTCGAGTGGATCATCGCCAACGATCAGGTCAATTCGGTGTTTGCCTGGGTGCGCAAGGCGCCCGGTGTGCCGCCGGTGGTGGTGATCGCCAATTTCACCCCCACGCCTCATGATACCTACCGCCTGCCCATGCCCGCCGCCGGGCGCTGGATCGAGCGCATCAACACCGATGCGCTGTGGTATTCGGGCACCAATATGGGCAATCAGGGGGTTGTGGTCGCCACGCAAGGCAATGAATTCGGTTACCCGGCCACGGCAGAAATCGTCCTGCCGCCGCTCTCGACACTCATCCTGCAATTCGAGCCCGAGGAGGTTCCGCCCGACACATAAAGCGGCCAAAAACAAATTCGTCTGCACAAAAGGCGTTAAAGGAGAGGACCATGTCTGAGAGGATCAACCCGGCACCGCTGGCGCGAGATGCCGTGGCATATGTTCTTGCGGGGGGGCGGGGTACGCGGCTGATGGAATTGACCGACCGGCGCGCCAAACCGGCGGTCTATTTCGGCGGCAAGTCGCGCATCATCGATTTTGCCCTCTCCAATGCCATCAATTCCGGCATCCGCCGCATTTCCGTCGCTACCCAGTATCAGGCCCACAGCCTGATCCGGCACCTGCAACGGGGCTGGAGCTTCCTGCGCACCGAGCGCAACGAAAGCTTCGATATCCTTCCGGCCAGCCAGCGGGTCAAAGAGGACATGTGGTACGCCGGCACCGCCGATGCGGTCTATCAGAACATCGACATCATCGAGGATTATCATGCCCGCTACATTGTCGTTCTGGCGGGGGATCACATCTACAAGATGGATTACGAGATCATGCTGCGCCAGCATGTCGATACCGGGGCCGACGTGACCGTGGGGTGCCTTGAAGTGCCCACCGCAGAGGCGTCCGCCTTTGGCGTCATGCATGTGGACGGGCGCGACCGTATCGTCGATTTTTTCGAAAAGCCCGCCGATCCGCCCTCGATCCCTGACAAGCCGGGCATGTCGCTGGCCTCGATGGGCATCTATGTGTTCCGCACCGAGTTCCTGATGGACCAGTTGCGCCGCGATGCCGCCACCGAAGGGTCGAGCCGCGATTTCGGCAAGGATATCATCCCCTATATCGTTAAGAACGGCACCGCCTGGGCGCACAGGTTCCCGCGGTCCTGTGTGCGCTCCGAGCACGAGGACGTCTCGTACTGGCGCGATGTGGGCACCATCGATGCCTATTGGGAAGCCAATATCGATCTGACCGACATCACCCCCCAGCTCGATCTTTATGACCGCGAATGGCCGATCTGGACCCATGCGGAGATCACCCCGCCGGCCAAATTCGTCCATGACATCGACGGGCGGCGCGGACATGCGATTTCTTCACTGGTTTCGGGCGATTGTATTGTGTCGGGAGCGGAACTGCGCAACGCGTTGCTGTTCACCGGCGTCCGGGTCAATTCCTATTCCGAACTGACCGGGGCGGTGATCCTGCCCCATTGCATGATTGGGCGGGCAGTGAGACTGAACAAGGTGGTGGTCGATGCGAGAGTGGATATTCCCGAGGGCATGGTGGTGGGCGAGGACCCGGATTTCGACGCAAAATGGTTCCACAGAACGGAGAACGGCGTGACCCTCATCACCCAGCCCATGATCAACCGCTATCTCGCCTCGCGTTAGGGCCGAGACTCTAATGGACGTACTATCAGTCGCCTCTGAAATTTATCCGTTGGTCAAGACCGGCGGGCTGGCCGACGTCGCCGGTGCGCTGCCGCTCGCTTTGGCCGGGCACGGGGTCGCCATGCACACGCTGGTGCCCGGTTATCCGCAGGTCATGGGAGCGGTTACAGACGGGCGCGTCGTCGCCCGGTTCGCCGATCTGTTCGGCGGCCCGGCCGCATTGGTGGCGGCCCGGGTCGATGGCCTCGATCTGTTCGTCCTCGATGCCGACCATCTTTATGATCGCGGCGGCGGCATCTATGTCGATCAGGGCGGCATGGACTGGGCCGACAACTGGAAGCGGTTCGGCGCGCTGTCGCAGGTGGCGGCGCATCTGGGGGCGGGGCTGGTCGAAGGCTATCAGCCCTCGGTCATCCATGCCCATGACTGGCAGGCGGCGCTGGCGGCGGCCTATGTGGCGTTCGGCAGCGCGCCGCGTGCTAAAGTGGTGGTTACGGTTCACAACATCGCCTTCCAGGGGAAGTTCGGGGCCGAAATCTTCCCCCATCTGGGCCTGCCCGATGCCGCCTTCGACGTGAACGGGGTCGAGTATTACGGCGGGGTCGGGTTTCTCAAGGGCGGCTTGCGATGCGCCGATGCGATCACCACCGTCAGCCCCACCTATGCGCTGGAAATCCGGACACCCGAATTCGGCATGGGGCTGGAGGGGCTGCTCAACGAACGCAGCCCCGATCTCTATGGCATTCTCAACGGGATCGACGGGGTTGCGTGGAATCCGCGGGCCGATCCCAACCTTGCCGCAAACTATTCCGCCACCACCCTGGGCAAGCGCCGCAGTAATCGCGAGGCGCTGGCGGCGCGGTTCGGGCTCGACCCGTCCGATGGTCCGCTGTTTGCGCTGGTGTCACGCCTCACCTGGCAGAAGGGCATCGATATTGTTGCCGATAATGTCGATTGGCTGGTGTCGTTAGGCGGGCAACTGGTGGTTCTTGGGTCGGGCGATGCCCATCTGGAAGCCGCGATGGAACAGGCCGCTGCGCGCCATCCGGGCCGGGTCGGGTTCATCGGCGGGTATGACGAGGCGCTTTCGCATCTGATTCAGGGCGGGGCGGATGTCGTTCTGGTGCCCTCGCGGTTCGAGCCGTGCGGCCTCACCCAACTCTATGCACTGCGCTACGGCGCGGTGCCGCTGGTCAGCCGGGTGGGCGGACTTGCCGATACCATTGTCGATGCCAATGAGGCCGCGATCGAGGCGGGAGCCGCCACCGGTATTCAGTTTTCCCCCGTCGATGGCCCCGTGCTGGGCGCCGCTATTGCCCGGGCGGTCGCGCTTTATCAGCACAAGGCAAATTGGTCGCGCCTCCAGCGCCGCGGCATGAAGACCGACGTGTCGTGGACCGCGAGCGCCGGCAAATATGCCGCCCTCTATCGCGACCTTCTCGGGCGCTGAAAATGACCCTGCCTTTCCGCCTTCTTTCTGTTCTTCTCCCCCGGTGGGAGAAGGTGGCCGCGAAGCGGTCGGATGAGGGGTGGGCGGAGCAGGTTATCGTCGCCCACGCCAGAGAATTTTCACATCACCGCCCTAGTGCTGTCCGCTCCTCCGTCCACTTCCTGTCATCCCGGGCGAAGACCCGGGATCCAGTAACCGGCGGAATTGGCGATCCACCCTCATCGCTTCCGCATACTGGAACCCGGCTCAGGGCCGGGATGACTCGCTGGGAATTTTTCCTGCTCTGCGCACCCCTCACCCCCGTTCCCTCTCCCTCATGGGGAGAGGCGGGCTCACTTTGCAAGTGTTCGCGTTGGACCCTGCGCTCCACCAAGCCCCCCTTCTCCCCCGGTGGGAGAAGGTGCCCCGAAGGGGCGGATGAGGGGGGCCACAGGCGAACACCACAAAGACAAGCGCCGGATACGGAGTTCGGACAATGACAATAAAAACAATCCCCACCACCCCCTATGACGACCAGAAGCCGGGCACGTCGGGGCTGCGCAAGCGGGTCGCCCATTTCCAGCAGCCCCATTATGTCGAAAATTTCATCCAGTCGCTGTTCGACAGCCTGCCCGGCAAGGGCGGCCAGACCCTGGTGATCGGCGGCGATGGCCGGTATTTCAACGATATTGTCATCCAGATCGCCATTCGGATGGCTGCTGCCAACGGGTTCGGTCGGGTGATGGTCGGGCAGGGGGGCATCTTGTCCACTCCCGGCGCGTCGCACATCATTCGCCACTACGGCGCGTTCGGTGGCATTGTGCTGTCGGCCAGCCATAATCCCGGCGGACCGAACGGCGATTTCGGCATCAAGTACAATGCCTCCAATGGCGGACCGGCACCCGAAAGGATCACCGATGCCGCCTATGCCCGCTCGAAGGTGATTGATCGCTACAAGACCGTCGATGCCCCCGACATCGACCTGTCGCGGCTTGGCGTGCACGATGTGGCGGGCATGAGCGTCGAGGTGATCGATCCGGTCGCTGATTACGCGGCGCTGATGGAGACGCTGTTTGATTTCGATGCCATCGCCGCCATGTTCCGCTCCGGCTTTTCCATGCGGTTCGACGCCATGCACGCGGTCAACGGCCCCTATGCCGTTGCAATCCTCGAAAAGCGGCTCGGCGCGCCAAGGGGCACCGTGGTCAACGGCGTTCCGCTGCCCGATTTCGGCGGCGGTCATCCCGATCCCAATCTGGTCCACGCCAAGGGTCTTTATGACCTGATGATGGGGCCGGACGCCCCCGATTTCGGGGCGGCGACCGACGGGGACGGCGATCGCAACCTCATCATTGGCCGCAACCGCTTCGTCACGCCCTCGGATTCGCTGGCCATGCTCGCCGCCAATGCGCATCTGGCACCGGGATACGCGCGCGGGCTGGCGGGGATTGCCCGCTCCATGCCTACCAGCGCCGCCGCCGATCGCGTCGCCCAGCATCTGGGCATCGAAATGCACGAGACCCCAACGGGCTGGAAATTCTTCGGCAATCTGCTCGATGCCGGGCGGGTCACCTTGTGCGGCGAAGAGAGCGCGGGCACCGGGTCTGACCATGTGCGCGAGAAAGACGGATTGTGGGCCGTCCTGCTGTGGCTCAACATTCTCGCCGTCCGCAAGCAGAGTGTCGATGAGATCGTGCGCGCGCACTGGGCGCAGTTTGGCCGCAACTACTATTCCCGCCACGACTACGAAGAGATCGACACCGCTGTTGCCACCGCCCTGATGGATGATCTGCGCGCCAGCCTGCCGGGTCTTCTGGCCGATGGGCTAGGCGGGCGCGAGGTGATCCTCGCCGATGATTTCGCCTATACCGATCCGGTCGATGGCTCGGTGACCAGCGGGCAGGGCATCCGCATCGGCTTTTCCGATGGATCACGCATTGTTTTCCGCTTGTCCGGAACCGGAACGGTCGGCGCGACTTTACGGGTCTATATCGAGCGGTATGAGCCTGCCGGTGGCGCCCATGAGCGGGACACGCAGGAGGCTCTGGCCGATCTCATTGCCCTGGCCGATACCGCCGCCGGCATCACATCACGCACCGGTCGGGACGCACCCTCGGTCATTACATAACGGAATCCCAGCATGGACGCGAAAAGACCTGCTCCCGCCTCGCCGCCTCTCGGAGCGACGGTGACCGAAAACGGAGTGCGCTTTTCCGTCTATAGTGAGACGGCGGACGCCCTTTGGGTGTGCCTGTTCAACGAACAGGACGAAGAGACCGATCGCATCGCGCTGGACAAGGGGGAGGGGGCGGTCTGGTCGGCCCATGTTGACGGCCTTGCCGCAGGTGCCAGCTATGGCCTGCGCGCCGATGGCCGGTTCGATCCGGCGCAGGGCTATTATTTCGATCCCAACAAGCTGCTGGTCGACCCTTACGCCAAGCGTATCGACCGCACCTTCGTGCGCAGCCCCCGGCTGCGCCTGCCGCGCTCGGAGTCGGTCGATACCGCCCCGATCGTCCCCAAGGCGCTGGTGCATGAGCCGTTCGGAGACACCGGCTTTCAGCCCGACACGGCCCGTCCCAATCTGATCTATGAGCTCAACGTCCGCCCCTTCACCATGCGGCATCCCTCGGTGCAGGGCCCGCTGCGCGGCACGGTTGCGGGCATGACCACCGGTTTCGTGGTCGATCACCTCAAACATCTGGGCGTCGATGTGGTCGAGCTCATGCCCGTGGCCGGGTGGATCGACGACGGCCATCTTCCGGCGCTCGGGCTCACCAATGTGTGGGGCTATAACCCCATCACCTATTTCGCCACCGATCCGCGCATCATCCCGCGCGGCCCGCAATCGCTGCGCCATCTGGTGGAAACCTATCGCGAGGCGGGCATCCGGGTGGTGCTCGATGTGGTTTATAACCACACCGGCGAGGGGGATTCCCAAGGTCCGGTCGTCTCCATGAAGGGCCTCGATGCGCGCACCTATTACCGTCATGTGGAGGTGGATGGGCAACTCCATCTGGTCAACGACGCGGGCACGGGCAACACGCTGGCCTGCGATCATCCGGCGGTGCAGAACCTCGTTATCGACAGCCTGCGCTATTGGGTCACCGAGTTCGGCATTGCCGGGTTCCGCTTCGATCTGGCCACTGTGCTGGGCCGCTCGCTCGACGGGTTCTCGCCCAACGCCGTCCTGCTCGACCGCATCCGTTCCGATGATATCCTCAAAGACTGCCTGCTGATCGCCGAACCCTGGGATCCGGGGCCGGGCGGCTATCAGGTCGGGCAGTTCGGCGAGCCGTTCCTGGAATGGAACGATCGCTACCGCGACGATATCCGAAAATTCTGGAAGGGCGAGGCCGGCACCATGGGCGGGCTGGCCGGGCGGCTTGCCGGCTCGGCGGACCTCTTTGACCATGACGGGCGAGAGCCCTCCGCCAGCGTCAATTTCCTCGCCGCCCATGATGGGTTCACCCTTGCCGATCTGGTGTCCTACGAACACAAGCACAACGAGGCCAATGGCGAAGACAACCGCGACGGGCATGGTGCCAATTATTCGTGGAACAACGGGGCGGAAGGGCCGAGCGAGGATGCCGCCATCCTCACTGCGCGCCGCAATGATGTGCGGGCGCTGCTCGCCACGCTGTTCGTCTCCCACGGCACGCCCATGCTCACTGCGGGTGATGAGTTCGGGCGCAGCCAGGGCGGCAACAACAACGCCTACGCCCAGGACAATGACATCACCTGGCTCGACTGGGAAAACGCCGATGGCGATCTGGTCAATTACGTCGCGGCGCTGAGCGAAATCCGCCGCAACCATCCGGCCCTGCGCAGCGATCGATTCCTCTCGGGCAAGGAGCAGGACGGGGTTCGGGACGTGGTGTGGTTGCGCCCCGACGGACAGGAAATGAGCGAGGGGGACTGGAACGCGCCGGACGCCTCGGTGCTGGGCATGTTCCTGCACGAAGCGGGTGAAATCCTTCTGGTCTGGCTCAATCGCCTGCGCGAGCCGGTGGGCGTGACCCTGCCTCCCGACCAGCACGATACTCTCACCATCGCGCTGGTTTCAGCCATCGATGCCGAGGTGGCGATCGCCGATGGCGGCCTCGTATTACCCCCGCGCAGTGTGGTGGTCCTAACCCGCGATAGCGACAAGTCTTAACAATCCGATAAGCAAAGGTTAACCGTCCGGTTAATGGGCGGGCAACCCTTTCATCAATGCGGCGTTGGTCATGCGGTAGGTGGCCACCTTCCATGTGGGGCGTCGAATGCGCAGCATTCGGGCGCCCGTTTTGCAACCTGCGTTTTCAGCAAAGGCGGAGCCGCATTTGCGGTCGAAGACGCGACTGACTGGTCCGGTTTCCCGGGCCTGTGATGCATTGCATGGAGGCAATAATGCATAAACTGATCGGAATTTCCGCCACGGCACTCATGGTGGCGTGTCTTGCCACAACCCCGGCATCTGCCCAGTTGGGCGGACTGCTCGGCATCAATACCGACAATGGCCTTGAGCTCAACGTTCTCAACGATACGGCCAAGGTGCGCCTCGGTGGCAGCGGCCGCAACATCGTCGATGCCGATGTGGGCAATGGCATTGTCCGCGCCGATGTCAACGCCAATGACGGCATCAATGCCAATGCGGGCGTTCTGCGCGACACGGTCGACGCCAATGTCAGCGTCGGCGGCAGCCGCGGTCTGATCGATGCCGATGTCAATGTCGGAGGTCGTCGCGGGGGCGGCGATAATGGCGGCGGCAACAACGGGGGCGGCAACAACGGTGGTGGCAATAACGGCGGTGGTAACAACGGCGGCGGCAACAATGGCGGTGGCGTCATCGGCGGCGGCGGGGGCGGCGGCACCCAGACAGCCGGCCTGGGCGGCGGGTTCACCTGCATGGGTGAAGGCTCGCCGATCTTCAATCAGCTTTCGAGCATAAACTATTCGGCCAACACCGTGTCGCGCTGGGCCAATGCCTCAAACGTGCAGTTCATCCCCATTTCGGTCTGCCCCGGCCTGGATGGCCAGCTCGGCTCGGGCCTTCTCGCCTATGTCGCGCCCTCGGTCCCGGCGTTGCAGATGGCGCTGGCAGGCTCGCGCTATTCGGCCAGCAACATCGTGGGCATCATCCATTCCGGTTCGACGCTCCACGTCTATGTGAACTAAAGCAAAGACTTTGAGCTCCTGTTTTGAGTCCATAAAAACAGGAGCTCTCATCCAACCTGTCCGGCAGCAAAAGGCATCATCCCCTTTGCTGCCGGATCATCGAGCGCTCAGCGCTTCTGGGTCAGGCTCATCCCGGCGATGATCATGGCCACGCCCACCACGCTGGTAACGATATTGTCCTGCGCGCCCCGCACCAGGTCGAGCAGCACGCCCGACACCATCTGGCCGCCGATCACCAGCATGGCGGTGTTGACCGCACCGATCCGGGCGATCAGCCAACTGCCTGAGGCGACAAAGATTACGCCCATGGTGCCGCCCAGATAGGCATGCCAGGGCGCGTCCAATGCGCCCTGTGGCCAAAGTCCGCCCAGCGCCAGCCCGAGCACGGTGAGCACGGCAAGTCCGACGATATGGTTCCAGAACGAAGCGGTCAGCGCTGAAGTCGAGAGCGACAGCCGCCCGTTGATCTGCCGCGAGAGCGACACCAGCACCCCGGCGAGAAGGGCATAGAGGATGGCGAGGGTCATCGTCTCACCCCTGTCCGAAGATGATGATCATCGAACCGGCAAAGATCAGCGCCAGTGCTGAGAAATCGCGCAGGCCCGGGATGCGCACCTGCATGCCCAGAAGCCCCCAGCGGTCGGCGGCAAGCGAGAATAGCACCTGTCCGGCCAGCCCGAGCGCAAGCGTTCCCGATAGGGCCAGGGCGGTGTTGACCGTATGCGATGTCAGCATCACCGTCACCGCGCCCGATACGCCGCCCAGATAGGCCCAGAGCGGCGCGCGGGGTTTTTGCGGTGTGTCGGTCTTTCCATCGTCCCGGCTGGCGAGGCGCAGGACGCCGAGAAAGATCAGGGCGGCCACTGTACCGGTGCCGTGGGCGACCCAGGATGAATAGAATGGCCCGGCATGCAACGCGACAAGGCCGTTGAAATCTACCATCAGGGTCAAGAGCCCGCCACTGGCAAAGGCCAGCAGTAGGTGGAACGGGGCAGGGCGGGTCAAAGCGGGCATGGCAAATCCGGACTTTCCTCACAAGGGTCGTCACCATTGTTACGGCAACTGCCGCCCCGGGGATACGCTGTCCCGTGGTTCCATTGTCGAGTTGCAACAGCGCCTGACCCATGGCCATATGCGGACGAGGAGATAACTATGTCGCATTCGCACCAGATCGTTGGGGGTGGCCCCAAAAAGGTCCTGTACACCCTTCAGACCGTCGCTCGCATGGGTGTCGGCAAGGCCGCCAAGGCTCTGACCGCCAAGAACACCTGCAAGGCGTGTGCCTATGGCATGGGCGGGCAGATGGGCGGCATGACCAATGAGCTGGGCGAGTTTCCGTCAGTCTGCAACAAGAGCGTGCAGGCGCAATCGACTGACATCCAGCCCGCCATTCCCCATGCAATCTTCGAGCACCCGCTCAGCGATCTCAAGGAACTGACCGGCCGCGAGATCGAGCATCTGGGGCGGCTGGGCGATCCTGTGTATAAACCCGCCGGCTCGGATCGCTATCGGGTCGTCGATTGGGATTGGGCGCTTGCTCACGCCGCCAGCCGTCTGCTGGCCACGACGCCGGACCGGACGTTTTTTTATTCCTCCGGCCGCTCGTCCAACGAGGCCGGGTTCATCTTCCAGTTGCTTGCCCGCGTGTTCGGCACCAACAACGTCAACAACTGTTCGTATTACTGCCATCAGGCGACCAGCGAGGGTTTGGCCTCCACCATCGGCAGCGGCACCGCGACGGTGGAGTTGGCCGACCTCAAGGGCGCCGACATGATCTTTGTGATCGGGGCGAACCCGTCATCCAACCATCCGCGCTTCATTCATATGCTCAAGCACTGTCGCGACCGGGGCGGGGAGGTGATCGTCATCAATCCGGCCAAGGAGCCGGGGCTGGTCAAGTTCGCGGTTCCCAAATCGCCCGGCTCGATGCTGCGCGGTGGCGATGAGATCGCTTCCGACTATCTCCAGCCCAAAATCGGGTCCGATGTGGCGCTGTTTCTGGCCCTCTCCAAGGCGGTTCTGGAGCTGGGTCTGGAGGACACAAAGTTCATTTCTGATTATTGTGCCAATTGGGATCTGATGAAGGCACAACTCCATACATTTCCTTATCAATATTTGGAGCAGTTGACCGGCATTTCCGAGGCCGATGTCAAGCGCGTCGCCCGCAAATATGGCGCGGCAAAAAACGTGGTTTTCGCTTGGGGCATGGGGATGACCCATCATGTCCATGGCGTTGAAAATGTTGAGTCAATTGCCAATCTTGCCCTGCTGCGCGGCATGGTGGGGCGTCCCAATGCGGGCCTTTTGCCCCTGCGCGGTCACTCCAATGTACAGGGGATCGGCACCATCGGCGTCAAGCCGGTCCTCGCCGAGGATGTGATGGCGGAAATGGAGCGGCACTTCTCCATTTCTCTCAGTCGTACCAATGGGTTAGACACCATGGCCTGCCTCCACGCCGCTCATCGGGGTGACATGGATGCCGCCGTCATCATGGGGGGCAATCTCTACGCCGCATCCCCCGACACCGCCTGGGCGGAGCGTTCTCTTAACTCCATAGGATTCAAGCTCTTTTTGACCACGACGCTCAATCTTGGGCACGTCCACGGACACGATGACAGCGAGAGCCTGATCCTTCCTGTCACGGCCCGCGACGAGGAATGGGAGCCGACCACCCAGGAATCCATGTTCAATTTCATACGGTTATCGGATGGGGGCATCAATCGTCTCGCCAATGTGCGACCCGAGAGCGTGATCCTCACCGACCTCGCCGCCCGCATTCTTCCTGATTGCCCGATCGACTTCAAAACCTTCGGCAAGCACACGGAAGTCCGCAAGGCGATTGCAGAAATTGTCCCTGGACTCAACGGGTTGGCCGATATCGACGTGGCGAAGCGCGAATTCCACATCGCCAATCGCATCCTGCATGAACCGCAGTTTCAGACCCCGGATGGCAAGGCCCATTTCCGCGCCTTCCCGCCCCCCGAGCCGGTGCGGGCCCCCGACGGCAAAAAAGGCCTGACCCTGGCCACCATCCGCTCGGAAGGTCAATTCAATACAATCGTTTACGAGGAAACCGACAGCTATCGCAAGAAGGCCCCGCGCTGGTCGGTTCTGCTCAATGAGCGAGATATGGACGAATTGGGCATTGCTGAGGGCGATCTGGTCGATATCGCGTCGGAACAGGGAAAGATGCGTAAACTCAAGGCGTTGAGTTTTGATATCCCCCGTGGGTCCGCGCTGGCGTATTATCCTGAGGCGAATGTTCTGGTCGGCACACAAATCGATCCGCGATCGAAAACGCCAGCATTCAAATCGGTCCCGGTGTGGATCGAAATGCCCACCGACGCCTGATTTCGGATTTTTGCTGCTTTCGATCTGCGTATTTTTCCCACCATGGGTGATTCTTGAAACATCACTTATGGTGTGTTTAAATGCAATCTACATAGTTTGAGGGTCATTGTTGATGATTACGGCGGCACAATTGCGGGCTGCGCGCGCGCTTTTAGGCATGGACCAGAAAAAGCTGGCCCAACTTGCCGGCGTTTCCGTCCCTACCATCCAGCGCATGGAAGCCAGCCAGGGCAATGTCCGCGGTGTGGTCGAAAGCCTGACCCGTGTCATCGATGCACTGGACGGTGCCGGGGTCGAGCTCATTGCTGACAACAGCCCAAGCGCCGGTCAAGGGCGGGGCGTGCGCCTCAAGGACCCGGAAAAAAGCAGGATTTAGAGAGACTTACGCGACGACAACCGCCGCGTTGATCAGCAGCGGAATTTGACAATTGAGCACCAGGACACCTCCCACCGCACCGAGTTACGCCGAACTGTTCACGCCTAAACTCGTCACCGTTTTGCGCGAAGGGTATGGGATCGGCAACTTCCGTTCGGATGTGATCGCCGGTCTCACCGTGGCCATTGTCGCGCTGCCGCTCTCGATGGCCATCGCCATCGCGTCCGGCGCATCGCCAGCGCAGGGCCTCTATGCTGCGATCATCGGCGGCTTCATCGTCTCGGCGCTCGGCGGCAGCCGCTTCCAGATCGGCGGCCCGGCAGGGGCGTTCATCGTCCTCGTGGCCGCAACCGCCCAGACTCACGGCATGGACGGGCTCATTCTGGCGGTGCTCCTGTCCGGCCTGATGCTGATTGCCATCGGGCTGCTGCGATTGGGCACCTATATCAAATTCATCCCCTATCCGGTGACCGTGGGCTTTACCGCGGGCATCGCCGTCATCATTTTCTCCAGTCAGATCAAGGACCTGCTGGGGCTCCAGCTTGATGTTCCCGAGCCCGGCCCGTTGCTCGAAAAGCTGCCGGTGATCTGGACTGGCCTGCCCAGTTTCACGCTATCCGCCGTCGCTATTTCGGCGATAACGATCCTGGTTATCGTCGGTGTGACGCGTTTTCGCCCTCACTGGCCGGGCATGCTGATCGCGGTTGCCGGCACCTCGATTCTGGCAACGCTTATGGGGCTCGATGTCGAAACCATCGGCACGGCCTTTGGTGGAATTCCCAACAGTCTGCCCGCTCCGGTTTTGCCCGCATTCAATCTGGACAAGGTTGTGGCCGTCCTGCCCCATGCGGTCGCCTTCACCCTGTTGGGGTCGATCGAATCGCTGCTTTCGGCGGTGGTTGCCGATGGCATGACCGGGCGCCGTCACCGGTCCAATTGCGAGTTGGTGGCGCAGGGCGTCGCCAATATCGGGTCGGGCCTGTTTGGCGGCATCTGTGTCACCGGCACCATCGCCCGCACCGCAACCAATGTGCGCGCCGGGGCGCATGGCCCGGTTGCCGGGATGCTCCACGCCTTGTTTTTGCTGGCATTTATCTTGGTGGCAGCGCCGCTCGCGAGCTATATCCCGCTGGCCAGCCTTGCCGGTGTCCTGGCGGTCGTTGCGTGGAACATGATTGAAAAACAAGCCTTTGCCACGCTGCTGCGCGCCTCGAAAGGCGATGCTGCGGTGTTGTTGGCGACATTCCTTCTGACCATTTTCCGCGATCTGACCGAAGCGATCGTCGTGGGGTTCGCGCTGGGATCGGTGTTGTTCATCCACCGCATGTCACTTACCACCGCCGTCGCCCGCTACAGCCCTCTCGTAGCCGAGGATCAGGCCGATACCGCCGAAGGTGACCGAGTGCCCTATGACGAGGCATCAACGAACGATCCCGATATTGCGGTCTATCGGATTTCGGGAGCGCTGTTTTTTGGCGCGGCATCGTCGATCGGGTCGGTGCTTGATCAGATCGTGAGCACCCATCGCACGTTTGTGGTGGATTTCTCAGATGTGCCGTTTCTGGATTCTACCGGCGCCAACACGCTGGAATCCATGGCGCGCAAGGCGCAGCGCCGGGGTGTAGAGGTCGTTCTGACCGGCACGACATCACGGATGCGCGCGGACCTGCATCTCCACGGGCTCAAGCCGCCGCTTGTATCGTATTTGCCCACCATCGACAGCGCTCTGGCCGAGGCGCAAAAGCCCAAGGGCCTGCAGACCGTCCCGGCCTGACAGGTCAATGTCAGGCGAGACGCCGTTGCACGGCGTCGAGCGTTGGCCTACATACGGCGCCAACGGACTCTTTCCATTTTTGTTTTTCCATGAGGCTGTCGCTCTATGGCGCGTCAATTCATCTATCACATGCATGGCATGTCGAAGGCCTATTCGGGCGGCAAGAAGGTGCTCGATAACGTCAACCTCTCGTTCTACCCCGACGCCAAGATCGGCGTTCTGGGCCCGAACGGGGCCGGTAAATCGACTCTGCTCAAGATCATGGCCGGCATCGACACCGAGTTCACCGGCGAGGCCTGGGCAGCGGATGGCGCCACGGTCGGCTACCTGCCGCAGGAGCCCAAGCTCGACGAACAGCTCGACGTCAAGGGCAACGTCATGATCGGGGTGAAGGAAAAACAGGCCGTCCTCGATCGCTACAACGAACTGATGATGAACTATTCGGACGAAACCGCCGATGAAGCCGCCAAGCTTCAGGACCGGATCGATGCAGAGGACCTCTGGGATCTCGATTCCAGAGTCGAAATGGCTATGGAAGCCTTGCGCTGCCCGCCGGGCAGCGAGGGTGTGGCCAACCTGTCGGGTGGTGAACTCCGTCGCGTGGCGCTGTGTCAGTTGCTGCTCAGCCAGCCTGATCTGCTACTGCTGGACGAGCCGACCAACCACCTCGACGCCGAGACCACTGCGTGGCTGGAAAAGCACCTGCGCGAATATCCCGGTGCCGTGCTCATCATCACGCACGACCGCTACTTCCTCGACAATGTGACCGGTTGGATTCTCGAACTCGACCGCGGGCGGAGCATTCCCTACGAGGGCAATTACACCGCCTATCTCGATGCCAAGGCCAAGCGCCTGCGGCAGGAAAAGAGTGAAGATGCGGCGCGGGCCAAGGTCTTGGATCGCGAAAGGGAGTGGCTGGGGCAATCCCCCCAGGCGCGTCAAACCAAGTCGAAAGCGCGTATCCGGGCCTATGACGAACTGGTCAAGGTCAACGAAGCGCGGACGCAGTCGTCGAGCGCCCAGATCATCATTCCTCCCGGGGAGCGGTTGGGCCAGAACGTCATCGATGCGGAAAACCTGCGCAAGGGCTTTGGCAATCGCCTCTTGATCGATGATCTGTCGTTCAGCCTGCCGCCCGGTGGTATCGTTGGTGTGATCGGGCCGAACGGCGCGGGTAAGTCGACCCTGTTCAAGATGATCACCGGCCAGGAACAGCCCGATGGCGGTTCGATTACGGTGGGAGAGACGGTGCAACTGGGCTATGTCGATCAGAGCCGCGATACGCTCGATCCGAAAAAGAGTGTGTGGGAAGAAATTTCCGACGGCAACGACATCATCCGTCTGGGCAAGCGCGAGGTGAACTCTCGCGCCTATACGTCCTCGTTCAACTTCAAGGGCGGCGATCAGCAGCAGCCGGTAGGTACGCTTTCAGGCGGTCAGCGGAACCGTGTGCACCTGGCCAAGATGCTCAAATCGGGTGCCAACGTTCTGCTGCTTGACGAACCGACCAACGATCTGGACACGGAAACCCTGGCGGCGCTCGAAGAGGCGCTGGAAGAATTCGCCGGTTGCGCTGTTATCATTTCGCACGACCGCATGTTCCTCGACCGTCTCGCGACCCACATTCTGGCGTTCGAAGGCGACAGCCACGTGGAGTGGTTCGAGGGCAACTTCCAGGACTATGAGGCGGACAAGATCCGTAGGCTTGGTCAGGATGCGGTCAACCCAAGACGGGTGACCTACAAGCCGCTGACACGATAAGCTACTGAAAGCGCTTATTGAGAAACCGGGCGTAATGTCCGGTTTCTCTGTTTTTACACAGGGTAGGTCGATGGTCGTTCCGTTCGTTTTGCCGGTTGATGACACGGAGTTTGCGGGTCTGGAGGCCGGGGAAGGCATACCTGTCGTCTTTCTCCACGCGGGCGTTTGTGACAGCCGGATGTGGGCCGCGCAGATCGCTGCTGTAGCCGAAGCGGGATTTTGGGGCGTTGCCTACGACCGGCGTGGCTATGGTGAAACCACAACAGTGGATGAAGGGTTTTCGCATCTCGAAGACCTTGAGATCGTTTTGGAAGACCTGGGCATTCACGCCGCGATCTTCGTCGGCGCGTCGCTGGGCGGCGCTTTGGCGATCGACTTTGCGTTGGCCTATCCCGAGCGCGTTGCCGGGCTGGTGCTGGTCGCCACCTCAATCAGCGGCGCCAAGGTCGCCGACCTGCCGCCGGACATCATGCAAATCGCCAATGCCATGGAAGCCGTTGAGGAAAGCGGCGATCTGGACGCGATCAACGCGGTCGATACCCATGCCTGGCTTGACGGTCCCTTATCGGAGAGCGGGCGGGTGACGGGCGAGGTGCGGGCGCTGTTTCAGGCGATGAACGGGAATATCTTGCGTAAACCTGAGCTTACGCGCGAGGACAGGCCGCCATCGGTGGTCGATAAGGTCGGCGAGATCGATACCCCCGCGCTGCTGATTGTCGGCGATCTTGATTTCCCCCATATCGTCGCCCGGCACGAAGACCTCTCGGAAGAGATGGATAACGCCTTTGGTGCAGTAATCGAAGGCACGGCCCATCTTCCAGGGTTGGAGCGGCCCGACCTGTTCAACCCGCTACTGCTGGAATTTCTGTCCATGCTGACCGGGACTGAGGAGGAGGAAGCATAGACGCCGAGGCGTCTATGCTGGTGTCGGAGAATAGCCGGGGCTAGAGTGTGCATTTGCTGTGTGCTCTTGAGGCTTCCCCATGACATCGATCGAAGGCGCTCCTGCCGTCAGCGGCGCGCGGTCTCCACGGCCTACAGGGCCGGATGACAATGTGCGTCTCGGCGTGACTGCCGCCCTCGTGACGTATTTCCTGTGGGGCATATTACCCATCTTTTTCAAGATGATAGAACATGTCGATCCGGTGGGCGTCGTGGCCAATCGGATTGTATGTTCACTGCTGTTCGTCGGCGCCATCATCTGGTTTCGCAAGCAGTTCGGCGAAGTCAAAGTGGCGCTGCGGGACCGGCGCACGGTTCTGGCCATGTGCGTTTCGGCCGTGCTGATCGCGGTGAACTGGCTGGTGTTTGTCTGGGCCGTGGCCAACCAGCACGTGCTTGAGGTGAGCTTTGGCTACTTCATCAACCCGCTGGTCAGTGTTGCCATTGGACTGCTTCTGCTCTCGGAACGGCTGACGCGGACGCAGGCGCTGGCCATCGGTATCGCCGGGGTTGCGATTGCCATTCAGGCGATCGGTCTGGGCAGCATCCCGTGGATTTCCCTCGCGCTGGCCTTCAGCTTTGCTTTTTACGGCTATGTGCGCAAAACGGTGAATGTGGGTTCGGCGGCGGGGCTGGCGATCGAAACGATCGTACTGTTTCCGATCAGCGTTGCCTATATTTTCTACCTGCTGGCCGGGCCCATCCCCGATTTCTATGCCGATCCGATGACCACGTTCCTGCTGATCCTGACCGGGCCGCTGACCGCGATCCCCCTGGTGCTGTTCGCGTTTGCCGCGCGGCAATTGAAGCTCTCCACCATCGGGATGTTCCAGTATATCGCGCCGTCGATGCAGTTCCTGACGGCTGTGTTTGTGTTCGGTGAGGAGCTTTCGACGGCGCGTCTCGCCAGTTTCGGACTGATCTGGGTCTCGCTCATCGTCTTCACCTATGGTTCGTGGAAGAACCGGCCTCTTAAGCCGGCATAGCGCCGCGCAGATCGGGGCAAAGGTCTTGCCGGCTCGCCGAAGCCCGGTCTTGATCATCGGTAAATCCCAGTTATCGCCTTTTAATTAAATCGAGCGGGCCGCATTCAGGCCGGGGAAATGGAGATTCGGGCAGGGTAAGGCACATGGCGGATATATCGCCGAGGAGACCAGAATGACCGAAGCAGGTGAAGGCTTGAGGGCGTTTGCGAATTTCAGGGTTTTGAATGGTGAGGCCGACGAGGGCGAGCGCGATCACCTGATCCGCAATCTGGCGCAACTGTTCTCCTATGTCTCCGACCGGTGCGATGACGAGCAGGTCGCCCAGTATGACGAAGTGCTGTGCCAACTCGCCGATATCGTTGAAACGGAAGCGCGGGCACATGTTGCAAAACTGATGGCGCCGCTGGAGCGCGCGCCGGGGTCGGTTGTGCTCAAATTGGCCAACGACGTGATCGAGGTTGCGGCCGACCTGCTGGAATTCTCCAATGTGCTGACCGATGACGACCTGATCGAAATTGCCCAGCATCAGAGTGAAGATCACCGGGTCGCCATTGCGAGCCGCAAGGGGCTGACGGGCCGGGTGGGTGAGGCAATCGCGGTCTATGGAGCCGAACCCTCGATTGTCCGTCTGTTGCGCAACGAGCAGGCGGTCATCAGCCATCGGGCTGTGGAAAAGATCGCCGAGCGGGTGCAGGAAAACGAGGACTTTGCCCGGATGCTGCGCGAGCGCAGAGATATCGACTGGGCCGAGGTGCGTGCCGAAATTTCCGATCTCGGAGCGAAGGCTCTGGAAGAGACCGGGCTGTTGCCGCGTTCTGAGGAGACACCGATCACGGCACGGGTCCAGGCCGTTGTCTATAACCGGATCAAGAATCAGGCGGGCTTTTCGGCGCAGGAATGGAAGCTGGCCTGGAACCAGGTGAAAGCGCTGGCAGACCGCCGCCGTTTTGATCTCAAGGCACTGCACAGATTTACCCGCTTTGGCTATGGCCACCATACGGCGGCGGGGATGACCATGCTGCTGGAAGTCCGTCCGGAAATCGTCGTCAAATGGCTTGCCATGCAGGACTATGTCGCCTTCACGGTGGCAGCGCGCGCGATCGGGCTGGATGCCGATCTGTTCGAGGCGGTGGTGGCGGTCTTGCCCTGGCGCGACATGCCCAGTCCTTCCGATATCACCAATGTGCGTTCGCGCTACGAAGCCTTGAGCGAGGATGAAGCGGCGGGCATATTCGAGTTGTGGCGCTCGCACGCCTTCCGGCGGCGCAGCGAAGTGGCGGTTGCCTGATCACCCAACGGGCAAGAAGCGAGATAGAGTATCGCTGCGTTGTCGCGCAAGCATTCCAAGCTGCTTGACAAAAAGACATAAAGATATCTTTATGTGCCGTGCAATCACGAGGTTGCGGAACGGAACTGTCTTATGGCGGGGAATGGGATCGTGCGGCACCCGCAGGATATGGTTTTGCTCTTGAAGGCGGCGGGGGAGGTTACCCGGCTGCGCCTGTTGGCCCTGTTGGCGCAGGGTGAATTGAGCGTCAAGGACTTCACGGAAATTCTGGGCCAAAGCCAACCGCGAATCTCGCGCCACCTGAAACTGTTGGCGGATGCGGGGTTGGTGACGCGACACGCCGAGGGGGCCTGGGCTTATTATCGGCTCTATCGCGAGCCGGCCAGCGATGGGCTGGTGGACTGGCTGACCGGCAATGTCGATCCGCAAGCAACCGAACTGCTGCGCGATCGGGAAAAGCTGGCGGCGTTGCGCCAGGCGCACCGTGATCGTGCCGCAGATTATTTTGCGACCATCGCACAGAGCTGGGACAAGCTGCGCAATCTGCACGTCGCCGACGAGGCGGTCGAAGCGGCGATTATCGATGCGATCGGCTCAGAGCTGGTGGGGCAGTTTCTCGATCTTGGTACCGGTACCGGGCGTATGCTCGAATTGCTGGCCGGCCATTATGAGAATGGCATTGGCCTTGATTCCAGCCGGGAGATGCTGGCGGTTGCCCGCGCGAAGCTGGACGAAGGCGAGGTCGCGCATGCGCAGGTGCGGCTGGGTGATATCACCGATCTGGGTGACTATCGCGGGCAGGCCGATCTGGTGATGTTGCACCAGGTTCTCCATTATTTTGACGACCCGGGGGTCGTCCTCGGCCATGCCGCAGCGTGTTTGCGGGCCGATGGGCGTATGCTGATCGTCGATTTTGCGCCGCATGATCATGAATTCCTGCGGACGGAACAAGCACATCGGCGTTTGGGCTTGTCCGATCAGCAGGTGGAAATGTGGGCACGGGCGAGCGGATTGAACGCAGTCTGTCGCCAGAAATTCCCCTCGGCAAAAGAGGGTGGTCTCACCGTTTGTCTATGGGTCCTCGAACCCGCTGAACTAAGAAATGTAAAAGGAGTTTGATGGTGGTGTCTGCGACGGCCGAGAGCCGGACGAGCCCGCGAACGGGACGATCCGATGTTGCGGTGAGCTTTGAGTTTTTCCCCCCCAAGACCGACGCGATGGAAGAGCGGTTCTGGGACAGCCTGTCGCAACTGGCTCCGTTGCAGCCGCGGTTTGTGTCCGTGACCTATGGGGCGGGCGGATCGACGCGCGAGCGCACCTTGCGGATGGTCTCGCGCATCACCAGCGAAACCGGGGTTCCCGCCGCCGCGCATCTGACTTGTGTGGGTGCGTCGCGCGATGATGTCGATGCCGTGGTGCGCGGCTATGCCGATGCGGGCGTCACGCGCATTGTTGCGCTTCGGGGCGATCCGCCGGAAGGGGTGGGGCATCCGTTCACGCCACATCCTGAGGGCTATATCAACGCGGCTGATCTGGTCGCGGGGATTCGCAAGCTCGGCGATTTCGATATTTCGGTTGCGGCCTATCCCGAAAAGCATCCCAACAGCGCCGACTGGGATGATGAGATAGACAATCTCAAGCGCAAGCTCGACGCGGGTGCGGATCGCGCCATTACCCAGATGTTTTTCGATAACGATGATTACTGGCGCTTCATTGAACTTGCACGAAAGGCCGGTATCGACGCTCCCATCGTACCCGGAATTCAGCCCATCCACAGTTTTGGGCAGATATCAAATTTTGCGCAGCGGTGCGGCGCGTCCATCCCGGACTGGTTGGCAAAGAAGTTCGAAGGTCTGGAAAATGATCCGGAGACTCACGCAAAGGTGGCGCTCGATGTCGCCGGGGAGCAGGTCAGGCAGTTGCTCGATTCAGGCGTGAGGGAGTTCCATTTCTATACCCTCAACCGCTCGCACCTGGTGCTGGAGTTGACGCGGCTTCTCGATATCGAGGTCAGCGCATAACGCAGGCACATGGGCTGTCGATGGCAAGGATGTGATCGTTGGTCGCGTCCTTCAGTCCCCGTTCACCAAACTGCTGCCATTTTCGCGGGCAAAGAGGGTGGCTGTGCGGGGGCACATTGGCCGCCATGGCCGAACGGAATGCGAAAATGATGTTCTCCAGACCCATCGTATCGGGAGCGATGCTCGTGCTGCTGATCGCCGTAGTTGGTGGCGCTGCGTGGCAAGGGCGCGACGAAATACCCGATGCCCGGATAGCTGACGTTGCCGACCCGGCACCGGCTTCTGCCGACGAAGTGGTTGAACAGCCCGCGACGGCCCCGGAGCGTGTGGTCGATGCAGCCGGGTTTCCGGCTGTCGCGGCAATACAGGATGCGGAAAACGAGACGCAGGAACCTTCTCCCATCGTCACCGTTAATGGCCGACCCCTGGGGGCGGAGGAAGCTTCCGAGCCCACAATTCCGGCACCCGATAAGCTGGACGAGGCAATACCAGACAATGGCATCGCTCAGAGCGAGGTCAAAACCGAAGTGGCGGTTGCGGCACCGCCTTTGCCCAAACCACGCCCAGAGGGACTTGCGGTGCGGACCGCTGCGCCCGCGATCGATTATGACGCGATAGCGGAAGCCGCTTACGGCGGAGAGACAGGCGACTATTTGATTGCGCCGCCTGAGCCGGATGTCCTGGCCCCGATGGCGGGTGTCTATGACTATGATCGGACAGAGGGCGCCGTGCCGCATGACGACGAATTGGTGGGAGTCGTCGGGCCCAATGGAGAGGTGATCTGGGTTTATGAGGAGCAGGTTCCGGCTTTGAACAGCCGAGTTACCGTCCAGAGGCAACAACCGGCCAACCCGTTCGGCTTCATCTACGAATAAGTCGCAGTCGCCGCTTTCTGAAAACACGGGTATCGTGGTGCGCAGCGTGTCGTGGCTACCCGACAACGCGGCTGGGCAGGCGAAGAACGGGAATAGACTATGTCGATCTGGCAAAGAATTGCTGCGTTTTTGGGCTCGTTCTCGGAAGGGACGGGGCTTGCTGGCGGCCTGGCTGCCATTTTCGATCCCGACAATTGGCTCAAGCGGGAACGTGAGACGGCTTTCACCATGTCGATCATCGCGCTTGCGGCCAAGATGGCCGTTGCAGATGGGGTAGTGAGTCGGCGTGAAGTGATCACGTTCCACAAGCTCGTCGATATTCCCGAAGGCGCCGATGTGCATGTGGATCGGTTCTTTGCCCTTGCGCAGCAGGATATTGCGGGGTTCGACAGCTACGCGAAAAAGGTGCGCAAACTGTTCGCCGACAGCCCGGCCACGCTGGAGCACGTGCTCGACGCCTTGTTCGAGATCGCGACTTCCGATGGTTTTGTTCACGATGATGAACTGGCCTATCTGATGGCGGTGAGCGATATCTTCGGCTTCGATGCCGTGCGGTTTGAGCAGATTGCGTCCCAGCATGTGTTGCTGCCGAGCGGGCAGCGCGATCCTTATGCGGTGCTGGGACTCGCACCTGATGCGACAGACGATGAATTGCGCCGTACCTATCGGCGTCTGGTGGCCGAGCATCACCCGGATCGGATGATCGCCAAGGGGGTGCCGGACGAGTTGATGGGGCTGGCGTCTGCCAAGATGGCCGCGATCAACGTCGCGTATCGCGACGTGACCCGAATTCGCCAACCGCGTCCAATGCTCATTCCCAGCGAAGCGACTTGACCGACCTGCCATGCGCACCCTACATCAGCCCGTCACCAGTTGGCCGGGCGGCCGCCGCGTGTTGAGCGTGGAGGAAAGTCCGGGCTCCATGAAAACACGGTGCCGGGTAACGCCCGGCGGGGGCGACCCCAGGGAAAGTGCCACAGAAAGCAAACCGCCCCGGTTCTGTCCGGGGTAAGGGTGAAAGGGTGCGGTAAGAGCGCACCGGGGGCCTGGCAACAGGCGTCGCACGGTAAACCCCACCGGGAGCAAGACCGAATAGGGACGACGGGAGTTTCGGCTCCAGCCGCGTTTTCACGGCCGGTCGTCCGGGTTGGTTGCACGAGGCGTCTGGCAACAGGCGTCCCAGATGAATGGTCGCCACGTCTGTCTCGCAAGAGGCAGGCCTTACAGAACCCGGCTTACAGGCCGACTGGTGTCGTTTTTCTTTCCTAACAGGTTTGGGAAACAGAATCTTAAAGACTGGGATGCAATGTGGCTCGAAGTGGAGCATTCCCACACACTTTAAGAACAGTTCCAGCCGGCCGGACGGCTGGCAAAGGGAGCGCCGGGCGCGGGTATCCAAACAGATGGGTGAGCCAGAAACCTTGCATGAACCTGTGCTGCTGGAAGAAGTGCTGGAGGCACTGGAGCCGCTGGGGCACGCGTGCATCGTTGATGGGACGTTCGGTGCGGGCGGATATTCGCGCGCCCTTCTGAAGCGGGGTGCGCGTGTTCTTGCCATCGACCGCGACCCGACTGTCATGCCGTTCGTCGAGGGTTTGAGAGCGGAGTTCCCGGATCGAATCGACTTTTCAGCCGGATCGTTTTCGCAGCTGGAAACGCTTGTCGGGGAGCGCGATGTGGACGGGGTGGTGCTCGATATCGGGGTCAGCTCCATGCAACTCGACCAGGCAGAGCGCGGGTTTTCGTTCATGCGCCCGGGGCCGCTGGATATGCGGATGAGCCGGGACGGCACCAGTGCCGCCGATCTTGTCAATGCGTTGTCGGAAACCGATCTGGCCAATCTGATCTTTGCATATGGCGAAGAGCGGGCGTCGCGTCGAATCGCGCGGGCCATCGTTGCGGCTCGGGACGTTGCGCCGATTGCCGATACGCTGGAATTGGCCGGGGTGATCGAAAAGACCATCGGTCGCCGTCCGGGCGGGCCGCACCCGGCGACCCGAACCTTCCAGGCGCTGCGCATCGCTGTTAACAGCGAGTTCGATGAGTTGGTCTCTGCGCTGTTTGCAGCCGAGCGGCTGTTGCCTGAGGGCGGGCGACTGGCGGTGGTAACGTTCCATTCGCTTGAAGATCGAATCGTCAAACGGTTTTTCGACCAGTCCAAGACGTCGGCACCGCAGTCGCGGCATCTGCCGCAAACGGAGCCGGAGGAAAAGCGCTGGGTGCCGGTACGCAAGTCCGTCAAGGCGAGCAAGGCGGAACTGGATCGCAATCCGCGCGCCCGGTCCGCGACATTGCGCAGCGGCGTGCGGGCATCCGCCCCGGCACGTCCGATGCAAACTACGGGTCTCGGGGTCCCCGGCTTTCGGCAGGGTGCGCTATGATCCGGTTCGTGCATCGCCTCAATATCGTTCTTGCCATCGTCGCGGTGATCGCGGTGGTGGCGGTCTATTCGCAAAAGCATGTGGCGGAACTGACCGCCGATGAGATCGTGCGCATCGAGCGGGCCATGGCGCGTCAGCAGGCCGATTTGTCGATCCTCAAGGCCGACTGGGCGTATCTCAATCAACCCACTCATATCCAGCCCATCGTCGATCGGCACAACGAGGTGCTCAATCTGCAAGTGGCCAAGGTCGCGCAGTTCGGGAACTTTGCCGACCTGCCCATGCGTCCGCAGCAACGCCTTGATACCGATGCTCTCGATGCGCTGTTTGAAACCATCGAAGCGGGCGAAGACCCGATCGGCTCGTTGCTGGAGGACTTGCTGTGAGCGCTATCATCCATGATCAGGGGACGATCGCAATCGATGGCGCCCGCAAGGCGCGCGGCAATCTCACCGGAGCCCGGATCCGGTGGGCGATGGTCTTTGTGCTGCTGGTCTTTTCGGTCATGGGGGCACGACTTATCTGGCTGGGCAATGTCGTGGTGGACACCACCATCGAAGGACAGGCGCGCGATGCGATCATGGCGTCGCGGCCCGCTATCCTCGACCGCAACGGACTGGAAATGGCGGTCGATATCCGCGTGCCGTCGCTGTTTGCGGAGCCGCGTCGGATCATCGATGTAGACGAAGCGGCGGATGCCATTCTCACCGTTCTGCCCAATCTCGACAGCACCTGGCTGCGGCAGCGCCTGACCGGGGATCGGGGATTTGTGTGGGTGTCGCGGGAACTGACTCCGGCCCAGCAGGAACGCATCATGCGACTGGGTATTCCCGGGCTCGATTTCCTTGAGGAGAGCAAGCGGTTTTATCCGGGGGGCGCGGTCGCCTCGCACATTCTGGGCGCGGTCAATATCGACAATGTCGGCATCGCAGGCGTGGAAAAGCATCTCGATGACGACAATCTCGCTCTGCTTCAGGATCTTGGTCTGGCGCGCGATAGCGCGTTGACGCCGGTGAACCTGTCCATCGATCTGCGCGTGCAGCACATCCTGCACGATGAACTGCTCGATTCCCTCGAACGCTATCAGGCGATCGCGGCGGCTGGAGCGATCATGGACGTCAACACAGGCGAAGTCATCGCGCTGGCCTCGCTGCCCGATTTCGATCCCAACGTGCCGGCGGGCATGTTGCAGGAGGGGCACTTCAACCGGATCACCGCCGCCAAGTTCGAGGTCGGATCGATCTTCAAGACGATCACCTTCGCCGGAGCGCTCGATAGCGGCGCGGTGCGGATCACCGACGATATCGATGCGCGCTTCGGCGTGCGGTTCGGGCGCTACACCATCAGTGACTTTCACGGGAAATACCGCATTCTGTCGGTGCCCGAGGTCTATCAATATTCGTCCAACATCGGGACGATCAAGATGATGCAGGCGATGGGCAAGGACAATTTCCGGGCCTTTCTCACCCGTATGGGACTTGAAGGAGCGCCGGTGATCGAACTGCCCGAAGTCACCCGTTCGGCGATCCCGGCAACATTTTCCGAAGTGGGCGCGGCGACGGCCTCGTTCGGCCACGGGCTTAGCATAACGCCCATGCATATGCTTACGGCGATGAGTGCGCTGGTCAATGGCGGCAGGCTGATGGATGCGACGCTGTTTCCGCGCACCGAGGCGGAAGCAAGAGCGGTGTCCACTCAAGTGGTTTCCGAGCAGACCAGCGCCTATATCCGCTATCTGATGCGGCACAACGCCATCTCGGGATCGGGCAGCCGGGCCAATGCGATTGCCAAGGGCTATCGCTGGGGCGGCAAGACCGGGACCGCCGAAAAGGTCATTGATGGCCGCTATTCCAGCGCCAAGAGTCTTGCCCTGTTTGCGTCGGCTTTCCCACTGGACGATCCGCAATATGCCTTGATCGTTCTGGTGGATGAGCCCAAGCCCGAGAATGAAACCTCTGGGCGGACCGCTGGCTGGAACGCGGGGGAAATGTCGGGCCGGATCGTGACGCGCATCGCGCCGATGCTGGGCGTTCAGCCCAATCTGGATCCCATGCTGGACACGCAGCTGGTTCCTGCACAATTGCGGGCGGGAATGCTTTAGGGTCGAAATACAATTATTTCGCGCTCACGATGCGGGCGTGCAAACAAGGATTGACACGGTTGCGGTACTGGCTTGCTGAAGTTCTCGACGGTGTGGACGGCGCGTCCGAGGTGCCCGCCCTGGAGATAAAGGGGCTCAATGCGGACAGCCGGCTGATCGGCGAGGGCGAGGTGTTTTTCGCTCTTCCAGGCGCGCAGGGCCATGGCATCGCCTATGCCTATGAGGCGCTGGGCCGGGGAGCCTGTGCGATCGTCACCGATGTCGCTCCTCAGGATGATCCGGGTGTTCCCGTGATCGAAGTGTCCGATGTGCGGGCAGCCTATGCCGTGGCGGCCTCCCGGGTGTGCGGGCCGCAACCGCAATTTTGCGTCGCCGTTACCGGCACCAATGGCAAGACTTCGGTGGTCTCGTTCCTGCGCCAGATCTGGGCGACGGTCGGTATCCGGGGCGCGAGCCTTGGGACTCTTGGGCTGACGGTGGGGGAGACCCACATTCCCGGCGAGTTGACGACGCCCGACACGCTTTCGCTGCATAAGACGCTGGCGCGGCTCAAGGCCGAGGGCGTCGAGCATGTGGCGCTGGAAGCATCAAGCCACGGACTGCATCAAAGACGGCTCGACGGGGTAAAGTTCACCGCGGTGGCCTTCACAAACCTCAGCCGCGACCATCTCGATTATCACGAAACTATCGAAGCCTATCGCGACGCCAAGCTGCGGCTGTTCAGGGAGTTGATCGACTCTGATGGGACGGCAGTGATCGACTCGTCGAGCGAGGAAGGCCTCCCCTTCATGTTTGCCGCGCTCGATCGGGGCGCGACGGTGTTTACCGTGGGCGAGGGCGGTGCCCATATCGACATCGAAAGCGTGACGAGCGAGGGGTTCGGACAACGGGTGAAGGGCAAGCTGGTGGGCGAGCCGTTCGAATTCCTGCTGCCACTTGTCGGACGCTTCCAGGTGGAAAACGCCGTTGTCGCCGCCGGGCTGGCCATGGCCACCGGCGTCGAGAACCGGGCAGCGCTTGCGGCGCTGGAGACGATTGAGGGCGCGAAGGGACGGCTGGAGAAAGTCGCCGAACGGGGCAGTTCTGCAGTGTTCGTGGACTATGCCCATACGCCCGACGCCCTGGAAAATGCGCTGGAGTCGTTGCGTCCGTTTGCGGGCGGGCGGCTGATCGTGGTGTTTGGCTGCGGTGGAGACCGTGATCCGGGCAAGCGTCCGCAAATGGGCGCGGTGGCCGAGCGGCTGGCCGATCTGGTGATCGTCACCGACGACAATCCCCGCACTGAGGACGCTGCATCGATCCGGGCGCAGATATTGGCAGCTGCGCCGGAGGCCACCGAGATCGGCGACCGGGCCGAGGCCATCGGCCATGCAATTGCCGGAATGGGCGCAGAGGACGTCGTGCTCGTCGCGGGCAAGGGCCATGAGGATTACCAGATCGTGGGCACGACCAAGCACCATTTTTCCGACCACGAGGTCGTCCGCGCGGCCTTTGGAGACTAAGGTTTGACTACGTTTTTTTCGATCACGGATATTATCGCCGCCACCGGGGGCGAAGCGCGCAACATCAGCGCGGAGACCGTGACGTCGATTTCCATCGATTCCCGGGAGATCGACGCGGGCGGGCTGTTCGTGGCGATCCGTGGTGACAGCTTCGATGGGCACGATTTTGCCGACAAGGCGGTTGCGGCGGGGGCGGTTGCGGCGCTGGTCAGCCGGCAACGTGCGGACGGGCTTTCGGGATTGCCGCTTATCGTGGTCGAGGATGCGCTGGAGGGGCTGTATCAACTGGCGCGGTTCTCCCGTGAGCGTTCGAAAGCCCGCATTGTAGCGGTGACCGGAAGCGTGGGGAAAACCTCGACCAAGGAAGCGATCCGGGTGGCGCTGGAGCCGAGCGGAAAGACCCACGCGTCGATCAGGAGTTTCAACAATCACTGGGGCGTGCCGCTGATGCTGGCGCGCATGCCGCAGGATGCGCAGTTCGGCGTGTTCGAGATCGGGATGAACCATGCCGGGGAGATTACCCCGCTGTCGCAATTGGTCCGGCCGCATGTGGCGGTGGTGACCACCGTTGCGCCGGCGCATCTGGAGTTTTTTCCCTCCGTTGAGGCGATCGCGGATGCGAAAGCGGAAATTTTCGCAGGGGTGGAGCCGGGGGGATTGGCTGTGCTGGGCGGAGATCATCCCTACGCGGGGCGGTTGGTGAAAGCGGCAAAGGAAGCGGGGCTTTCGACGCTGACCTATGGCTTTGAGCCCGCGGATATGACGATTGTCGAATATCAGGCGACGCCGGAGGGTGGGGCAGGCCGGATCGCGGGCGACGGGATCGATCTGCCGATTGAGATTGCGACCGCGGGGCGGCATATGCTGGCAAATGCGGTTGCGGCGGTGCTGGTGGCGCGGGCTGTCGGGGCCGATATGGACAAGGCTCTGGCGGCGCTTGCGGCGCATGGCGCTCCAGAAGGGCGCGGGGCGGCGTATGAACTCGGAGACGCAGAAAACCCTGTGCGTCTGATCGATGAAAGCTACAATGCCAATCCGGTTTCCATGGAAGCAGCGCTCGATGTGTTTGCGCAGAGCGAGACGGGCGGAAGGCGGGTGCTGGTGCTTGCCGACATGCTGGAATTGGGCGCGGAGGCGGATGCCTATCACGCGAAACTGGCTCCGGCAGTAATAGCGGCGCGACCCGACGCGGTGTTTCTGGTCGGTCCGCACATGGCGGCGCTGGCGGCAGAGCTGCCGGTTGCGCTTGTTGCGGAGCAAGCACAAACTGTCGAGGATATTGCGGACAATTTTCTGCAAACGCTTGCCCCCGGCGACTCAGTTATGCTCAAGGGATCGAACGGATTGAGGCTGGGCACGCTGGTGGCCCGGATACGCGATCGCTTCGGCGCGCAAAACTAAAGGCACAGACCCAGGCCCATGCTCTATTACCTGCAACAGTTCGCAGACGCTTTTCCCGTCTTCAACGTCTTCCGCTACCTCTCGTTCAGGACCGGCGGCGCGATCATCACCGCGTTGTTTTTTGTGTTCCTGTTCGGGCCGGGAATGGTCAACTCGCTGCGGGTGCGGCAGGGCAAGGGCCAGCCGATCCGCGAGGACGGACCGCAAAGCCATCTGCTGACCAAAAAGGGCAAGCCCACCATGGGCGGGCTGATGATCCTTTCTGGCGCGCTGGTCTCGATCCTGTTGTGGGCCGACCTGTCCAATGTTTATGTGTGGGCCGTGTTGCTGGTGACCACCGGGTTCGGGCTGGTTGGGTTCTATGACGACTATCTCAAGGTCAAGCATCAGAACCATAAGGGTTTTGGCGGAAAGGCCAGGCTGACCATCGAGACGGTGATCGCCGTGATCGCCTGTGTGATGATTGCCAGCCAGGCACCGGAAGGCTACGGCACCGCGCTGCTGCTGCCCTTCGTCAAGGATCTGGCGCTCAATCTGGGGCTGTTCTTCTTTGTGTTTGCGGCCTTTGTGATCGTGGGCGCAGGCAATGCCGTGAACCTCACCGATGGGCTCGACGGGCTGGCCATCGTGCCGGTGATGATCGCGGCGGCGGCGTTCGGGCTGATTGCCTATCTGGTCGGCAACCAGGTGTATTCCGACTATCTGTTCCTCAACTTCGTGCCCGGAACCGGGGAGTTGTCGATCATCTGTGGTGCCCTGATCGGGGCCGGGCTTGGGTTCCTGTGGTTCAATGCTCCACCGGCGCAGATCATCATGGGCGATACCGGCTCGCTGTCTCTGGGCGGCGCGCTGGGCACCATTGCGGTGGCGACCAAGCACGAACTGGTGATGGCCATCGTCGGCGGGCTGTTCGTACTCGAAGCGGTCAGTGTCATCGTGCAGGTGGTCTCCTTCCGCCTGACCGGGAAACGCGTCTTCAAGATGGCTCCGATCCATCACCATTTCGAGCATCTGGGCTGGACCGAAAGCCAGATCGTGATCCGCTTCTGGATCATCGCTATGGTGCTGGCGCTGATCGGATTGAGTTCGCTGAAACTTCGGTAAGGTTCATTGTTTCGTCTCACGGCGCGCCTATGCCCTCCGCTGCGCCTCCGATGGGGCGGCGAAAACGTTCGCCGGGGTCGTCGTTGCGTCCGTCTGTTCGTGGCATCTTCTGATTCAACACGCGCAAAAGCGGCCGACAGCCATGGGCTTCGGGGCTGGGTCGGATGAACGGCATGGGGCGATGAACGCTCCGCACGATTTTTGTTTAGTATGAAGCGATCATCGCCCCACGCGTCCGAGATTTTGGGCCTGGTCGTCCACTGAGGCTGGGGCCAATCCCCGCCGGGTTTCCCCGGTTCACCCGCGGTCGTGCCGTGGGCTGGCACTCGGAACGTTTCTGCCTTCGCTGACGCGACCGCCAACGAACCCGAACCGACCCTGCCCAAACGTTCGTTGCGCTTGCGTCCATGTAAGCGGGGTCGTGAGGGAGAGTATGGGGGCGATTTGGGGCGCGGGGATAAGTGGGGCAGCGGTGGGTATGGAGTTGCTGGCGCTGCCGGTTACTGGATCCCGGATCAAGTCCGGGATGACGGGGGTGGATGGGGGGAACTGCGGACTTTACCCCAGCGTGTCATCCCGGGCGAAGACCCGGGATCCAGTATTCGCCAGGGGTGGGAATGAAGGCAGGCACTGCGAGGAGCGCTGAAGTTCAGCGCGCGCGGCGGTGAGCGAGGATGCTCAGCGCTCCCTCATCCGACTGCTTCTCGGCCACCTTCCCCCTCAGGAGAGAAGGGAAGTGCGGCGGCTCTACCGGTTACTGGATCCGGATCAGGTCCGGGATGACGTGGGGTGTGGGGGAGCGCCGGGGATAGCGAGGATGGGGAAAAATGGGGCTCAGGCTGTATGGTTGCGAAATGGTAACCAATGGGGTGGTAATTTTGCATTCTGCAACGTCGGCGTCGGGGTGAACTTTCGAGGGCGATGGCGCGGTGTCGGGTGGAAAAACCCGATGTGATGATCTGGCCGCGTATCGGAGTGCCGTCCCTTGACTGCTATTTCAGCCTGGTTTTCCCGAGAACGAAAGACCCCGCTCGCCGAGTGGTGGTGGACCGTTGATCGCGAGTTGATGTTTGCGCTGATCGCGCTGATGGGATTCGGCGTGTTGCTCAGCTTTGCGGCAAGCCCGCCGGTGGCCGAGCGGATCGGGCTGGGGCCGTGGCACTTTACGCAGCGCCATGTGCTGTTCTGCATTCCGGCGCTGGGCGTGATGTTTGCGGCCTCGATGCTCAATGCGCGCTGGACGCGGGTGGTGGCGCTGGTGACGCTGGTGGGGGGGATTGCCCTGCTGGCCATGACGCTGCGCTACGGGGTCGAGGTCAAGGGGGCGAGGCGCTGGATTTCGTTTCTCGGGCAGTCGCTGCAACCGTCGGAATTCGTCAAACCCGCCTATGCGATCATTGCCGCCTGGCTGATTTCCGAGAAGATGAAGCGCAAGGACGTGCCGGGGCAAATTCTGGCGATGCTGACGACGGGGCTGATCGTTGGGCTGTTGTTGCTGCAACCGGACGTGGGGCAGACGGCTTTGATGGTGGCGACCTATGGGGCGCTGCTGTTTTTGTCGGGGATTTCCTGGTGGGTGATCGGGACGCTGGGGGCGGGGGCGGTCGGGCTGATCGGGCTGGCCTATCTGGTGTTTCCGCACGTGGCGCGCCGGATCGACGCGTTCATCAACCCGGAAACCGGAGACAACTATCAGGCCGAACGCGCACTGGAATCGCTATTGGAAGGCGGGTGGTTCGGGATGGGGCCGGGCGAAGGCATCGCGCGCCGCTACCTGCCGGACGCCCATGCTGACTTTGTATTTGCCGCCGGGGCGAGCGAGTTCGGGATCGTTTTTTGCCTGATGCTGGTCTGCCTTATCGCGTTTATCGTGGTGCGGGCGCTGAATCTGGCGCTAGGACAGCAGAACCTGTTCAACCGGCTGGCTGCCAGCGCGCTGGCCGTGCAGTTCGCCGTGCAGTCGGCGATCAACCTCACGGTTAATCTCAATCTCATGCCCCCAAAAGGGATGACGCTGCCTTTTGTTTCGTATGGCGGCACATCGATGATTGCGATTGCGCTGGGCATGGGACTATTGCTGGCCCTGACGCGTCGCAAGCCGGAAGAAACCTTTGCCACCGGCCTGCCGATCCGCAGCGCCCTGCAGAACGGATAGACATGAGCACTTTCGCATTGATGGCGGGGGGGACCGGGGGGCATCTGTTTCCAGCCATGGCCCTGGCAGAGGAACTGCGCCGGCGCGGGCATGATATCCACCTTCTGACCGATGAACGGGTAACCGGATACGGCGCGGAGTTTCCGGCTACAGCGGTGCATGTGATTCCCGCAGCTACGCCGTCGATTCGCAATCCGGTGCGGTTCGCCAAGGCCGGGTTCACGATTTTGGGCGGGGTGAGCACGGCGATGGGCGTGTTGCGGCGTATCCGGCCCGACGCTGTTGTCGGGTTTGGCGGCTATCCGTGCTTTCCGCCGTTTCTCGCCGCGGCGCTGCTGCGGATTCCGGGAATTCTGCATGAACAGAACGCGGTGATGGGGCGCGCCAATCGGGCGCTGGCCCGGTTTGCGCGGGTGTTGGCCTTGAGCTTTCCCCAAACCGCTTATGCAGACCGGTTTCGGCTGGAAAAGGTGGTGACCGGTAACCCGGTGCGCGATCGGGTGCGCGAGGTGGCCGGGGCGCCGTATCCGGCGCTGGAACCGGACGGGCCGATCAACATTCTGGTGTTCGGCGGCAGCCAGGGCGCCAAGGCTTTTTCCGACATAGTGCCAGCGGCGATGGCGCTACTCGATGAGCCGTTGCGGCGGCGGATCAATATCACGCAGCAATGCCGGCAGGAGGACCTCGACCGGGTGGCCGATGCGTATCGCGGGGCGCGGATCAACGTGGAACTGGCGGCGTTTTTTGCTGATTTGCCCGAACGGATTGCGAAGAGCCATCTGGTGATCGGGCGGGCGGGGGCGTCGACGGTTGCCGAACTTGGGGTTCTGGGCCGGCCTGCCATTCTGGTGCCGCTGCCCGGATCGCTCGATCAGGACCAGAAGGCCAATGCGCTGGTGATGGAAAAGGCAGGGGGGGCCTGGGTGGCGGATCAGGCCACGCTTTCACCGCAATCTCTTGCCACGCAACTTCACGAACTCTTGAATGCTCCGGATCGTCTTGCCCGGGCGGCTGATGCAGCCCGCTCGGCGGGCATTGCCAATGCCGTGGAACGGCTGGCCGATCTCGTCGAGCGAACCGCCAAAGGACACTCATGAACACCAAGATGCCTCAGGATATCGGTCCGGTGCACTTTATCGGCATTGGCGGAATCGGGATGAGCGGAATTGCGGAAGTGCTGTACACGCAAGGCTATAGCGTGCGCGGGTCCGACGCGGCGATGAACGCCAATGTGAAGCGCCTGCAGGATATGGGCATTCCGGTGGCCATCGGGCAAACGGCCGAAAATATCGGCGATGCGGCCGTGGTGGTCGTTTCTTCGGCGATCAAGAAGGACAATCCCGAACTCAAGGCGGCGCGCAAGAAATTCCTGCCGATCGTCCGGCGGGCGGAAATGCTGGCCGAGATCATGCGGCTCAAGAACTGCATCGCTATTGGCGGCACCCACGGCAAGACGACGACCACCTCGATGGTGGCGGCGCTGCTCGATGCGGGCAATTTCGACCCGACCGTCATCAATGGCGGGATCATCAATGCCTATGGCACCAATGCCCGGCTGGGGCAGGGCGACTGGATGGTGGTGGAGGCCGATGAAAGCGATGGCACCTTCGTCAAGCTGCCCGCTGATGTGGCGGTGGTCACCAATATCGACCCGGAGCACCTCGATTATTACGGCGATTTCGACGGGGTGAAGACGGCGTTCCGCACCTTTGTCGAGAATGTGCCGTTCTACGGCTTTGCGGTGATGTGTCTCGATCACCCGACGGTGCAGGCGCTGGTCGGAGAGATCGAGGA
>NZ_DATMGM010000040.1:0-56161 GCF_035555455.1 Pelagibacterium sp. | reverse complement strand
GGCGGGCGTCGTCGACATCTTCGGGCCGGGCACCAATGTGCTCGACGCCGCATTCGCGGTGCTCGACAGGATCGAGGGGCGGCTGTCGAACCGATGATCGGGCGCGTCAACCACATCGCCATCGCCGTTCCCGACCTCGATCGCGCGGCGCGGCGGTATCGCCAATTGCTGGGCGCCCAGGTTTCCGCGCCAAAATCCCTGCCCGAGCACGGCGTGCGGGTGGTGTTCGTCGATACGGGCAACACCAAGATCGAATTGCTCGAACCGCTGGGCCCCAACTCGCCGATTGCCGCCTTCCTCGAACGCAACCGGGACGGGGGCATGCATCACATCTGCTATGAGGTGGCCGATCTTTCCGCCGCAGTCCGGCAATTGACCGAAGGCGGGGCGCGGGTTCTGGGGGACGGGCGACCAAAGATCGGGGCACACGGGCTGCCAGTCATATTCCTGCATCCCAAGGATTTCGACGGCACCTTGATCGAAATCGAGGAAACCGCGCCGGGGCAATGATGACCGGCGCAGGAAAAGACCCCACGGCATCGGGGATGCGCCCGGTGATCAGATCAGCGAATGCGTCATCCGTGCCGGCATAGGAGCCTTTTGCGCCGCGTCCCCGAGATCATCTTTACCACCCGCTTCCAGCGCAGGATCAGAAAGGTCCTCCCCTACTGCACAGCTGCCCCTACAGCTGCGGTGAAGCCGTTGAGGGAGATGGAGAGCTCGATGGACCGGCAGTTGCCGTCCTCGAAAACCGGCTGGGCCGGCTTGGTCGCCGCCTTGAGGGCGTCAGCAGCGCGGCGTCGGCATCGATGTCGGCGACGCAGAGCTGGACACAGCGGGTGAATCTGGCGGTCGCCGTCTCGCCCGAAGCGGCGATGAGGGCCACGTGGGCCGGTAGCCAGACCTCGGCCGGCAACAGCACGATGAGCTTGACCGGCAGCTCGGGCACCGGGCGGCCCAGCACGATTTGCTCCACCACCGCCTGCCCGTCCATCGCCGTCAATCTGGGCTATGCCAGCCAATCTTCGTTCATCAGGCAGCGTTACGGCATAACGCCCTCCCGATTTTCGCCGGGTGCACGAACAATGGCCCAATGGCATGCAGGATAAGGCGGCAAGCACTAGCGTAGGGCGGCCAAACAGTCCGGGGCTCCGACTGTTTGGCCGCCGCCATACCGGCCCACCCTGCTATGTGCCGAAATATTGGCAGCGCTTCGTGAGCGCGCTGCCTGAGGGTGTGGGCGAGGCCAACAGGCATTTAATCGTCGGCCTGCTACGCGACGACATTCGTGCCACCCGATCAGGTACGCTAGGATTACTGCGTGACCATGAGCGATGGGCTTGACTATGAGATGGCCGCCGCCGGGGCAGATTTTTTCTCCCTCCCCTTGCCGCCCGCCAGCTATGGTAGCCCGATTATCGCGGCTATCACATGGCTGAAACCTCACCAAGCGGCGTCCAGAATATCTGGCTGCTCGACACCTGGCTGGCCCAGAGCCGCTATCGGCTGGGGGGCGACTACGTCGCCGAAATCCACACCAGTCCACCCGTAACGGGCAAAGAGGCATCCTGCGCGATTCTCGTGCCCGTCGTGCCGGACTGACCCTTTTGCTTATATTCGGCCGTTCAAGATGGGCTAACCCGTCCACAATGGCGCGTTGAAAGCGACGGGCCCTACATCCCTGCAAGAATACGCGAATTGGCAAAAGCCTCGGCCCGCAAAATGTGATCGATGACGATCGAGCGCATGCGACGAACATTGCTTCGAGACGCCGCATCCGCCGCGTCGGGCTGATTGTCCCGCAAGGCTTCGATCAGCGGACGGAAATCACGGCGGAAGTCGATAGGCGCGGATGAATAATGGCGGCGGGCGGCAACCACCCGATCAAGCCGTTCTGTGATCTGCTGGGTCAGGGCAATGGCGTAGGAATTGTTCGAGGCAATCCGAATGGTGCGGAGGATTTCCCCGGTCGCGAGCAGCACACCATGCTCTTCCTCTTCGTTGCGGGCTTGCCGTGGCCCATTGGCCTCCTCGGCAAGCAACACCAGCTGGTCATAGACGTCATCGATGCGACCACAGCTCATGCGGGCGAGTTGGGGCGAGATCATCTCGGAAAGATCATAGAGCTCGATGACGTCCTTAAGGGTAATTCCGTCGATCCGGTATCCCTTGTTGGGCGCGGACGTGACCCAATGGCCGGCCACTAGCCGCTCCATGGCCGCGCGGACAGCCGAAAGGCCCATGCCGATATGCGCCATCAATTGCTGGGCGGACAGCAGTTCCCCGGGCGGCAGAACGCAATCGATTATATCGGCCTTGATCAGGAAAAAAGCCTTGTCGGCCAGCGTCTTGGCGGAAACGGCTAGCGACCGTGCGTGCAGCGCGCTCGGAACGCTGTAACCTTCATGATTATTCATGGACCACGAAAATCCTCTAGATCGCGATTGAGAGCAGATACCAAAGCCGCGAGCGGAAGGGAAGCTGGGGCATGGCAGCTAAAGCCCCTCAAGGCTCAGTAACATTTTACTGTTGCATATTCATCCTTAACTGATATCCTATTGCTGAGATTGCCTAATTGAGGAGAGTATGGTGACGGCGTTATCCAGCCCCAACACAGCAACCGAGCAAGAGCGCCAGTATCGCTGGAGCCGCACCCGCACGTTCATGGACGACCACGGGCTCGACGCGCTCCTGATCTTTGGGTCAGACCGAAGCGACCGCTATGATGCCGGGCAGTATCTGACCTATGACCGGCGCTATCAGCACCTCGTCTTCCCGCGTGAGGGCGAGCCGGTAATGATCGCATTTGCGGCCCAAGTGGCTACCCAGAACATGGTGGCCCGCGAACGTGGGCAGAGCAGCTGGATCACTGATATTCGCACCGGCGCAGTGACCCATCTCGGCCCCGAAATCCTCAAGGAGAAGGGCCTCCACAAGGGGAGAATCGGGGTAATCGGCGCGGGCTGGGGCGGCCCGTTCTTCCGATATGGGTGGGTACCAAAGGACGCCTGGGAAGCCGTGCAGGCCGGATTGCCCGATGCCACGATCGTGCCCATCACCCAGGAATATGGGCTGGTGATGGCGGAAAAGAGCAAGGCGGACCTCGCGCATCTACGCCGCGCTGCCCAAGCCGGTGACGAGGCCATCCGCGCCATGATGGCGGTTGCGCGCCCCGGAGTGACGGAAACGGAAGTCTATGCGGCCGGCTACGCCGCGCAACTCAAGCTCGGCATGCGCGTGACCTGGATGCTGTTCCAGACCGGGCTGCAAAACCCCTCCTGGGGCGAGCCAACATGGCTCATTCGGGGTCACAAACCCCGCGTTCTCGAAGCCAACGACATGGTTGGCGCCGAAATCTTCCCCAACTTCGCCGAACTCAATACCCATGTGAACATGAGCTTTACGTTAGGCACGGTTCCCGATGAGACGCAGCGTTGCCACGAGATCGCGCGTGAAAGTTTTGAGATCGGGATGCAAATGCTGCGCCCTGGTGCGAGTTTCAGGGACGTCTTCGAAGCGATGGAAGAGCCGACGCGCCGCGCTGGCGCCTGGCACCTGACGCCGCAGATCGCAGCGCTGAACCCGCTGCTGGGCGGTGGGCCGTCCGCCGATGGAATTCGCGACCAGCTTCCCGACATGGCCTCGCAATACCCGTTGGTCGATGGCGGGGAGCGCATGCCGTTCGATTACGAAATCAAGGAGGGAATGACATTCTCGCTCCAGCCCGACTGCCGATTCGGTCGCTACTGGTCGCTGATTGGCGGCGTCGTTGCGGTGACGGGGGATGGCGTTGAGAGCTACAACACACTGTCCACCCGCATGAACCATATCGATTAATAGCGGAGCCGGCGGTTGAGGGACCGCCCGCGCATATCCCGCCGCGGCGCAATTACGCGCCAGGGAGGGCACGCAACGTAAAGGAGAGGAAAAATCATGAAACTCGATCGTTTCAAGCTGTCATTGGCAACCGCGGGCATGGCGATGCTGGCTGCGATGTCTGCGGCCCCAGCACTGGCTCAGACCGACCTGCCGGAGGGTGTTGCGGCCCTTCTGGAGGCGGCAGCAGCCGAGGGCACCGTTTCGCTTTTTGTCAGCACCGACGCGCGAACCGCCGAGGATGAAGTGCGTCTCGAGGAAGGGATCGCCAAAGATCTTGGCATCGCCATCGATATCCGGCTGGTCAGCGGCTCGCCCGACCCGGTCTATATCCAGCAAGTGGTGCAGCAGCATAATGCCGGGGTCGAGGCCCCCGTGGATCTGTTCGTCACGGTTCCAACTCTGCTCGGCATTCTCAACGAGGCAGGCGCGATCGCGGGCACCGATTGGGCGGCGCTCGACGCCAATCCCGATGAAATCGCCGAACAGGTGCATGGTCTATTCGTGGCCGAGTTCGCGCGCCCGATCTTTTACAACACCAATCTGTTGAGCGCAGAGGAAGTGCCGACCAGCATCGAGGATCTTCTGCGCGAGGAATGGGCAGGCCGGATCGTGACAGCTGCTTTGCCAGACGTCTTTTCGCCCTGGGCGATCGGACTGGGCCAGGACGAGACGCTGGACATGGTCGAAACCCTCTTCGTTGACCTGCGCGCGGGTATTGCCCCCGCGCCCACGGCAATCCGCACCCTTGTCGAAAGCGGGGAATATCCGATCGGCTTCGGCATCCGCATCTCCGCCGACCAGGTCGCCAACAACTCCCCCGTCGCCTACGTCCCCATCAAGGCACCGTTGGTTCCGCGCTTCGCCGGGGTCCTGGAGCAGTCGAACAACAAGAATGCGGCCACGGTGGTTGCATGGTGGCTGTCCCAGACCGAAGCTGGCCAGGCCCTTTCGGCCGAAGTGCTCGATTGGCCCCGCCACACGACGCCGGGAACCGATCTCTTTGAGATGTCGCAACTGACCGACGGCTTTTATTCTGCCCCCGCCGAGTGGTGGATGACCACAGGCGTGGAAGCGGGCAATGCGATAGCCCGGCTTTTGCAGGATATCTGAGCGATCCGGGCGGCAAGCGGGGGCTTCCCGCCTGCCGCCGCACATGAGGATAGTCTAGGCCCATGTCATATTCCTTAGGTCGGGCGCCTGCGATATCAGGGCGCCGCCAAGACCCTCTGGGCAAGCTTGTCGTCGTTCTGGCGGTGATTGCCCTGGCCCTGCTTTTGCTGCCCATAGCCGGCCTTGTCCTGAGCAGTCTGTTTTCCGATGATACCGCAGCGTTCGGGCTGGGAAATTATCAGTCCATCATCGGATCGCGCAAATTCGTCACTGTCGTCACCAATACCGCCATCCTCGCCTTCGGCAGTCTTGCGGTGATGTTTCTCGTCGCGATTCCCCTCGCCTGGCTCTATGCCCGAACCGATTTCCGCTGGCGCGGGGCTATCCTCATCGCCGCCACCAGCCAGATCGCCATTCCGGGTTTCCTTGTTGCTCTTGGCTATATTTTTCTGCTCAATCCTTCCAACGGCCTGGTCAACCTTTGGTGGCGCGAGGTCGGCGGCCAGGGATCACTCATCAACGTCTATTCGATGCCATGGATCATCCTGCTCCAGGGCCTCACCATGGTCGGCCCGGCCTTCTATTTCCTTGCGCCGGCGCTTTCGAATGTGGACGGTGCCATGGAGGAGGCGGCAAGCGCCCATGGCGTGAGCAAATTCGACGCGCTGTTCAGAATCCTTTTGCCGATGACGGCGCCAGCGCTGATCAGTACAGCGCTGTTCTTTCTCGTTATTTCAGTGGAAACCTTCGACTATGCCGGCATGCTGGGAATGCCGGCGCGGATCGACGTGGTGGCCACATGGATCTATCAATTCACCCAATCGTCCATGACCCTGCCCCAGTATGGGCACGCCTCAGCCATCGGGACCATGACAGCGGCTATTCTGTTGGCGCTGATCCTCGTCCAGATGCTGGTTTTCAAACGCGGCACCGAAGCCGGGACGATCGGCGGACGGGCAAAAGTCGCCTCGGTACGATTGGGTAAGGGCGCGCAACTGGCCGCTTTGACCGGGTTTGCCATCTACGCTTTCATGGGCATCGGCCTGCCGTTCTTGATGCTGGTCTGGACGGCGCTGCTGCCCGTGCCACAACCGCCCAGCCTGGAGGCGCTGTCACAGCTTTCGCTGACCGGTTTCGGAGCGCAGTTCTGGGCCGAACTGGCCAATGTGGGCGGAACGACCTTGTTTATTACTCTGTTCGTGCCCACGTGCGTCCTGCTGTTCACGATCGCGATGTCCTGGGTTGCCATGCGCACGCCAACCCTGGGCAGGACGATCAATCTCGTCACCGTGGTCAGCCTTGCCGTCCCCTCCATCGTCATCGCCGTGGTGTTCAATATCGGCGGGTTGGCCGTGCACCGCTACGTTCCCCTATTCGGCACGGTCTGGCTGCTGGTCATCGCCATTGGCACCCGCTATGTGGCGACGGCCCATCGCATCACCGAGAACGCCTTCCGCCAGCTCAACCCCGAAATGGCCGAATATGCGCGGACCGCGGGAGTGACATCGGGCCGGACTCTGTTTTCCATAGCCATTCCGGCCGCGCGCACCGGGCTGATCTTCGCCTGGTTCTGGGTTGCGCTGCTGACGCTGCGGGAGCTGCCCATTACGCTCATCATGAGCAATTACGACCTGCAAACGCTCGCCTCGCGCATCTTTCTCTACAACAGCTCGGGCCAGACCCAGCAATCGGCCGCGCTGTCGGTGGCGCTGTTTGCCATCGTGACGGTGTTTCTCGCCGGCTTCCTCTACCTCACACGGCGCCCACGCGCCTGATAAAAAACGGTTCAAGGCATCCATGACAGCGATTGCACTAGCAAAAATCGAGAAAAGATTCGGCGGCCAGAATGGCATTCTCGTGCTGGATAAGCTCGATCTCACGATCGGGGAAGGCGAATCTTACGTCCTGCTCGGTCAATCGGGCTGCGGAAAAACCACCACACTGCGCATGATGGCCGGACTGGAAGAACCCACTGGCGGTGAAATGACCATCAGCGGTAACGCGGTCTATTCGCGCGCAGACCGGATATGGGTGGCCCCCGAGCGGCGCCCTATCGGCATGGTGTTTCAATCTTATGCCCTGTGGCCCACGATGACGGTGATGGAAAATGTCCGGTTCACCCTCGAACGCGGGCGGACGCGGCTTGCGCGGGCCGAGGCCGTGGCACGCACCAGGGATGTGCTTGAGATGATGCAGATCGGTCACCTCGCCGACCGGCGCGTAACCCAGCTTTCGGGCGGACAGCAGCAGCGCGTGGCCCTTGCGCGCGCTGTGGCCCAGCAGCCCCGGATCCTGCTGATGGACGAACCGCTCTCCAATCTAGATCCCCAATTGCGGTCCGATGTGCGTGGTGAAATCCGCAGGCTTTGCAAGAACCTTGGGACCACGGCAGTGATCGTCACTCATGATCGCGACGACGCGCTGGGGCTAGCGGACCGCGTGGGGGTGATGGATAAGGGCAGGATCTTGCAGCAGGCCGCCCCGTCCGACGTCATGAGCGAGCCGGGCTCGCTATTCATCGCCCGCCTGTTCGGGGAGGTGAACACCCTCGATGGACATGTCGCCGCCTTGGATGATGGACATGCCAAGATCGCCGTGGCGAGCCAGGTCTTCTCTGTCAAGCGGCAGCTCTGGATGGAAACCGGCCAGACCGTAGTCCTGGGAGCCCGCCCCTTGAGCCAGAGCTTCGCGGAGAACGGCATCGCCGGGACCGTTGCGGAAAGCCATCTCGAAGGCCAGATGCGCCGCAATAAGGTCGATGTCGGGGACGGCATGATGACCATCTACCATGAGGGCACAGCCCTGCCGGTCGGCGAGCGTGTCTTTGTGGCGACGCGCCCCGAGGGCTGGATGGTCTTTCCAACCCGCTGAATGGCGGGTCGCTCTAAGTCGTTGTTTTGTCGTGCTTCCGAGCCGAACAAGCGATAGGTTCGCTTGTTCGGGGACGCTCCGACAGCCCGGACTCAGGCACTTCCTTCGGGCCAACGGGCCCAGGGATGGGGAGCGCCGGTCAAATCCACATAGACCGATTTCTGGGCCATGTAGGCGCGGATACCCTCCCTGCCCTTCTCGCGTCCGGTTCCGGAATCCTTTTCACCCCCGAACGGCGTGGAAATTGAGAACTGCTTATAGGTGTTGACCCAGACCGTGCCGGTGGTGATGGCGCGGGCAGTGCGCCACGCTTTGGGGAAATCGCGGGTCCAGACGCCGCACGCCAGGCCATAATCATTGGCGTTGGACTGGGCGATCACATCGGCTTCGTCATCGAACGGCAAGACGCACAGAACCGGACCAAACACTTCCTCGCGGCAGATATCCGCGTCGTTGGAAAGGCCGGCGAGAACAGTTGGCAGATAATAGGCGCCCTGGTCGTAAGCTGACCCTTGGGGGATGGCGCCACCACACAGAATTTGCGCGCCCCCTGCGACGGCAGCGGCGACCTGGGCGGCAACGGCGTTGCGATGATCGACATGGACAAGAGGCGCGACCTGGGTGTGCTCATCGAAGGGGTCGCCCACAACCAGCCGTTTCGTCGCCGCCACGAGACGGCCCACGAAACTTTCATAGATGGAACGCTCGACAAAGAGGCGTGACCCGGCGATGCAGCTCTGACCGCTGGAGGAAAAGACCCCAAACAGGATGCCCGCAATGGCGAGGTCGATATCGGCATCTGCGAAGACGATGGTTGGAGACTTGCCTCCCAGCTCAAGCGAGACGGGCATCAACTTTTCAGCCGCCTGACGGGCCAGCATGCGGCCCGTTGCGGTGCCGCCTGTGAAGCTCACTCGGGCGATGGAGGGGTGCTCGACCAAAAGATTGCCTATTTCCCGACCCGCACCGGGCAGGACTGAAAACAGCCCCTGGGGCAGGCCGGCCGCCTCGACAATGCGGGCGAGTTCGAGCGAGACAAGAGGTGACCACGAAGCGGGCTTGAGCAGCACGGCATTGCCGGCGGCGAGCGCCGGAGCGACCTTCTGGGCGTCGGATGCGATGGGAGAGTTCCAGGGCGTGATGGCAGAGACCAAACCAAGCGGCTCGTGGACCGACAAGGAGAGATAGTCGCCGCGTGGCGCGGTGAGGGTATCGTCGAGACTTTCCAAAGCACCGGCAAAATAGCGGAACGTCGCCGCCGCGGACGCAACGAGCGCCGTGGTTTCGCGCAGCGTCTTGCCGGTGTCGCGGGTCTGGATATAGGCGATGCGGGCGGCGTTGGTATCGATGCCCTCGGCAATGCGGTAGAGAAACCGCGCCCTTTCATGAGGCTTGAGATTGCGCCAGGCGGGATCGGCCTGGGCCGCAAGAGCACGCTCGATGGCGCGTTCGCCATCGGCGCGGCTAGCCCCCGGGATGATGCGGTTGATCGATCCGTCGCCAGGAAAGGCCGAAACGATCTCAGCGCCGGTCCCCGTTTCCCATCGTCCGCCGATATAGAGCTCCGAAGAAGGCAGTTCGAAACGATTCATATGGCTTGCTCCCGGCACCGGTTGAAGATTTCCCGCGCCACCGAATAGACGGTGGCGACCGAGGTTTTCGGATTGTCCGGGGATGGCTTGCCTTCGATCCTCATCGTGAAGTCGGCAGCGGAGGCGCGCACGCTGTATTCGTGCACATTGCTCCTGACAGCGGGGTCCGCAATGAGCCTCACATTGGTGTTTTCAAACCCCAGACCGGCCAGAGCCAGCGTTGCCGCAACATTGGCGTTCTTGGAATATTGTGTGGCCGCCTCGCGGGCATTGCCTGAAAACAAGACCGTTTCGGTTGCAAGCGAATCCAGATCATGGAGCGCCGCAGCGGGGGTATCCTTCCAGGCCAACGGGGGCTTGCGGGCCGTATAGGTCACCGCCTCAATCCCCGACATCTGAAGGGCCGAGAGAATATCGATGCCCCCGATGGCACCGGCAGGGAGGATGAACCGGGTGGACCCGGCACGCGCCGCCTGCATCACGGCGTCATGCAGGCTCTGGTCGGCGAGCGAGCCTGTAGAAACGATGATCGCTTCTATGCCCGCCTTGAGCACGGCCGTAGCATGCTGGCGGACTCCATCATGGCCCGCGCATTCAACGACCAGATCGGGCCTTCTGGCGATCAAGGCCTGCGTCTCGGAGACGACGACACCCCTCCCCGGGAAGTCCTCGGCCAGCCGCGTGCGAGTCTCATCAGCGGCCCCGGGCCGACACAATACGGTTGCTCCTGAAAGCGGAACGTTCTCGCGCACTACCATCCCGATCAGGGTGCGCGCGATATTGCCATAGCCAATCAGCCCCAGATGCATGCGATCAGACCTTGTTGCCGGCGGCGCCGGCCGGCGGGCCGGAAAAACTCTCAGTGAAGGGCCCGATCGCTAGCATGTCGATCTCAATGACCTGCGGCCCGTCCGCTGCCAAGGCGCCATCAAGTGCAGCGGCAAAATCGGCGATGTCACTGATCTTTCGGTGCGGCATGCCGATCGAAGCGCAGTGGGCGGCGAAATCTGGGGTATTCAGAACGGAATAATGGTGGCGGCCATTGTATTGGGCGTCCTGGATGTTGCGGATCACACCATAAGCCTGGTCATTCATGAGCACGTAAACCAGTTGCGCGCGCTCCTCGACGGCTGTGATCATTTCGGCGATGCCCAGTTGGGCGCCGCCATCCCCCAGTAGCGTTATCGCCTTGGCAGTGGGTGATGCGATGGCGGCACCGATGCCCATGGCGATGCCCTGTCCGATACCGCCCCCCAACGCATGGACGCCATGACGGGGATCGGCGAATTTGACGTAGCGGTTGCCGAAAGTGGAGTTCGAGATGGTCACATCGCGCACCCAGGGGTGGCCACCCGGCGCCACGCGTTCGAGTAAGGCGTCGGCGAGGGCGCCATAAGGGCCGATGGCAGCGCGCATCGCTCCCTCCGCTTGGGCCCGTGTCTGGGCGACGTCGAAAACGAGATTGGGATCGACCGCCAGTTTTTGCGGCAGGCGATCGAGCAGCCGCTGAAGCGTGTCGGCGGCATCTCCATGGACGAACATGTCCACGAGATAATTGCGTCCGCCCTGAGTGGCCTCAGCGTCGATCTGGATGATGGGCCGAGGCAGGCGCATGGCGTTGTTGAGGGTTTCATTGCCGCGCAGCCTGGAACCGACGACGATCATCAGATCGATGGTCTCGTAGAGCACCTGCGATTGAGGGGCCATGTTGAAGGCACCCAGATTGGCAGGGCTGTCCTCCGACACCGTAGCGCGGCCATTGGTGGAAGTGACGACCGCGAAACCGCGTTCAACCAATTCTGCTGCCTGCCTGTGGGCTCCGCGCGCGCCGCCGCCGAGCCAGAGCATGGGCCGCCGCGCGCCTGAGACAAGGCGAGCGATCTCCTCGATCGCGGCGTCGTCTGCCCGGGGGCTCTGCGGTTGCGGCGCAAACACGCGTGTGGCAGGGGAAGGGGCACTGCGCTGGACATCGATCGGTATTTCAAGGGTGACCGGCCCTCTGGGGGCGCTGATGGCAGCCGAGACGGCAGCAGTCAGCGTGCCGATGGCACCCTTTGCATCCCAAAGACGGTAATACGCCTTGGATATGCTTTTGAGCATGTCGGGCTGGCGCGGAACATCATGGATCGGTGCGCGATCGCGGTCCATGAACTGGATGTCGACGGTTGACGTGATATGCAGCAAGGATGTGCCCGCCGTCAGGGCTTCGACCTGCGCGCCCGCTGCGTTGCCCGCCGCCGTACCCGTCGAGGTCATAACGACGCCCAGCTTGCCCGATACGCGCGCATAGGCGTCGGCCATGTTCATGGCGCCAGCCTCGCCGCGCGCTGGCACGAACCGCACCCGCCCCTGACGCGCGATCGCATCCAAGATCGGCATGTTGTGGATGGAGATGACGCCAAAGATCACCTCGACGCCGATGTCTGCGAGATAGGCGGCAATGACCTCGCCCACTGTCTGGTGGCGTGTGGTGTAATCGAGTTTCATATCGGCTTCCATGGACTGATATCAGATGTGCCGGGCGAGACCGCCCGAAACATCGAGTTGCGCGCCAGTGATGTAGCTGGCGGCATGAGACCCCAAAAAGGCGATTGCCGCGGCAGCTTCGCTCGGATCGCCCAGACGCCCGAGCGGAATGCCCTTGCTGCGGGCCAGATTGCCGTACCATTCGTCACGGCTCATCGACTGATCTTCGCGTTCGGCGAAACGGCGGCTCCACTGGCCGGACCCGACCAGGCCGAGCAACACGGAATTGACCCGGACATCGGGCGCCAGTTCGAGACTGAGCGACTTGAGCAGATTCTGGACCCCGGCCCGGGCCGAAGAGGTACAGACCATATGCGCCTCGGGCTGGTAGGCGAGCAGCGAATTGACCGCCACGATGGCCCCTCTTGCCGTCTTCAGCATCGGCAGGAAAGCACGAATGGGATAGATCTGGCTGAAGAGCTTGAGATCATATTCCTCCCGCCAGTCGTCGTCGCCGGTATTGGCAAAGGACGAGATACGGCCTTGGCCGGCATTGTTAACCAGTAGGTCGCTCCGTCCGAAGGCCGTCTCGACATCTGCGGCGAAGGCGCGGACGGCATCGGAATCGAGCACCGAGAAGGCGCGCGCCAGCAAGCGGTCCGGGCCGTGATCGCGCCCCAGGACAGAAACCACGTCCTTGAGCCGGCCCTCGCCGCGGGCGCACAGCGCGACCCTGGCGCCCTGCTCAAGCAGCAATTGAACCGTCGCGAGACCGATACCGGACGAGCCGCCGGTCACCACCGCGACCCGTCCCTCATAAGGCAATGTCATGTGTTGTTTCCTCTCAGATCGGGGAAGCCGGGATCGGGACGGCCCTGCATGATGGCGCGCTGGGCGCTGGTCGGCGGCCCGGCCGTCATCCACTGGTCCATCTTTTCGGGCACATCTCGTGGCCAGACCTGCGCTTCATGGGTTTGCTCGTCGATCTGCTGGATTTCGGAGGTGAACTCGATGACGAAGCCCGAGGGCGAAACGTAATAGGCGAAAGGATTATCGCCCGGGCCGTGACGGCCCGGCCCCCAGGTGGGGTGGATGCCCTTTTCCTTCATCCGGCCGATCGAGCGCATGAATTCATTGATCGAGGGCAATTCGAACGCCACGTGGTTGACCGAGGGGTAATGGCCCCGCACGAGCGCGATCGAATGGTGATCTGTTGCGCAACGCAGGAAAACCATCTGGTCGGCCGAATAATCGGAGACCCGGAATCCGAGCACGTCCACATACCATTTCTCGACCCTGTCCATTTCGGCGGTATTGAGAACAACATGGCTCACCTTGCGCGGACGCGCCCACTCGTCTCGTGCTTCGACCACTCTTGCCTCTGTGCGGAAGCGCAGGCGGCGCAAATCGGGATCGAGCACCTCGAAACCATAGCCACCCGCAAAATCGTCAAATTTGGCTGGATCGCCCAGCACAGCTGCGCCTCTCGCTGCGGCCTGGCGGTGAAGCGCATCCATGGCGGCACGGTTCGGCATCGAAAAGTGCACATATTCGATGCCATAGACCGGACCATCCTTGAGGCCGTAGATGAACGGCTCGCTACCGGTACCCCTCAGATAGACAAATCCGTCCTCCTCATGGGCAGCGGTGAGACCCCAATTGTTCTCGTAAAAGCCTTTGGTGCCAGTGATGCCTGGCGCGCGCATGACGATGCCGCGCAAGGCATCCACGCGAATGGGTTCGCTCATCTGACGTCTCCCTATTGTACTGTGCCTGTCATAGGCAGCGTATTTCTCATCGTTGACGCGATGGTGTGAGCCAGGGCCGCGGGGGCCTGGCGGTGAATGGCGTGCCCGGCACCTGACACCAGCACATAGTCCCCGCGGACGGACGCGCTGAGCGCGTCGAAGGCGGCACGAGACTGCGCCGGCGGCGTCACCACGTCTTCGGCACCGACGATGACCGAAGTGCGGACACGGACCCGCGCGCAATCGGCGGCGAGATTGCCCGAAGCGAGCATGCGCGTGGCCTGGCCATAACCGGGCACGGCAATCTGCGCCATGTCCTCGCGCACGGCGGCGACGAGCCCGGCGTTGCGGTCGGAAGCATGGATCAGCCGCGGGGCCCTGACGGCTGCAAATGCCGCCGTCCCCAAGCGTTCGAGATCGACAAGGCGCTGCGCGTCATTTTCGGAAAGTGTGCCGCCGTGGGGAGTGGCGCGGCCCTGGGCGCAGGCGGCGAGCGTCAGGCTGGCGACCCGGTCGGGATGATCAGCAGCGAATGCCGCGCCCATCAGCGTGCCCAGGGAATGGCCAAGAACATGGACGTGTTCGAGCTGCAAGGCATCGCAGAGCGAAAGCAGCGCCTCTGCATAGTCGGCAGCCATTGGCCAATCGGAAGCCAGCGGTTCGCTCCGCCCATAGCCCGGGGCGTTCCAGCAGATGACGCGCAGCTCTGAAGGTAGATAAGCGAGCAGGTCATCGAAGGCGGAAGCCAGCGATCCGATGCCATGCAGGCATACAAGAACGCCTCCGCTCCCGGGGCGCTCACGCCATTCAATGCCGTTGGTGAGGGTTTGGCACATGGTCGAAACGAAAAGCCCGTGGTTGGAGGCGAGAGGGGCAGAGGCCCCTCCCGAAGCTGTGTGTCAGCCTGCGGCCTTGCTTCCAGCAGGCCGCGGAATCTTGGAAACAGGATGGTCTTCGGGGTAAGTCGGGGTGACCGGCTTGGGGTTGCCGATCATCACGCACATGAGGGCTTCTTCGATGCCTTCGTTGCGCAGGCCGCGATAGACACCGGCCGGGACCGAGATGATGTCCCTTTCGGTGAGGACGGTTTCGACGAGCTCGCCCTTATGCTCGATAAAGAGACGAATTTTATGTCCCTTGAGGATGAAGAACACTTCCTCAGCATCGCGGTGGATGTGCAGCGGACCTTCGCAACCGGCCGGCAGGACCATGGTCGAGAAGGTGAAGTTTTCCGCCGGAACCACATTCTCATCATCGGCCACGCCCGTGGCGCCAGTGCCGATATAGCGCATCTGCGCACGGCGGTAGATCGGATCATAATCGGCTTGGAACTTCAGCGCATTCCAATCGATCGTGCGGGTTTCGTAGCGGGCGACGCGGCTTTCGATCCACTCGGAGAGTGATTTCCCTTCAGGGACCACCACGTCGTCCGGTTCGATCGATGGGAATTTTTTTGGCGCTACGGACATCAGGAACTCCTGTGCTGATGGTTCGGAAAAAATGGATTTGATGGAGTACGGGCAAGGCTTAGGGTGGACATGCCGTGTGGATACCAACGCACGGCCGGACAAGCCGACCCGCCTGTCGGAAACGGTCCTGTTTTGATGATCGACACCATTTCGAACGCAATCTCCTCGCGCAACATATCGTTCAAATATACACACTGTGTTCAGGATTATGCATAAACCTCTCTGTGTCAAGGGCACACATTGCCCGCGCACGCGCTATGGACTATTAAAAAGCATGAGACTTCTGGCTGGAGCTTCGCGTGGCCGACGACACGACCGTGATCGATGATGAAACCTCACCGGGGCCATCCTATTCGGTGCCGCCGGTTCACCGTGCCTTCCGGTTGCTCCGCCACATCGCGGCGGGCGGACGCTGCCGCAATGCCGCAGCCACCGCGCGGGAACTGGGCATCAACAGGACGACACTGATCCGCCTTCTTCACACGCTGGAAGCAGAAGGGATTATCGAATCAGACGACGACGGCGCGAGCTGGCAACTCGGCGTGGGAATGATCTCCCTCGCCGCCGACGCGCTTAAATCGCGCGATGTGACAAGGATCGCTCAGCCCATCATGGCCAGACTTGCCATTGAGCTGCACCTCTCCGTTCATCTGGGCGTACTCGATGGGCATGAGGTGGTCTATCTGCTGCGCGAGACGCCCAATTCCCACCTGATCAGCAATATCCGTGAGGGCTCTCGCCTGCCTGCCCACGCCACCACGATCGGGCGCATCCTGCTCGCTTATATGCCTGAAAGACAATTGCTCGATCTCTACAGGGACGTCGATCTGGAAGCCCATACCCCCAAGACCTCGACGACATTGGCTCAACTCATCACGCAGGTTGCCGAGGACCGAAAACAGGGCGTTGCCTGGAGCCTGGGCCACTTCGAACCGGGAATCGGCTCCTGTGCCGGGGCCATCTTCGATCACCGTTCCCGCCCCATCGCCGGCATCAACGTTACCGGCCCTGAAGAGCAATTCAGCGCTTATAGCAACACCGCCTTGCAGATCGAGGGCGCCATCAAGGCGGCGGCAGCCGAAATTTCCAAGGGCCTCGGCTACCGCGGTTAGCCCGTCGGAAGAGCCTTCCCCGCGCAATAGCGAGTCTCCTTTTCCCCGTCGCCAGCGGCGGCGCTGCTTTCTGCCGCGCGGATTCTGGGTGCGGATAGAGAGACTTGACTCCATCGCCACCATGCGCAACCATGAACGTTGCGTTTATATTTGAACATGCCCGGCTGCCCTGAAAACCGCAAAGCGGCTGCCTCGCTTCATCCCATATTTCCAATCCGGCATGCGACCGCCGACAGCATAAGAAAAAGACATGGATCGTTTCGAAATTGCCATTTGCGGTGGCGGCGTGGGCGGCTTGACCGCAGCGCTGGCGCTGATCAAAACGGGACACAAGGTGACGGTGTTCGAGCGCGCTGAAAAATTCCTGCGCATCGGCGCCGACGTCAATCTCACGCCCAACGCCGTAAAGGCGCTGGACGGACTGGGCATCGGCGATGCTCTGCGCCAGACCGCGGCTCGCCCCACCTATCGCATCAGCCGGACGTGGGACACGGGGGAAGAAACATCACGCTTGCCCATGAGCAAGGCTGCCGAGAAAAATATGGTGCGCCCCAACTCACCATCCACCGCGGCGACCTGCTTCAGGCGATGGAACAGGCCATTGATGCCAGATGCATCCGGTTAGGCCATCACGCCGTTGCGGTCGATGTGGATGGAGAACGGCCGGTCGTTGCCTTTGCGGATGGCAATACGGAGAGTTTCGATCTGGTGATCGGCGCCGACGGCATCCATTCTGCGGTCCGCACCAGCCTGTTCGGCACCGACGCACCCGAGTTCACAGGGCTGGTGTCTTACCGCTCGGTTATCGCCAGCAAGGACGTTGACGTGCCCAATCTCGACTGCTTCACCAAATGGTGGGGGCCGACGTCCGACATGCAGATCGTCACGTTTCCCCTGCTCCGCGGAGAAGAACTTTTTATCTTTGCCACCACCTCGCAACCCGAATGGACAGACGAGAGCTGGACGATGCCGGGAGATGTGGAGGAATTGCGCGCGATCTATGCCGATTTCCACCCTGAGGTTCAGGAAATCCTCGCCGCCTGCGCCAGCGTTACCAAGTCAGCGCTCTATGTGCGCGAGCCGTTCATGCACTGGAGCCGTGGCGGCGCGACGATTCTGGGGGATGCCGCCCATCCGATGGTGCCCTTCATGGCGCAGGGTGCCTGCATGGCCATCGAGGATGCCATCGTCCTTGCGCGGTCAATTGAGGGCGCTTCGCTGGCCGAAATCCCGCTGCGTCTGAAAGCCTATGAAAAATTGCGCAAACCCCGCACCAGCCAGATCCAGGAAGGATCACGCGCCAACACTTGGCTCAAGGGCCATAGCAATGCCGATTGGGTTTACGGCTATGACGCCTGGGGACTGGCTATACCGGCCTCCTGATCCGGAGATAGACACCAAAAAAGCCCGGTCGATGACCGGGCTTTTGTATTGCGTCAGACCGTCGCTGGTCGGGCGCTTTCGTGCCAGGGAATCAGGACTGTGCGCAGCGAGCCCACGAGAAAGTAGAGCGCAAAGCCACCGCAATCCGCGATCACTGGACCTTGATCAGCCGTTCGAACGCATTCTCGTTGATACGGTCATCGCGCCAATGGCGATCTTGCAGATATCCTCCAAGTGTATGGGCTGCCGGGCGAATAACAGGCCCGGCACGAGTGAACGTTTTAAAACGAGAAGTTAGGGCGCCTGATCTGCTTCAGTCGGATCAGGCAGTGCTCTAATATCCCATTGCCGCTCCATCGCCCCGCGGATCGGCGCCGCCTTCGAACATGCCGGTTGAGGGGTGGATGCGGATCGCCTGTGCGTGGCCCAGCGTGCCGCTCCATTGCTCCACCATTTTGACCGGCTGGCCCCGCAGCCGCAGCTCACGCACCGTTTCATCGGAAATTCGCGATTCAAGCACCAGATCGCTGGATTCTGTTCCCCATGTCCTTCCCATCAGCCAGCGAGGCGCTTCGATCGCCTGCTGCACGTCAAAGCCAAAATCGATCAGACGGGTCAGCATGGCGGCCTGGGTCTGGGGCTGGCCTTCACCCCCCATCGAACCGTAAGCGAGAACCGGTTTGCCGTCCTCCATCAGCATTGCCGGAATGATGGTATGGAACGTGCGCTTTTCGGGCTCAAGGCAGTTGGGGTGATTTTCATCCAGCGAGAAGAATGAGCCCCGGTTTTGCATGACGACTCCGGTGTCCCCGCCCATCACGGCCGCGCCAAAATCATGGTAGATCGACTGGATCATTGAGACGACGAGGCCATCCGAATCCGCAGCGCACAAATAGATGGTGCCACCATCAGGGCCGCGCTTGTCGAAGTTTGTCCCATAGCGCACCCCCGGCTCCAGCCTCTGGAGATCCAACGCGCGGTCCCTCGAAATCAACGAGCGGCGCTCGTCCGCATAGTCCTTGGACAGCAGCCGATCGAGGGGAATATCAACAAAGGCGGGGTCAGTCAGCCACTCGTCGCGATCGGCAAAGGCGACCTTCACCGCTTCAACGATATGGTGGTAGTAGTCGGCGGTCCCCTCACCCCAGCTGCTGACGTCGAACCCGTCAAGTAGATTGAGGATTTGCAATGCCGCAAAACCCTGGGTTGAGGGCGGCAATTGATAAGCGTCATATCCGCGATAGGTGGTCGAAACCGGCTCAACCCAGCGCGCTTGATATTTGACGAAATCATCGGGCGTCAGTGGCGAGCCATCCGCAGAAAGGGCTTCACAGATGCGCTTGACGACATCGTTTTCGTAAAAGCCGCTGCGGGCTCCCTTGGCCGCCAGCTCGATGAGGGTTGCCGCCAGGTCCGTCTGCGTCAGCACTGTCCCTTCGCGCAACGGCATCCCGTCGGGCATGAAGGTTGCCGCCATGCCGGCGTCCCGAGCCAGGATTTCGGCGTCCTGGGCGAGCCAGTCGGCCAGCGACCGGGTTATGGCAACCCCATCTCGCGCATAGGCGATAGCGTCAGCGAAAAGGGTCTCCCAAGGCAGCTTGCCATGGCGCTCATGGGCGAGCCGCCACCCGTCGATGGTGCCTGGAACAGTAAGAGCGGCCAAGGCGCCGCGCATCGGGATACGGTCCGAAATGCCACGCGCATGATAATATTGACGGGTTGCCGCCTTGGCGGACGGACCGCTGGCGTCCAGCGCCTCAACACCCTCGATGGCCGCCCCGGCGATCAGCCAGAAGCCATCGCCGCCCAGCCCGGCCATGTGCGGGTAGGCAACGCACAAGGTGGCATTGGCCGCAATGGCCGCATCCACCGCGCTGCCGCCCCGCCGCAAGGCATCCAGACCCGAGGCTGACGCAAGATGATGGGGCGTGGAGACCATGCCGCGCGACGCAAGGGTGGGGGGACGGCCGGTCCGGGGACCGTTTGAATGGATCATGGCTTTCCTCTTATGATCAGGGTTGCTCGGATTTCTCCTTTGGGGGAAATAACAGCCGTTGTGCCGGAGGGATCATCGCCCCGACCGAGAGGGCCAGAAGGCCGAGCCACCAAAGAAATTCTGGACCCTCAGTCGTCCCGATGCTGATGAGGGGGAACGAACCGAGCAACAACACAAACGACGTGCTCAGATAAACGACTCGGTTTTTCAGTAACCGCTGCATGGCCTGCCCCTTATCACGCGATCACGACGAGAAGGACTGTCGCAACGCCCGTCAGCAGGAAGGCCACGATGGTCCAGGGCAATGTCTTGCGCATGATTTCACCTTCCTTGCCGCTGATTCCTGCCGTGCTTGCCCCCATGACGACGTTGGCTGGCGCGATCGCGTTACCGATCGCCCCACCAGCGCTTTGGGCCGCAAGGATCGTTGCTTCGGGCAGATCCTTGAGACGGGCGATCGTGATCTGGAGATCGGAGAACAAGACATTGGAGGATGTGCTGCTCGACGTGGTGAAGGCCCCGACGACACCGATGCCATTGGAGAGGAAGGCGAAAGCATAGGCCGGCGCCACGGCCGAGATGCCGAGCGCCAGAACTTCGTTCTGCCCGGAATGGTTCATGATCGAAGCCATGATGAGAAAAGCGATGATTGGCACCGACGCGGGAACGGCGGTTTCGACAAGCCCTCCCACGATGCTCTGGCTGGCTTTTTGTGTGGTCTGCGCCCATTTCGAAAAATACCCGCGAAACTGAAAGAGAACCCATGTCAGGATCGCGGTGATGACCAGCCCGGCCCCCGGATGCGAGAATGGACGAAGCGCGGAATATGCATCCGTTCCGGGGAGCACCAGGCCGTAACCAGTCGACACGGTTGGGAACGGAAATCCGAACGTAAAGGACGAGAGCGCCGCTCGCAAAGGCTCGATAACCGACGTACCCACCGCAATGATGCTGAGGACGATATAGGGCAGAAAAGCCATTGTCGTGGACATCGGAGGCACTTTGTCGTCAGTCGTGTCCATGGCGCTGGTCAGCATTGCCGGTCGATCGACAATAGAGGGGGCAGGCAGGGCGAAACGCTTCCAGCGGGCCAGCGGGAAGAGAGCCAGGAGCGCCGCCGTGGCCGGCAGGAACGCCGCCAGCGCAGGATCGATCGCCACAGCAATGATCTGGCCAAGCCCCTGAATCGCCGAAATAACCAGAACAAGCGGCCAACCATGGCGGACTGCCGGCCAGCGGCCATACATCCAAACCACCATCAAACCACCGAGAACGGTCTGGATCACGACGAGGATCGCGATTTGGTAGGCTGTCGCCATCATGGTGGCCTGGTCGATATCCACCACCTGGAGGGTTGCCAGCCAACCGGCCCCGAGCGTTCCATAAAACTTCGCCCAGATATGCGCGATGATGGGTATCGCCACGGCATAGACGGGCTTTAGTCCAAAGGCGACCAGCAAGGGCGCAACGATTGCAATCGGCGTCCCAAAGCCGTCGATCCCCTGAAGGAACGACGTAAAAACCCAACCAAGGGCGATGACGATGAACAATTCATTCTTGCTCAAGCGGGTGATGCCTTGCCGCATCGCTTCATACCCGCCCGATTTGTCCATGATCTGGTAGAGGAGCAATGCCGGCCAGATGACCAGCAGGATGAAAATCGCGTCCCATATCCCCTTGGCGCCGGCAACGGCCAGGGTTTCCAACGGGGTTCTAAAGGCAAACAGCGCGATCGCAGCGGCCACGAACACCCCGAACGCCCCCGCCTGCTGCGCTGTCCAGCGCAACTGAATGAGCAATAACGCAAGTATGATTACGGGAAGTATGGATAAAGACCAATGTAATAAATCGACTGGCAAATCCATACATGCACTCCCTTTTCAAGGTTTATGTCAGAGCATAAAAATGCCACTCAAAAGCAACTTTAAGCTGCCTGCCCAACGGTGATCAAGCAATATCGCGGCACGGGAAAATGACCTCGCCCGTATCACGACCATCCTCCCACCGCCAAAAGAACCGCGCCCCCTCGACCTGATAACCGCAGCCATGCGCACCAATTTCGGATTGGGTTTGACCCCACCCACAGCGCCCCAAAGCAGAAAAACCCGCCGCTCCGCGGGACCTTCAGCGCGAGAAGTGTTTCACGGCTGTGCGCTCAATATGATCTGAGCTCCACCCACGTCTTGAGCGCGGGCAAATCATTGGGCGAGAGTTCGTGGCCGGCATCGATCAGGAGCGCATCGAGGTCTGCGCCGGCGGCAGTCAGCGCCTTCGCCAGTTGCGGGGCGGTCCCGGCAAAGAGATCGCGTGTGCCCGTCAGCAGCGCGATCTGCGTGTCGGACAGGTCGGCTGCAGGGGACGCATCGAGCACATCGACGGCCCGCAGCAGCATGGCCCGGCGTACAATGCCAGGATGCAGGCGCACAAAGGCCGCCAGAAAATTCGCGCCGTTCGAATACCCCAGATAGGTCATGGTGGCCGGGTCAAAGCCATAGCTCGACACGGCCCCCGCGATGAAGGCAGCAAAGGCCTCGGCCTCGAACGCGATGTCGGCCTGATCATAGGAAAAGGCATCGATCCGCCGAAACCAGCGCAGACTCCCGTCCTCTGTCGAGCGCCCCCGCACGCCCAAAAGTGTGGCGCGCGGGTTCAGGCGCGCGGCGAGAGGCATCAGGTCAGCCTCATCGCCACCAGTGCCATGCAGCAAAACAGTAACGGACCCGTCCGGATCCTTTGGCACGTACAAACGGTGAATGAACGGCAGATCGCGCATCGGGATGCGCTCCTCGCCTGGCAGGGCAAATTGCGGCAGCATCACGCGAAGATCGTCAGTGCGGGAGGCGTCATGGGGCGGAATTTGCAGTGTGCCGCCCAGATGGGCCTCATCCTCGTCGACGGTGAAGCCCGGTTGATCGGTCGCATATTCAAACAGCGTTCCCGCAGGCTCCCGAACATAGAGCGACAAGAAATATTTTCGATCGTGAACGTGGGTGACACCGGCATGATCGCGCAGGTCGAGCCGCATCTGCCGCACGGCGTCGGCATCTGGTGCCCGAAAGGCCACATGGTCGAAGACGCCCGCGCCGGGTGCCCCCACGACAAATCCTGCCGATTGGCGCAAATCGATCACGTCCGTGTCCGATTGCATGCGGATAAAAGGCCCGTCGCGCAGCATTTCGCGATAGCCAAAGCGTTCGGCGAAGGCCGCTGTCGCCGCGGAATCTGCCGTCAGGATGGTGACCGATCGAATCCGCGTCGGGGCCAGCGGATCGGGCAAGGGCGCCAGCGCCGGCATATCCGCGCCCACCAGCTTGACAATAATCCCGTCGGGATCACGCAGGCGCAGCACGGTCTCGCCCAGTTCGCGTGCCGGGCCGGTGACAGGAACGCCTGCCGTGATGGCCCGTTGCAGCCAATCGCCAATACTGGCGGGCGGGACGGCAAACCCGATTTCACTGACCTGCTCCAGCCCGACGCCGCCCCGAGTGCCGTCCTGCCATACAAGGAAGGTGATGACGGTCCCTGGGGTGCCCAGCCGGTCGCCGTAAAAGAGATGCAACTGCTCGGCATCCTCGAACCCGCCGGTCTGCTTGACCAGGCGCAAACCCAGAAACCCAACGTAAAAATCTACGTTCTTCTGGACGTTCCCGGTAATGGCGGTGACGTGATGAATGCCGGTTGTCATGGTTTCGACCTCATGTGCGAGCTGCCCATCAGCCTCACCAGAAAGCGGCTTTCCGATCCGAACGCAAGGGCAGGGGTTGGCTGGAGCGGTGTGTAGGCCACGTGGTCGTCACCCTTGCTGAGCGATTGCTGCGCCGGTTCGATCTGGCGCTTTCGACAGACCCAGATGGGCCGTCAATTCGCGCGCCGCAGCACCCCCGGCACGATTGGCGCCGATGGTCGAGGCCGATGGGCCATAGCCGACAAGGTGAATGCGAGGATCGCGCGCAACTTGGGTGGCCAGTCGCCCGGTCATGGTGATGCCGCCCGTGTCCTCGCGCAAACCCAAAGGGTCCAGATGACCAATCGAGCTCCGAAAGCCCGTTGCCCATAGGATCACATCGACCTGAAGCTCGGAACCGTCCGGCCAGCGTACGCCATGCGGGGTGATTGTGCTGAACATGGGCCGGCGGTGCAGGGCGCCGCGCGCCTGCGCCGCCCGCAGTTCCGGGGTCCAGATCAACCCCGTCACCGACACCACAGAGTCTGGGGGCAAACCTGCGCGCACGCGGTCTTCAACAAGGGCCACGGCGGCGCGGCCATCTTCCGGGGAGAATGCGCCCTCCCGGAAATAAGGTTCGCGACGGGTCACCCAATCGGTGGTCGTGATCTGCGAGATTCCACCGAGGTGCTGGAGCGCAGAGATGCCGCCGCCAACGATGAGAACGCGCTGTCCGGAGAATTCGGCCGCCGAATGATAGTCAGCGCTGTGGAGTTGCCGCCCTTTGAACGTCTCGATGCCGGGATAGTGCGGGATGAATGGCGTATCCCAGGTGCCCGTGGCGTTGATGAGGCCGCGGACCGTGAATGTCTGGCGATCGGTTTCGATCCGCAGCCGCTCGCCCCGTGTGCTGACGGCTTTAACAGAGATCGGGCGATAGACCGGCAAGCCAAACCGCGCCTCATAGGCCGCAAAATAGTCAGGCACCGCGCTGGCGGCGCGCACCTGGCCTTGGCGTGGGGTGATGATATCGGCCATGGCCAGGCCGGGCAGATCGTGAATGCGGTTGACCGTGCTGAGGGTGAGCGAGGGCCAACGATGTTGCCAGGCGCCTCCGGGCTGGGCGTTCTTGTCGAGAACGAGAAAATCCCGCCCTGGCTCAAGCCCGAGCTTCGCCAGATGATAGGCAGACGACAAGCCAGCCTGTCCGGCGCCAATCACCGCGATATCAAGAGTGATGGAGGCACTGACAGGACGCATGATGCAGACGTTTCATTTTGGAGGGTGACGATCCGGATCGCCGGGCGGATAGCCCAGCACAAAGGCCTTCGGCTTCGCCCAAGTAGGAAGGCATCGCACGCCGTCAAGGGGCTTCACCCTTTTGATCGCTTCCCACCATCGCTGTCGGCGTCGTCCTCTACATGAAAATCCCCGGCCTGCGCGGCGGCGAGTGGACTGAAGACCGAGCGGTCGGGCTTGATGTCGAGCAGGGGGGTACCGTCGAGGCAATCGAGGCCCCGCACGAGCAGGACCGGCCCCTCGACGCCGACCAGCCTGACGATGGAGCTGCCGATAGGGTTGGGGCGGACGGGCGAGCGAATCGAGAAGGTGCCACGCACCTCGCCGTCGCTTTTGGGACTCTGGAGGACGAGGTCACGCCGCGCGCGATCGAGCCAGTAAAGGACTTCCAGGCGCTCATAGAGCCCCACGTCCTGAAGGGCCGCGACCCAGGGTTCGAAGATTTTGATACGGCAGACCGGCCCGTCGTGCCGCCCCTGCCGGGGACACTCCTTGCGGGAGGTCCATGGCGTTGTGATGCGGCCGATATAGATCAGGCCGGCATCGGCTGGCGGCGGCAGGGTCACCGCAACCTCGTTCCTGCGCAAATCATCGAGGGCTGTCATCGGGGGCCTTCCTCTATGGGGAATTGTGGATCGGGAGCAAGCGGCGCGCAACTGGACGCAAGGCTCGCGGGGAGCCTGCCGATGACCACGCGCACGCCATACAGCCTTTCGATCGCCTCGGGCGTGAGGATATCGGCAACCGGCCCCACGGCGAGCAGGCGATTTTCGTGCATCAGGGCCACCCGGTCGGCGCATAAAAAGGCGTGGTCCGGATTATGGGTCGAAAGCACCACGGCGATGCCGCTGTGTGCGAGAGCCCGAACATGGGACAGCACCCGCATCTGGTTGCCATAGTCGAGGCTGGCCGTGGGTTCGTCCATCACCAATAGGGTCGGCTCCTGCGCCAGCGCCCGCGCGATGAGGGCGATCTGGCGCTCGCCGCCGCTGACCTCGGTATAGGGGCGGTGGGCAAGATGGGCGATGCCCAGGGTTTCCAGGGCATCGAGCGCGATCGTCCTGTCGCGTTCACCGGGGGCGGAAAAAAGATCGATCCGCGCCGCGCGTCCCATGAGCACCACGTCGAGCACGGAAAACGGGAAGGTCGCGGCGTGAGCCTGGGGAACATAGGCCATCAGCCGCGCCCGGTCCCGCCCCGACCAGCGTTCGAGCGGCCGCCCGGCAAGGGTCACCGCCCCGCGTGAGGGGCGGATAAGGCCCAGCAGGGCCTTGAACAGCGTGGTCTTGCCCGCGCCGTTGGGGCCGAGCAGGCACAGCACTTCGCCGGCAGCCAGATCGAGGCCGATATTGTTGCCCACGAGCCTGCGCCCGTAGCCGAAGGACAGGTTTTCGGCCCGCAGCGTCATTGCCACCCCTTGCGGCCCGAAGCCAGCAGCCACAGGAAGAACGGCGCGCCCAGAACCGCCGTCAGGATGCCCAGCGGGATTTCGGTCAATGCGATGGTGCGCGCCAGCATGTCCACCACCAGCAGATAGCCACCGCCCAGCATGAGCGAGGCCGGCAGCAGCACACGAAAATCGGGGCCGACCAGCATGCGCGCAATATGGGGGATGACGAGGCCGATCCAGCCGATGACCCCGGTGATCGAGACGGTCGCGGCGGTCATCAGGGTCGCGGCAGATACCAGCACCAGCTGCAACACCCGTGTATTGACGCCCAGCGTACGGGCTTCCTCCTCGCCCAGCGTCATGAGGTTGATGCGCCAGCGCAGCAGGACAAGCGGCACCAGCCCGATCGTCAGCGCCGGCAGGATGGAGAGAACCTCGCCGCGCGTCACCGCAGTCATGCTGCCCAGCAGCCAGTAGGTGATGGCGGGAAGCTGGTCGTAAGGATCGGCGAGGATCTTGATCAGGGAAATGCCTGCCCCGACCAGCGCGCCGATGGCGATGCCGGCCAGCACCAGAACCAGAACGGGATCACGGTTGCGGATCGCCGCGCCGATGGCATAGACGGCGGCCACCGCCAGAAGGCCGCCTGCGAATGCCGAGGCCTGGATCAGCAGCACGGGCAGCGACAGGAAGATGCCCAGCACCGCGCCGAGACTGGCGCCGGACGACACCCCCAGAATATCGGGCGAAACCAGCGGATTGCGGAACAGGCCCTGATAGGTCGCCCCCGCCGCCGCCAGCACCGCGCCCACCAGCAGCCCGGCCAGAACGCGCGGCAGGCGCACATTCCAGATCACCGTTGTAACGATGGGCTCGGGCGGGTTCCCGGTGAGCGGCGCCAGCAGCGCCCGCCAGACATCGGCGGGCGCCACCGGATACTTGCCGACCATGAGAGAAACCAGGGCGAGCGCAAACAATGCCAGCGCCGATAGTCCAAGCCAAAGCCGGACGGGGGCACGCTTTCCTGTCACCTCGTCCTGGGGGTCGGCGCGGCTATAGAGCACCGGTCAGCAGATCCTCCACCTGTGCATCGGTCAGGTCGACATGGTAGAACAGATCGAAATACGTTTTGACCTGCTCCTGGAGCGGTTCGGCAACGGTCTCAGGGTAGAACAGGTTCTGAAGCCAGCGCACCCCGATCAGCCGGTTGACGCCCGGAGGCGTGTCGAACCAGCCGAAGGGCCGCGAGGGCGCAGCATAGACTGCGCCATGCTGGACAGCGGCGATTTCGGCCCATAGCGGATCGTTGCGCACCGTTTCGGCGAAGTCGGGCCGGGCGGCGATGATCACATCGGGGTTCCAGTCGAGGATCTGTTCGAGCGAGACGTTGGTGAGCCCGCCGGGCCCGGCTGCCGCCGCAACGTTCTCGGCACCCGCATAGGAGAGAAGCTCAAGGTTGATCGAGGTCGCAAGCCCGGTCTCCAGCCCGTCCGCGCCCCGCCCGTAATAGACGCGGGGCCGCTGGTCCTCCGGCGCCGCCGAAACCGCGGCTTCGATATCGGCCAGGGTCTGCTCGGCATAGGCAGCGAGAATTTCCGCCCGCTCCTCGACGCCCAGCAAATCGCCCAGCAGCCGGTAGGTCTCGGCGGTCGTCGCGAAACTGCCGTCAATGAGGATATAGGGGATGCCGGTCTGCTCCTGCACCTGATCGGCCAAGGAGATGTAGGTGTCGTTGACGGTGCCCAGATCGAGGATGATATCGGGCTGCGCGGCCAGCACGGCCTCCATATTGGCGGTGCCGCCCTGTCCGGTCAGCCGGCCATATGTGGGCAGGTCCTGAACCTCGTGGGACAGGAATTCGCGCTGCGCTTCCGAGGGCTCGCTCACCCATCCGGCCAGTTTCTCAGGCGCGAGGGTATAGACCAGCACCGCTGCGGGAGGGCCGGCGGTGAGCACGGTCCCGATCGTTTCCGGGATTTCGACCACACGGCCGCCAGCGTCGGTGAATGTTCTGTCCTGGGCCAGGACAGAGGTGGTGGTGAGCAGCGCCGCCGCGAGCACGCATGATCTGATCAGCATATCTACTTTCCCGATTGCACGATGATGTCCTCAATCGCACTATGGCACATCGATATGTCTGTTCAAACATATCGATGTGCCAATACGGAATTTTCACCCCACGGCGACTATGACGTCGGAGGTTTTGATCGCATCGTTGGTGATCGAGGTGGTAACCACGAACCATGCCGAACAGCAGGCGACCAACACCCACATGTCGAAATTCAAGACCAGAAAAGCGTTGTGGCCGCGCGCGATGCCCACGACAGGCCCCTGCCAAGGCCCACGCTGATCCTGCACGCGCTGCAAATCAACATCAGCGCCGGCCGCCTGCCCGAACCCGAAGCCAACGGCACCCCTTCAGGGCAAAATTCTCAATGATACCAATAGCTTAGACATGATGGCGGAGAGGGAGGGATTCGAACCCTCGGAACGCTCACGCGCTCAACGGTTTTCGAGACCGCCCCGTTCGACCACTCCGGCACCTCTCCGTCTTGGTGACACAGCGTACTGAGGAGTCGCCGCGCAGGTCGTTGGGTGGGCGCTATATGGCATAGCCCTTTGCGCCGGGCAACACCTTGTTTGCATTCCACCCAACCAAGTGCATCGCCACCCGCCCTGCAAGGGGCTTGCGGTTTGCCGCGCCGATGGCAACCATAGGGAAAAGCTTGCCCCCCACGGCACGGAGCCCCGCCATGTATGACCGCGACACTTACGACACAAACGCCGGCCCCCTGGCCATCCTCCCCATTCATCACGCCACCTTTGTCATGGAGTGGAACGGCCAGACGCTCTATTGCGACCCGGTTGGCGGCCCGGAGCGGTTCAAACCCCTGCCCCCGCCCACCCTCGTGATCCTCACCCACCATCACGGCGACCATTTCGACCCCGCCACCCTCGACGCCATCCTTGCCGAGGAGACCACGATCATCGCGCCCCGCATCGTCTATGATCAGATGCCTGCCGATTTCCAGTCCCGTACACGGCTGATGAACAATGGCGACACAACCAGCGTGAACGGCATCACGATCACCGCCATCCCCATGTACAACACCACCCCCGAGCGGCAGAAGTTCCACGAAAAGGGCGTGGGCAATGGCTATCTGTTCGATTTCGCGGGCACGGTGGTTTACCTCGCCTCCGACACCGAGCCGACCCCGGAAATGGCAGAACTGGGCCCGATTGACATCGCCTTTTTCCCCATGAACCTGCCCTATACGATGACCCCCGATCAGGTGGCCGAGTGCATCGCGATCACCGCCCCGCGCTACGTCTATCCCTTCCATTACCGTTTCCCATACGACCAGCCTGCCAGAGAGCCCGTCGAGGTCGAAGCGGAACTGCCCGAGGGCTCGAAGGTTCAGATCGTCGCGCGCGACTGGTACAAGGCCGTCTGAACGCGTTCCGTTCCGGCATCGGGGCTTGACTCAAACCCCGTTTCCACCGATAAGCGGCGCGCAGATGCGCATGGGCTTGCTCGTGCGCTGTTTGCGTTGGTTGAAACACGTTGCCAAAGGCCGCCCGCCGGATGTCCGCATCCGGCCTTATGCAAAGTCTGCGGAACAAGGGCTTTTTCCGCAGCGCCGTCAGGTGCGAAAATCAAGGGAACCGGTGTAACCCGGCCGATAGAAACATGTTTGCAGTCATCAAGACCGGTGGCAAGCAGTACAAGGTTGCTGCCAATGATCTGGTCCGCGTAGAAAAGCTCCCCGGCGAAGCTGGCGATGCCATCACGTTTGAAAACGTGCTGATGGTGGGCGCCGATGCCGATGTCACCCTGGGCACCCCGCTCGTCGAAGGCGCTCTGGTTGCCGGTGAAGTTGTCGAGCAGTTCCGCGACAAGAAGATCATCGTTTTCAAAAAGAAGCGCCGTCAGGGCTATCGCCGCAAGAACGGCCATCGCCAGGAACTGACCCTGGTGCGTATCACGGAAATTCTGACCGGCGGCGCCAAGCCCTCGGGCAAGAAGGCTGCCGCACCGAAAAAGGCTGCCAAGGCCGAAGCAAAACCCGCCGCTGAAGCCGCACCCGCGGCCGAAAAGGCCGAAACCGCTGCAAAGGCCGAGTTCAAGGACGACGTCAAGCTGATCGGTGGCGTTGGCCCCGCGCTGGAAAAGAAGCTCGCTTCCGCTGGCATCACCAGCCTGAACCAGATCGCCGAGTGGACCGACGCCGACATCGCCAAGATCGATGAAGAGCTCGACCTGCGTGGCCGCGTGCAGCGCGACGAGTGGGTCGATCAGGCCAAGGAACTGATCGCCGGCAAGCCCCCGCGCGCCAAGATCGACCAGAAGTAACGACCAATTCCAAGGATTTTGAACCATGGCACATAAAAAAGCAGGCGGTTCGTCCCGCAACGGTCGCGACAGCGTTGGCCGTCGCCTCGGCGTCAAGAAGTTCGGGGGCGAATCTGTCGTCGCCGGCAACATTCTCGTGCGTCAGCGCGGCACCAAGTGGCATCCGGGCACCAATGTGGGCCTGGGCCGCGACCACACCATTTACGCCCTTGTCGATGGCAAGGTGAGCTTTGCCACCAAGGCAGGCGGCAAGAGCTTCATCTCGGTCGAGCCAGTTCAGGCTGCTGAATAAGGCGGCGGATCGATTTCGGCCCGCCGGACCTTTTCGCCGGCGGTGCCCTCGGATATGGATCAGGGGGAGCCGGCGACGGTTCCCCTTTTTCTTTGCCCCGGATTTGTGAGCATGGGTCTGGTTTGTCATCGCAGCGCTGCTTTCCCCCGGCGAGTGCTCTCGCCGGCAGGAGAAATCGTGCGCTTCGACGGATCACAGGGGGAAAAGGCCTTCGCCGGAGCGGAGAGCGCCGCATGATCGACCAACCGCAGATCGTCACCCCCCGCCTCACCCTGCGCCGCCCCAAACTGCGCGATGCGCCGCGCATTGCGGCGCTGCTCAACAATTTTGAGGTCACCAAAAACCTGGCCCGGGTGCCCTATCCCTACACCCTGAACATGGCGGTCGACTGGCTGGTGCGGCAAAAGCGCGACTGGCAACCCGATTCCATCACCTTTGCCATCTGCGATGCGGGGGGCCTGATGGGGTTTTGCGGCATGCACCGGGAAGGCCCCGATGCCGAAATCGGCTATTGGCTGGGCGAGCCCTATTGGGGCAAGGGCTATATGACCGAGGCCGCCACCGCCGTGATCGACTGGTATTTTTCCATCACCGGTGCCAGGCGGATGGTCTCGGGGGTTTTCTATTTCAATGCCGCATCGCTGGCGATCCAGGAAAAGCTGGGGTTCACCCGCACCGGGCTGGGCAAGCGAATCTGCCTTGCCCAAAACACCGACATCGACCATATCGAAACCGAACTGACACGGGACGCCTTCTATAAGGCGCTTGAAACACTATGAAATTCCTCGACCAGGCCAAGGTTTACACCCGTTCGGGCAATGGCGGGGCAGGCTCAGTTGCCTTCCGGCGGGAAAAATTCATCGAATTTGGCGGCCCCAATGGTGGCAATGGCGGGCGCGGAGGCGACGTCATCGTCGAATGCGTCGACGGGCTCAACACCCTGATCGACTATCGCTATCAGCAGCACTTCAAGGCCGGCACCGGCATGCACGGCATGGGCCAGAACCGCACCGGAGCCGATGGACCCGATGCAATCCTCAAGGTGCCGGTCGGCACCCAGATCTTTGAAGAAGACGGCGAAACGCTCATTGCCGACTTCACCGAAGTCGGCCAGCGCCACGTGCTGCTCGAAGGCGGCAATGGCGGCTTTGGCAATGCGCATTTCAAATCCTCGACCAATCAGGCGCCCCGCCGGGCCAATCCCGGCCTCGCCGGCGAGGAAAAGTGGATCTGGCTGCGCCTCAAGCTGATTGCCGATGCGGGCCTTGTGGGCCTGCCCAACGCGGGAAAGTCGACCTTCCTGTCGGCGGTGACCGCCGCCCGGCCCAAGATCGCCGACTATCCCTTCACCACGCTCTATCCCGGGCTGGGGGTTGTGCGCGCCGGTTCGCGTGAGTTCGTTCTGGCCGATATTCCCGGCCTCATCGAAGGCGCGTCCGAAGGGGCCGGTCTGGGCGATCGGTTCCTTGGCCATGTCGAGCGCTGCGGCGTGCTGATCCATCTGGTGGATGGCACGCAGGAGGATGTGGTCGGGGCCTATCGTACCATCCGGGGCGAGTTGGAGGCCTATGGCGGAGGCCTTGCCGAAAAGCAGGAAATCCTGTGCCTCAACAAGATCGACGCCCTCGATCCCGAAACGCTGGCCGAGCGCAAATCGGCGCTGGAGCACGAATCGGGCGGCGACGTTCTCACCATCTCCGCCGCCACCGGCAACTCTGTCGACGCCGTGCTCTATGCGGTGCTCGACGTGCTGGACCAGAACCGCATGGACCTCGACGACGCCGCAGGCGCAGCGACTCGGGAAAAATGGACCCCCTGATGAAGACTGGCGCGCAACACGACAACGCTCTGGCCGGTTACCGGCGCATCGTCGTCAAGATAGGCTCTGCCCTGCTGGTCGATGAAAAAACCGGAAAGCTGCGCGCCGACTGGCTCGCGGCGCTGGCCAAGGATATCGCCGATCTCAAGGCCGAAGGACGCGACATCGTGATCGTCTCGTCGGGAGCGATCGCGCTCGGTCGACGGCTGCTCGATCTTTCCGGCAAGTCCCTGCCCCTCGATCAGAGCCAGGCCGCTGCCAGCGCGGGCCAGATCGCGTTGTCCCAGGCCTGGGCCAGCCATCTGGGCCAGCACGGGATCACCACGGGCCAGATTCTGCTCACCCCCAACATTACCGAAGAGCGCCGCTATTTCCTCAACGCCCGCACGACCATCAAGACCCTGTTGGGGCTGGGGGCCGTGCCGATCATCAATGAAAACGATTCCGTGGCGACCTTCGAAATCCGCTACGGGGACAATGACCGGCTCTCGGCGCGCGTCGCCACCATGATCGAGGCGGACCTGCTGGTCCTGCTCTCCGATATCGATGGCCTTTACACCGCCCCTCCGGCGCGCAATCCCGATGCCCGTCACATTCCCCATGTGGCTGCCATCACCCCCGAGATCGAGGCTATGGCCGGCGGAGCCGCCAGCCATCTGTCGCGCGGCGGCATGACCACCAAGATCGGCGCGGGCCAGATTGCCACCCAGGCCGGCACGGCGATGATCGTGGCGCTGGGCACCGCTCCTAACCCGCTGCGCAGCCTGACCGAAGGCGCACGCCACACGTTTTTTGCTCCGGCAGAAGGCACCCGCGCCGCGCGAAAACGCTGGATCATGGGCACGCTCGATCTGTCGGGCCGCATCACCATCGATGACGGTGCCGTCCGCGCCCTCAAGGCGGGCCGTTCGCTGCTGCCCATCGGCGTCGTCCGGCTCGAAGGCGCTTTCACGCGCGGCGATACCGTCGCGGTCTGCGATCAGCTCGGCCATGAAGTGGCGCGCGGCCTTGCTGGCCTCGATCGCGACGCCGCCGATCTGGTCATCGGAAAGAATAGCGAAACCATCAAGGACCTGCTCGGAGCCGGTACGCGCACCGAACTGGTCCATCGCGACAACCTCGTGCTTTTGACCCAATAGCGCTACATAAAGACCTGGAGGCTAGAATGAGTGCAGCTGCACCTCAGTCCGATACCCTGATCACCGTCATGGCAGAACTCGGTCGCCGGGCGCGCGCTGCTGCGTCGGTGCTTGCCCATACCTCCAGCGACAAGAAGACCACGGCGTTGCAGGCCGCGGCCCGCGCCATCGACACCAACCGCTCAACGATCCTTGCCGCCAATGCGCAGGACGTTGAGGCGGCCAAAGCTGGCGGCATGAGCGCCGCCTTCATCGACCGGCTGGTGCTCAATGATGCGCGCCTCGATGGCATCATCGAAGCGCTGGAAACGGTCGCGGCCCTGCCCGACCCGGTCGGCACCGTGATTGCCAACTGGCAGCGTCCCAATGGTCTCGACATCTCGCGCGTACGCACTCCCCTGGGGGTGATCGGGGTGATCTTTGAATCGCGCCCCAACGTCACCGCCGATGCAGGCGCGCTGTGCCTCAAGGCCGGCAACGCCGTCATCCTGCGCGGCGGCTCGGACAGCGTCCACTCGTCACGCGCCATCCACGCCTGCCTCGTCGAGGGGCTGCGCGCCGCTGGCCTGCCCGAAGACGCGATCCAGATCGTGCCCACCACCGACCGCGCTGCCGTGGGCGAAATGCTCAAGGGGCTGGGCGGCACTCTGGACGTCATCGTACCGCGCGGCGGCAAGGGTCTCGTGAGCCGCGTACAGGCTGAAGCCCGCGTCCCGGTCTTTGCCCACCTTGAAGGCCTGGTCCACATCTATGTGGACAAGAGCGCCGATGTCGATCTGGCCGTCAAGGTCATCACCAACGCCAAGATGCGGCGCACCGGCATTTGCGGTGCGGCAGAAACTTTACTCATCCATCAAGACGCTATCTCCACCCATCTTGCGCCGATTATCCAGCAACTTTTAGCCAACAATTGCGAGGTTCGGGGCGACGAAACCGTCCAGCGCCTTATCGCAGAAGCCCGTCCCGCGACCGAGGAAGACTGGAAAACCGAGTACGAAGACGCCATCATTTCGGTCAAGACCGTGGCCGACGTCTCCGAGGCCATCGCTCATATCGAGCACTATTCCTCGCACCACACCGAGGCTGTAATCGCCGAGGATCCGGCGGTTGTAGAGCGTTTCTTCAACGAAATCGATTCGGCGATTCTCATGCACAACGCCTCCACCCAGTTCGCCGATGGCGGCGAATTCGGCTTTGGCGGCGAGATCGGAATCGCCACCGGCAAGATGCATGCCCGCGGCCCCGTCGGCGTCGAACAGCTCACCAGCTTCAAATACCTCGTCCGCGGCACCGGGCAGACCCGCCCTTGACGAATCCTGTCGTCATCCCCGGCATCACCGACCTGCCGCCCTCAGCGCCGGGCATGCGCATTGGGCTGTTCGGCGGCAGCTTCAACCCGCCGCATGCCGGGCATCGGCTGGTGTCCCATGAAAGCCTCAAGCGTCTCAAGCTCGATGCGATCTGGTGGCTGGTGACCCCGGGCAATCCGCTCAAGGACCGCACGGAGCTGGCCCCCTTGACCGACCGCGTGCTCGCGGCGCGCGCGATTGCCGACCACCCGCGTGTCAAAGTGACAGCGTTCGAGGCAGCGCATGGATTTACCTATACATATCAGACGATTGCCTATTTGACCCGCACTCTTCCCGATCGCCGGTTCGTGTGGATCATGGGGGCCGATGGCCTTTCGAGCTTTCACCTGTGGGAGCGGTGGGAGGACATTTTCTCCCTCGTTCCCATTGCCGTTTATGTGCGTCCCGGCTCAACCCGACGCGCGCCGTTTTCAAAGGCAGCACTGCGCTTTTCCAACGCGCGGATCGAGGAGGCCGACGCCGTTGGCCTCGCCACAATGCCGGCCCCCGCCTGGGTGTTCCTGCATGGATTGATGAGCCCGCTATCGTCAACGCAATTGCGGGACGGGACAGCGCTTGACCCCAAAACCGCCCCTTCCGATTAACCGTCTCATTAACGACATTAAGTCATGATGACGTTGATTGCTGCTCTTGGCAAAGCGCCGCGTGACACGCATATTGGGCCAACCCCATATGGACAACGCCAGGACAAGGAAACTGTACAGGCTTGATGACCCAGCACATGCCCCACCGGACGGAGGACCACTCGTAATGGCTCCGACCCACCACAAGCCGGTTTCGATCGATACCGCGCCCGACCCCGCGCCCAAAGCCCCCCTTCTTGACCTGATCCTGACGGCTCTCGACGACGCCAAGGCCGAAGACACCGTCGCCATCGATATCACCGGGAAGTCGTCGCTTTCCGATCACATGATCGTAACCTCGGGACGGTCCAACCGTCACGTGGCGGCTGTTGCCGACCAGGTGGTCCGCGCGCTCAAGGAAGCTGGCTACGCCAAGCCCCGCATCGAAGGGCTGCCCGCTGCCGACTGGGTGCTTGTCGACGCGTCCGATGTGATCATTCACATTTTCCGCCCCGAAGTCCGTGAGTTTTACAACATCGAAAAGATGTGGGCAGCGGATTTCGGCACCGACGCGCACTAACCGCGCTTAGGCCCGTATGCGCATCTCGATCGTCGCTGTAGGGCGGATGAAGGCCGGACCCGAGCGGGAGCTTGCGGCGCGCTTTCTCGACCGGGCGCTCACCAGCGGCAAGGCGCTCGGGTTATCGGGTTTTTCTGTTACCGAACTCCCCGAATCCCGAGCATCCAGCGCCGATGCCCGCAAGGCCGAAGAAGCACGCGCCATTGAAGATGCTCTCCCCGAACGGGCCGTGCTGATTGCGCTCGATGAGCGTGGGAAATCTGTTTCCAGTCTCGATTTTGCCAACCGCATCGGCCAGTGGCGAGACATGGGTCGGACCGCGTTGGTTCTGGTCCTTGGCGGGGCCGATGGCCTTTCTCCGCAATTGCGGACTGCCGCCGATCTGGTGCTCTCGTTTTCCGCCATGACCTGGCCGCACCAGCTGGCGCGCATCCTGGTCGCCGAACAGCTCTATCGGGCGACGACAATTTTGTCCGGACACCCCTATCACCGGGGCGATTGATGGCCGTGTGTCTGCTATTGTCCGCGCTGATTCGGAGTTTGTCGGTTTGAGTCTGACCGTGGGACCGTTCCATTTGCGCCCGATACATACCGTGCTGCTTGCAGCGCTGGGCATGGCGTTGTGCATCGCACAGCCCTCTGCGCAGGACGATATCACCGCCGATACGATCCCTTCACCTCAACTCGAAGGGGCAGCCGTCACCGCCCAGGGCGACCTTGATACCGTTCGCGGAGAAATCGACCTCAGTAACGAGCGCATCGAAGCAATCCGGGCCGAGATCGAAGCGCTCGATGGCGATGCCACGCGACTGGGAGCCGAACTTGTGGCCGCCGCCCAGCGGGTCGATCTGGCCGATGATGATATCCGCTTGGTGGAAGAGCGCCTCGAAGCCCTGTTTGCTTCAGAACGGACCGTACGTCTGCGCCTCGATGGCCATGACAGGGCTATCTCCAACCTGCTGGCCTCCCTGCAACGCATTTCCGCCCAACCGCCTCCAGCGATCATCGTCGATCCCGCCGATGCGCTCGGCTCGGCCCGCGCCGCATTGCTGCTCGGGGCGGTCTTGCCGCAATTGCAGGAAAAGGCGCAGACGGTCACAGACAGTCTAGGGGAGTTGCTGGCTCTCAAGCAGACCGCGCTGGAGGAGGCCGAGCGCCTCAACGCAAATCTGACGACGCTGAACGAGGAACGCCTGCGCATTGCCACCATCATCGAGGCGCGCAAGCACGGGCTCGAATGGCTCAGCGAAGATTTGCTGCGCGAAGAGGCCGAGGCCCAGGCGCTGGCCGATCGGGCGACCTCTCTCGAACAATTGATCGAGGGTCTGGAAAGCCGCATTGCCGCAATCACCGCCGCTGACGAGGCAACCCGCGCCGCCAATTCAGGCCAGCAGATACCGACCCTCGACCCCGAGACCATCGCCCTGGCCTTTGCCGATGACGCACGCACCGAACCCGCGGTGCCGCTGGCGGCAGCCAGAGGATATCTCACCGCTCCGGTAGCGGGCACACCGCGCACCACGTTTGGCGCGGCCGACGGATTTGGCAGCACGTCAAAGGGGCTGACGCTCGAAACCGGGGATCGGGCCACGGTCGTGGCGCCAGCAGATGGATGGGCTGTTTTTGCCGGACCTTTCCTCAATTACGGCCAAATCCTGATTCTCAATGCGGGACAGGAGTATCTCATCGTCCTTGCGGGTCTGGAGACGTTGTCCGTCGAACCAGGCGCCTTCATCAAGATGGGCAGCCCGGTGGGTACGATGGGAAGCGCTGGCGGCCCGCAAGCGAGCGCTGGCGGTTCGGGGCCCGCGCTGTATATTGAACTTCGGGAGGGCGGAAGCCCCATCGATATCCAGGGCTGGTGGACAAGCCAGGCCCTGCAACAGGAAAGTGGAACGAACTGATGGCGGTGGTTTTAAAACGGGTTCTGATCGCCCTGGTGGCAATCGCCGCTTCTATCGGCCCGGTCACGGCGCAGGCGCCGCAAGGCCAGCCCGAGCAGGACGAATTTTACCGTCAGCTCGAACTGTTTGGTCTCGTCCTCGATCGGATCCGCGAGGAATACATCGAAACGCCCGATGAAACCGAACTCATCCGCGCCGCCATTCAGGGCATGCTGACCTCGCTGGACCCCCACTCCGCCTACCTCTCGCCCGAAAGCTTCGCCGATGTACGCGAAGACACTTCGGGAACGTTCGGTGGCCTGGGCATCGAAGTTGTCATGGAAGATGGCCTCGTCAAGGTCGTCACCCCCTACGACGACAGCCCCGCGTCGCGCGCCGGTATTCTTGCCAATGACTATGTTGTCGAAATCGATGGCCAGCAGGTCATGGGTCTCACGCTCGATGAGGCCGTGGAAAAGATGCGCGGGGAAATCGGCACCGACGTCGATCTGGTCATTTCACGCGAGGGCGTCAATCAGCTGATCGACATGACACTGACGCGCGACATCATCGCGCTCACTGTCGTGCGCTGGAATTTCGAGCGCGACGTGCCGGTCATCCGTCTCGCGCGGTTTTCCGGTCAGGCCTATGGCGGGCTCGACACCGCGATCCGCGAAATTTTCGAAGAAAACGATGGGGAAGCCCCGGCGGGCCTCATTCTCGATCTGCGCAACAATCCCGGCGGTCTGGTCGATCAGGCGCAGTTCGTCGCCGATGCCTTTCTCGACAAGGGAGCCGTGGTGCTGACCCGTGGCCGCATCGAAAGCCAGAATTCGCGTTACGACGCCCGGCCAGACGAGCTCGATGCCATGCTCGCCGATGTCCCCATGATCGTGCTTATCAATGGCGGCTCGGCCTCCGCTGCCGAAATCGTTGCCGGAGCGTTGCAGGATCAGGGCCGGGCGACGCTCGTGGGCACGCGTTCGTTCGGCAAGGGCTCGGTGCAGTCGATCGTCCCGTTGGGCTTTGACGGCGCCATGCGGCTGACCACGGCGCGCTATTACACTCCCAACAATCGCTCGATCCAGGCACTGGGCATCACCCCCGATGTCGAAGTGTTCCAGGACGTGCCCGAAGAATTCCAGGGGCGCGACCTGATCATCGGCGAAGCCGGGCTGGCCGGGCACATTCAGGGCGAGACTGAGGAAGAGGCGACGGTCGGATCATCGGTCTATGTCCCCGCCAACCGAGAGGACGACAACCAGCTGCAATATGCGATCGATCTCATTCTGGGCGAAGTACAGGACCCCGCCTTCCCGCCTGACCCCGATGCGATCATCGCCCAGCCGGTCGAGCAGCCCGATGAGGCATCCGCAACGCCCTGACCCGTGATAGGATCTGAGAATCTCTGCATCGGGTTGAGTCGCGCACCGATCCGATGCAGCTTCAGAGCGCTTCCAGCGAAAAGTGGAAACGGCCAATCCCAATGACGGACGAGTTGAACGCACCACTCGGAAAAAACCGTCGCAGCAAACGGCGCGACGGCCAAAGCGCCGCCGCGACATGGACCATGCCCTGGGGCCGTATCGGTGCAGTCCTGCTCGTACTCCTGGTTCTCTGTGTCGGTGCGTGGATCTTGCTCGTCGATGATCCGATGGGAGGCCGTCCGGTCGCCCAGGCCCCGGTCAATCTCCAGCCCGCACCCAACCCCGTGGCGAGGGACCTCGCCACCACGCCCGACCCGATCGTGGTCTCTGAGGCCCGTGCCATCGACGGGCCCTCGATCATCGTCTTGGGCGATGCGCAGCAGACCGCTGATCCCCTCGATCCGCTCGCTCCGGCCGAGGACCTGTTCGAAATGACCTCGGACGGGCCTTTGCCCCGGGTCAGCAGTTCTGGCCTCAAGCCCTACGAGGCCTACGCCCGGCCCTCGATATCGCCGCAAGCGGCAGGTGGGCGCAAACTGATCGCCGTGATCATGTCCGGCCTTGGCCTGAGCGAAGCCACCACCAATGAGGCGATCACGGCCTTGCCCGGCGCAGTCACCCTGGCATTTGCCCCTTATGGCAGCAATCTCAATGCGCTTGCCGACCTTGCGCGCGCCGGCGGCCATGAACTGATGCTCGAAATCCCTCTGGAGCCATTTGATTATCCGCAAAACGACCCCGGCCCCCATACCCTTCTGGTCGAACAGCCCCCGCGCGAAAATCTAGAGAAACTATATTTCCTGCTCTCGCGCATGACCGGTTATACGGGCGTACTCAATCATATGGGAGCACGGTTCACCGCATCCGCCGCCGATTTTGGGCCGGTGATGGAAGAATTGGGCCTGCGCGGGCTGGCCTATCTCGATGACGGCAGTTCCAGCCGATCGGTGGCGCCGCAGCTCGCGCGCCAGAACAGTGTTCCTTATGGCAGGGTCGATAGCTGGGTCGATACCAATCCATCGCAAACCGCTATTCTGGCCGCCCTTGACGACCTCAAGCGCGTTGCGGATGAACGCGGGCAGGCGGTCGGCATCCTGTCGGCACTGCCCGTCTCGATTCGCACCCTTGCGGACTGGGCGGCAGCCCTTGATGAAGACAGCTATCTGCTCGTACCCATCAGCGCGATCTCCAACCATAAGGACGCCCCATGACTTCCCTGCCGTATCGCGATTGCGTCGGCATCGCCCTGTTCAACGCCTCCGGCGACGTCTTTCTGGCGCGGCGGATTTTCACTCCCGGTCCCGACACTTCAGAAGTCGACGCGCCCTGGCAAATGCCACAAGGCGGTATCGATGACGGCGAAGATGCGTTGCGGGCGGCCTATCGCGAGCTCTACGAGGAAACCGGCATCCGCACCATCCGCCTGCTCGCACAGGCGCCGGACTGGATCTGTTACGATCTGCCGGCGGATGTTCTGGGCATCGCTCTGGGTGGCAAATATCGGGGTCAGCGGCAAAAATGGTTCGCCTTCCTGTTTGAAGGCGACGAGGCCGAAATTACCCTCAACCAGAACACGCCCGGCCTCGATCCGGAGTTCGATGCCTGGCGCTGGGAGCGTTTCGACACGGTCGCCGACATCATCGTGCCCTTCAAGCGCCCGGCCTATCTGCAAGTGCAGTCTGTCTTTGCGAACCTGCCGGCGGAAATCCGCGCGAAGGCACCGTGAAGACCATCGGCCTTGTTGGTATCGCCAACACGCAGGCCCTGTCACGCTACCACAATCTCATGGATCGCCTGAGCAATCGGGAACTTCGCCCGGCCGTTCAGGTCCAAGCCATCGAAGTCTCCGACATCGGGCTTGTGCAATCCAGCAGCGATTGGGACGACGTCGGCGCGCGACTGACCCAAGCGGCCCTGCAACTGGAAGCGTCCGGCGCCGGGCTGGTGATATTGGCCGGCAGCACCCTGCATGGTGCGCTCCCCCTAAGCCTACCAGTCTCGATACCGCTGCTCCATATCGCCGATGTCGTGGCCGAGACGCTGATCTGTGACGGTGCTTCAACTTGCGGGCTTCTCGGGTCACGGCAGATCATGGAAACCGATGCCATCAGTGCGCGGTTGCACGCTCGTGGCATCGAAACACTGGTGCCGGAGACGGGCCGAACCAATCTCGACGGCATCATCGGCGAAGAACTCAATCAAGGGATCGTTAACGACGCCTCCCGAGAGGTCTATATCGCTGCCATCGAACAGCTTGCCGCGCGCGGCGTTCAGGCGGTCGTACTGGCTTCAACGACGCTCCCGCTGCTGATTTCCGATGACGATAGCCCGCTTCCCCTTTACGACGCTGCCGCCCTACATGTGGAAGCCGCGCTGGCGACCGTTATGTCGGTGCAATAGCTCACACAAAAAGAGCGCCACGAGGGCGCTCTTTGAAGTCGCGGCACAACGCATCCGATCAGAATTCGCTCCAATCGCTTTCCAGCGCCGCGCCGCCATGGCTGAGATAAGTGCCAGCAGCCCGGCGGATGGTGCTTTGCAGATCACGCGCATCTCCGGCCCGCGCTGGCGCACTCGCCCGTGCAGGGGGCACAACGTCGTCCAGCCGGAAGATGTCAACGATATCGTCAAGCGCACTTGCCTGCGCCTCGGTCTGGGCGATGGCCGCATTGGTCTCTTCCACCAGAGCAGCATTGTGTTGGGTCATCTCGTCGAGCTGTCTCACCGCCGCGTTGACCTCTTCAATCGACGATGCCTGTTCTCGACTGTCCCTGGCGATGGCTTCCATCTGACGGGTGTTGGTGCGGGCCGCTTCGAGCATGGCCATGAGCTGTTCAGCGGCCTGTGCCACCAGCTTGGAGCCGCCATCCACTTCCGTAGCGCTCTGCTCGATCAAGGCCTTGACCTCCGATGAGGCCTCGGCCGCGCTTTGGGCCAGCCGGCGCACTTCGACGGCCACAACCGCAAAGCCCTTACCTGCTTCCCCGGCGCGCGCCGCTTCCACCGATGCATTGAGCGCCAGAAGATTGGTCTGGAAGGCGATATCATCGATCATCTTGATGATATCGGAGACCCGGGCCGAAGAGGTGGTGATCCGTTCCATTGCACTGGTCGCCGCCTCCATCACCTGCCCGCCCTCTTCGGCAGACGTGGTTACAGATACAGCCGTCTGACTGGCATCGTGCGCGCGTCTGGCATTTTCCATCACCGTCGCCGCCAATTGCTCCATGGCCGCCGAGGTTTCCTCGATCGTGGCCGCCTGGCGCGTTGTGCGCTCCGAAAGGTCATTGGCCCCCGACAGGATCTCACCCGTGGCCGTCTTGAGGGTCCGGGACGTTCCGCGCAATTCCAGCACGATATCGGACAGCTTTTCCGCGACCGCATTGGTATCGGCCTTCAGACGCGCGAATTCTCCCTGATACTCACCGAGAACCCGTGGCGTCAGATCGGTATTGGCCAGCGCCTCCAGCACCTCGGCCGTTTCCGCAAGGCCACGATCCACCGTGGAGACCAGATCGTTGACCGAGCCGGCCAGAGCGTTGAGTTCGGCATCGGCAAAGCTTGCGTCGACCCTTTGGGAAAAGTCCCCGGCAATGGCAGCGTCCACCACCGTGCCAAATGCGGCCTGCAACTCGCCCATCACGACGCGGCGCGCCTGCTCATCTGCGATGATCCGCGCGGCTTCGGCCTCGGTCATCCGCGCTACCTTCTGGCCATTTTCGCGGAACACTTCCACGGCGCGCGCCATTTCGCCCACCTCATTGCGCTGCCCGGTATAGGGAACGGCAACCTCGAATTCGTTTTGCGCAATACGGCCCATCACACCGCTGAGCATCGGCACCGGCCGGGCAATCAGACGCGAAGCGATGATCGAGAGGACGCACATCACCGCCAGGGCAATGGCGCTGACAATCAACAGCAGGTTCATGGTTTCCGTAACGACAGCGGTGATCGCGCCCTGGCTGACGCCGACATACAGCAATCCCAGCACATCCGTGCCGGATAAATACGTAATGGGCTGATAGACCGAATAGTAAATCTCACCGTTGATGGTCGTCTCAGTATAGACCGCGCCCTGTTCGAGGATCGCCTGATGCAAGCTGCTCCCGACGACTATCGGCTCTTGAACGATTCTGTCCCCATCGGGGTCCGTCATCGACGTGGTCGCCTGCTCAAAGACGTTGGTTTCAGCGTTCCAAGCAAAGATCGCTGCCGTTTCTCCAGTTACCCGTGCAATAGAATCGGCGATATCGTCATTGTAGAAGCGGGGCATGACCCACGTGCCGATGCTGGCCACATCACCATCGGCGCCCCAATCAACCTGAATGCCCCCCATCCCCCCCAGAATGGTGGCTGCCGTGCGGATATTGGACTGCTGGCTGGCCCTCGCCACCGTATCGGTATTTGCCGAGAGATTGACGTAAACGGCCGCCACCACAGCACCAACCGATAACACGACCGCAGCGACCACCATCGCCGCTATGGTCGTTGTCATGGGAATGCGTCCCAGGAATCTGCTGGCCCAACCCTGCATGGTCCCCCGCTCCTTTTAGATAAATTGCCCCCTTCCCCTGCGGGAAGCCGCCGCAAAGCTACTGATAGATGATTAAATCATTGTTGCTTATTGCCACTGACTGGCCAACAGGCACTGATAATTCAGCAATAAAAAAGGGCGCCCTGTGGCGCCCTTGATGTTGAGATATTTAAATCTGACAGCTTTAATGTATTGCACTGCTTTCAAGCAGCAGGTTCTTCCACACATCGAGGTCATTCTGGGCCGCAGCCTTGTCTTCGGCTTCCACAGCACCCGAAAGGGCCTGTTGAGCAGACGCGACGCGAGCCTCGATCTCGGAGCGCCCGAACTCAGCGGCGGGGCGCGCTTCCTCGGCAAGGATGGTGACGCCAGCGTCGGAAATGTCGACGAACCCGCCGCCAACAAAATAGCTGGCTTTGTCTCCGGCCGTATCGGTTACCGTGATGAAGCCAGGCTTTAGAACACTCATCAGCGGGGCGTGTGCACCAACCACCGTCAGATAGCCCTCTGCTCCGGGCACAACCACAGAGCGCACCTGGGCACTGAGCACCAGTACTTCCGGCGATACGATTTCGACTTTAACGCCTTCAGCCATGGATTAGCCGTCCTCTCGCATTCCTGAATGGAGCGGGTAAACAACCCGCTCCCCGATATTCAAGGTCAGGCAGCTTCGGCTGCCAGCTTCTGTGCCTTCTTGACCGCATCGTCGATGGTGCCGACCATGTAGAAAGCCTGCTCGGGCAGGTGGTCGTATTCACCAGCCACCAGACCCTTGAAGGCCTTGATGGTGTCTTCGAGCTCGACATAGATGCCCGGCGTGTTGGTGAACGCCTCGGCCACGTGGAACGGCTGGCTCATGAAGCGCTCGATCTTGCGGGCGCGGGCCACGGTCAGCTTGTCTTCTTCGGAAAGCTCGTCCATCCCCAGAATGGCGATGATGTCCTGGAGCGACTTGTAGCGCTGCAGGATTTCCTGCACCGAACGGGCCACCTCATAGTGCTCTTCCCCGATGATCTGGGGATCGAGCATGCGCGAAGTCGAATCGAGCGGGTCCACGGCCGGGTAAATACCCTTTTCCGAGATCGCGCGGTTGAGGGTGGTAGTCGCGTCAAGGTGCGCAAACGAGGTTGCCGGCGCGGGGTCGGTCAAGTCGTCAGCCGGCACGTAAATAGCCTGCACCGAGGTGATCGAACCCTTGTTGGTCGTGGTGATCCGCTCCTGGAGCGCACCCATGTCCGTGGCCAGCGTCGGCTGATAGCCCACGGCCGAGGGAATGCGACCCAGCAGAGCCGACACTTCCGAACCGGCCTGGGTAAAGCGGAAGATGTTGTCGACAAAGAACAGCACGTCCTGGCCCTTGTCACGGAAATCTTCCGCAATCGACAGGCCGGTCAGCGCCACGCGGGCACGGGCTCCCGGGGGCTCGTTCATCTGACCGAAAACCAGGGCGCATTTGGACCCTTCGGTCGAACCATTATTGGTCTTGGGGTCCTTGTTGACCCCCGATTCGATCATCTCGTAGTAAAGGTCGTTCCCTTCACGAGTCCGCTCGCCGACCCCGGCAAACACCGAATATCCACCGTGGCCCTTGGCCACGTTGTTGATCAGTTCCTGAATCAGAACGGTCTTGCCAACGCCGGCGCCGCCGAACAGGCCGATCTTGCCGCCACGCGCGTAGGGCGCGAGCAGGTCGATGACCTTGATGCCGGTCACCAGGATCTGCGCTTCGGTTGCCTGATCGACGAATTCCGGAGCCGGCTGGTGAATGGCGCGGCGGGTCGCGGTCTTGACCGGGCCTGCCTCGTCGATCGGCTCGCCGATGACGTTCATGATCCGCCCCAGCGTCTCGTCGCCGACCGGCACCGAAATCGATTCGCCGGTATCGCTCACCGCAACGCCCCGCGCCAGACCTTCGGTCGTGTCCATAGCGATGGTGCGCACGGTGTTTTCACCCAGGTGCTGGGCGACTTCGAGAACGAGGCGGGAGCCGTTATTGTCAGTTTCGAGCGCGTTCAGGATGGCCGGCAGGTGATCGTCGAAGGTGACGTCCACAACGGCGCCCATAACCTGGGAAACGCGGCCGGTTTTCTTGTCTGCCATGGTCTTTCCCTTACTCTAGAGCGCCTCGGCGCCCGAAATGATTTCGATCAGTTCCTTGGTGATCTGCGCCTGACGCTGGCGGTTGTAGCTCAACGTCAGCTTGCCGATCATCTCGCCGGCATTGCGGGTCGCATTGTCCATTGCGGACATCTGCGCGCCAAAGAACGATGCGTTGTTTTCAAGCAGTGCCCGGAAAATCTGCACGCTCACATTGCGCGGGAGCAGGTCTTCGAGGATCGCTTCCTCGTCGGGCTCGTATTCGTAGATGGCCGAACCGGCCTTGAGGTCTGGCTCGCCATCGGTCTTTTCAAACCTGGCCGGCACAATCTGCTGCGCGGTGGGCACCTGGCTCACCACCGACTGGAACCGGGCATAGAACAGGGTGGCGACGTCAAATTCGCCGTCCCTGTACATCGAGAGAACCTTTTCCCCGATGTCCTGGGCGGTGCTGTAGCCGATCTGCTTGATATCGCGCAGCGAGACCTGCTCGATGATCTTGTCGGCGAGCCCCCGGCGCAGAATATCGGCGCCCTTGCGGCCAACCGTCAGAATCTTGACCGTCTTGCCTTCGGCGATCAGCCGGTTGGCGTGCTCGCGGGCAAGCCGGGCGATCGAAGAGTTGAACCCTCCGGCCAGACCACGCTCACCAGTGGCCACCACCAGAAGGTGAACCCTGTCCTTGCCTGTTCCCGACAGCAGAACCGGCGCGTCGGGCCGGCCTTCATAGGCAGCACCCAGTCCGGCCAGAACCGCTTCCATGCGTTCGGCATAAGGCCGCGCCGCCACCGCTGCTTCCTGGGCGCGGCGGAGTTTCGCCGCCGCGACCATCTGCATGGCTTTAGTGATCTTCTGGGTCGATTTGACCGAGTCGATCCGGTTTTTCAAGTCCTTCAAAGAGGCCATTACGCCGAAAGCTCCCTGCCAGCCAAACCGCTGGTATTAAGCAGTGTAGGTCTTCTTGAAGGCATCAAGAGCTGCAACCAGCCGCTCGCGAATGCCATCGGTCAGTGCCTTTTCCCTGGCGATGTCACCGAGAATGTCAGCGTGCTTGGACCGCAACGTCGACAGCAAGGTCCGTTCAAAAGCCTGCACACCCCGCACCGGAAGATCGTCGAGATAGCCGTTGACGCCCGCAAAGATCACCGCGACCTGCTCTTCGGTCTTGAGCGGCGAGAACTGCGGCTGCTTGAGCAACTCAGTCAAGCGCGCACCGCGATTGAGCAGACGCTGGGTCGACGCATCGAGGTCGGAGCCGAACTGGGCAAAGGCCGCCATCTCACGATATTGGCTAAGCTCACCCTTGATCGAACCGGCAACCTGCTTCATCGCCTTGATCTGGGCGCTACCACCCACCCGCGACACCGAGAGCCCCACGTTCACCGCAGGCCGGATGCCCTGGAAGAACAGATTAGTCTCAAGGAAGATCTGACCGTCGGTGATCGAAATCACGTTGGTCGGGATGTAGGCGGAAACGTCGTTGGCCTGCGTTTCGATCACCGGCAGAGCCGTGAGCGAACCCGAACCGTGGCTCTCGTTCATCTTCGCGGCGCGCTCAAGCAAACGGCTGTGAAGATAGAAGACGTCACCGGGATAGGCTTCACGTCCGGGAGGACGACGCAGCAAGAGGCTCATCTGACGATAGGCGACGGCCTGCTTGGACAAGTCGTCATAGGCGATCACGGCGTGCATGCCGTTGTCGCGGAAATATTCGCCGATCGCGCAACCGGTGAACGGCGCAAGGAACTGCATGGGCGCAGGATCCGAGGCGGTTGCCGCAATCACGATCGAATATTCCAGAGCGCCAGCGTCTTCGAGGACCTTGACGAACTGCGCCACTGTCGAGCGCTTCTGACCAATGGCCACATACACGCAATACAGCTTGTCGCTCTCGGCAGCGCCGTCCTGATGCGCCGGCTTCTGATTGAGGAAGGTATCGAGAATGATGGCGGTCTTGCCGGTCTGACGGTCACCAATCACCAACTCGCGCTGGCCGCGCCCGATGGGGATCAGGGCGTCAATGGCCTTCAGGCCGGTGGACATCGGCTCGTGCACCGACTTGCGCGGGAGAATGCCCGGCGCCTTGACGTCGACACGACGACGCTCGGTGTATTCGATCGGGCCCTTGCCGTCGATGGGGTTACCCAGCCCGTCGACCACGCGTCCCAAAAGACCCTTGCCCACGGGCGTATCGACAATCGCGCCGGTCCGCTTGACGGTGTCGCCTTCCTTGATGTCGCGGTCGGTTCCGAAGATCACGACACCGACATTGTCGGCTTCCAGGTTAAGGGCCATGCCCTTGATGCCGCCGGGGAACTCAACCAGTTCGCCTGCCTGCACATTGTCGAGACCAAACACACGCGCAATGCCGTCACCGACCGAGAGCACCTGCCCGACTTCGGAAACCTGGGCTTCCTTGCCGAAATCCTTGATTTGGTCTTTGAGGATCGCGGAAATTTCCGCAGCCTTGATATCCATTAGCTGACCCCTTTCATGGCGATCTTCATGGCCGAAAGTTTTGTCTTGAGAGAGGTATCGATCATCTGGCTGCCGACCTTGACGATAAGGCCGCCGATCAGACTGTCATCGACACGTGTATTGAGAGAAACGCTCTTGCCGACCTTGCCTTGGAGAACCTTGGCAAGTTCGGCCTGCTGGGCATCGGTCAGCGCAGAAGCGGAAACCACTTCGGCGCTGATTTCATTGCGCGCCTCAGCAGCAAGGCGCTTGAATTCGGCAATGATCGCGGACAGCGCGAACAGCCGCCCATTGCGGGCGACCAGATTGAGGGTATTGGCCACCAGCTCGACCGGCTTGGCCTTCTCGATGATCGACGCCAGCGCCGCACTCTTGACGTCGTTGGTAATCGCCGGGCTCACCAGAAAACGGGAAAAGTCATCAGAAGACTCGATGAGCCCGGAAACGGTATCGAGATCTGCTTCTACCGCGGGCAGTGCGCCAGCTTCACTGGCCAGATCAAAGAGCGCTGACGCGTAGGGTCGCGCAATCTTTGAGAGAACGGATCGTGTAGCGCTCAAGCCATCCAACCTTCGCTGCGTGCCCCGCCCGTCGTCCACGCCGGTGGTCCGGCGTCGGCGAGACTTGGTGTTCATTCGATTTCAGATCGCAGGGCGGTCAAGACGTTCGATCCGCCCAAGAATTCCGGGCTGGCCTTACCATGCGAAAAACCCCCACGCAAGCGCGGCAGGGCCAAATCGGGCCGACTCAAATGTCGCATTCCTCATATGATAGCCCAATACCGCAAATTCAGTAAAAACTCATCGGATCGATATCGACCTGAATGCGCAGGTTTCCCTTCACCGCCGGACCCGTTTCGAGCCAGAAGCGTACATAGCCCGAAAGATCGAAATCCTTGGGGCTCTGGACAAGAATACGTACCCGGTGCCGGCCCCGGACCATGGCGACCGGGGCGTCTGCGGGCCCGAAGCGTCGCACTGCGTCGGCCAGGGGCGCCGCCGCCATCAGCGCACGGGCCAGCCCCATGGTTTGCTCATGGTCCGCGCCCGAAATGATCAGGGCCGCCAACCGCCCGAAGGGCGGCAGCCCGCCTTGCTTGCGTACCCCCAGTTCATGGGCATAAAAGCCCTCGCGGTCACCGCTGACCATGGTCTTCATCACCGCGTGCTCGGGATGATAGGTTTGCAGGAATGCCTTGCCTGACCGCGATTCGCGCCCCGCCCGTCCGGTCACCTGCGTCAGGATCTGGAAGGTCTTCTCTGCCGCCCTCGGGTCGCCATGGGCGAGCCCCAGATCGGCGTCGATCACCCCGACAAGGCTGAGCTTTTCGAAATGATGGCCTTTGGCGACCAGTTGCGTGCCGATGATGATGTCGTATTCACCCCGGGCGATTTCCGCGAACCGATCCCGAATCTGACGCATCGATCCCATGTCCGACGAAAGAACCACCGGGCGGGCGCCGGGAAACCGCTCGGCAACCTCCTCGGCCAGCCTTTCGATGCCCGGTCCTACGGCAACCAGCGAATCGGTTGCGCCGCACGATCCGCACACCTCCGGCGCCCGCTCCTCATGCCCGCAATGGTGGCACATGAGCACGCCGCGAAACCGGTGCTCGACCAGCCAGGTCGAACAGTCCGGACACTGATACTGGTGACCACACGCCCGGCACAGGGTCAGCGGCGCATAACCGCGCCGGTTCAGAAAGAGCAGGGCCTGCTCACCCCGATCGAGGGCATCGAACACCGCCCGCGACAAACGCGGCGCGATCCATTGGCCTTTTTCAGGGCCTTCGGCCCGCATATCGATGGCTGTGATATCGGGAAGCGCTGCGTCGGCAAACCGGCTTTCGAGCCGGACATGGGCATACCGACCGGTCTGGGCGTTGTTGCGCGATTCCACCGCTGGGGTGGCGGACGACAAAATGACTCGCGCCCCGGCCAGTGAGGCCCGGACCACCGCCATGTCGCGCCCGTGATAATTGACCCGGTCGGCCTGCTTGAACGCCCCGTCATGCTCTTCGTCGAGCACCAGCAGTCCCAGTTCGCGGAATGGCAGAAACAGCGCCGAGCGCGCCCCGATCACCGCCCGCACCTCACCGGTCAAGACCCCGCGCCACACACGCGCGCGCTGCACCGGGGTCATTTCCGAATGCCATTCCGCCGCCCGCTGGCCAAACCGCTTCTCGAAGCGATCGAGAAAGGTGTGGGTCAGGGCGATTTCCGGCAGGATGATCGCCACCTGCCGGCCCGCCCGCAACGCATCGGCCACGCTCTCAAAAAACACCTCGGTCTTGCCCGACCCCGTGACCCCATCGAGCAGCGCGACCGAAAACCCGCCGGTGTCATGCGCCCGGATGGTGTCGATGGCCTGCTGCTGGCCATCGGAAAGCGTCGCCGGAGCAAAATCGGGGTCCGGCGGCAATACCGGAGGCGGCGGCGGGGTCTGCACCGCTTCAAGGGCGCCAGCCTTGACCAGACCGTCCACCACGGCGGGCGACACGCCGGTGGCCCCGACCAGCGCCGACCGCGCCCAGGGCATGGGGTCGTCTTCCATAAAGGCCAAAACCCTCGCTCGTGCCGCAGTCATGCGCTCCGGCGGCGGGCCCGCCAGCCTATAGGCGATGATCGGGCGCGGCGGATCGAGGGCCTCGCGACTGCGCAGCACAGCCCGCAGCACCATACCGGGTTGAGCGAGCGTATAGCGCGCCACCCAATCGACGGTTTTGAGCAACTCATCGGAAATCGGCGGCACACCGAAAACCTCGGCGATGTCCTTTAAACGGTTATGCGCAAAAGTGCTGTCGGGCTCGCCCCACACCACGCCCAGCGTCGGACGCGGCCCGAGCGGCACCACAACGATCGACCCGCGTACGACCTCCATTCCCTCGGGCACCCGATAGGAGTAGGGGCCATCTACGGCGACCGAAACCATCACTGCAACAACCGGGCCGAGCGGTGTCATTTCAAGCTGTGCCTTGGAAGAACGAAAGGGGGCCGGATTTGCCCGCACCATACTGCCCAAATCCGATTCGGCTATAAACTATTGCCGCTCTGGTAACCTTGCCTGTGATAGCGTCGCTCTCATGACCGACGCCAGCTTTGCCACCTCTGACACCTTGCGCGCCCACATCGCCGGCTGGCAGCGGGAGCTGTCGACCATCCGGCGGCTCGCTCCCAAGACCGTGGAATCCTACAGCCGGGACGTCCATCAGTTCCTGGTCTTCCTTTCCGGTCATATCGGCGGCCCTATCGATGTTCCCGATCTGGCGGCGCTGCGACCCGCCGACCTGCGGGCTTTTCTTGCGGCCCGCAGGCGCGAGGATATCGGATCGCGCAGTCTTGCCAGAACCCTTTCGGGCCTCAAATCCCTGTTCTCCTATCTTGAACGCGAAGATCTTGTCGCCCTCGAAGCACTGTCCGTCGTTCGGACGCCCAAACTGGCGCGCGGTCTGCCCCGGCCACTGTCTGTCCTTGAGGCCCGCGCGGCGGGACCGGCAGCAATCGAGAGCGAGGACCGCCCCTGGGTTGGCGCCCGTGACGCCGCGGTGATTGCCCTGTGTTACGGTGCTGGCCTGCGCATTTCCGAGGCGCTCGCCCTCACCCGGATCGATCTCGACGGCACAACCCTGCGCGTGCGCGGCAAGGGCAACAAGATTCGCCTGGTCCCGCTGATTGCGCCGGTGCGCGAGGCGGTCAAAGCCTATCTCAAGCTGTGCCCGTTTGCGTTGAGCGCCACCGAACCGATGTTTCGCGGGGTGCGGGGCGGCCCGCTGAACCCGCGCCTGATTCAACTGCGCCTCGAACATTTGCGCGGTGTGCTGGGCCTTCCCGCCTCTGCCACCCCGCACACCCTGCGCCACTCCTTTGCCACGCACCTGCTGGCCAAGGGCGGGGATCTGCGCGCCATTCAGGAACTGTTGGGTCATGCCTCGCTTTCGACCACGCAGATCTACACCCATATCGACAGCGAACGCCTGCTCGAAGCCTATCGCGCCGCCCATCCGCGCGGATGAAACGCAAGGCTGGCGGCGCAGGCCCTGGGGCGATACGCTGGGGCTTTGCTTCCTCGCCCTTCCTTCTTCGCGAATCCGGATCATGCCCCCAGTTTTTTCCTCCGATCGCCATCAGCTGCTCGGCCTTGGCCTGGCGTGTCTGGGTGCCGCGCTGTTTGCCACCAAGGGTATCTTCGTCAAGCTGGGTCTGGCCCACGGGCTTGATGCCATCACCATCCTCGCCTGGCGCATGATCCTTGCGGTGCCGGTCTTCGGGCTGGTCGGCCTGACCGCATTTCGCGATCGACGCCAGCAGCGGATCGCCATCCCCCGGCGTGCGGTTCTGGGGGCCATAGCGATCGGCGTCTTGGGGTATTACGGCGCCAGCCTGCTTGATTTCCTCAGCCTCGACCTGATCACCGCCCAGCTCAACCGACTGGTACTGCTCACCTATCCGTTCATGGTGCTGATTCTGGGCGCGCTCTTGTTTGGCCGCCGGCTGCCGCCCCTGGCCATTGGCGCCGCGCTGCTGGCCTATGCGGGGATTGCACTCATTTTTGCCCATGACCTGCGCTTTGAGGGCGGGTCGATCCTCACCGGCACCCTGCTCGCGCTGGCCAGCGCCCTCGCCTATGCCACCTATCAGCTCTATGCCAAGCCCCTGATCGATATGCTCGGGGCACGTCTGTTCACCGCCGTTGCCATGTCTGCGGCCGGATGCGTGGTCGTGGTGCATTTTCTATTGACCCATCCGCTGGCCGCCCTCGCGGTTCCGTTCGACGTGGTGGTCCTGTTGCTCGGCCTGGCCATCGCCGCGACGGTGGTTCCCGCCTTTGCCATTTCCACGGCCATCGGCCTTATCGGCGCCGAACGCACGGCAGTGTTTGGAAATATTTCCCCCATCGTGACGATCCTGCTCGCGATTGTCATCCTGGGCGAGCATTTCACCGCTTTTCACGGCGTTGGAACCATACTGGTAATTTCCGGGATTTTGCTGTTCACTCGCTCAACGACACCTGCGGGACGCGACCGCCGCGCCGGTCTTTGAAAGAGCGAGAACAGTTATGCAAAAAACCTCAATGATGCTGGGCAGCGCCGTTTTGGCCCTGGCTTTGGCATCCGGCGTAGCCGCGCTGGCCGAGGATATCGACTTCGGCGACGACAGCAGCACCTGGGCCCACGACAACCAGTGCGACGACCCGCGCTTCGAGGGCCCGGGCGCGGCCATCCTACGCAGCCCCGCCGATGAACTGCGCGACGCCTCCGATTGTCGGCAGGCCTTTGAAGCCGGAGAGGTCACCCTTTCTGGCACCACCGCAACCGTTCAAAAAATCGAGACGCCCGACGACATCGATTTTGGAGACGATTCGGGCATGTTCGCCAAGGACGGCGAGTGCGATGACCCTCGGTTTGGCGGCACACTCGCCAGCCACACCAAGGCCGACGCAACCGATTGCCGAACGGCGTTCGAAGCGGGCGAGGTCACCCTTGCCCCGCCGCTCGTCCACACAGGCGTTGTCGATGGCATCGATTATGGCGATGACAGTGGCGGGTATCCCCGCGACGGCCAATGCGACGACCCGCGGTTCACCGGAACCAACGTCTGGCACGGTGCCAATGAGAGCGGCGTTCTTGCCGATGCCACCGACTGCCTTGCCGCGGTAAAGGACGGCACCGCCGCCTTTACCCAGCCGGACTGGGCCCCCTCGTCGGTGGGGGTGGTCGATGGCATTGATTTCGGCGACGATTCCGGCAGTTGGGCCAATGACGGCGAGTGCGATGATCCACGGTTTGGCGGCTCACTCAACAGCCACCGGCTGGCGGACGCTAGCGACTGTCTCGCCGCCTATGAGGCTGGCGAAGTGACGTATCAGACGCCCGATGAAATCGACTATCCCATCATCATTGACGATATCGACTTCGGCGATGATTCGGGTAACTGGGCCTTTGATGGCGAATGTGACGATTCCCGCTTTGCCGGTTCGGGCGTCGGTGTTGCGTTCGACGATCACCTCAAGGCCGATGCCAGCGATTGTTCGGCGGCCTATCAGGCAGGCACCGTCACCCTTGACGACGATACCGCCGGCAGTAACGGAATGCGCATCAATTTCGGTGACGATTCCGGCACCTGGGCGCGGGACGGCGAATGCGACGACCCGCGCTTTGGCGGCTCGCTCAGCAGCCACCGGCTGGCCGACGCTACCGACTGCCGCGCCGCCTATGAAGCCGGTGAGGTCACCTATATTGCCAGTGACGAGCCCGCATATCCGATTGTCATCGATGGCATCGATTTCGGCGACGATTCGGGAAATTGGTCGCGTGACAACGCCTGTGACGACCCGCGCTTTATCGGCTCGGGGGTCGGCGTTGCGCTGGACGACCATTTGATGGCCGACGCCACCGACTGCTCGGTGGCCTATCTCAACGGCACCGTGCGCCTCGCTGGTGAAACCGGGCAATCGGGCGATTTCCGCATCAATTTCGGCGACGATTCAAGCCGCTCGGCCTATGACGGCGTGTGCGACGATCCCCGTTTTCAGGGCCGTGGCGGTGCGCTGGAACTGCTTGAAATCAATATTCTTTCCGATGCCACCGACTGCCGGGCGGCCTATGAAGCCGGGACCGTATCCTACGATCCCTGATCCAAAGCACTGCTCTGAATGAAAAGGGCCGCATCTTTGGATGCGGTCCTTTTTGTGTCAGATATGGATCGACCCGTCCCCAAGGCCGAGCGCGGCTTCCCGGACCGCCTCACTCATCGTCGGGTGGGCGTGGCAAGTGCGTGCCAGGTCCTCGGCGGAGCCACCGAACTCCATCAACACCGCAGCCTCGTGGATCATCTCGCCGGCCCCCTTGCCAACGATGTGGCACCCCAGAACCCGGTCGGTGGCAGCGTCGGCGAGGATTTTGACGAAGCCCTGGCTGGCCAGCATCGCCTTGGCGCGGCCATTGGCGGTGAAGGGGAATTTCGCCGCCTTGTAGGCGATCCCGTCGGCCTTGAGCTCTTCTTCCGTGCGCCCGACCGAGGCCACTTCGGGATTGGTATAGACGACGCCGGGGATCACGCCGTAATTGACGTGCCCGGCCTGTCCCGCCAAAAGCTCAGCAACCGCAATGCCTTCGTCCTCGGCCTTGTGCGCCAGCATCGGGCCGGTGATCACATCGCCGATGGCATAAATGCCTTCGATATTGGTGCGATAAGCCTCGTCGGTGACCACCCGACCACGCCCGTCCAGCGCGACACCGACCGCTTCGAGGCCCAGCCCTTCCGTGTAGGGCGTCCGGCCCACCGCAACCAGCGCGATGTCGGTCGCAAGGGTGGTCTTTTCGCCGCCGGCCGCAGGCTCAAGCGTTGCGACCAGCCCCTCGGCGGTCGTTTCGATGCCAGTGACCTTGGTGCCCAGCTTGAAGCTAAACCCTTGGCGCGACAGCATTCTCTGGAACTGTTTGGCGACTTCGCCATCCATGCCCGGCAGGATGCGGTCGAGATATTCGACCACCGTGACCTTGGCCCCAAGCCGTGCCCAGACCGAGCCCAGCTCCAGCCCGATCACCCCGGCCCCGATCACCAGCAGGTTTTCGGGCACGGCGTCGAGCGCCAATGCGCCGGTGGACGTGACGATTCGCTCTTCATCGATATCGATTCCGGGCAGGT
>NZ_DATMGM010000039.1:0-22880 GCF_035555455.1 Pelagibacterium sp. | reverse complement strand
CACTCGAAAGCCGGTTTCGCGGCTTGGTGACCGCCCCGATCCATAAAGCCGCGCTGTATGGCGCGGGGTTCGAATATCCCGGGCATACGGAATTCCTCGCCGCGCTCTGCGCTGGCGATGGCCCGGCCCCCCTGCCCGTGATGATGCTGGCCCATGACGATCTGCGCACGGTGCCGCTGACCATCCATATCCCGCTTGCGCAGGTGCCCGGAAGGATCACGCGCGCGCTCCTGCTCGATACCATCCGTATCGTCGTGCGCGACCTTACCGAACGGTTCGGCATCGCTGCGCCGCGCATCGGGGTGGCCGGTCTCAACCCGCACGCGGGCGAGGATGGTACTATCGGGCGCGAGGAGATCGACGTCATCGTTCCGGCACTGGCGACGCTGCGCACGGAAGGGATCGATGTCTTCGGCCCCTTGTCTGCTGATACGCTGTTCTACCCGCCGCACTGGCGTCAATATGACTGTGTGATTGCCATGTACCACGATCAGGCCCTGATCCCCATCAAGACAATCGCCTTCGATGCGGGGGTCAATGTCACGCTCGGGCTGCCCATCGTGCGCACCTCCCCCGACCACGGCACCGCTTTCGCATTGGCGGGCACGGGCAAGGCCTCGCCCAACTCCATGCTGGCGGCGATCCGACTGGCGGACGCCATTTCATGAGCCAAATCGACGGGTTGCCGCCGCTGCGCGAGGTCATCGCTGAGCACGGGCTGCGCGCAAAAAAGGAACTGGGCCAGAATTTCCTGCTCGATCTCAACCTCACGGGAAAAATCGCCCGCGCGGCGGGTGATCTGGCAGAGGTTACCGTGATCGAGGTGGGCCCCGGCCCCGGAGGACTGACCCGGGCCCTGCTGGCGGCGGGCGCGAAACAGGTGATCGCCATCGAGCGCGATGAACGCACCCTGCCCGCGCTAGCGCAGATTGCTGCCGCTTATCCGGGGCGGCTTGAGGTCATTTCCGCCGACGCGCTGGAGATCGATTACCGCGCACTGGCGGGTGGACGCACGAAAATCGTCGCCAATCTGCCCTATAATATTGCAACGCCCCTTTTGACCGGATGGCTCTCGCAAGAGCCGTGGCCGGCATGGTTTGAGAGCCTGACGCTGATGTTCCAGCGCGAAGTGGCCGAGCGGATCGTCGCAAAGCCCGGTGACAAGCAATATGGACGCCTGGGCGTGCTCTCGGGCTGGCGTACGAACGCCCGGATCGCCCTCAATCTCGACCGCAACGCGTTCACGCCGCCTCCCAAGGTGACCTCATCGGTGGTGCATATGGTGCCCCGGCCCGTGGAGTCAGATGTTCCTGTACGGGCGCTGGAAGAGGTGACAAGGCACTCCTTTGGCCAGCGACGCAAGATGATCCGGCAAAGCCTCAAGGGGCTGGGCGTGCCGCTGGAGGCGCTGCTGGAGCCCCTGGGGCTGACGGGCGAGGAACGCGCAGAGACCTTGCCAGTAGCGACCTATGTCGAACTGGCGCGGCAGGTGATGCGGTTGCGGGCTGGCTAGATCACACTACGCCAGCGCGTCGATCTGGCTCTTCAAATCCTCGACAAACCCTTCGAGCCGGGTCTGGCGGGGGCGCTGGAGGCGGGCGCTGGCGAGGATGGAGCGGACCATCTGCACGGACTGTTCGAGATCCTCATTGACCAGAACATAGTCGTATTCGCAGTAGTGCTCCATCTCCTTGCGCGCGTTGCGCAAGCGCTTTTCGATGGTGCCGGAGCTATCCTGAGCACGGCGTTCGAGACGGGCGCGCAATTCGGCGATGGAGGGGGGCAGGATGAACACGGTGACCATGTCATCGCGGCAGTTTTCATAAAGCTGCAACGTGCCCTGATAGTCGATATCGAACAGGATATCCCGGCCCGCTGCAAGGCTGTCCTCGACCTCGGCGCGCGGGGTGCCGTAGAAATTGCCGTGGACTTCGGCCCATTCGAGCAGATTGCCCTCGTCCCGCAGCTTTTCAAAGGCGGGGATATCGATGAAATGATAATGGGTGCCATCGATTTCGTCGGTGCGGCGCGCCCGCGTGGTGACCGACACCGAAAGACGGATGTTGGGATCCTGCGCAAATAATGCCCGCGAAATCGAGGATTTTCCCGCCCCCGACGGCGATGCGATGACCAGCATGACGCCGCGACGCGCGAAATCCTTCATAGGTCCTGTTTCCCTGCTCTATTCGAAGCCCTACGGTGCCAGATTCGGCTCGATGTCAGCCGGTTTCACCGCCCTGATCGGTAGCCTATTCGAGATTCTGGACTTGCTCTCGTAACTGATCGATCGTTGCCTTGAGGTCAAGACCGATCGCGGTCAGGCTCACATCATTGCTCTTGGAACACAGCGTATTGGCTTCGCGGTTGAATTCCTGGCTGAGGAAATCAAGCTTACGCCCAATTGGGCCACCTTTGCCCAGCAGATCACGCGCGGCGGTGACGTGGGCCGAAAAACGGTCGAGCTCTTCGGCAATGTCGGCCCGGGTGGCCAGCAGCATGGCCTCCTGATGCAGGCGTTCGGCGCTCAGCCCCTTGTCGGTGTCCATGAGCGCGGTGACCTGATCGCGCAAGCGCGTCAGAATGGCCCCGCGGGCAAGGGACGGATGCGCGCGGGCGGTATCGGCGAGGAAAGCAATTTCCTCGACGCGCTGGGCGATAACCGCCCCGATGCGCTCGCCCTCGGCGCGGCGGGTCTCGATGAGGGCCAATAGCGCGACCCCTACGCAATCGAGAATCGCTGAATGCAGCGCTGCTTCCTCGTCGGGGCTCAGTTCGGGCTCTTGCGCCTCCATGATCCCCTTGAGCGAAAGAATGGTTTCGATCGAGGGCTTTCGCGCGTCGACGCGCTCAGAAATCTTGTCGATGAGGGTGAGAACACGATCGAGGGCACGGTCATTGACGACCAGATCGGTATCGACTGCCTCGCGCCGGATATTGACCAAGATCGACACCGATCCGCGCGCCAGCTTTTCGCCGATCAGACGCCTGATATCGGCATCGAGACTATCGAGACCCGGGGAGAGCCGCCCCCTGATATCGAGACCGCGTCCGTTGACCGACTTGATCTCGACCAGAATGGAAACGTTGCCATGCTGGGCGCTGGAGCGTCCGAACCCGGTCATGCTGGAAATCGGTTGCTGGCTCACGCTCACTCTCCCTCCGCAGCCGGTTCTTCGGCAGCGTCCGGAGCGGTGACGTCGCCCGCCTGCGCGGCCTCCTCGGCGGCGATGGCGTCCATTTCGGCGCGCGCTTCCGCATCGGCAGCGGCTTCGGCGGCGCGGCGCTCGATCTCGCGATAAGCGGCGACGTTTCGCTGATGTTCGGCATAGGTGGCTGCAAACACGTGGCCATCGGCTGGCACCGCGCCCTTGGCGACGAAATAGAGGTAATCGTGCTGTTCGGGATTGGCTGTTGCCCGAAGCGCCTCAATGCCCGGATTGGCGATCGGGCCAGCGGGAAGGCCATCGATCTGATAGGTGTTGTAGGGGGTGACCGCATCGATCTCGGAGCGGCGCAAGCCGCGCCCCAAAGCGCCCTGCCCCAGCGTTATGCCATAGATGATGGTCGGATCGGACTGGAGCCGCATGCCGACATTGAGGCGGTTGACGAAAACGCCGGCGACGGTGCCGCGCTCGTCGCCCAGCCCGGTTTCACGCTCGACGATCGAGGCAAGGGTAACAAGTTCTGCGGGCGTGGACAGAGGCAGATCGGGGTCGCGCGCCTCCCAGATTTCAGCCAGCCGCGCATCCATGGCCGCCGTCATCCCGTCGATGACGCCCTGCCGCGTGTCGCCGCGCTGATAGGAATAGGCACCGGGCAGCAGGCTGCCTTCGGGGGGCAGCATTTCAATATTGCCGGTGAGGTTGGGATCGGCGTTGACCCGCTCGACAACCTGCCAAGCGGTAAAGCCTTCCGGCACCACCACCTGATGCTGAAGCGGGGTACCCTCGGTCAATTCGCGGATGATGTCGAACATCGAAGAATGGGCTGCAATCTCGAACTCGCCAGCTTTGAGATCGCTGCCTCGCCGCAGCAGGCGCGAGCCGTAATTGAAGATATCGGCGTTCGAGATGAACCCCTGTTCCTCAAGGCGCTGAGCGACGGTGGACAGGACGTTGCCGGGTTCGACGACAAAGCTGCGATCTTCGGGGACCGGGCCGTCGGCATTGAACGTGGCCGCGCCATAGACGAAGGCGCCGCCAACGGCGAGCAGCGCCAGCAGCACCAGCGTGAGCAGGCCATTGAGGGCCTCAAAGAAACCGTTGGAGGAACGGCTGCGGTTCTTTTTCTTGCGATTGGCCATGCGGTCGGGTTCCGTCCTCTCTTCCGAAATGGGTCGGGGGCGGTGCCGCCCTGCAACACGTCGATTCGAGCGTCAGCGGGCCGTCCGCTGCCGCCCGGCCATATGGGGCAAGAACTTCGGCAAAAACAAGTGCCCGGGATGCTGTGCTCCAGGGTCCGACGCTTTAATCTGCCTTGCGGAAGATCAGCGAGGCGTTGGTGCCGCCAAAGCCAAAGGAATTCGAAAGCACCACATCGATCTGCTTTTCCACCGGCTTGTGCGGAGCCAGATTGATCACCGTCTCGACAGACGGATTGTCGAGATTGATGGTGGGCGGCGCCACATTGTCGCGCATGGCCAGCAGCGAGAAGATCGCTTCGACTGCGCCTGCCGCTCCGAGCAGATGCCCGACGGCGGATTTGGTCGAACTCATGACCACATTGGCGGCGTGATCGCCGAGCAGCCGCGTCACGGCACCAAGTTCGATCTCGTCGCCGAGCGGCGTCGAGGTGCCATGGGCGTTGATATAGTCAATGTCTGAGGGAGCAATGCCTGCGCGCTTGATGGCGGCGGACATGGACCTGAAGCCGCCATTGCCGTCTTCGGCGGGGGCGGTAATGTGGTGAGCGTCGCCGGACAGGCCATAGCCGATCACTTCACCGTAAATGTGTGCGCCACGGGCCTTGGCGTGTTCGTATTCTTCCAACACGACAATGCCTGCACCCTCGCCCATCACAAAGCCATCGCGGTCCTTGTCATAGGGGCGCGAGGCCTTTTCCGGGGTATCGTTGAAGCCGGTCGAGAGCGCCCGGCACGCGGCAAAGCCCGCCAGAGACAACCGATTGACCGGGGATTCCGCGCCGCCAGCCACCATCACATCGGCATCGCCGAGCATGATGAGCCGGGCCGCATCGCCAATGGCGTGGGCACCGGTGGAACAGGCCGTGACAACGGAGTGGTTCGGCCCCTTGAGGCCGTGCTCGATCGAGACATAGCCCGATGCGAGATTGATAAGACGCCCGGGGATGAAGAACGGGCTGATGCGGCGCGGGCCTTTTTCGGCGAGGGTGATGGAGGCATCGTAGATGCCGCCAATACCGCCGATGCCCGAGCCGATCAGAACGCCGGTGCGTTCCTGCTGTTCGAGGGTCTTTGCCTCATACCCTGCATCGCGCAGGGCCTGAGTGGACGCCGCCATGGCAAAGACGATGAATGGATCGACCTTGCGCTGTTCCTTGGGCGCCATCCAATCATCGGGATTGAACTTGCCCTCGGCGGTGTCCCCCAGAGGAATGCGGCAGGCAATCTGGCAAGGCAGATCGCCAACCTCGAAATCGGTGACACGCTGCGCGCCGCTTCTGGACGCGAGAATATTGGACCAGACAGTCTCGTGACCCACCCCAAGAGGGCTAACGATCCCGAGACCGGTGACGACGACGCGGCGCATTGTCATATACCTCGCGAACCGGCCAGGCCGATTACGCGGTGGCCTTGGTGAGGAACCCGACAGCGTCACCGAAAGTCTGGATCGACTCTGCGGCATCGTCGGGGATTTCCACGCCGAATTCTTCTTCGAACGCCATGACGAGTTCGACCTGATCGAGCGAATCCGCTCCCAGATCGTCCATGAAGCTGGCCTTTTCAGTGACCTTGTCGGCTTCGACGTTGAGGTGCTCCACCACGATCTTACGGACGCGATCTTCGATATCGCTCATAGTGTCTTCCTTTTTTGCAGACTAAAGAGTTCGTTGCTAACGCTCTGCCTCTGGGCAGGGATGGATTGCCAACAGGCTCCCTAATAAAACGCCCACGGCGGGATTAAACGGGGCTTTCTCGCCCAGGTCTCGACCTCCAGGCCGCGACGTGCCGGCGCACCTAACACACTTTGTTGACGATGACCATATCGCCACCGTGCATGGACGCAAGCCTTTTACAGGTCAGATCATCACCATTCCACCATTGACGTTGAGGGTATGGCCGGTGATGTAGGCCGCGCCCTCGCTGGCGAGGAACACCGCAGCCGCCGCAATCTCCTCGGACGTGCCCAGCCGGCCAGCCGGGACCTTCTGGAGAATCGCCTCGCGCTGCTTGTCGTTGAGCTCATCGGTCATCGCCGAGGCGATGAAGCCCGGAGCGATGGTGTTTACGGTGATGCCGCGGCTTGCGACCTCATAGGCCAGCGCCTTGGACATGCCGCCCAGCCCGGCCTTGGAGGCGGCATAATTGGCCTGGCCGGGGTTGCCGACCACGCCGACCACCGAGGAAATCGAGACGATGCGGCCGAAACGGCGCTTCATCATCCCCTTTATCGCGGCGCGGGTGAGGTGGAAGGGCGCAGTGAGGTTGATATTGAGAACCTCATCCCACTCCTCGTCCTTCATCCGCATGAACAAATTGTCGCGGGTGAGGCCCGCATTGTTGATGAGGATGTCGATCCCCCCCATCGCCTCTTCGGCCTGGGGGACCAATTGCTCGACAGCGTCGAGATCGGACAGATTACAGGGCAGGATATGGGCCTTGCCGATGATGTCGCGGGCCACCTCTTCGAGGGCACCCACCCGGGTGCCGCTGAGGGCGACTTCGGCGCCCTGCGCAGCAAGGGCCTTGGCGATGGCGCTTCCGATGCCGCCACTGGCGCCGGTGACCAGCGCCCGTTTGCCGGAAAGATCGAACATGATGTGCCTCTTTGATTGATCGTTGCCGGAGCGTTCCGGATCAGGCCAGGAGCTGTTCCATAGTTACAGGAACACGCTCAGGCGCGCGACTCCAGGAACTCTCCAATATCCTTTGCGGTGCCGATGGCCCGGCCCGAGAGCGCCGAATCGATGCGGCGGGCAAGGCCGGTGAGCACCTTGCCGGTGCCCAATTCGTACAGCTCGGTCACACCGGCCTCGCGGGCGAGCCAGCTTACGCTTTCGGTCCAGCGCACCATGCCGGTGACCTGCTCGACAAGACGGCGGCGGATTTCATCGGGATCGGCGATCGGCGCAGCGAGGACGTTGGCGACCAGCGGAACCGAGGGCACGCGCATTTCGACGCCGGCCAGCGCTTCGCGCATTGCCTCGGCGGCTGGCGCCATCAGGGCGCAGTGGAACGGAGCGCTGACCGGCAGGGCCAAAGCCCGCTTGGCGCCCTTTGCCTTGGCCAGCTCTATGGCGCGCTCGATTGCAGACAGAGTGCCCGAGACCACCACCTGGCCGGGCGAATTGTCGTTGGCGACATCGCAGACTTCGCCCTGGGCGGCCTCGGCAGCGATGGCCTTGACCACATCCATATCGAGCCCGAGCAGAGCGGCCATTGCCCCCTGCCCAACCGGCACGGCCTGCTGCATGGCCCGTCCGCGGATCTGAAGGAGACGCGCGGTGTCCGAGAGGCTGAAGGTGCCGGCGGCACAAAGGGCCGAATATTCTCCAAGGGAGTGGCCGGCGACGTAGCTGGCGGTTTCAGCGAGCGCGACGCCGCGCGCTTCGAGCACGCGGACGACGGCAATGGAAGCGGCCATCAGCGCAGGCTGGGCATTTTCGGTGAGGCGCAGAGTATCCTCGGGGCCCTCGAACATGATCTTTGACAAAGAAACGCCAAGCGCTTCGTCGACTTCCTCGAATACCGCACGGGCTTCGGGATAGGCCTCGGCGAGGTCCTGGCCCATGCCTACGGCCTGGCTACCCTGGCCGGGGAATGTAAATGCCGGTTTGGTCATGTGTCCTCTCGCGCTTCGGTTAAGCATGGCTGGCGATTGCGGCCCAATTGGCGGGGCGAGTGCCCGCAAATGCGTGCCGAGTCAAGGTAACGCACTATAAAGGAGTGCTAATCCTGTGCGAAGCCAAGCGCTATTGCCACAGCAAAACCCTTGTGCGGTGCGCCCCCTATCCGAGGGCTGATCCCATAAAACGCAGGGACAGCCTTGCAATCGGGCGCGGATCGCTCTAAACACGCGCAGCATTCGTTTGGCCGGGGGCTGAACGGAGGGTTGGGTGTCGCTTCGTCGATGCGCAATGGATCGTCAGAATTGGTCCTGCCTCCCGTGTTCCCGCTCTTTTACAGAACCTTTGTCGCCTTTCCATCGGCTGCAAAGAGGCTCCGCGCCGACGATGCCTATTGAAGTTCGATATCAGAAAGGCATTCCATGCCCCTTTACGAGCATATCTTTCTGTCGCGGCAGGACGTCTCCGCGCAGCAGGTCGAAGACCTGACCAAGACCTATACCGACCTTTTGGAAGAAAACGGCGGCAAGGTTGCCAAGTCCGAATACTGGGGCGTGAAGTCCCTGTCCTACCGGATCAACAAGAACCGCAAGGCGCATTACACGCTGCTCAACATCGAAGCACCGGCTGCAGCCGTGGCCGAGATGGAGCGCCAGATGCGCATCAATGAAGACGTACTGCGCTTCATGACCATCCGCGTGGATGAGCATGAAGAAGGCCCGTCCGTGATGATGCAAAAGCGTGATCGCGACGATCGTCCGGGTGGTGATCGCCCGCGTGGTCCGCGCCGCTTCTAGTTCTTGGCTGATCGCGCTTCCGAACCGGGTCCGAGTTCCCTGTTGGTTTCGGAAGCGCTCAAAAGGAGAGCCCCATGGCTATTCGTAACCTTACCACTTCGCAGGCCCGTCGCCCCTTCCAGCGCCGCCGCAAGACCTGCCCGTTCTCGGGCGCCAACGCTCCGGTCATCGACTACAAGGACGTTCGCCTGATGCAGCGCTATGTTTCCGAGCGCGGCAAGATCGTTCCCTCCCGCATCACGGCCGTTTCGGCCAAGAAGCAGCGCGAGTTGGCCCGTGCCATCAAGCGCGCCCGCTTCCTGGGCCTGCTGCCGTTCGCGGTGAAATAATCCGTTTGGGCGTCCCTTGTGACGCTCAAACTCTTTTGGTCGCGGAGTTCGGCTGAACTGCCCGCTCTAGCGACATCGTTGGGCGCCCGAATGGTTCGGGCGCTCTAACCGCCAGCAAGGCGGGACAGCATCGGAGACATACCCATGAAAGTCATCCTTCTCGAACGCGTGGGCCGTCTGGGCACCATCGGCGACGAAGTCAACGTCAAGGACGGTTTTGGCCGCAACTTCCTGCTGCCCCAGGGCAAGGCCCTGCGCGCATCGGATGCCAACCGCGCCAAGTTCGAAGCCGAGCGTCAGGTCATCGAGGCCCGCAACGCAGAGCGTCGTTCGGAAGCCGAAAAGAACGCCGAATCGATCAATGGCAAGACCATTGTGATCGTGCGCCAGGCCGGCGAAACCGGCCAGCTCTACGGTTCGGTCTCGGCCCGCGACATCGCCGATGCCCTTCTGGCCGAAGGCGACAAGATCGAGCGTTCGGACATCGATCTGGGCACGCCGATCAAGACTGTCGGCCTGCATGCCGTGACCCTGAACCTGCACGCCGAAGTGGCCGTGACCGTGACCGTCAACGTCGCGCGCTCGACCGATGAAGCCGAACGTCAGGCAGCCGGTGAAGACCTGAGCCGCAAGGACTACAACGACGAAGAAGAGCCCTTCGTCTCGCTTGCCGACGTCGACGAAGACGAACTGGCTGAAGGTGCTGAAGACGACGGCGAAGCTGCTGCCGCCGCCGAAGAAGCCGAGCGCCAGGAAGACGCATAAGCAGATCCACTGATCCGAATCGAAAGGCCGGGCACCGCCCGGCCTTTTTTCTGCATTGTCGAGGGCGGTGGGGCTTATCCCCACACTTCCGCACAGCGCGAATCGGTTAGTGTGTATTGAGCCATTCAAAATCCGGAATCGTGCTTTAGGTGATTGCCGCAGAGGCCTACTGCGGTAAGAGTGTGCCGTTTTATTCGACGAGAGCGCCAATGGAAGCTGTGAGGCGGCTCACGCCCGTCCCATCCGAACCTGAACCCCAATACAAGACCGCTCCCCACAACATCGAGGCGGAGCAGGCCCTGTTGGGGGCAATCCTCGTGAACAACGAGGCCTTTTACCGAGTTTCGGATTTTCTTGAACCGATCCATTTTTATGAGCCGATCCACCGTGAGATCTATGAGGTCTGCGGCAAGATCATCCGTGCCGGGAAAACCGCAACTCCGGTCACGGCCAAGACCTACCTGCCGGACGACCTGCTCGAAGGCGTCACAATGGCGCAGTATCTGGCGCGGCTGGCGGCAGAGGCCACAACCGTCTTGAACGCCGCCGACTACGGCCAGGCGATCTACGATCTGGCCATTCGGCGCAACCTGCTGCTCATTTCCGAAGAGATGACCGACCGCGCCTACAATGCGGATGTGGAAACCTCTGCGCAAATCCAGATCGAGGAGGCTGAAAAATCCCTTTTCGATCTGGCCGAAAAGGGCCGGTATGACGGCGGGTTCCAGGGTTTCAATCAGGCGCTGATCGAAGCGATCAACATGGCGGGCGAAGCCTATTCGCGCGACGGATCGCTTTCGGGCACGGCCACCGGGCTGAGCGACCTCGACCGGCTGATGGGCGGATTGCAGCGCAGTGACTTGATCATCCTCGCGGCGCGGCCCGCCATGGGCAAGACGTCGCTGGCGACCAACATCGCCTTCACGGTGGCCAAGGCCTACAAGGCCGAGCCGCTGCCCGACGGGCACATGAAAACAGTCAACGGAGGAATCGTCGGGTTCTTCTCGCTCGAAATGAGCGCCGAACAGCTTGCCACCCGTGTGTTGGCCGAGCAGTCGGAAATCTCGTCATCGGATATCAGGCGCGGCAATATCCATGAAAGCCAGTACGCCAAGCTGGTCGATACCTCGAACCTGATGGCGCAGGTGCCGCTCTATATCGACGACACCGGCGGCATCTCCATTGCACAACTGGCGGCCCGGGCCCGGCGGCTCAAGCGCCAGAAGGGACTCGATCTGTTGATCGTCGACTATCTGCAATTGCTGTCGGGCTCGAAAAAGGCCGGCGAGAACCGCGTGCAGGAGCTGACCGAGATCACCACGGGCCTCAAGGCCCTGGCCAAGGAACTCGAAGTGCCGATCATCGCCCTGTCGCAGCTCTCGCGGCAGGTGGAAAACCGCGACGACAAGCGCCCGCAACTGGCGGACCTTCGTGAATCGGGCTCGATCGAGCAGGACGCAGACGTGGTGATGTTCGTCTATCGCGACGAATATTACCTCTCCAACAAGGAGCCCAAGGAAGGCACTCAGGAACATCTCGAATGGCAGGCCGAAATGGAAAAGGTGCATGGCCGCGCCGAAGTGATCATCGCCAAGCAGCGGCACGGTCCGACCGGCACGGTGCAGCTCCAGTTCCAGGCCAACCTGACCCGGTTCTCGGATCTGGCCCGGGACGATTATCTGCCCACCCGACAGGAGTAGGCCGCCGCCCGCTTGTCCCCCAACAGGATTTCGCGTTACCTCCAGACCAACGAATGGGAATCAGTGGGCCGACATGACGGGTTCTAAGACGATACTGGGCGGCGGAATCACCATCGACCTTGGAGCGATCACCCGGAACTGGAAGGCGCTCGACACCATTGCGGGCCAGGCGCTGACCGGAGCCGTGCTCAAGGCCGATGCCTATGGGACGGGCGCCGACGTGGTGGGGCGCGCGCTGTATCAGGCCGGGGCGCGGTTCTTTTTCGTCGCCACGCCCGATGAAGGCGTTTCGCTGCGGAGGGCCCTGCCCCAGGCCCATATCTTTGTTCTCGATGGCCTCGTGCCGCGCACGGCTGCCGACTATGCGGCGCACAACCTCATGCCGGTTCTGGCTTCGATGAGCCAATTGACCGAGTGGCTCGATTTCTGCCTGAACCAGGGCCGCGCAGTGCCAGCGGCATTGCATTTCGATACCGGTTTCAACCGGGTCGGCTTCAGGGCCAAGGAAGCCGAACTGGTCAGACGCGAGCTCGATCAGTCGGGGTTCGAGCCGCAGATGATCATGAGCCATTTCGCCTGCGCCGATCAGCCCGCCAACGAGATGACCCGCAAGCAGAACGGGGTTTTTCAGGGGCTGCTCAACATGTTCCCCGATATTCCCGCCTCCATCGCCAATTCGGCAGCGGTCATGACCTCCAAGGATTACCACTATCAGATGGTGCGGCCCGGCATCGCCATGTATGGCGGGCAGGCGCTGAACGCGCGGCCCAACCCCATGGCGCGGGTGATCTCGATGCATGTCCCGATCCTCCAGATCAAGGAACCGAGAATCGGGGAGACAGTCGGTTATGGGGCCGCCTATCGCTTGCGGCGGGACACCAAACTGGCCATCCTCGCAATTGGCTATGCCGATGGATATTTTCGCGCGCTGTCGGGCATCGGCGGGCAGATCGGCGGACGGGTTGCGGTCAACGGAACAGTGGTGCCGGTCCTGGGCCGCGTATCAATGGACATGACGGCGATCGATATCACCGATGTGGACGGGCTGGTGCAGCCCGGCGATCTGGTCGAATTGCTGGGCCCCACTATCAGCATCGACGACGTGGCGGATTCGGCGCGCACCATTGGCTATGAAATCCTCACCAATCTCAACGGGCGGTTCCCCCGCAGCTATGTCAATGTGCCCGAGGGCCTTGACATACACGACTAGTTCCTGCTTTGTTCCGCATATCGCCATCTGTTGAACGGGCTCGGCCATGCAGCGCTCACCGGTGTTCGTTGTTCTGTTACGCGCGATCGGGCCATGGACACACAAGATCATGTCGATGAGCCAATGGCGTGATGCCGTCGGGGCCAGGGGGTTCGACGCCCCCGAGACCCTTCTGGCGACGGGGAACATGATTGTGGGCGGGAACGGGACCACCCGGGACATGGCAGCGGCAATGGATGCCGTGGTCACAGCATGCGGGCTGACCGACGCCAATCGTGCCATCGTGCGGACACCCCAAAGCCTTCGTACCTTGTGTGATGCCGATCCGTTTACAGAGGCGTCGCGTGAGAGGCCGAGCCAGATGGGGGTTTATTTCTTTGCCGAGAGCGAGCCCGATCTTGGCTGGGTCGCTGACTACCAAGGGCCGGAGCGCCTTGCAGTGGTCGAGGGGCATTTGATCATCGATTATGGCGGGCCGATTTCGAAAAGTACTCTGACGGGCAAGAGTATCGAAAAACTCAGCGGCCCGGCGACGGCGCGCAACTGGAACACCCTGCGCCTTTTGGCCGAACGCGCCTCGGGCCGGGAACAGGGGTCGGACCGGTCCTCATAGATTGATACTGACGATGGAGTTGAATATGGCCGGATGGCACAGAAGGCGCGTGGCATGCGGCGCAATGCGGGCGGGCGGGCGCTGATTTATGGCGAAGATCAAATCCACATTTGTCTGCCAGTCCTGCGGCAGCGTAACGCCGCGCTGGGCCGGGCGCTGCGAAGCCTGCGGCGAGTGGAACAGCATCGTTGAGGAAATGGCTTCCGCCGGCGTCGGCGCTGGACCCAAGGCGGCGGTGTCGTCCGGGCGTCCGGTGGAGCTGGTGCCGCTGTCGGGTGAGAGCGAAGACGCGATCCGCATCGTCAGCAAAAACAGCGAGCTCGACCGGGTGCTTGGCGGCGGGTTCGTGATGGGCTCGGCAATCCTCGTCGGCGGCGATCCCGGCATCGGCAAATCGACATTGCTGTTGCAGGCTGCGGCCTCACTGGCGCGGCAGGGCAAGCGGGTGATCTATATATCGGGCGAAGAAGCCATTGCGCAGGTACGTCTGCGCGCCTCCCGGCTTGGGGTGGCGGACGCGCCGGTGGAACTGGCCAGCGAAACCCATGTGGAGACCATTCTCGCCACCATCGAAAAGGGCAAGGCACCCGATCTGGTGATCATCGACTCGATCCAGACCTGCTGGACCGAACGCATCGATTCCGCGCCGGGCACCGTCACTCAGGTACGCACCTCGGCGCAGGCACTGACACGGTTCGCCAAAAAATCGGGCTCGGCTGTGGTGCTGGTCGGCCATGTCACCAAGGACGGCCAGATTGCCGGGCCACGGGTGGTCGAGCACATGGTGGACGCGGTGCTCTATTTCGAGGGCGACACCTCACTGACCTACCGCATTCTGCGCGGCGTCAAGAACCGCTATGGGGCAACCGACGAGATCGGTGTGTTCGAGATGGCGGGCTCCGGCTTGCGCGAAGTGCCCAACCCGTCCGCCCTATTTCTCGATCAGCGCGATTCCGGCGCGGCGGGATCGGCGGTGTTTGCCGGAGTTGAAGGGACGCGCCCGGTGTTGGTGGAAATCCAGGCGCTGGTGGCCGCCTCGCCGCTGGGCACGCCGCGGCGGGCCGTCGTCGGATGGGATTCGGCGCGGTTGTCGATGATCCTCGCGGTCCTCGAAACCCGCTGCGGGGTGAGAATCGGTGCCAATGACATCTATCTCAACGTTGCCGGCGGGCTGAAGGTCAACGAACCGGCGGCCGATCTGGCTGTGGCGGCGGCGCTGATTTCCTCGCTGACCAATTCCCCCCTCCCCGCCGATGCTGTGTATTTCGGCGAGGTGAGCCTGTCAGGCTCGATCCGGCCGGTGGTGCATGCCAATCTACGGGTCCGCGAGGCTGCCAAGCTCGGCTTTGGCTCGGTGCACACCGCCAAGCTGAACGCCTCGGATCGCGCTGCCGAGGACGTACTGCTTAATGAATTCAGTGCCTTGGCGGATCTGGTCGGGCGCATCGCGGCCAATGGCAGCGCGCCGGCCAAAGACGAGGACGGGTGGAACTGATCGGCCCGGGCATCGTTCCTGCGGGTCGGGCAAATCCAGCCCTGTCGCCGACACGGGAGACAATGGCTCTGCCCCCTCCGGGATCAGCAGCCTTGGACATCCCACGCAATTGCTTGGCTTTGCCGTATTTTGCCGCTAAACGAACCCCAACAGGGCTTGCCGGAGAACTTTTCCCATGCTGACCGCTTTCGACATTGCCGTCGGAATCCTTGTCTTGGTTTCCGCGCTGTTGGCGACGGCGCGCGGATTGACGCGCGAAGTGCTTTCACTGGTCACATGGGCCGGCGCTGCGGCGTTTGCCGCCTACATGTTCTTTTACCAGCCCCAGATTGCGCAGGAGTTCGTCGCCGACGACCTGTGGGCCAGCATCGCAACGGTGGTGGTGAGCTTCCTTGTCGCATTGGTGGTGCTGCACCTTTTGACCATGAAGATCGGCGACTGGATCACCGACAGCAAGCTGGGGCCGCTGGACCGGACGCTGGGCTTTGTGTTCGGAGCCCTGCGCGGCATCCTGATCGCGGTGGTGGTGGTGATCTTTGCCGACTGGCTGATCGGGGAGAACCCGCCCAATCTGCAATGGTACGGGGAAGCACAATCACTGCCGACCTTGCGCTCGCTCGGCGACGGGCTGATCTCACTGCTGCCGGACAATCTCGAAGAGCAGGTCAACGACCTGTTGCAGGGTGGCGGGCCGGTCGAGGACCCGATCATCAATGAAGAAGGCCTCAACGACCCGCAGCCGATTCCCGGAGCGACGATCAACGGCGTGTGATGATGCCACATCCCTGGCCGCACAATGTTGACTTGCGATTGCCGGGGGCGTAATTCCCGCAGGTATATCGGGAGGATATCGGCGTGGATGCAGGGGCTGACCGGCCTTGGCAATCCCGCTCCATGGCTTTGCAAGCACGGTGGATATTTTGAGTACGCTCCACGCGACCACAGGCGATCATCTCAACGGGCTGGCGCTCGAACTTGACGGGGACACGCTGCGCGAAGAGTGCGGCGTGTTTGGCATTTTAGGGCACTCGGACGCGGCGGCGCTCACCGCGCTGGGTTTGCATGCCCTCCAGCATCGCGGCCAGGAAGCTGCAGGCATCGTCACCTTCGATGGCAAACGCTTCAACTCCGAGCGGCATCTGGGACTGGTCGGCGACCACTTTACCGACGCGGCGACCCTGGGCCGGCTGCCCGGGAATCTGGCGGTTGGGCATGTGCGCTATTCGACGACCGGTGAAACGGTTTTGCGCAACGTGCAGCCACTGTTCGCCGAACTTGAGGTTGGCGGCATCGCGATTGCCCATAATGGCAACCTTACCAACGGGCTGACCCTGCGGCGGCGGCTGATCGCGCAGGGCAGCATTTATCAGTCCACGTCCGACACCGAGGCAGTGCTGCACCTGATCGCGCGCTCGCAGCGGCGCGGGTCGGCGCACCGGTTCATCGACGCGCTGGGCGCCATCGAGGGCGCTTACGCGATGGTCGCGATGACGCGCACCAAACTGATCGGCGCGCGTGACCCGCAAGGCATCCGCCCGCTGGTGCTGGGCGAACTGGACGGAAAACCGATTATCGCATCGGAGACCTGCGCGCTCGACATCATCGGCGCAAAATTCGTGCGCGATGTCGAAAATGGCGAGATCATCGTTTGCGAGACCCAGAAGGACGGCTCGATCACCATAGAGAGCTTCAAGCCCTTCAAGCCGTGCGATGAACGCATGTGCCTGTTCGAATACGTCTATTTCGCACGGCCTGATTCGGTCGTGGCCGGGCGTTCCGTCTATGCCGCGCGAAAGGCTATGGGGGCGAACCTTGCTCTGGAAAGCCCGGTTGAGGCCGATGTGGTGGTTCCGGTGCCCGACGGCGGCACACCGGCGGCGCTCGGCTATGCGCAGCAATCGGGCATTCCGTTCGAATATGGCATCATCCGCAACCATTATGTGGGCCGCACCTTCATCGAGCCGACCCAATCGATCCGGGCGCTGGGGGTCAAGCTCAAGCATTCGGCCAACCGCTCGGCCATCGAAGGCAAGCGGGTGGTCCTTGTCGACGATTCCATCGTACGCGGCACCACGTCGCTGAAAATCGTCCAGATGATTCGCGATGCGGGGGCGACGGAAGTTCACTTCCGCGTGGCCAGCCCCATGATCACTTATTCGGACTATTACGGCATTGATACGCCCGACCCGGACAAGCTGCTGGCCAACCAGTACGAAACGCTTCAGGATATGTGTCGCTATATCGGCGCTGACTCGCTGGAATTTCTGTCGATCGATGGATTGTATCTCTCCGTCGGCGGAAAAAAACGCAATCCGGACGCGCCGCAATTTACCGATCACTATTTCACCGGCGACTATCCGACGCCGCTCACCGATCTCGAAGGGCGCGACAAGAACAACCCCAAGCAGATCTCGATGCTTAGAGAAGCCGTTTAGCATGACCGAACAACAAGACCTTTCCGGCCGTGTGGTGCTGGTGACCGGCGCCTCGCGGGGGCTGGGCTATGCCGCTGCCAAAAATGCCGCCGCCCGGGGGGCCCATGTGATCGCCGTTGCCCGTACGGTTGGCGGCCTTGAAGATCTCGACGACGAAATCCAGGCGCTGGGAGCCTCTACCACTCTGGTGCCGATGGACCTCACCGACGGGGAAGCGGTCGACAGGCTCGGAGCGGCGATCTTCGAGCGCTGGGGCCAGCTCGATGGCCTCATCGGCAACGCCGGTGCGCTGGGCGTACTCAGCCCCCTGCCCCACGTCCAGCCCAAGGACTTCGCCAATGTCTTCGCAATCAACGTGGAAGCCAATTATCGGCTGATCCGTTCGCTTGATCTGCTGTTGCGCCAGTCCGATGCGGGCCGGGCGGTGTTCATCTCTTCGGGTGCTGCGCTTTCAGCAAAGCCTTATTGGGGGCTCTATGCCGCCTCCAAGGCCGCGCTCGACGCCATGATCAAAGCCTATGCGGGCGAGATGGCGATCACCAACGTCAAGGCTAATATCTTCTATCCCGGACAGGTCCGCACCGCCATGCGCGCCAAGGCCATGCCCGGAGAAGACCCGATGACCCTGCCGTCGCCGGACGAAGTAGCGCCGAAGATCGTCGACATGATCTCACCGGTTTATGAAAAGACCGGAATGCGGGTGGATGTGTTGCGGGGCGAAGAGCCGCTTTAACACCGAGTTGCAGACGGTTTAGATCGTCGCAGGCTCCGCGCATCCCTCATCCGACCGCTCCGCGGCCACCTTCTCCCTCAAGGGGAGAAGGGGAATGGTGGCTGCGTTTCGAGATGAGGCAAACACCTAAAAAAAGCCCCCTTCTCCCTTGAGGGTGCAAGGCGCTGCGCTTTGGCCTCTACTTGCCGTCCTCATCCACATAGGGATTCTTGCCGCCACGCACCCAGAGCCGGATGGGTGTACCGGGCAGGTTGAAATCCTGCCGCATGCCGTTGACGATGTAGCGCTGGTAAGCCTTGGGCAGTGCGTCAGGACGCGAAGCAAATACGATGAAGCTCGGTGGCCGCGTCTTGGCCTGGGTCATGTAACGCAGCTTGAGCCGCCGCCCCGATACCGCCGGGGGCGGGTGTTGCTCGGTCATGATGGACAGCCAGCGGTTGAGCTTGGCGGTGCGGATCTTCACGTTCCAGACGCGCTCGATATCGAACACGGCCTTCATCAGCTTGTCGATGTTGCGGCCATGCAGGCCTGACAAGGTCACTAGCGGAACGCCGCGCAATTGCGGCAGCAGCCGCTCGCACTGCTCGCGCAGCTCCAGTATCTTGGCGTTCTTGTCCTCGATCAGGTCCCATTTGTTGACGGCGATGACCATCGCCCTGCCTTCGCGCTCGACCAGATCGGCCAGCGCGAGGTCCTGCTTTTCAAACGGGACGGTTGCATCGAGCAGCAGGACGACAACTTCGGCATATTGGATCGAGCGCAGGGCATCGCCAACCGAGAGTTTTTCGAGCTTGGCCTGCACACGCGCCTTGCGCCGAATGCCGGCGGTGTCCACCAGATTGATGACCCGCCCTTCCCATTCCCATGGCACCATAATGGAATCGCGGGTGATACCGGCTTCCGGGCCGGTCAGCAGGCGCTCGGACCCGACCATGCGGTTGATCAGCGTGGATTTCCCGGCGTTGGGGCGGCCCACGATGGCGACGTTGAGGTAGCGGCTGGGATCCCAGCGCAAGGGTGCGGTGTCGCCCGCCTGATCCTCGCCTTCGTCCTCGATGACGTCGACATCGACCTCAGGCTTGCGCACCATGTCATAGTCGAACTCGCCGGTGGCCAGTTCCGCCGCTGCGGCCTTGGCTTCCTCTGCCCGGTCCACAGCCTGTGAAACCACCGTATAGAGATCGGCCAGGCCCAGCCCGTGTTCGGCAGACAGCGGGATCGCCTCGCCAAACCCCAGATTAAAGGCTTCGAGCAGGCCTGCTTCCGCCGCCCTGCCCTCGGCCTTGTTGCCGATGACGTGGATGTCCTTGTTGGCCCGGCGCAGCAGACGGGCAAAATGCTCGTCGGTGGGCGTGAGGCCGGCGCGCGCGTCGATCATGAACAGGACGACATCAGCTTCAGCGATAGCGATCTCGGTCTGACGGCGCATACGGGCTTCGAGGCTGTCGTCGTTGGCATCCTCATAGCCGGCGGTATCGATCAGGGTGAAGGTGAGATCGCCGATGCGGCCCAATCCCTCACGTCGATCACGGGTGACACCGGGGGTATCGTCCACGATGGCGATCTTGCGTCCAACCAGGCGGTTGAACAGCGTCGACTTGCCGACATTGGGCCGGCCAACGATGGCAACGGTTACTGGCATTGGTTACTCAGCCGCAGGGATGGTGGCGTCGGACGCCGGCGCTTCGCCGTCTGTCTCGCCTGTGAAGTCATCGATCCCGGTGGAGGCCAGTTGTTCGAGATAGACATAGGCGCGCAATTGCATTTCCTGACCGGTAATCGGATCAGCGGCAATTGCCTCGAAATTGGCGCGGGCCGCTTCGATATCCCCGGCCTTGTACTGTGCCAGCCCTAACGCTTCGCGGGCGTTGTTGCGCAGCAGGCTACCTTCGCCAATCATGCCGCCAACGCGCTGCTCAACGGCAGCAACGTCGAGGTGATCGACGGCTAGATAGGACCCGAGCACCAGGGCGAGTTCACGCAGACGGCGCTGATCGAGCCCGGCGGCCAAGGCATCATAGGCAGCAATGGCAGCCTCGGCATCGCCCTGTTCGGCAAGAAGCGCAGCATCGTGGAATCGCGCCAGCGTGGCATAGCCACGGGGACCGCTCGCCTCGATCTCGGCAAAGGCTGCCTGAGCGCCGGTGATATCGCCGCGTTCAACGAGTTCGACGGCAGCATAGTACTGATCGGATGCTGTCGCAGCCGTGCTCGACCGCCACCATTTCCAGGCTTCATTGGCGGCAACCAGCAAGACAATCAGCACCGCCGCGCCGATGATGAACGGGGCAAAGCGCCGCCAGAAGGCTTTCAGCTTGTCGCTGCGCAGTTCTTCTTCGACTTCGCGCAGGAAGGATTCTTCACTCATCGGGGCATCCGGACTGACGTGGAAATTGGCCGGACAATAGTTGGCCCGCCTCTACATTGCAATCGCACCGATCGCCCGATTGTCGCCAAGGGCGGCAATATCAACATGATCGCCGCTGCGCCCTGGCCGCAACTGCGCCTACAGGTCACGAACGGAGCAGTCTTTCAAAGACGGTGCCGTGTTCCAGCACATTGCCAGCGTCATCCATGACGCGCATGGCATCGGCGGAAATCTCATCGATAACCACGACTTCACCCTCAACGAGACCAATTTCAACCTTCATATCGATCAAAGTCAGCCCCTTCTCACGCAAGTCGGCTTCGACGATACCACACACGCGACGGGTAATGTCCTTGGCCTCTTCGAGGTGTCGCGGGCTGACAAGGCCCAGCGCGATGATGGTGTCATCATTGATCAAAGGGTCGCCGCGCTCATCGTCCTTGACGGTGATTTCGACCAAACGATCGAGCTTTTGTCCGGTGTCGCGAATATAGGGCTGATACCGGCGCAAAAAGCTGCCCCACGGGCGGGTGCGGCAGACAAATTCAAGGCCGCCCGCGCCATTATTGTCAGCACCCAGGGGTTGGGCGCGCCGCACCTCCATGGTTCCCGCCTCAAGATCGGCATGCACGAAATGGGTGGGAATGCTGGCGGCGTGCAGGCGCTGGAAGAAATAGTCCGTCATGACCAGCGACTTGCGGCCTTTGCCCTCGACCTGACCGATGACGGCATTGGCGCCCGGGTCGATGACACCATCGGCGCCCGTGACGTCATCCTTGAAGACCAGACGTATATTGCCGTTCGGCAAGGCATAGAGATCTTTTGTCTTGCCGGAATAGATCTTTTCGCTGGTGGTCAAGTGCTTGCTCGCTGATGTGCTCTAGGGCCTGAACGCGGGATTTATTCCCACTCGATGGTTCCCGGTGGCTTGGAGGTCACGTCATAGACGATGCGGTTGATCCCCTTGACCTCATTGATGATCCGCGTGGCTGCCTTGCTCAGGAAATTCATATCGAAGGGATAGAAATCCGCGGTCATGCCATCCACCGATGTCACGGCGCGCAGAGCGCAAACGCTTTCATAGGTACGGCCATCGCCCATCACGCCGACGGTTTGCACCGGCAGCAGGATTGCGAAGGCCTGCCAGATGGTGTCGTAGAGACCCGCCTTGCGGATTTCATCAAGATAGATCGCATCGGCCTGACGCAAGATGTCGAGCTTTTCGCGGGTCACGCCGCCCGGCAGACGGATGGCGAGACCCGGGCCGGGAAACGGATGGCGGCCAACGAAATGCTCGGGAAGACCCAGCTCGCGGCCTAGCTTGCGCACTTCATCCTTGAACAATTCGCGCAGCGGTTCAACGAGCTTCATGTTCATGCGCTCGGGGAGGCCGCCGACATTGTGGTGGCTCTTGATGGTGACCGAGGGGCCGCCAGTGAAGGACACCGATTCGATGACGTCGGGATAAAGAGTGCCCTGGGCAAGAAATTCGACGCCACCGATCTTGGCAGCTTCTTTCTCGAACGTCTCGATGAACAGCCGCCCGATAATCTTGCGCTTGTCTTCCGGCTCGACAACGCCTTCGAGCTCGCCGATGAAAGTATCGGCCGCATCGACGTGCACCAGCGGAATGTTATATTGATTGCGGAACATGGAGACCACTTCGTCGGCCTCGTTCTTGCGCATCAATCCATGATCGACAAAGATACAGGTGAGCTGGTCGCCGATCGCCTCGTGGATCAGGATCGCCGCCACAGACGAATCCACGCCGCCAGACAGCCCGCAGATCACCTTCTTGTCGCCAACCTGTTCGCGAATAGCGGCGATGGCCTGATCGCGATAGGCAGTCATCGTCCATGTCGCTTCGCAGCCACAGATATTATGGACGAAATTGGCGTAGAGCTTGCCGCCATCGGGGGTGTGGACCACCTCGGGGTGGAACTGGACGCCGTAGAAGCGTCGCTCTTCATCAGCGATGACCGCGAAGGGCGCGCCAGGGGACGTTGCCACCGCCTCAAATCCGGCGGGCAACTCGGCGACCTTATCGCCGTGGCTCATCCAGACCTGATAGGAATGGTCCAGCTCCCAGACGCCTTCGTAAAGGGCGCAGTCCTTTTCGATCCGGATTTCAGCGCGACCGAACTCGCGCAGATGTCCGGGCTCGACCTTGCCGCCAAGGGCCACGCACATGGCTTGTTGGCCGTAGCAGATGCCCAGAACCGGCACGCCGTAGGACAATAGCCGCGGATCGACCTGAGGCGCGCCGTCGGCGATGACACTGGCGGGGCCGCCGGACAGGATGATGCCCTTGGGCGCCAGCGTATCCAGCTGGGCGACTGCCGTCGAAAAAGGGTGGATTTCGCAATAGACTCCGGTCTCGCGCACCCGGCGGGCGATGAGCTGGGTGACCTGAGAGCCGAAATCGACAATGAGGATCGTATCGGTGGTG
>NZ_DATMGM010000038.1:0-3116 GCF_035555455.1 Pelagibacterium sp. | reverse complement strand
TTCGGGCCGCGCCTTATCCGCACGGTGGGCGAAAAGATCACCAAGCTCAATGAAATCCGCGGCTATTGCGTGGCGCTGTCGGCGGCGATCACGGTGCTGATCGCCTCGGCCTTCGGCCTGCCGGTGTCGTCCACCCATATCGCGGTCGGCGCGGTGTTCGGGGTCGGGTTCCTGCGCGAAGGGTTCACCAACAAGGGCATCCGCAACAAGGCGGTCAGCCCCGAAGGGGTTTTCCTGCGCACCGATCACCTCAACGCCACCGCCGAAGAAGCAGTCGCCAATTTCCAGAAGCGCCAGCGCCGGTATCTGGTGCGCCGCGACCACGCGATGTCGATTGCCGCCGCCTGGGTGATCACCGTGCCTGCTGCGGCGGTTCTCTCGGCGCTGATCTATTGGGCGATGATGCTGCTGTTTGGCGTTTGATCCCCGTTGTCACGGGCGCGGCGATTGTCGGCCCGGCCCGGGCCATCAGAGCCTGACGTTTCGCGCTTCCCCGGCCGTCAGGCGTTCCCGCTGCGCCAGCGCCACGGCCACATCGGCCAGGCCCTCATGGGTAATCAGGCGCTTTGCCTCGGGCACCAGCGCCCAGTGGCGGTAGCGCATGCCCATTTCCTTCCAGTCATCGCGCTGCTTGGTCACCAGCAGCGGAAAAATCTTCACCTCGATCGGCTTGGGCCGCTCGTCGGTCACCGGCAGGACATACGACCCGATGGGCCGGGTTTCGATCTCGCCCTCGACGCCTGCTTCCTCATAGGCTTCCTGCGCCGCGCTGTCCCAGGGCGTCATGCCCTCGATCTGCCCGCCCTTGGGAAAGATCCACTTGCCCCGTCCGCGCGAGGTGACCAGCAGCACCACCACCTGCCCATCGACGATCCGATAGGGCAGGGCGCCAAATTGCGGCCCCGCCGGCTCGACCGGTGGCCGCCGAAACATCGAAAGCAGACGCAAGGGCATAAAAGAACTCCGCAACCCGATCAGCACCCGCGATTTACGATGATTTGCATGGGTGGGTCAAAGCACAACATGTGAATCGTCGGCGGGGGATTGTGCATAACCCGGCCCGGGGTGCTAAAGATATGTCGCGCCTTGGGGCGAATCCCTTTTCCCGATCCAGTTTGCGAGGGCTTCAGGACTGATGACCGTCGAAATCGACATGGGCAAGACGCGGACCGCCACGCCGGCCCGGCTCGATCTCGAAGAGCTTCTCGCCACGCGCCTTCTGGTGCAGGGCAATTCCGGCTCGGGCAAGTCCCACCTGTTGCGGCGGCTTCTCGAACAGAGCGCCCCATGGGTGCAGCAATGCGTCATCGATCCCGAAGGCGATTTCGTTACCCTCGCCGACAAGTTCGGCCATGTGGTGGTGGAGGCCGACCGTTCCGAGCAGGAGTTGACCCGCATCGCGGGCCGCATCCGCCAGCACCGGGTATCGGTCGTGCTTTCGCTTGAGGGGCTGGAGGCCGATGCCCAGATGCGCGCCGCCGCCGCCTTTCTCAATGGGCTGTTCGATGCCGAACGCGATTTCTGGTATCCCATGCTGGTTGTGGTCGACGAGGCGCAGCTGTTCGCCCCCGCCGTTGGCGGCGAAGTGTCTGACGAGGCGCGCAAGGTTTCGCTTGGCGCGATGACCAACCTCATGTGCCGGGGCCGCAAGCGCGGGCTGGCGGGGGTGATTGCCACCCAGCGTCTGGCCAAGCTCGCCAAGAACGTCGCCGCCGAAGCGTCCAATTTCCTCATGGGGCGCACCTTTCTCGATATCGACATGGCCCGCGCTGGCGATCTTTTGGGCATGGACCGGCGCGGCACCGAGATGTTCCGCGATCTGGAAAAGGGCCATTTCGTTGCGCTCGGCCCGGCGCTGTCGCGTCGCCCGCTGCCCATCCTGATTGGGCCGGTCGAGACCAGCGCGCGCTCGACGTCGCCCAAGCTGATGCCGTTGCCCGATACTGGAGCCGACGCCGCCGATCTGATCTTCACGCCCAGCCCGGAGGAAGAAATCCGTCCCCTGCCGCGTCGGGTCAGCCCGCCCGCGCCGCGCCCCACCGCCGATATCCTCGCCCAGTTGAGCCGCCCCGTCCCGGCGGCCGAGCCCGAAGCCCCGTCGCTCTTCCCCGAGGTCGACGCCGCCGAGCGCGAGGCGGGAATCGATGTGGTGCTTGCTGAAATCCTTGAAGATCCCGACGCCAGTTTCCGGTCGGTCGCCGTGCTGTATCAGGACTTTCTCGTGCGCCTGCGCATCCGCCGGGTGCCGGGCACGCCGCCCGATCTCAACGATTTCAAACGCCGCTTTGCCGTGGCGCGGGCCGGTGTCGATACCGAAGCCGCCCAGTCCGATGACTGGCAGGCGGCGCTCGATCTGGCCCGCACGCTGCCCGATGATGTGCAGGGCGTATTTCTCATGGTCGCCCGCGCCGCCGTCGAAGGGCTGCCCTGTCCGTCCGATGCGACGCTGGCCCGCGCCTATGGCAGCCATTCCGCCTCGCGCGCCCGGCGTTTGCTGACCTATTTCGAGGACCGGGACTTGGTGGTCCTGCGCGAGGATTTCTCCGGCCGCCGCATCGTCGCCTTCCCCGACCTCAACGCCGAGACCGCCCCCGGCGACGCCGCGGGCCCCGCCGACCTCCCCGACCCCCGCGCCGCTGCGGAGTAGATCAGGCGGCTCCCGTATCTTTCTTCCCTGCTCCCACGAGGGGAGAAGCGCAAGGGATCATCCCCGCCGCTGATCCACACGTCCACCGAGCATACTGGTTCCCGGGTCTTCGCCCGGGATGACCTCTGGTGCGCTGATCAGGCCCGTACCTCCCACCCCCACCGCCGTCATCCGTGACGCTGGAATTGATGCCCCCCATCCCACGCTCTGCGCGCCAGCGTTTTATGCCGCTCTTGCCCCCCCCACCGCCGTCATCCCGGACTTGATCCGGGATCCAGTACACACCAGCGCTTCCGTCCCTGCCGCGGTCCCAACCATATGAGCCCCCTTCTCCCCCAGGGGAGAAGGGTGGGGATGAGGGGGCGCTGAGCCAAAACAAACTCGACCGTTCGAGAAGGCCTCCCCCTTGCGCCGCCCACAAAATCCGGCGACATACCCCCATGCGTCCCACCGATCCGCTCCCCATCGA
>NZ_DATMGM010000037.1:0-160010 GCF_035555455.1 Pelagibacterium sp. | reverse complement strand
GAGCGTGCGGATCATGAAGATTCTCCTGTGCTGGTGGGGATTGCCGAAGGGATGGGATGCGTGATGCGGTAGTCGCCGTCCGGCCCCAGCCCCTCGACGCGGGCAAGTTCGGCCAGCCGGCGCGCGGAACCGCGCCCGGAAAGGACGGCAACAAGGTCGATAGTCTCGGCGATCAGCGCGCGCGGGACGGTGACGACAGCCTCCTGGATGAGCTGTTCAAGGCGACGGAGCGCGCCGATGCCGGTGCCGGCGTGAATGGTGCCGATCCCGCCCGGATGGCCGGTGCCCCACGCTTTCAGAAGGTCGAGGGCTTCGGCACTGCGCACCTCGCCAATGGGAATACGGTCGGGGCGCAGGCGCAGCGAGGACCGGACCAGATCGGAAAGCGTCGCCACGCCGTCTTTCGTCCGCATGGCGACAAGGTTGGGCGCGGCGCATTGCAGCTCGCGCGTATCTTCGATGATGACGACGCGATCCTGCGTCTTCGCCACCTCGGCGAGCAGCGCGTTGGTCAGCGTGGTCTTGCCGGTGGAAGTGCCGCCGGCCACCAAGATATTGGCGCGGGCTGCGACGGCTTCGCGCAGCGTTTCCGCCTGATCGGCGGACATGATGCTGGCGGCCACATAGTCGTCGAGCGTGAACACCGCGACGGCGGGTTTGCGGATGGCGAAGGCCGGCGCGGCGACGACTGGCGGAAGAAGCCCCTCGAATCTTTCGCCCGACTCCGGCAGTTCGGCCGAGATGCGCGGGCTGCGCGGATGAACCTCCGCGCCGACATGATGGGCGACCAGGCGCACGATGCGTTCGCCATCGGCGGCGGACAGCCGTTCGCCCGTATCGGACAGCCCTTCGGACAGCCGGTCCACCCAAAGGCGGCCGTCCGGATTCAGCATCACCTCGACCACGGCCGGGTCTTCGAGCAGCCGGGCGATTGCGGGGCCGAGCGCGGTGCGCAACATGCGCGCGCCACGCTGGATCGCTTCCTGTCTGTGGTGGTTGCTAGTCATGTCGGCCCCGGCTTCTGGCGGGGCGCAACAGGCAATCCCCGGATCGGGGTCGATTAAGAAAGACCGAAATCGGGCCGGTTCAACAAGTATTTACGCGCGTGCGGGCATCGGCGGCGATCGGCGGCAAATAGGATGGGTGGGGCAGCCTATGTTGAGCGGGTCAAGCCGCATGAATATGAAGGCAGGTATGAAAAGGGAATCGATCTGAATGCACGGCAAGCCGAAAATATACATAACGGGAGCTTCCTGTTCCGGCGTCTCGACGCTCGGTGCGGCCCTGTCAAACCCGTTCGACATTCCACATATCGATGTCGATGACTTCTACTGGATGCCGACCGACCCGCCGTTCAGCGTCAAGCGCCCGCCCGAAGATCGCGTGAAACTGATTGCAGAACGGCAAGCTGCGTCCGATGGATGGGTATTGACCGGCTCCTTCATCGGATGGGGAGAGGCCCTGATCCGGGACGTTGGCCTGATTGTCTTTCTTTACACGCCCGCCGCCATCAGGTTGCAACGTCTCGACCTGCGCGAGGCGGCTCGCCACGGTGATCGCATCCTTCCCGGCGGTGACATGCACGACGCGCATGTTGCGTTTCGGACATGGGCGTCTGGCTATGATGATCCCAGCTTCACCGGGCGGAACCTCGCTCAACATGAACGCTGGCTTGGACAGCAAACGGCTCCGGTTCTCAGACTGCAAGGCGAGAAGCCGACAGACGAACTGGCAGATGCGGTAACGAGTGAGATTGCCCTCATTGGTGAGAGGGCGGGAAATTAACCTGCCCTCTCTGAGGTTTACGTGCTCAGCGTCAATCGCGCGTTCTCGAACGGCAAGCCCTCATCATCGTAAGGACGACGCGAGATTTCTCTGAAACCAAGGCTTGTATAGAAGCGGATGGCCTGTTCGTTCTGTGTATAAACCTCGAGTGTCAGTTCCCTTTTCCTTTCTAGCGCGAAGGCGATCAGCTGGCGTCCGACACCCTTTCCCTGTTGTCCGGGTGCAACGAAAATGCCGCCGACGAATTTGTCGAGGAGGCTGATGAAGCCGAGCGACTTGTTGCCTTGGCAGGCAACCCAGGTCTCGGAATTGGGCAAGTACTTGTCTTCGATCAGCAGCCGCTGTTCCAGCAGACGCTGCCTGCCGATGAAGGGATGCGCGATGAGGGAGGCGTCGAGCCATATGGCTGACAGCGTTCTTGTGTCCGATGCCAAATTGAATGGCCGGATAACAACGTCATTTTGTGTCATGATATTCCTGCAGAAAAGACATGCGAAAAGGATCGGCAAATCATCGTGCCGAAAGACACCGCTCGATGCGGCTCACTAGAAACCTCTGCGCATAAATCTCCTTCTGCTTCGATGGATCATATAGACCTTATGTACCGCGTTCAATGGTCTGCGGCTCTGCCGCTAAATCATAGGGCTCATCGCCCGGCATATCCCGCGACAGCTCTTTGAGGAACCTGTCGCCCGTCGCCAGACGCCGGCCGAGGGTTTGCATGAAGCCCTCGAACCGCTCTGCCGCTTTGGCACGGGCTGATTGTCTCGCTGCATCCGGTAAAGGCGGTGTAATCGTCATCCAGTAATGGATGAACTGCGCCACCGTCTCGCCGAGGACGGCGAGATCCAAGTCGAGCGTGTCGATCTGGCGGCCGAGCTTGTCCAAGCGGCGAGACATGGCGGCTTCAAGCTGGTCGTCGGCATCGCCGGATAGGTAGGACATGACCGCCGCCTCCACGATGGCGGATTTCGAGACATTGCGGCGCAGCGCCACCGAGCGGCGCAACGCCATCGCCTCGATCTGCGGAATGAGCGCGGGGTCGAAATAGATATTCAGGCGGGTGCGTGTGGTCATGGGCGTATCCTCAAAGGTCGATTCCGTCATCGGGGTTCATCGCCACCTGCCGCGCCACCATCCTCATGCGCTGGCGCATGGCGCGGGCCTTGGCCGCGTCAACGTCCGGCTCGTCGTCCAGAAACTCGAATTCCTGTTCGGGTGACGGCGGCGGGGCGACGATTTCCTCTTGGCTTGGCAATTCCGGCTCGCGGCGGATTCCGGCATTGGCCGGATCGCCCTCGGCCGCGTCTGCGGCGGCCGAGGCGGAACGGCTATCCGCTGCGACCACCCGGCCGGACCAATCATCGGCGGATGGGCTGGGCGCCAGCGGAGCGGCGGCCAGATCGGGCGGGGTCAGGATGCGTTCCTGAAACCGTGCATCCTCATAGTAGCGGGCCTTGGTGGCGCGGATCGGCGGCGTGCCCGCGACCATCACGATTTCATCGGTGGGCGGTAGCTGCATGATCTCGCCGGGCGTGAGCAGCGGCCGGGCCGTCTCCTGCCGCGAGACCATGAGATGCCCGAGCCACGGGGCCAATCTGTGCCCGGCATAGTTGGTGGAATCGCGCAGCTCGGTCGCGGTGCCGAGTGCGTCACTCACCCGCTTCGCGGTGCGCTCGTCGTTCGTGGCAAAGCTGACGCGGACGTGGCAGTTGTCGAGGATCGCGTTGTTCGGCCCATAGGCGCGCTCGATCTGGTTGAGGCTCTGCGCGATCAGGAAGCCTTTGATGCCGTAGCCCGCCATGAAGGCGAGCGCCGATTCAAAGAAATCGAGCCGGCCGAGCGCCGGAAACTCGTCCAGCATCAGCAGCAGCCGATGGCGTTCGCCGGAGGTAGTCAATTCTTCCGTCAACCGCCTGCCGATCTGATTGAGGATCAATCGAATGAGCGGCTTGGTGCGGTTTATGTCGGACGGCGGCACGACCAGATAGAGCGTGACGGGCTGGCGGCTGCCGACCAGATCGGCAATGCGCCAGTCGCATCGCTCCGTCACCCGCGCCACCACGGGATCGCGGTAGAGGCCGAGAAACGACATGGCGGTGCTCAACACGCCCGACCGTTCGTTCTCGGATTTGTTCAACAGTTCGCGGGCCGACGACGCGATGACGGGATGAACGCCTGCTTCGCCGAGATGCGGCGTATCCATCATGGCGCGCAAGGTCGCCTCGACCGGGCGGCGCGGGTCGGACAGGAAGTTGGCGACGCCCGCCAGCGTCTTGTCCTTCTCCGCATAGAGAACATGCAGGATCGCGCCGACCAGCAAGCTATGGCTGGTCTTTTCCCAATGGTTCCTTTTGTCCAAGCTGCCTTCGGGATCGACCAGAATATCTGCGATGTTCTGCACGTCGCGGACTTCCCATTCCCCTTGCCGGACCTCCAGCAGCGGGTTGTAGGCCGACGATCTGGCGTTGGTCGGATCGAACAGCAGCACGCGGCCATGCTTCGCGCGGAAGCCCGCTGTCAGCGTCCAGTTCTCGCCTTTTATGTCGTGAACGATGGCGGATGCCGGCCATGTCAGCAGCGTCGGCACCACCAGCCCGACACCTTTGCCGCTGCGCGTCGGAGCGAAGCATAGGACATGCTCGGGACCGTCATGGCGCAGATAGTTCCTGTCGTATCGGCCGAGCACAACGCCATCGGGGTCGAGCAGTCCGGCATTGCGGATTTCCCGATCCTCGGCCCATCGCGCCGATCCATATGTGGCGACATTGCGCGCTTCACGCGCCCGGATGATGGACATAAGGATGGCGGCGGCGATGGCGAGGGAGCCGCCCGATACGGCGATGATGCCGCCCTCGACGAAGATCGCGGGCGCATAGGCGTCGAACGAAAACCACCACCAGAAGAAGGCGGGCGGGTAATAGACCGGCAGGCCCGCCAACTCGAACCACGGCGCTCCAAGCTGCGCCTGAAAGCCGAGCCGCCACGCGGCCCATTGAGTAGCCGCCCACGTCATCGCCAGAACGATGGTGAAGACGACAGCGATTTGACCCCAAAGGATTCGGCTTCCACGCAATACAGGCTCCAGTCGACAAAAGAGACGGAGCCGATCAGAGAATAGGCAAAATCGCGACAGGCAACAGGAAAGAGGATGCGGGAGGGCTGCCGGATACTATCGGCGGCAAATAGGACGGATCGCCTTCACTGTTATAGTTCCGTCCGAGTGCCACCGCGCAACCGATTGGGCGAATCGCTGTCACGGTTCATCTTGCCTGCGAGGTCGAGCAGATTTTGCAGTGCGGCGCTGCGATTGAACGGCGACCAGACTGCGGTGAAGGCAACCGGCTCCGGCTCGTCGGCGAAGGGCAGGAAGACGATGCCGGTTGTCGGCAACAGCGCAGTGGCTGCCCCGACGATAGTGATGCCGAAGCCCTGTCCGACCATGGACAGCAGCGCGCCGCGCCCCACGTCGAAGCGCAGGATCGACGGCGCGGGCGAGCGTCCGGCATGGCGCAGGACGATATGACTATGGACCTGCGGGCCGGTGCCGCCATGCCGGACAAGGAACGTGTCGCCCGCCAGATCGGCCCAAGTAACGGCCGACCGCGCGGAGAGCGGATGCTGCTCCGGTAACACCGCCAAGAGCGGTTCGGTCCATATGCGCCGGGAATGGCAGTCGGGCAGTTCGGGCGTGCCTGCGACGAACACCACGTCCAGCGTGTCGGCACGAAGCTGCATGACCGCATCGCGGACCGTGCCTTCGGTGATTTCGACCTCGATGCCAGGATGGGCCTCCCGATACCGTCCGATCAGCTCGGAGAGGAAACTGCCCGGGATCAGAGCGTGGATGCCGATACGAAGCCGGCCGCACTCACCCACCGCCGTCATACCTGCGGTCTTCACCGCATGGTCGAGTTGATCGACGCCGACCGTCACTCGCTCGACGAAGTGGCGTCCGGCCTCGGTCAACCGGACACCGCGCGCATGACGCTCGAACAGGAGGATGCCAAGGTCTTCTTCCAGCGCCCTCACTCGGGCGCTGACGCTGGATTGCGCTACGCCGAGCGCTTTGGCGGCGTGGCGGAAGTTGAGATATTCGGCGACGGCAAGCGTTTGGATCAGGGACGCCAAGGGGATGCGCGAGCCGAGCGAGGTCGGCATCCCGAATTGACAATCGGTAGTAGATGCTGAACGTCGCCGCATGGATCGAAGGTTCCGCTTCTATGTTGGATTGAGGCGTCTGGTTGCTCTCGCAACGCACGAGCCCTGATGCCAACCATGAATTCTCAGTTCGCGTGTCGGAATTGAAAAAGCAAACGGTGACACTGTACTTCGGTCACGTATAGATCGCGTCCTTGTTGACAAGTGAGAGCAATTTAGGAAGCGAGCGTCGAGAACCTCACCGCGTAGCAGCAAGACTCGCTAAGCTTTGCTATTGAAGGATAGGCAGGTGCAGAATTTATTCCGTTCGCGTCAAAAACTCGCCAAGCTGGCCTAGCACGACATCCCAGTTCTGTTTGGATCTGTCGGCAAGCTCCTGTGACGGATTGTTGCCCTGCCGGATTAGGACGCGACACCCATTCCCTTCGGGCCGGACTTCAAATGCCAGGGTATTGTGGCCATCCGGCACAGCGTGTCCCGAGTCGGTTTCCCGCGCCACGGTCATCGCCAACAAGCGGGGTGGCTCCAGAGCTGTGATTGTCCCCCGATCGAAGAAAACCTTGCCTTCCCATTCGTAGCGATAGGAAATGGGTCCGCCGACGATACCGGAGCTTTCAACCTGCGCTCCGAACATATACTGGCGGACCTTTGCCGGGTCGATTAGGGCACTCCAAGCGGCCTCAGGTGATACCGGGAAAAATGACGAAGATTCAGTTTCATAAAGCGATTGCATCACTGGCTCCTGAGATTAGGGTGTGACTTTCAGCCTAGGTATAAAATCGAGCAGCGTATTGAATATTTCCGCAGATCAAAGCGTAGCTCTGTTCCCTACCGATGAGGGGATATTGCACCCCGCGTCCGACCGCCCTGCTTTGCGGATGGAACGTTTTGCGCCGCCATCGCCGTTGGTGCCGTTCCTAGATCATTTCTGGGTTGCTGAATGGTCCGTCCCGCCCGGCACGAAATTTCCGGTCGAGGTCTTAGCCATGCCCTGCGTCAATCTCGTGCTGACGAGCGCAACGGCCATGGTGGCGGGTGTAAAGACAGAGCGCCAATGCCACGAGCTTTTCGGTTCGGGTCGTATCGCGGGCCTGCGCTTTAAACCAGGAGGGTTCCACCCGTTCTATTCGCGGCCAGTGGCCAGCATCAGGAATCTGGAGTTTCCGTCCGAAATGTTGCATCCGTCGCTAACTACGGGCTGGGTGCAGTCGCTCATGTCCAGCGACGATTTCAGCACAATGGCAAATACGCTATTCGACACCATCACGCGTTTACCTACCCGCCGGGCGCCTAAGACCGTTCTGGTGGAGCAGATCCTCAAGAGATGCTGGCATCAACCCGAGCTTCCAATTGCAGCTATCGCGGAATCATCTGCGATGAGCGTTCGCACATTGGAGGCATTGTTCCATGATGCCGTTGGGGTAAGTCTTGTCTGGATCAGGCGACAGATTCGCGCCATCTCGGCAATGCGCGTGGATAGTGCCGATAGCGGATGGGCGGAAATCGCCCAGCAGCTCGGCTATAGCGATCAGGCACATTTGACAAATCAGTTCCGGCAGGTGGTCGGCGTGCCTCCAGGCACGTTCTTCCGAAAATACAAAAGCTGAGGTCACGCAGCGCAACACTGGCCTCGGAGTGGGTTGTAATGGGCAGCCCTTTGCTAGAGCTTCCAAACTACATCGAATTGATCATTCAAGCGATGCGAACTCCAGCTATTTGTTCTATATGGCGTGTCCGCGTGTTCGCCCCAACTGCCACGACACCGATCCGCCCTGCACGACGCCCATAATCTCGCGGCCGAGCTGGCGGTCGATGACCGGCCGCCACGGGACAAGGGTGAACTCGTGGGATTGCTCGACTACGGCGAACTTGCCGCTGGATAGCTGCACGGTGCTGGTGAACTTGCCGCTGACGTTTTCGCCGTCCATGGCGGCGCGGAACGGCAGCCCCTTGCTCTCGACCATCTCCGCGCCGACGCGGGCAACCTCCCGCTCGCGCAAGGTGGCGAGAAGGTTGCGCCGATAGAAGATGCGGCCGTTCCGCGCTCGGGTGGCGTCGCCCTGTTCGACATGATGCTCGCGGCGCTGGTCCATGGCCTCGCGCACCTGCTGGCCGAACCCGGTCGGGGCAAGGTCGGCCGTTTCGCCATGGATCAATCGCCGGTCCAGCCATGTCGCGCCGTCCGATCCGATCTGCTTGCCAAGATCGACCGGGGAAAGGACGCGAACGCTGGCCTGCCGGTCGCGGCCTGCGTCATAGATGGCGGCGCGGCTGATCAGATCATCGGGGATGCGCCATTGGTCGGCGTCGATCCGCTCGACGATCCCGGCCCGGCGCAATGCCTCCAGCCGGCGGACATGGGCATCGACATAGCCCTCATAATCGCCGCCGGGAACGCGGCCCTCGAACTTCGCCTGCTCCAGATGGCGGCTCGGCCGATAGATTCCGTCCTCGGCGATGGCCGTGATGGTGCGGTCGGACGGCCGGGCCGTCGCCTCGGCCGGGCCGATCTCGATGATGCTGCCGATGCGGGCATCCTCCAACCGCTCGGGCGCGATGCCGGCGATGTGGTGCGTCCGCCCGTCGATGCCGTCCACCACAATGGTCAGGTTCTCGCCCAGCTCGTCGGACAGATGCTTGTCCACGACGCGGCCGACGATGGGCGTCTCGGGCGCTCCGTCATGGATTTGGAAACTCATGGGATCGCGTTCGCCGCCCTGCGGGCCGAGCGCCTTCTGCATGGTGCGGATAATGTCGCCGCGCTCGCCCAACTCGCGCAGGGCCGGTTCCATGTCCTTGCTCAATTCCCAAACGCCGGGCGCGTGCTCGGTCGCCAGCCCCATCTTCTCCAGCTTGCCAAGCCTGCGCAGGCGCAGCGTCCGCTCGAACTGCCGCCTCGGCTCTGCCGGTTCATGGCGCAGGTCGAGGAAACGGGCATCGGCTTCCTCGGTCATGGCGCGGTCGATCCGAGTGAAACGGTCCTGGTCGATTTCGGCCGACAGCTTGCGGGTCTGCTCGATCTCGGTCACGGGGCCGAGTTCCAGACTGGCAAGCTCGCTGGCGCGTTCGCGCAGGCCCGCGGAAAGGTAGTCGCCGTTGATGACCAGATCCCCGCCGGCATCGTCGCGGCCGTTGACGATCACATGCACATGGGGATGGCCGGTGTTGTAGTGATTGACGGCGACCCAATCGAGTTTCGTGCCGAGGTCCGCTTCCACCTGTTTCATGAAATCGCGGGTGTAGGCCGTGAGGTCCGACAGCTCCGCGCCGTCCTCGGGCGAGACGATGAATCTGAATTGGTGGCGGTCGTCCTTGCCGCGATCAAGGAAGGCGTCGCCATCGGCGCGGTTCTCGGTTGCCGAATAGAGCCGGCCGCGCTCGCCGTCGCGTGACGTGCCGTCGCGCTGGACATAGCGCAGATGCGCGCGGGCGCGGCCGCCCTTCCACGCGGCCCGAACGCTGCGCTGCTTGACGATTACGCGGCGGCTGCCGGACTGGCGATGATGCCATTGACCGGAGATGTTGCGGGCGCGGACGAAGCTCGCGCCCCGGCCGCGCTTCACGCCCTTGCCGCTGGCGACCATGGCGCGGGACCGCCCCTGCGATGACGGGCGGCCGGGTGACGGCATGGAAGGATCGCGGGCGGCCGCTGCCTGATACTGGCGGGTGATCTTCCTGACCTGCGTGAAAAAGCTCTTGGGTCTCCCGGCCTTCGGCACGTCGGATTGGATACGTCCGGGCTTCGCACGGAAGCGGTTTTCGTCGTCGGCGCTCATGGGCGCGACTCCAGCAAAAACCGCCGAAAACAGGCCGATATGGGCCTATGGTGCCGCTCGAAACCCTGCAAAGCCAAGGCTTTGCGCGAAATCGCGGTACGCGGCCCCTCAAAACCATGGTGCCGGAACCGGGCACCTAACCAGTGTGCAGACAACAATAATTTCCAGAAGCGGCCCGATATGGTGCCGTCTTCTTTAATCTTGCCCTCCGCCCTTTCTGCCTTCTCTGCCCCTCCTGCCGGGAATCCAGCCGGGCAAAAACCTGCCTGACTGGACACCGGAATGAGCGCCGCCGAGCGCGGGAACGCCGCCCTCATGGCGTTCCCGCGCTCGCGTCGGCGACGAAAATGCTGTCGCCCTGTGACTCCGACTCCACGGGATCGCGCGCCGGAACGGTCGCGCGGCCGTCGCCGGATCGCGCGTCGGACGGCGGCGCGGCGACAGCCCGCACGTCGCCTGCACGCATGACGAACAGCGGTGCCTCGCGCCAATCGGGCGGCGGTGGCGGTGCCGATGACGGCGGTTCGGTTGCAGCCGCGCCGCCGAGGATCGGCGCGAGCGCAGCGACATAGGCCCGCGTCTCAGCCGGCAGGGTGCGGCCGGTCGCAAGGTAATCGTCATAGCGACCGGGACCGGCATTGTAGGCCGCCAGCATCGCCGCGACATTGCCGTAGCGGTCGAACATTTCGCGCAGGTAGGCCGTGCCTGCGAGTATGTTGTCGCGTGGGTCGTAGGGATCGCGGCCGAGGCCGTAGCGGATGCGCAGGCCCGCCCATGTGTCGGGCATCACCTGCATCAATCCCATCGCCCCGGCCATTGAGACCGCGCGCACATCGCCCGCGCTCTCGGCGTGCTGCACCGCAACGATCCAATGCTCCGGTATGCTGAAACGCTGCGACGCCTCGGCGATGTGGGCCGCATAGGGATGAGCGGCGGCTGGGCGCCCGACGGGCGCGGATTGCGCGACCGCGACGCCCGATCCGGCGCAGACGAAAAGCGCTCCGGCCAGCAACAGGACGGCATAATGCCATGATGTGGCGCGCCTATCGCCGCTGCTGATTGCCTGGCCGATCTGTGCCATGGAAAATCTCCTGCGGTTGGTTCTCGGGGTGGTTTCAGTGCGTCGGCGCGCGCCACTCGTAGCGGCCGACGCCTTCCTCATCAGTCCAGAGCGGGACCGCTCGGCCGATGACGGAAGTTGCGGGGGTTAGTCCGAAATAACGGCCGTCGAGGCTGTCGCGGACTTCCCAATTCATGAGGAAAAGCTGGTCGTCGCCGATGACGCGGCAGCCCTGCCAGGCGGGGAGATCGCGGCCGAGGCTGTCACGGTCCAGCGCCTCGCCCATCTCGATCCCATCAACCGTGATCGTGGATCGCAAGCGGCAAACCCGCTGTCCCGGCAGGCCCAAGACGCGCTTCAACAGCGGGACGCAGCGCGCGATATAACCGCGCTCAACCATGAAGGCCGCGAGCGGTTCGGGCGGCATGACGGCGACCAGCTCGTGCACCTCGATCCGCTCGGCCGGCTCGACGGTGTAGAAGCCGATGGGTGCGCTGGCCGTCGCGTTCCAGATGAGTTTCACGGGCCAATTGACGGCGCTGGCGGCGGCGATGCCGATGGCGGCGAGCGCCGTCACCGTGAGGGTGCGGCGGCGCGTCATGGCTCGATTCTTCGGCGATGAAGCCACGCGGCATGTCGCTCGGGCGTGTAGGCGTGCGGCTCCAGATTGGCGGTCAAACGGTTGTGGACGTGCCGCCAATGCTCCGGTGCGGCGTCGGCCGGATCGAGGCCGAGCGATTCCACGGCGTCGATGGCGGCAAGACCGCGCTGCACCTTCGGCCAGCCATCGAGGCGCAACAGGATTTCGCCGCCGGGGCGGACGAACGGCAATGTCTGGAATGGCTCACCGCGCCCGATGGCCCGCACGATATCGATGCGGGAGACGACCGTGCCATGCTCGCCATTCGCCCATCGGACGAAGGCGAAGACGCTGCCCGGCGCAAACCCGACGACGCTGCGGCGGCGGTCGATGATCTGTTCGTAGCTCTTGCGCCCGAAGCGTATCCAGTGTTCGACCTTCTTCCGCTGAAACGTCAGTTCGACCAGCGTGATGAAGGGTGGTGCATCCGCAAGACCGCGTCCGCGCGCGCCGGGAAAGGTGCGCCGGGTCATTGTTCTTCTCCGGGAATGTCTAAGGATGTACAGGCGAGCACCGCGTCGAGTGCAGCTTCAGTGCGCAGAATGGCGCGCCCGATGGCTTCTGGGATTTGCGGAAGAACGGCGTCGCCGAACGCCTCGACGATCAGGCTGGCCGCAGCAGTCCCTTTGCGACTGCCGAGCGCAATGCGCGTGTCAGCCACCCAGGCGGAAAGCCCATCATCCAGCCGTAGGTGATGGGCAAGGCCGCCGTTCCAGTTAGCCCATGGTTCCGCAGCATCGCCGCCAGCGCCCGCGCTCCCGCCCATCTGTCCGGCGCACGATTGGTCATCGCGCCATCCATCACCGCATCCATCGTCGGCGAATTGCGCCGATCGTAGGCCGGGCTCCAGCCGTCCATGCGGCTGTCGCGTTTCGTGGGTGTCGGCAGGATTTCCGCCGCGTGGCGCAAGAGGTTCGGCGTGTCGATCTGCGCCTTCGTCCCGTTCTCCCGCTTGCCCGTCTCGATTTCCCGCGGACTCAACCTGCGCCCGCCATTCGGCTTCACCGGCGTCGGCAGCATACCCGCATGGCGGCTGGCATGGCCCTGCAACTGGCTGAGAACGTCGCCCCTGCCACCTCGATCCGCATCCGATTTCCTCGGAGTCGCCAGGATTGCCCGCAGCGGATATGTCGATCCCGCTCCGCCGCCTGCGGCGTCTTTCATTCCATCCGAGGCCATGGGTGTTGGCAAGCTGCTCGGGATCATAGCCGATGAGCCATGACCGCTTGCGTATATGGTTGGCGCCGACGTCCGCAGCACCCACCACGCACGGTTCTGTGGCGTAGCCGAGCGCTTCCAGCTCGCCGAGCACTCGGTCAGCGCCGCGAGTTCTGAGATTAGCGCTGTTCTCAAAAGCGAACCAGCGAGGGCGGCAATCTCCGACCAGGCGGACGGCTTCAAGGTAGAGGCCCGACCGTTCGCCCTCGATCCCCTTGCCTTTGGTGTTGGCGCTGGAGATGTCCTGGCAGGGCGGGCTGCCGACGATGATGTCGGGGAGTATTCCAAGGTCGGAAACAAGGCGAGCTGCCGTGAGTCCACGGATGTCGTCGTAGAGGCGGACATGAGGATTGTTCTCTGCGTAAAGGATGCGCCGCCATTTGACGATCTCGCAGGCAGCAACGGTGATGAAGCCGGCGCGATGGAGGCCAAGCGACCGGCCTCCGGCGGCTGCGCTGAACAGATCGAGCGCGCGCATCATGGCGCAGCTCGGCGGTTGGCACCAGCACCATGGCTCGGATGCGCGCGCGTCAAAGAAGAAGAGTTAGTTTTATTGTTAGAGTCTTCTATAGAGTGTCGGCGGCGATTTGCGCCTGATGTCCCGATGCTGCGTGCGCCCGATGTCCCGATTGCCTCCATAGGGTTATCCACAGTGCCTGTGGATAGTTTTGCAGGGAGAAAGCGCAGCAGTTCTCGCCCGTCCTGCCACTCGATCTGGAGACGATAACCGGGCAGAGATTGGCGGGCTGCAATCCGGCGCAGATCGAGCGCGAAGTCAGACGGCCGTGCGAGGCTGCCAGATTTATGGTGCAGGTGAGAAAACTCGAATACCCAGCCCTCGGGCTGATGTCCGGCATGCTTGCGGGCGACGCGATAGAGCCAGCGCTCGATGCCACCTTTCAGCCGGAAATATGCCGGGTCGATTGCCAGAACCAGCGAGCGATCGATGACGCTCTGATAGAGCCATTCGGGCAGGACGAACTCCATGCCCTCGACGCGGCCCCTGCGCGTCGTCATCTCTTCCCATTCGTTGATCCATGAGAATTGGCGGCGCCGCCAATGCGCGCCATTGCGGATGCTGGTCGCGATGACGGTCGATTGCAGCCGCGCGAGTGCGGCCTTCAGCAGAAGATAGTCGCGGTTTCCGGTGGACCGGCCGACCGCGCGCAGGAGCTGATAGGGCATGAAGCGAAAGAAGCGCGAGGTGGGAAAGCCGGCGTTCTCGGCCGCGACGATCTGGGACGCCGCCCAGATCAGCACATCGGCATCCCAGATGGTCGCCATGCCGTGCTCGGGCATGGCGAGCACCTGCACCTCCACATCGGCGGCCTTGTAGAGAATGGGCCTGGTGCGCGGGGATTTGGCCAGCGAGAAGAACGGTCGTTCCATCAGGTCGCGCTGATCGCGCGGCGCGGCGTCTCCGGTGGCTACGACGAATGGGTCGAGGTGGCTGCGCTCGCTGACAGCATCGCGCCTCGACGGTTTATGATCGTTGGTGCACAGCATTCAGAGTTCACCCCTCTCGGCAGGGGTGAGCGGACGCGCCGGAAAGACCGTACCGGCATTTTGGTCGCGCGTGGATTTCCGCGAGCCGACTGCGCTCCAGGCCTCCAGATCGTGCAGGGTGTAAAGGACGCGCCCGCCGATCTTCCGATAGACGGGCCCAGTTCCATAGGTCCGGTGTTTTTCGAGGGTGCGCAGCGAGATACCGAGGAAGCGTGCAGCTTCCTGGGTGCGAAGCAGGCGCGGCGGCAGGTCGGCTTTGCGGCCGTGGGTCATGGGATCGCCTCCGGTTGGTCAGACAGACAGGCCGTCGCGGGGACGGCGGACTGTGGCGAACCATGGCGAGGCACCGGCGGCGTGTAGCGTGCCGCATTTGCGACCACTCGCTGGCGGCACCCCCTCCAAGACGGGGCTGGCACGGAAAAAGACGTGAGATTTCAGAGGCGAGATGGCTGCCTCGTCGAATTGCCGAAGACAATCCTGCGCGGTTCAGCTATGAATGTAGATGGAGCAGACGCACTGCTCCGGGGGCGTCGAAACCCCTGACTAGCGGTTGGTGTCGGCCGTGACGACACCAAACTCCTTGACCCTATGGTCGGGGAGCCCATGGCGTATGTCCAGGGCTACCCGCCTAAAGGCCATGGGGCCGTCTAGTCACGGTTTCGAACTTCCCGATCACCAGGTCAAAGGGGCCAGTTGCGGGGGCGCACCGCAAGCAAGGCAATTCTTCGGATGGGGAGTGAAATGAAAACACCCACTGAACTCGATCCCGATGTCGATGACGTCGCGCCGACCGGCGATCAGATCACGCCGTATGACGAGCAGCATTTTGTGACCTACCTGCGGCTACTCGATGCCAAGGCCGAAGATGCAGACTGGAAGGAAGTGGCGCAGATCGTTCTGCACCGAGATCCGATTGGCGAAGAATTGCGAACCTACCGCTGCTGGCAAAGCCACCTGGCACGCGCGCAATGGCTTTCGCGTGAAGGCTATAAACGGATTCTGGAGCAGGCCGCTGCAAACAAGGCGTGATGCTGAGATCCCAGTGTCAGGACTTGCCCGGCTTGACCGGGTAGTGAAGCAGCAGACGATAGCCTCCCCGCATCATCCTGATGCCATGCTTGACCAGACGGCGCGCCTTGTTCTTGCGCGGGTCGTTCTCAAAATCTTCTTTCGTCCCCTGAAAGCCGAGCAGGACTTCGGCAATGGCGCGATAGCTCTCACCGCGCAGTTTCGCGTCCAGCGCGCGCAAGGACAGGATGTGCCATTCGCGCAATTGATCTGGGAGCGTGCCGATGGCCGGGCCTGGCGGGCGGCGTGTCAGGGAGCGCCACAGTCGTCTTGCCGCGTGGATACGCAATTCCAGAAAGCTGTCCAGCGGCAAAGTCACCGCGTAGCTGGCTGCTGTGTCCGGTGTGCCATCCGGCAACCAGAATTGGTGCGCTATTCCGTCTAGACGCCATATGCCGTGCCAGCCGTCAGTCGCTCGGCGAAGCTCCAGACCATCAAGATGCGCCAGCGTGAACAAGGAGCTGCCGTGAGCTCCATCGGCCTCGACCTCTGATAACCTCACTGCTTGTGGCTGGAGTTTTGGCGACCATATTATGGTCTGCTGTTCATGCGGCTCGTCGGGATTGCTGGGGAAATCGCACACCCCAACGCTCGACGAACGCCTCCAGATGTCCGGAAGCCGACTGCTTACTCGCCGCCAGAGCCCTGTATTCCTGGCGGTATTCGTTGTTGCGGCGAAGGTATTCCCAGGCGAAACCGGCGGCCGGCAGATTCCTAGTGTGCCTGTAAGCCGCCGGAGTACGCCAATCGATGCTGAGCATGGCGCTTCCTCCCTATGTCGGGCGCGCAAGCGCTGCCCGCATAAAGATCATTCGGTACGTCCGGCCACAGGGGTAGCCCTCGTTGAGAGATAACTGGTCCGCGTAACCCGATCAGTGCCCCAATGCGTTCCGACAATGCTTGCATTGTCCTGCGAGCCGGGCCCCGCCCGGCGAGCGTGTTTTTCCAACGCGATGCCGAATGGACGCGCGAAAGCCGCCGTCCCGGCTGGGACGGCGGCGGCGACTTGCGGCCATACAATTTTTTTATGGGCGAAGCGAGCGCCAGGCGTCTTGAGTTCCTGCACGGCGGTATGACAGGCGGCGGCAATGGAACGGATGCCATAGGTAATTCAGCGGCTCGAAACCGTTCCACCAATCGGCATCGATGTCACCGCAACGGCCCTCGAACAGCACTTCTCCGCTTGCGAGGTGAAGCCTGAAATCCATCGGAAGGGCTGCGGCCTGTTTCGGTTCTCCGCGTGCCGGAATGCCATTCGCGTCCTCGCCCAAGCCTATGCAGCCGCCATGGTGATCAACCGTAACAATCCGGCGCATTGTGAGGTCCTTTTCGTAAAATGGTGGCATGATGGCGCCCGCCCCATCGACGAGCGCCGGTGCAAAGGGGCTATGCGGCCACCCGGTGGTGTTGCAGCTCCGCAAGGCGCTTTCTGGCGGTGTGATAGTGGGCGTTGTCCAATTCGATGCCGGTCCAGTTACGCCCAGTCTGCTGCGCGGCCGCCAGGGTCGAACCGCTGCCGCTGAACGGGTCCAGCACTAAATCGCCGGGCTTCGTGAACGCCTCGATAAGCGGCGTCAAGGCTTCGACGGGTTTCTGCGTCGGATGCAGCCGGTTGCCGGTATAAGGAAAGTCCAGCACGTCAGGGATAGGCTGGGCGGGCAAAGTCGGATTACCCTTTGCCAGCAAATAAGCCTGTTCGTGCTGATAGCGAAGGAAGCGCGTTGATGACGCATAACGCTTGCGGAAAACAAGATGCCCGACAACTCGGAAGCCTGCCGCCTTCCATGCGTCCATGAAAAGATCGACTTTGTTCCACCCATAAAAGCTGACGCAAAAGCCGCCGTCCTTCAAAACGCGGTGCATCTGAGTGAACGCCGGGCGAAGCCAGCGGCCGTTATCGTCGTTGGCAATAGTGCGGCCCTGCCGGTCGCGGAAGTTCGTCACATAGGGCGGGTCGGTCAGGATGAAATCCACCGATGCGCGGTCAAAGGACCGCATCACGTCGATGCAATCGCCATTGAAAATGACATTGCTGGGGGTGTTGGCTGTGTTGGTCATATCTCTAATCCTTCCGGTTTGGGTTCAGAGCCGCGAAGCGCGCGCTCCTGAACCCTTGCCCGTCGGCGAGACCGGGGGGTGAAAGGTGCAAGAGCGATCGGGATGGAGGGGGATCACCCGGCCTGCACGTAACGGAGGAACGAAGTGGAGGAAGGCCGGGGAAACCGTCCCGGTCGAGCGTCAGCGATCCCTTGCGCCGCGCTCGGGGGCGGCGTCCCCAAGCCTTTGAATAGAGTCGGCGGAAGCAACGGCGATGATTTAGTGACCGTATGCGGTCAAGCTTGGTGCGCCGCCGCTGATCTGATTATCCCGGCAGTCCCGATTTCACTTAAAATCCCGCGTTCTGACCCTGATGGCGTCGATATGCAGGTCGCGCACATACATATCGCGCGTTCTCGACACCTTGGGTGGCTGACCGCGGGGATCTGGCGAGGACGATCCGTGGTGGAATTCATCGCCACGACCATGCGGCAGCGGAAAGGCGGCGTCCCGCTGCCCGATGCTCGCCAGTTCCCGTGACAGATCGGTGATCCTATGCGCGACGAGATGCACAACCTCGCCCTCGCGCTGGATACGGCCCTTCACGGCGATCATGCCCGAGGACAGGATGATACGGCGGAACTTCTCAAACACCTTGGTCCAGACGACGAGATTGGCGATGCCGGTTTCATCTTCCACGGTTACGAACATCACCCCTTTGGCCGAGCCGGGACGCTGGCGAACGAGAACGATCCCGGCCGCTTCCAGCCATCGCCCATCGCGTGACCCCATGGCCTCGGCACAGGAGACGATCCGACGTCTCGCGAGATCAGCACGCAGGAAGGAAACCGGATGGCGGCGCAGCGACAGGCCGGTATGGCTGTAGTCCTCGACCACCTCGCGCCCGGCAGCCATGGCGCGCAAGCTGATCGCAGGCTCTTTGACCTCCGCAATGGTCGCGCCCGCCCGCGCTGAGGCGGCGGCGAAGAGCGGCAGTTCTTCATCGCGCAGGCCCTTGATGGCCCAAAGCGCCTCCCGACGGGCGAGGCCAAAGGCCGGACGAAAACCATCGGCTTCGGCGATTCTCGTCAATGCCGCGACCGGAACGCCGCAACGGCGCCAAAGGTCGTCAACCGATGTGAAGGGCTGATCGGCCCGTGCGGCGGCAATGGCGCCGGCATGGGCATTGGCCAGCCCCTTGACCATGCGCAGACCAAGGCGCACCGCGAAGCGAGTTTCGTCGCCGGCCGGCTCCAGCGTGCAGTCCCAGCGGGAGGCATTAACGCAGACCGGACGCACCTCGACGCCATGATCGCGCGCATCGCGAACAATCTGCGCCGGGGCATAGAAGCCCATGGGCTGAGAGTTCAAAAGCGCGGCGCAGAAGGCATCGGGGTGCCAGCATTTCAACCAAGCCGACGCATAGGCCACGAGTGCGAAGGATGCGGCATGGCTCTCGGGGAAACCGTAGGAGCCGAAGCCCTCCAACTGCCGGAAGGTGCGTTCGGCAAACTCTTGTTCATAGCCATTGGCCACCATGCCCTCGATCAGCTTGTCGCGGAACTTCGAGACCCCGCCGGTGAACTTGAAGGTCGCCATGCTCTTGCGCAGCAGGTCGGCTTCGCCGGGGGTGAAGCCCGCGCATTCGATGGCCACGCGCATGGCCTGTTCCTGAAACAAGGGCACGCCCAACGTTTTTCCCAGCACCTTCTCCAGCTCCGGCGTTGGGTAATGAACCTCTTCCAGCCCTTCGCGGCGGCGGAGATAGGGATGAACCATGTCACCCTGGATTGGTCCGGGCCGGACGATGGCGACTTGCACCACGAGGTCGTAATAGGTGCGTGGTTTCAGGCGAGGCAGCATCGACATCTGCGCGCGAGACTCGATCTGGAATGTGCCGAGCGTGTCCGCCTTGCGGATCATGGCATAGGTGCGTGGGTCTTCGGCCGGGATCGTCGCCAGATCGAGTTCGATCCCCTTGTGCTCCGCAATCAGGTCGAGCCCCTTGCGCATACAGGTCAGCATGCCGAGCGCCAGCACATCCACCTTCATGAAACACAGGGCGTCGATATCGTCCTTATCCCATTCGATGATCTGGCGATCCGCCATGGCGGCAGGTTCGATCGGCACAAGATCATCGAGCCGGTCGTGGGTCAGGACGAAACCGCCGGGATGCTGCGACAGATGGCGCGGCGCACCGCGGAGCTGGGCAGCCAGTTCCAGGGTCAGACGCAGGCGTCGATCTTCGGGGTTGAGGTTCAGCTCACGGATCTGCTGATCCGAGACGCCGGTTTCCGACCAGGCCCAGAGCTGGCCGGACAGGGACTGGATCAGATCCTCGGGCAGGCCCATGGCCTTGCCGACATCACGCAGCGCTCCCTTGGAGCGATAGCGGATGACGGTGGCGGTCAGCGCGGCATGCTCTCGGCCATAATGATTATAGACCCACTGGATGACCTCTTCGCGTCGCTCGTGCTCGAAATCCACGTCGATGTCGGGTGGCTCGCGACGTTCTTCGGAAACGAAGCGCTCGAACAGGAGATCGTTGCGGCCGGGATCAATGGCGGTGATGCCCAGAACATAACAGACGGCGGAGTTCGCCGCCGAGCCACGCCCCTGGCAGAGGATGCCCTTCGAACGCGCGAAGCGGACAATGCTGTTCACGGTCAGAAAATAGGGAGCATATTCGAGCTTGCCGATCAGGGTCAGCTCATGGCGCAGGGCCGCCGTCACCTCATCCGGAACGCCTTCGGGATATCGGGTTGCCGCGCCCTCCCAGGTCAGGCGCTCCAGCGTTTGCTGCGGGGTCAGGGTCGGATCGGCCCGTTCCTCGGGATATTGGTAGCGGAGTTCGTCAAGACTGAAGGTGCAGCGCCGCGCGATCTCCAGCGTTCGCGCCAAAGCCTCGGGCCAGCGGGCGAACAGGCGGTACATCTCGGCGGGCGGCTTGAGATAGCGGTCGGCATGGGGCTCCCGCCGAAGACCGAGGGCGTCTATTGTCGTGCTGTGGCGGATGGCCGTCACCACATCCTGCAACATGCGGCGACCGGGCTCGTGGAACAGCACGTCATTGGTCACGACGGTCGGCACCCGCGCCTGCTGCGCCAGTTGTGACAGTTCCCACAGCCGCATCTGGTCATTGGGGCGGCGTCGCAGTGTCAGCGCCAGATAGGCGCGGTCCCCGAACGCCTCGCGCAGGCGGCGCAGGCGCAGGGCACAGTCCTCATCGGCGAGGTCCGGTACCAGTACCGCGATCAGACCCTCGCCATAGGCGACGAGATCAGCCCATTCGAGATGGCATCCCCCTTTACCGGCCCGTCCCTTGCCGAGCGTCATCAGACGGCACAGCCGCGACCAGGCCGCGCGGTCGGTGGGATAGACCAGCACCGACATGCCGCAGGCCAGATCAAGGCGACAGCCGACGATCAGCCGGACTCCGGTGGCCTTCGCCGCCTCATGCGCACGGACGATCCCTGCGACGGAGTTGCGGTCCACGACAGCGAGTGCCTCGATCCCCATGAGGGCGGCGGTTGCGAACAACTCCTCGGCCGAGGAAGCACCGCGGAGGAAGGAGAATTGCGACGTCACCTGCAATTCGGCATAGCGCGGGCCATTGTTCGGAGCGTCCGTCATCCGAAGATTCCATGCAGGAACCAGCGATGCGAGCCGGTGGCAGCATCCTCGCCATCGCCGGCGCGGAAGATCCAGAAACGCTCGCCGGCGTCATCCTCGATGCGGAAATAATCGCGCACCGCAACCAGTTCGGCGTCGCGCTTCCACCATTCGCCGAACACCCGCTCGGGGCCGTCGGCCCGGCGCACCCGCCGACGCACACCGCGCCAGGAGAACCAGTTCGGCGGATGGTCGGGCAGAAGCGCCATGGTCTCGATTGGCTCTGGCCGCATCAAGAGCCGCGACGGACGCGGCCAGTGATCCGGCCAGCTTGCGCCTGTCTCCTCGGCCAAGGCCGGGATGCGGCGGACAGATCGTTCCGGCACATCGCTGGCGACGGGGGCAAAGCGATAGATCGCTCGCGCTCCGACCCGGTTGGCCAGCGTGTCGATCAGGCCCGAAAGATCAGATTCCGGCGTATCGATCAGCGAAGTGACCGCCTGCCGCGCCTCCAGAGGCTCGGTGATGGTGGCCGCAAGCGACATGATCTCAATGCCGAGGCCGGGATCGATGGTTTCGATCTTGTCGCAAAGCAGCCGGGTCAGCCGTTTCGGATCGCGAACCGGCCGGGCCAGCCCGATGCGGACCGTCTCGATGCGGTTGTCGATGCGATGGCACAGCAGATCGAGCCTGCGCGCGCCCAGGCCGCGTTCTTCCAGACTAGCGCAGAGGGAGACAACTAGCTTGCCGATATAGCGCGCGATGGTCTCGGCCGCACCGATCGGCTCGGCAAAACTGCGCCTCGCTTCGATCATGTCTTCGGGACGGACGGGCGTGATCGGCTCTGCGGCCAGCCCAAGCGCCTGGTCGAGCCTGCGTCCGAGTTCCGGACCGAACCTGCGGGTGAGCGGCGCGCGGGGCTGACCGATCAGATCACCTATGGAGTTGAAACCCAGATCGCGCAGCCCAGCCGGGATGGAAGGCGGCAGGCGAAGCGCCTCCAGCGGCAAAGGCGCCAACATGGCCTCTGCCTTTCCCGGCTCGGAGATCAGGATCGGATCGGCCCGGTATCGGGCGAGCGCATGGGCGGCGCCCCAAGTGTCGGCCATGGCGGCGCGGGCAGCAACACCCGAAAGGGTCAGCCGACCGATAAGCGCATCCAGCATGGCAGCCTCGCCGCCGTGTAAATGGTCGGCGCCGGTGGACTCAATGACGATGCCGTCCGGTAGATCGACAGCAACGATGGGGCTGAAGCGCTGCAATACCCAGAGGGCGAGACGCTCCAGGCCTTCCGCATCGGCCTTGGGGTCGGCGGGTTCGATGGCCAGCCCCGGCACCAGCGCCTGCGCCTTGGTGACAGGCATCCCGACCCGCAGTCCGAGCGTTTTTGCCGCCGCATCTGCCGCAGTGACGATGCGCCGGTTCCGGTCTCGCCCGACGAGGACCAGAGGCGCTTCAACCGGCAGCGCTGTGTCGCCAGTCTTCCGCCGCAGCCGGTCTGTCGGCCATGTCGGCAGGAAGACCGAGATGACCCGAGCCATCGCACGCCTCCAGTTCAATATCGAGGGATTCCCCCGCACGGGCGCGGATCAGCTCGATGAGCCAGCGCGCGCGTCCGACGCCCGGAACCGGCAAGGGTTGCGACGGAAGCACTGACACCCGCCACCGCGTCATCGCCGCCGTCGGCTGCCCAAAATCGCTAGCCTCGGCTTGCCGTCGCCAGCGCCGCAGGGCGATGCCTATGGTCCCGCTCTCCTTCGCGGCCAGATGCAGCCGCCGCGAAGCGGTCATAGGCAGGCGGGCGACATCGGCGACCACCGCGCCGAGTCCGCCATGCCGCAACCCTTCCTCCATGCAGGCAAGAACCGACTTGTCGTCCCCGGCCTCGACATGGATGACGCGATCAGGGGCGAGGCCAGCCTGTTCCAGTCCCGGCGCGAACAGATCCTGCTGCGCGACACACCACAGAACCTTGCCAGGTGTTCTAGCGGCTATCCCGGCCACGAAACAGGCGGCTGCCGCACCGTCGACAGCGCCATTCCCGCCGCCCGCCACCTCATGCAGGCAGCCAAGCGCCAGTCCGCCACCCGGCAACCTCCGATCCAGAACCGGCACGCCGAAGGGCAGAACCTCCCGCGTGCGCGCACCATCTCCCTCCAACTGCGTGATACGTTCACGCAGCGCCAGAATGGCTGGATTGAGGGGGCGCGTAGTCATGCGCGTTTGGTGCTCCGAGGGTTGTCACTGTGGATTCTCGCTGTTATGTTCCTTATTTGTTCTCATTTTCGCCAGGAGTCAATCTGAGTCCGGCGAGATGTGAACGACAGGCCCGTTCGAGGTCTTTATTATGGGAGCAGAGTAAAACCGGAGGATCGGGCTTGTGTAATCTCTACAATCTGACGACGAACCAGCAGGCGATCCGGGATTTCGTGGCAGCAACCCATGACAGCCTCGGCAATCTTGAACCGTCGCTGGATGTTTATCCTGATCGTCCGGCGCCGGTTGTTCGCAACATCGACGGCAACAGAGAACTGGCCTCCCTGACCTGGGGCATGCCGACACCGGCCGAACACCTGAAGTCACCCGAGGCGCCCGACACAGGCGTCACCAATGTCCGCAAGACGTGGATAAGACATTGGCAGCAATGGCTTGGAATCGAAAACCGATGCGTGGTCCCGGCCACGGCCTTCTCGGAATACGGACAGACGCCTGACCCCGTGACGAGGCGCAAACCGCTTTACTGGTTCGCTCTGGACGACAGCCAGCCGCTGTTCTTCTTCGCCGGCATCTGGACGCGTTGGGAAGGCGTTCGCGGATCGAACCGGACCCCGCGTCCCGGCCAGCATGAACTGTTCGCCTTTCTCACCACCGAGCCGAACAACATCGTGAAGCCGATCCACCCCAAAGCCATGCCTGTGATCCTGACCAGCCGGGAGGACGTCGAGACCTGGCTGGGGGCAGACTGGCATGAGGCAAAGACGCTGCAACGCCCGCTCGATGACGACCTGCTTGAGCTCATCGAAAAGCCCACTCCTGAGGCTGGCTGAGCATTTTCCATGTCGGGGCACGCAGAACAGATCGAGGAGAGGGATGATCGGGAGGGCATGGTCCGCAAGATCATCCATGTCGATATGGATGCCTTCTATGCCTCGGTCGAACAGCGCGACAATCCCGAGCTGCGCGGCAAGCCGGTCGCGGTCGGCGGTTCAGCCGCGCGCGGCGTGGTGGCCGCAGCAAGTTATGAAGCGCGCGAATATGGTGTGCGATCGGCGATGCCGTCGGTCACGGCGAAGCGGCGTTGCCCCGATCTGGTTTTCGTGAAGCCCCGCTTCGAAGTCTACCGCGCCGTCTCGGCGCAAATCCGTGAGATCTTCGCTGAGCACACCGACCTGATCGAGCCCCTGTCGCTGGATGAAGCCTATCTCGATGTCACCGAGAACAAGCAGGGCATCCCTGCCGCAACCGAGATCGCTCAGATAATCCGCAACAGGATCAAGGAGGTGACGGGCCTCAATGCATCAGCCGGGATCAGCTATTGCAAGTTTCTCGCCAAGATGGCGAGCGACCTGAACAAGCCCAACGGCCAGGCCGTCATCACTCCGGCGCGCGGCCCGCAGTTCGTGGCCGAGCTGCCGGTCAAGAAATTCCACGGGGTCGGCCCTGCCACGGCAGCGAAGATGGAGCGCCTTGGCATTGTGACCGGCGCTGATCTCAGGGAGAAATCGCCGGAATTCCTGCGGGAGCATTTCGGGAAATCCGGCGGCTGGTACTATCGTGTCTCGCGAGGCATCGATAATCGGCCGGTGGAGCCGAATCGCGAAAGAAAATCGATTGGCGCCGAGGACACGTTCGACGCGGACATCTTCATGCTCGACCAGGCCAAGGCGGAGATCGCCGCACTGTCAGCGAAGGTCTGGCGAAGCTGTGAGGCCAAGGGGTTGACCGGGCGGACGGTGACGTTGAAGGTGAAATATGCTGATTTCCAGCAGATCACGCGCAGCCGGACCGCTGAAATACCCATCCGAAACGACAAGGATCTTGAGAGCGTAGCCTCTCAGCTCCTCACCCCGCTGTTCCCGACAGTGAAAGGTATCCGCCTGCTGGGCGTCACATTGTCATCACTGATGCAGAGCAGCGCTGAGCAAAATGATCGACAGCTCAGCCTGCGGCTTCTTTAGCGTCTTTACAGATCATCACTGTTCGTGGGCCTGAAAAATCGCGCGGAACAGCTTTTCTGGCTGCCTGACGCCTTCGATGGTCAAGACTACGGATTTTGCTTCGCCGACTGGATTGCTGATGAACCCCTTCTCATGAAGCCTGTTCATCGCTTCCCAATCAAAACTTTTTCACGATCGGCCGTCATGATCGCGTGAGAGGAAGATCAGCGCTAAGACTGCATCGCCGATTTTCCAAGAGGAGGTGGCACGTTCACTGTCGTAGTCTATACAAAGGTCAGTATCGCTGCGAAAATCTGGTAAGCGCTGAGCTAGGGGGAGGTGAGATGGGAGTTAATAAGGGCAGTGATGGTGCGGTGTCGACAACAGTCCGGCCTCTGCACCTATTGACCACCGACATCCTGCTAGCCGACCTGATTTCGGGACGAGCGATTTCCACCAACGAGGGGCACTCTTTAGCTGTCGCGACGGACCATGCCCGATCAGTACTCAATTGGTATCGAAGCAACCGCAAGTGGGCTGGCAACGTGATGGCCACCGACTGCGAGGCGATCATCGACGCTATTGCCAACGTAGCTCCCACACTTGCTACCCCGGTTTCGGCTTCGAGCCGAGCAGTGCAACACCTGAAGCTGGTAAAGCTCGTGGCACATCGCTTTGCCGGCCTTCATGCCTATGGGACCGCCACCAGCGCACCCGACGATTTTGTTTTCGAGCCAGTGAAACCCATCACTATGTTTGAAGGGTGGAACGGATCCGGCAAGACTTCGCTTGTGAATGCCATAATCTGGTGCTTGACAGGGCAATTGCTGCGCCCGCAGCGGCTGCCCGAGGGCGGTGATCGCGATTTTGATTGCATCATTGATCGGGATGTGGACCCGACCAAGCATATAATCAGCCCTGTTACTCCGCTGCCGCATGCCAACGACTGGACGCCCGACGCATCGGCAAAGTCGATCCCGGCGGATACTTGGGTAGAACTAACCTTCGCCGATGTGGGCGGTAACCTGCTTCCGCCGGTGCGGCGCACGCAGACCCGTAAGACGAACGGAAAGTTGGTTGAGGAGGGGCCGGACATCGCGACCCTTGGTGTCGACCCTATCGCGTTTCGGCTGGGCACCTCTATGCCGGGGATTCTTCCCTTTCTCCAAATCGGTAGCAGCTCTGAACTGGGTGTCGCGATTGCCAAGTTGACAGGGCTCGCGGACTTAGTCGATCTGGCACGTCATGCGGGGAAAGCGAGCAAGAAGATCGCCGGTGATATAACGAAAGAGCGCAAGAATGAGCTCGATCGGATCGACGACGGTTTTGCCGAGCACAGGCGTGACCTCGAAGCGCGGATCGAGGAGTTTCCGGCGATGAGACCGGCAGATGCTCTTCCCAACGCAGCAGACGAGAGTGCAGCGGAAGTCGTTATTCGACTTCAGATCCATTTCGAGAAACTTAAGGCCGAGGGGCTCGCCGACGCACGGGAGGTTTTGGGAGATAGTTTTGATCCGGAGGTCGCCAGCCAACGCAAGGACCTGGAGGAGAATATCGGGCCGGCGATCGAGCAACTCCGGATGGTGCGCACGCTTCCCAGCATCGAGCGGATCGGGAAACTCGTGCTGGACGCTGAGGCAATCGCGAAGGCTCGCGATTTGCTCAAGACACTGCGAACCGAGGCATCGATGCTTTCGGAACTTGCGGACAATCCGACGCTGGCCCGTCGAACCCAGCTCTATGCGCGCGTCGCGACCTGGATGGCCGAACAGGGGGAGACGCAGGAAGACCATTGCGCCGTCTGTCGGCATTCACTTGCGGGCGTGATCGATCCCGATACCAACATGGCAGTTGCGGAACATATACGACAAGTGCGCGACGATGGCGAACTCGTCGCGCAGACGATCGCCCAGTGGGAACGTCGATGGTCGGGAACATTGTCGCGCGACTTGCCGGAAGCGCTTCGCGCAGAGATGGAGCGCGATCTGCCAAAGCACCCTGGCGCACTGCTCGATACGGGACTCAAAGAAGAACTGTTCGCCACCGACGGCTTCCGCGGCACGCTGCGGGCGTTACAACCTCTAGCCAAAGAGCTGGTTGAGGCGGCAACGGCTGCGCTGCCGCCGTTTGAAGAACCGGAGAGCGAGGCCCTGCCGGAAAATATGGTCGCCGAAGTTGGCAAGCTCCCGATCATGATCGCCAGAATCGAACGCGCCTTGGCCTTTGCCGAGTGGATGGCAGCAAATCCTGGTGCCTTGCGGTCTGCATTAGAGAAGGTTCGCAATGGTGGAGGCACGGCAGCAGGGGAAGTCGTTGTGGGGATGCAGGAACATGCCGCTTCTATCGGCGGAAGCCTCAGTCGCCTTGACGAGATCGTGAAAGGAGTAGCACCTATCTCGGCCGCGATCACCCTCACAGACCGGCTCGACGCTTCGCTCAAGTCACGGCAGACAAAACTTGCGCGGATCGAGGCTTGTGGCCAGTGTGCCAAGGCGCTAGACGAAATTGTTCCCATCGGCGCGCTGGCACAGGAGCAAGTGGAGGGCTTGCGGCGCCAACTCCATGATCGCGCGGAATATTGGCGTGATCAGATCTACCAGAACGCCACGTCGTTTGCGCCTAAGCCACTAGCCTCAGGGATGAGTGCACAGGGCGTCATCGACATTCAAGTGGGGCGAGGTATTGTTCGCGCTCCTGCCCAACACGTGTCAAATTCCTCTGCGCTGCGCGCGGGGTTGATGGCCTTCTACCTCGCGTTCCGGGAATATGTGCTGAAGACCAGTGGTGGCCTAACGATCTTGGTGCTCGATGACCCGCAGGATCTGCTCGATTATGATAATCGACAGCGTCTAGCCCGAGCGTTTACCCAACTCGCGAGTGACGGCGCTCAGATTGTCACCACGACACATGATCGCAGCTTTGCGCGGACGCTGGTACAGGAATCCCGGCCCGCCGATTTGATCGCGCATCGGTCCGTCCACCCGGTGAATATCTCGCGTGCCACGCTCGAGACGTCGCTTGCTGTCGATGAACTGGACCGGAAACGTCAGCTATTCATCGCAAATCCCGACGTCGCATCTTACGCGCAGGACTATGCGAACGAAGCCAGGATCTTCATCGAAGCAAGACTCGGTGACCTCTTTGATGATCCTGCCTATCCTGCACACTCCGCGCCGACCAAGGCACCGACACTGGTGCCGCTGTTCGACCGACTGAAAGCATTGGTCAGCGGTCGCTCGAATGAATTGTTCCGCAGCCCGGTGTTGAATGATTTTTGCAACGATCAGGCGATGACTGCTGGCGCCGACACACGGCGCATCCTGAACACTTCACACCACGACAAGGCGTCGATCAGCTATGCTGATGTCGAGCGTGTTGATGGCGACCTGAAGCGTCTCCGTGCTGGCGTCGAGCGCGTTCACGGCGAATTCCGCCGCTATCGCTGGCGTGAGCCACTGACCGAAGCGCTACCAACTAATGTCGTGACGTTAATCCCGGTCAAGGTACCGGCGTTCAGCATTCCCGTCAGACAAGATATCGCGGCGTTCACCGGCCATCTCCCGTTGGGAGAAAGCCAGGTAGCCGAGTGCGAAATTTTTTCGAGCAGTTGGTTCGACGATAAGGCCCTGTTTTACATAAGGCACGACACGATGGGTTTCGCGATGCCGGCTGGATCCGTAGCTATCGTCGAGGCGGAGCCTTCGCCAGCGCGCGACCATAGTTTGGTCGTCGCTCGGCGTGGAAAGCAGGCTTATGCCCGTCGTCTCCTGCGTCCCAGAAATGGCGAGGGCTTTTCACTCGCTGCCGAAGCGACCGACCCAAGGAAAAGTCGTCCTACCCTAGCCTTCGAGGATCATGGTATTGATGTGCATCGTGTCGTAGGCCTTCTGCTCAGTCATCTGCCGCCGCCCCATGGCCGTGAAGAGGCCATCGAAATCGAAAGCGATCCGATCCTCGCCAAAGTAGAGGTGGCTTATCGGGTGCGGGAAGAAAGCGCGGTTCCACTTGCGCTTCCGGGTCAGACGATACTGGGAGGAAAAGTGCTGACGGCGGGGGAATTGTCGGCGCTTGAGGGACAGGTCGTCGCGCTAACTCTGGATGACGGCACGAGCATCCTGAAGCGGGTCGGATCTCAAGTGACCTCCGCCTTCCCGTATCTGCGCCAATTTGAGACGATCGGCGGTCTCGGCGAATCTGTCGTCATTGCGACCGAAAGCATTGAGGGAGCACCGAACATGCCGATCATGGCATATGCTCGGCCGATCATCGGCGTGATCTACGATCACTGACGGAGCCTGCGTTCGGAAAACGCAGGAAGTTCAGGCAAAATGCGGAGCTTCCAGTGTTTTCGAAGACCGCGATATGCTAGTGTTAGAAATGCCTTCAAATAAGATCACTAGGACAGTAACTGCGGACACCGCAACTCTGCTGCAGGCAGGGGAAGGTGATCGCGCGGACTTCAAGCGCGGCCCTGACGGAGTGTCTGCTGAAGACTTGGTCGCGTTCGCCAACGCGGGTGGCGGAGCCATCCTTGCCGGCGTCGACGAACGCGCCAACGATGGAGGCGCACAGGTCGGCGTCGTGGTGGGATGTGATGTTGGCGATGGAACGATACTCCAGATAGCCAACAAAGCTTTGGGGTGCATCCCTCCGGTCGCTATCGATGTCAGCATCGAAAATGACGACGGCAAGCCGTTTTTGCGAATCGATATCCCGAGCAGCGCCACGAAGCCACACTGCACTCCCAAGGGTATCTACTGCACGCGTGATGGGCGACGTAATCGCGCACTGCATCCAACCGAGCTTCTGAAAATCTTCCTCGAAAGCGAAGCGCGCGCATTCGCCGAGCGGTTTGAGGCCGCAGCAGGCCGTATAACAAAGGAACTCGGTCAGCTCGAAGCTTCTTTAGATGTCAGCATCCAGAGCATGGCCGATCAACTCGGCTGGGCTGACAGCAAGCTTGGCGATACCGAAAGCGCTCTCGACACCATCCAAGCTTACGTCACTCGCATCAACTCAGAAACCAACGATATTGCCTCGAGACTTCGAACGATTTTCCGTCAGGACAAGCGCGATGATCCCGTCACGGAGCGTGAGCGGACCAAGCTTCGTGACGAGTTAGTCGACCAACTTCTAAACGATAGAAAGCTTCTGGACGTCATCGCGAAAGGCACCGCCAACTTCACGATCAATGCTAAGGGTAAGGCCGCAGAAGAGCTGACGAAGGAAGATCTCCACCCAATTTTCAAGGGCGCGCTCAAGATCGCCGTCGACAAGGTCGAGAAGGAGAAATACTCGGTTCAAATCAAGAAGCCCGGCGAATGTACCAAAAACGAACTCGATGATTTCGCGCTCCTCGTAAAGAAGGGAGGTGAAGTCGCGGATGGCATTGAGGCTCGTCTCAAGAGGGCGGATGTCTTGGGCTTCATTCGATATGAGAAGGCAATTGTTGGCGTCGGGGCTCTTAAGAAACCGGCTCTCGCTTACCGAAACGGTGTTTTTCAGAAGGCGCAGGCTACGGCCAATTCTGGTGACTTCACGCGTGAAATAGGATGGCTCTTCGTCGAGCAAAAGCATCGCGGAAAGCAGACCCGGAACCTCATCACGAGCCTGCTAGATGCGGCGCGTGCCAAACTCGTTTACGCGACGACGCGGAAGGCGAATGAGAAATTACAACGCATCCTCAAGCATCATGGCTTCGTCCAGAATGGCGTTGCGTACCCCTCGACTGAAAATCCCAGCGAAGAAATCATCCTCCTGACACAGATCTCCAGACCGCCATCTCAAAGAAAGGATGGCATAGGCCGAGTTCAACACGATCATGAGGCAAAGCGCGGTGCGCCTCAATAATCAATAGGCTGACGAGCATCCTTGGACAGCCCGGTCCCGAACTCTGTCATTACGGCAGAGCTTTCCGCTTGGAGCGTCACCACGGTTCCCGTAAGCGAGTGGCAAGAATGGAGGCGCAAAGCAGAAGTCCTTATTTAGGAGGGATATAGAGGGCTATGGAGTAGGTATCGTGCCCATCGGTATCCCGCATGGCCCGCCATCCCGCCGATTGCCCTCTATAGCGCGATATTGCCGCCGATCACCGCTGATGGCCGCAACGTCACCAAGTAGCATACGCACCGTCGATCACCGCCGTTTCTACGCTACAGCCCGACATATCAGCGTCTATAGCGATGATGATCTCGATGGGTTGTTCGTGAAAGACCGTGTTGTCGGCGACGGGCCAAAGGGCGAATGCGATCGGCAGGGGTTCCGTCATTGAAGGCGGGAAAAATGCTGCTACGAACCTTTTGCGTGTACGCGCCCATAATGTTGTCGACCGTTATTTAAGAGCACTTACTTTAGTTCAACGCCTATTTAAGCCAAAAGCCAATTGCTTAAATAAGGCCGCTCTCGCATAGTGGGAGCATGTCCGAATCAGCATTCAGCCTCCGGCTAGGCCGCTTTGTCGAGACCCCTGTTGCGGGAGAAATCGTGCGCGCCTTCGTGCCGCCCTCACTGCCGCCCGAACCGCCGATCGACGTGCTGGCCCTTCTGGAGCGGCTAGGCCTGGCCGAACGCGCGTTAGGTCGTCTGGACGGGATCACGATGTTGCTCCCGCGTCAGGAGCTGTTCCTCTACATGTATGTAAGGAAGGAAGCAGTCCTCTCGTCCCAGATCGAAGGAACGCAGTCCACCCTTTCGGACCTGCTCCGCTTCGAAACCGAGGCGCAGGCCGGCCAACCGATCGACGACATCCGTGAAGTATCGAACTATGTCGATGCGATGATGTATGGGCTGGAGCGTCTGGAAGATCTTCCGCTGTCATTACGTCTGATCCGCGAGATGCATGAGCGACTGCTGCAAAGCGGGCGCGGCGGCACGAAAAATCCCGGCGAGTTTCGGCGGTCTCAGAACTGGATCGGTGGTTCACGTCCAGGCAACGCACTGTTCGTGCCGCCACCGCCGACCGAGATGGATGCTTGTCTCGATGCGCTTGAGCGCTTCATGCACGAGGACGGCTCGCGTCTGCCCGCCCTGATCAAGGCAGGGTTGCTGCACGTCCAATTCGAGACCATCCACCCGTTCCTGGATGGAAACGGCAGGATCGGTCGCTTGTTGGTGACGCTGTACCTGTGCGTCAACGGTGTGCTGCGCAAGCCGCTGCTCTATCTGAGCCTCTACCTTAAAACGCATCGCGCCGACTATTACCGCCTGCTTCAGGAGGTGCGAGAGCACGGGGCATGGGAAGCCTGGCTCGATTTCTTCCTTGCCGGTGTTGCGGATACGGCCAATCAGGCATTCGAAGCAGCAACCCGGATTGTCGATCTGTTCAAGGAAGACCGCGAGCGGATCACGACAGAGAGCGACCGGGCAGGCTCCGCGCTGCGTATCCACGATCTTTTTCAGCAAAACCCGTTCCTGACGGCCAACCAACTCGTTCAGCAAACAGGGCTCTCAGCCCCCACGGTCAATGCGGCGCTCGCCGATCTGGAACGGTTCGGCATCGTCGAAGAAATCACCGGGCGCAAACGGGGGCGCGTGTTCAGTTACCGGCGATATCTCGCCATCTTGAGCGAGGGAACCGACCCGCTCCCCACGACGGCCTGAAAGGGGGAGCCTGTGCCGATAAAAACTATCTCCGCCGCACAATTCACGACAGCGTTCGATCTCAGGCCAAATCTTGTGGCCTGGTTCCTCGGCGCAGGCGCATCGGCCGCCTCCGGCATTCCGACGGGCTATGCCATGATCCGCGATTTCAAGGCGCAAATCTTTTGCCGCGAAACGAACCTGTCAAAGCGCGAGATCGATACCGCTGACCCGATCTGGATCGACAGGATCGATGCCTTTTTCCGCCAAAACTCGCTGTTGCCACCTGACGGTGATCCTACAGAATATGCCAAGGCCTTCGAAGCGGTCTATCCAGAGGCCCGGCATCGCCGACAGTATATCGACGATGCGATCTCCAAGGGCACTCCCTGTTTTGGACACAAGGTACTTGGCAGTCTGATGGCTGCCGGCAAGGTCGATTGCGTTTTCACGACGAACTTCGATCCGCTCATCGAGGAGTCGGCGCATTCGGCAAATGGGATTCTGCCAGTGGGCGACCAGAACCGCCCGACTGTGGCTGCGATCGATTCCGCCGACCGTGCCATGCGGTGCCTCAATGAATCGGACTGGCCATTAGTCGCTAAGCTCCACGGTGATTACCAATCGATCGCAATTAAGAATGCGGGATCGGAACTGGAGGAACAGGACAACCGGATGCGGCATGTGTTGGTGGAGTCCGGCCAACGCTTCGGAATGATCTTCGTCGGCTATAGCGGACGTGACGCTTCGATCATGGAGGCTCTGAACGAGGTTCTCGACGCGCCGTCGCCATTTCCCAACGGACTTTATTGGCTTGCCTCGTCGGCGTCGCGCTTGCTGCCCGCAGTGATCGAATTTCTGGGTCGGGCCGCAGCGGCTGGCGTGGATGTGGCCGTCGTTGAGTGCGCGACCTTTGACGAACTGGCTGCCGATATCATCAAGGTAACCGATTTACCCAAGCCGCTTCTTGATCGGGTGATGGAAGGGCGACCTACGCCGCGTCTCATACCCGTTCAGATTCCAAATGCCAAAGCCCGCGCATTCCCGGTGCTGCGCTATTCGGCAATTCTGCTTCAATCGATGCCGACCGCGGCCAGGCGCATCAGGTTGAGCCAACCGACAACATCGGCAGAGGTGCGCGAGATCTTCAAGGCGAAGGGATGTCGGGCGACGGCGGCCGCTTTGGGGCGTGAGCTAGCGGTGTTCGGGCGTGACCAGGAAATCCTGGATGCCTTGGCTCCGCTTGGCCCATCGCTCGCTGGAACGATCGACCTAGATCCGGTCGCTGATAGCTGGGCGACGGGATTGCTCTACGACACGCTCGTGCGATCTCTCGCCCGGCAGCGCCCGCTCATCCCACGCTACAGGCGTTCCGGCCATTCGCTCGTCGTTGCAACACCGCGCGACGGCGATGATCCTGATCGAACGCGGCGTCTTCAACAAACCCTATCCCGGCTGCGCGATGCCTACGGCACCAGTCTGTTTGGCACAGTGCCCAAGCTCGGCTTCCCGTTTCAGGAGGGTGTCCAGCTCAAGCTGGAACAGGTCGATGGAAAGTGGTGGTGCGGCTTCGAGCCTTACACGTTCGTCCAGTTGCCCCGACAAGACACTCCACAAACGGAAGGTTCGGAGGATCTGGTCGCGCAAGAAGCTGCGGCTGAAATGGGCATCCAAGCCGAGCGACGAGGTGATCCTGCCGGTGACTGGCGCCGGGAACGATGGGCTCCGCGCTATAATAGGAATTGGGCCAGCATTATTGGGGCCTGGGCCCAGCTTCTGACGGAGACGGGCGGCACGCTTCGAAGCGCTTTCGGACTCGAAGACGGCACTGGCATTGATGCCGTGTTCAAGGTGTCACCCGTTACAGGGTTTAGCCGACCGTCGCATCACCATACCTACTTCGACAGGAGCAGATGATGGCGAACCCAGCCCTAACCGAGCTGCCGCCATTCACGCTCTTGGATGAGCCGGACCTGTCGTTTTCCCCATCCGATGCCACCCAGGTAGATGTCCATCCATTGCGCGGCCTCCTGAACTTCGGGCCGTATTCGAAAGGATCGTTTAGCGGATACACTCCCCGCATTCGAATCGCGACGGTTGGCCCGGAGAGCGCTTTTCATCGTCGTGGCGATCTGATGAAGCTGTTGCGCGACGTGCATCGGCCTTCCGACAGATCAGAATATGTGCCGGAATATCCCGGTTTCGAGCGCCTGTTCCGCGTGTCGCTCGATCCCGCGCCAGCGAGCGCGCACATCAAGTGGCCTGAACACCTCGACCAACTACCGGGTGACGGCAACGTGCAGCATCGCCTATACCTCGCAATGGATGCCGCGCTCCGCCGCCTCGACACCGTTCGCAACGAGTTCGACGTTGTGCTGGTCCACTTTCCCGACAACTGGGACACGGCGACACGCGGAAAATTCTTTGACGCACACGACGTGCTGAAGGCTCTGGGCGCCAAGTATAATATTCCGACCCAGGTTCTGAACGATCGCGTCTTTAACTTCAGCTTTAAGGCCTCGCTCGCTTGGCGTCTTTCAACCGCACTGTACGTGAAGGCTGCGGGCACGCCATGGAAGCTCGCGCCGCTAAAAGGTGTGCCGGCGGACACCGCCTACATCGGGTTGGCCTATGCCCTGCGCGGTGACCAACAAGACGCGCATTATGTGACGTGCTGCTCGCAGGTCTTCGACATGGACGGTGGCGGCATGCAGTTCGTCGCGTTCGAGGCGCGAGACCCGGTGGCCGACGTGGCCGAAGCCCGCCGGAACCCCTTTCTAAGTCGCGACGACATGCGCGCGGTCCTCGCCCGTAGCCTGGAACTCTATCAGGGACGCAATGGCGGCAACCTACCAAAACGCATGGTCATTCACAAAACGACCGCGTTCAAGGACGCTGAAATCGAGGGCGCGTTAGATGCGCTTACCGGCGTAGCGGAAATAGAGTGCGTCGAGGTCAGTTCGGCATCGTGCTGGCGCGGCGTCTGGCTCATCAAGTCGGGCGTAGAGAAACCGCCATCAAAACCTTCGGGGTTTCCCGTGCCGCGCGGGACGATGGTGATCCGCACGGGCAATTCTGCCTTAATATGGGTGGCGGGCAATGCTCCCGAGGTCTCAACCAAAGGCGATTACTATCAGGGCAAGAAGAGCATTCCCCGGCCGCTACAACTGATCCGTCATGCCGGCAGCGGGCCACTTGAACTCACCGCCCATGAGGTGTTGGCCCTCACGAAGATGGATTGGAATAACGACGCGCTCTACGACCCAGTGCCAGTTAGCATTCGCTATTCGCAGAAACTGGCCCGCACAATAGCGAACGTCCCGGACCTACCCCGGAATGTTTATCCTTATCGGTTGTTCATGTGAGGAGGTTTCTACAAATTATAAATAAACCGAAGCGATGGTATTGCTGAGAACTAATTATGAAATCTGAATTAAATTATACTTCGTAAGAAACGCGCGCATTCTGCGTTGCAAAGATGGCTTCGAATCGACGCCATATTATTTATCGGCCTTGGGGGAGGCATACCGTGGCGACACCGAGCTATCTGAACTGGCTGGTCGATACTGGAGAGCGTCAAGCAACGGCGTGTGGCCGTGAAATCGAGATATGGGAACTAAATCCGCAAGATGACGCTGAAATCCTTTCAAACTGGGCTCGGCATTTCCGCAACCACTACATCGCCGATGCCGATTTACCGTTCATGGCTGGCGGAACGGGACTCGGCCATCCCGATTATCTAAGGACCATTCTCTTCCCCGATGCGAAGGTGGCACCCGGCCCGAGCCTTCGATCAGGAGATTTTGGCGAGATCGTCGTCGCCGACTTCATCGAATATTTCCTAGGATATTGGTGCCCACGCGAGTTGCGCTACCAGGATCGCTGGAACCGAAATGACTCGACAAAGGGTTGCGATGTTATCGGGTTCAAGTTCGCGAACGAGGACAACCCCGGTCCGGCCGACGAGCTTTTTATCTTCGAGTCCAAATCTGGCATGTCTGCGTCCGACGCAAACCGGCTCCAGGATGCGATCGATGACAGCGTAAAGGACAGACTTCGCGAGGGCATGAGCCTCAATGCGATTAAACGCCGTTTCTTCGATCGGGGCGAAATGGGCGATGCCCGAAAGGTCGAGCGCTTTCAAAACGAGGCCGACCGACCCTTTCGCCGGATCAACGGAGCGGCCGCCATTCTCGACGAGGCCGTCTTCGCCGAGACCGACATGGCGGCGACCAACGGTGCGGCTCATTTTAACCAAGAGAATTTGCGCCTTCTGGTTATCCGCGGACCGTCATTGATGAAGCTCGTACATACGCTTTACGAGAGGGCAGCCGATGAGGCCTGAGGCGACCGCGCTCACCATCCTATCCACCGCGCGAGCACGAGCAAAGATGCACGAATTCCGCGTCGCGCCAGCGGACTTCAATGCGTTGCCGCGCGACCCGTCGCTACTCTTCTCATTGGCAATCGGCATCTTGGGAGATGTTGCGGCCGCCGTCGCAGATACGCTCAATGTTGCAGGAGTGGCACCGGCCGCGCTTCCTCAACCGCCCGGCTGGGACGAGTTGGATGAGGACCCGCAAGATGTGCTACGCTTTTCCTCAGTTTTCTTCGATGCATATTTGAACGCGCAGCTCGATGCCGACTTAGACACCGAATTTTCACTCCTGTGCGCAGCGGCATACTACATCGCCGGGAATGTCGGCAGCGCGACGGTAATCATTCGGCACATGACGGAGCCGAGCCTCGACCTCGCGGGCGGGCTTGGTCATCTCGTATACAGCATCCTCAAGAACAGCTTCGCTCCGACCGAGGCGGCCCATGCTCATCAAGCGGCGACGACTGAGCTTCTCCAGGCGCTAGCCGGCTATTTCAACTTCGAGGCCGGGGCGGATGGCATTGCCGAAGCGTGCCGCAGAATCCGCGAGTATTTCCACCGATCCGGCTCACCGCGCGAATTGCTCTACGCCGACATTGCTGGCGCCTTGTGTGCGCTCAAGCTCAGAAATTCTGCCCGGACGATCCTGCCAACAGCATCAGGCTTGGCGCCGGACGCGTGGCGCCTAGCGCTCGCGAAGTCGCATTTTCCGATAGAACTCTGGCCTGCTCAGCAGCGGATCGCGGATGCTGGCGTGTTCGCTGGACGTTCCGTAGTCATTCAGATGCCGACCAGTGCCGGAAAGACTCGCGCCACCGAAATCATCATTCGATCGGCCTTTCTGTCCGGTCGAGCGCACCTTGCAGTGATCGTCGCACCCTATCGTTCGCTCTGCCACGACATCCGGGGCGACCTGGTAACGGCCTTTGCCGGTGAGAATGTGCGCCTGGACGAAGCATCAGACGCCTATCAATTCGACCTCGCACTCGATGCGCTGTTCGCCGAAGACTCGGTGCTCATCGTGACGCCCGAAAAGCTCCTCTATATGCTGCGCCGGGCTCCGGACCTCGCCCAGAGGATCGGATTGGTGATCTATGACGAAGGACATCAATTCGACGGAATGACCCGGGGGCCGACCTACGAACTCCTCCTCACGTCGCTGCGCATGTCGCTCCCCGCTGAAACCCAGATCATTCTCATCTCTGCCGTGATCGGCAACGCGCCGGATGTCGCTGCATGGCTGATCGGCGATGCCGATGCGGTTGTCGGCGCCGAGGGTCTGCTACCGACGACTAAAAGTATCGCCTTTGCGAGTTGGCAGGACCAACGCGGGCGACTCGAATATGTAAAACCGGAGGATCCGGCCGAGCGAGAATATTTCGTGCCTCGCATTATCAGCGACGTCGCTCTGCCACTCCGTGGCAAGGAAACTGCCCAGCGCAGATTTCCTGAGAAAACCGGCGGTGACGTCGGTCTGTTCCTCGGCCTGCACGTCGTGCGCAACGGCAGCGTTGCGATCTTCTGCGGCCGAAAAGACAGCGTGACGAAGATCTGCTCGCGCGCCGTCGAAATCGTCGATCGCGGCGTCGTCCTCGAATGGCCGATTGAAGCCTCGGACGCCGCCGAGGTGGAGAAGATCCGAGCGCTTTGCGAAGTCGAGCTCGGAGCCGGCGCGTCAGCGACCCGCGCGGCAGCGCTTGGAATATTCGCCCATCACGCCGACACGCCGCACGGCATCCGCCTCGCGATCGAACACGCCATGAAAGAAGGTATGGCGAAATTCGTCATTTGCACCTCGACCTTGGCGCAAGGCGTCAATTTTCCGCTCAAATATCTGATCATCACATCGACGCGCCAAGGCGGCGAACAGATCTTGGTGCGCGACTTCCACAATCTGATGGGGCGTGCCGGTCGCGCGGGGATGCACACCGAGGGCAGTGTCATCTTCTCGACCCCGTCCATCTACGATCAGCGGCAGCAATTTCGCGGCCGATGGACGTGGGACCGCGCAACCGAACTGCTCGATGCTCGAAACTCTGAACCCTCTCGCAGCTCGATCCTTGCTTTGTTCGATGCGTATCAGCAGCGCCAACCGCCGATCGTCCAAGAGATTCCGCCCGATTGGCTCGACCTCGCGTTCGCCGATGCCGCGCGGATAGATGAGGTGGTGGCCGCAGCGCTCGCGGCGCAACCTAATATCAGCGAACGGGAATTCCGCCGGTTCATCGAAGGTCGCGCCCGCGCTGTCCAGAATATCGCCGCCTTCCTCGTAGCCAATATGACCTTTGCCGAGGGAGAGGACGTGGCAGCGCGGATCGGTGAACTTGCAGCTAATACATTAGCTTATCACCTCGCTGACGAGGAGACGCGGGTTCGTCTCGTCGAAGTGTTTCGATCGATCGGGGATTCGATTACGGCCAACACCGATGGCGACCAGCGCGCGCTTATTCGACGGTCCCCCCTACCGCCGGCGGCAGTTGCAGAACTCAAAACTTGGCTGACTGAGAACCTTGAAACCCTGCAGACCGCAGTGCAAGAGAACCGGCTATTCGCCGAAATCTCTCCGTTGGCACTCCGGTTCACCACGTCCCGGGCGATCCAGGCGATTAGCGATCAGAATTTAGTTCCGCGCTCTCTTGAAGAGTGGGTGGCGGGCAGATCCTATGCCGTGATCTTCGACATATTGGCTGATGCAAGAGTCCGGGTCGGGCGTGACCATGTCACTGTCGAAGATGCTGTTGCGCTGTGCGAAAGCGGCTTCGGCTACGATGTTGCGATGATCGTTGCATCGATAGCGGACCTGACCGAGGACTTGGACGACGCACTGCACACGGGCGTCAGCCTGCTGCAAAAGCAGATTAAATACGGCCTGACTGATCGCGCGGCGATTGCGTTTCACGAGGCCGGGTTCGCGGATAGGCATGTAGCGAGCATTCTCGGTCTCGTCTGGGGAAATGTCGTCGACCGCGGCGGCGTCCGCGCAGCTTGCCAGCAAGAGGAGATTCTACGCGCGGTGCTCGCGCATATCCCGAGCTATTTCGTCAACGTCGCTGCTGAGCTTGGAGGATGGGCCTGACGCGGGCCATGCCGGGTAGCTAGAACCGTACGCACATCTGATGACGGTGATGCAGCTCTATCTTCCCCTCATTCCTATTTTGGAGGGCTATGGAGGGCTATGGAGGGCTATGGAGTAGATATAGTTCTCATCGCTATCCCGCATGGCCCGCCAATTTTGCCATATCTAGTGGGTTTTCCGTGTGGTTTTCAGGGCGAACCCGCCTAAAAGCCCGCCTTCCCCGAAGTGGTGGGACGCTACTGGATAAGGCGCTGTAAGACGATGAAGAAGCCACCCTTGCGGTGGCTTTTTTGTTACTTGGCGGCGTCCTGCTGACGCTTGATCTTACGCAGCCGCTTCGCGTGAGGCTTCATCTTTATGACCACGCGCTGCGTCGCTTCCGAGCTCAACCATTTTGGGCCTGCTTCGGATCGGACGTGCTCTGCTTTCAACAGCAATGCCGCGCGTTGCTCTGGGGTTGCGTTGGGGCCATAGGCCAGCTTTGCGGCTTCATCTACAAGTTGCTCGAAGGGGCTTGAGTGACCGCCCATCGAGTAGATGTCCTGCTGCGTGACAGAGGCGACCTCAAGCACGACTTCGCTTTGATTGTTGCCGTAGCGTCCGGCTCCGTCGTGATAGCCGGTGATACTCCCCTTGTGCTGTTCTAGCGCCGCAGTGAAGTCCGGGTCACGGTATAGCTCGCGCAGATTGATGATGACAGAGCTGGGCGGGGGAGACACGCAAAGGATAACGCCCTGATACCCCTGTCCTTCGGGCGGTACGCCTCCCTTGAACCCCTTCGCCACTTCAAGGTCGAGCGTCCATGATGATATTTTCTCGGGCAGGCGATCCTCGCCAATGAGATTCCACACGCCGCCCTTGGGCAAACCAACTTGTCGAAAGCAACATAGCGAGCAAGTACGGTACTTCTCGGGAAGGGACGCACACACCTCTTTCAGCCTCTCGCCGCGTTTCTTGTTTTGCTTGGCATCACCGCCGCGCTGCCAATCGCTGACGGCTTGGAGTAGGGAAAGAGAGAATCCACTCATGGTGACGAGGGCAGATAAGACAACGTCTGTCGGATCAACTCGTCAACGTACCCGATAGCCGCATTCATGCTTGGGCGGTAGAGCGTCGGGTGTGCGCACTGGTTACGCTGCGATAGCTGACCATCAAGAATGCGTAGCTGAGCCTTGGTCGTGAACTTCACATCTTTAGCGACAATCAGAAAGTGGGACTCAGCGATGGCCTCTTTCAGCTCTCCAAGGTCCTTGAACGTCCATTTCGGGCGCGCAGCTCGGATGTCCGCTTCATGCTTCTGATAACAGACTTCCGAGAACACATGGAAGTGTCCCGCCCAAGCGAGGACGATCCCGGACCTGTACAGCTCGCTTTCAAGGCATGAAATCGCCTCGCTGAAATAGTCCTGTACGTCCACCGGGGTGCCCGACAGGCTCTTGGTCAAGTCCTCCAAGAGCACGACACGGGAGGCGGCGCTTTCGTGCTTTGCCAATGCCCAATGCGCCGAGCGGCGGGCTTTGCTCGCCCGGGCGGTCCAGTCCTCCAGCCCCATGGATTATTCCTTCGGACTGAGAAGATGTTCGCGGAGCGCCTTGAACAGCTTCTCGTACACCTCTGCATTTTCAGTTTCCGGCAGGTGTAGCTGGATATTGATTGCGATTTGCGGCGTCAGGTTCGAGGTTTGCGGGATCACGGGCAGGGTGGGAAGCGGGGTTTCGGCTCCACCTCCATTGCCATTCTCCTGCGTCGTCGGCTGTGTGGGCGTAAGGACGGCGAGCTTGAGGTCAGCGGACGTCTCCTTCGCGGGAGCGGAAGACACAACTAGTTTGCCGTTCTCCTCCTGAAGAAGGTTCGCTGCGAGTAAGACATCAACGACACAGCGGGCTCCGGTCTTGTTCCCTGCGTTGTTCTTTTGACCGGACACATACAGCACGTGCGCAGAGAACTCGTTTTCCGTCATGCCGCCTTTAATGCGCACGGTAGTGACCAGCCCAGCGACCTTCTCATTGGTTTGGACCGCTTCTTTCCAGTAGCCCTGAGCATCGGCATCCTGCTTATGGTCCAGGGCACGCCCGAGTTTCTTGCCCAACTCGGTTGAGCTTTTCTTCATGCCTCCTGTGATGAGGCCGATGTCGGAGAGGAACTTGTTATTCCTGCTGATAACGGTTGCGTGAAGTCCAGTCAGTTTTGACAACTGGTCGAGGGACGCCTGCTCTGGGGCATGGCTGTATCCCTTGAGAATCTTCTGAATCTCCTCGAATGAGGAGCCCGGCAAGTTGAATTCGGTAGTCACTGACGCCCCCTGCATGAATTTACGATTCACGCAATTTTGTATCAGATTCAGTAAATCTACAAGAATCTATTTCAGGAGGCTGAAGGCCAACCCCTTCCCGCGCCCGGCCCCTTCATCGGAGTGAACGCCCAGCCTTGCGCTCCGCTATCGGGTCGATGCCTTGGGCGATCTTCTCCCGGACCTCGCGCGCCTTGTCCCGGGCCTGCTGTAGTTTCACCGCCGGATACCCGCCCAAGCCGACCTCGCTGCGGCGCTGCTTGCCGCTCGCGGTCGCCCCGATAGTGACCCGCAGCAGCCAGGTCTTTCCTCCGCCGGGGAGGACTTGAAGATGGAGCCCAGGCACGCCCCCAACGGCGTACATCCCCGGCTCTGAGAGGCGTTTCACCTCCAACGCGGATAGTTCTTTCGCTACTCTTGGCATAATCGCACCCGCCTATAAACCCGCCTAAGATTATACGATCTTACGCGATAAGTCGAGACCATCCGAGACGATCAGCGCGGAGAAAGTCTTGTATTTACGAGGGTTTGCTGGCAATCTGGCGACGTTACGCGATGACGCGAGACGCTAAGGTGGGGGACTCCGTCTCCGCCATTATTTGCCCCGCGCTCATTTTACTTCGTAAAAACGCTCCGGCGGGGCGGTCGGTCGGGCAGGCGCGCTCCTGTCGGCAAGTTTGGACTTCGTCCTGAACTCTCCGCCATAATGCCCACTATATTGTCATCATTGAGTATTTCGCTCGGAGCATCCCGCAGGACAGCGGGATTTCGCTTGGTTTCTCTGCTACCAAGCCGACCCCGTTATCTCGAACGCTGATCGGGTCTGCGGGGCCGCATCCCCCGGCGCTATTGCTCGGTTCGCCAGTCTGACGCCTCGACAAATATCGCTGCGAGCGCCTCGATGCCGGCCTGGTCATCGGCGTCGAACCTGCCCACCCGGGGGCTGTCGAGGTCGAGGACGCCGAAGACGCTGCCTTGCCGAATGAGGGGAACGACCAGTTCCGACCGCGAGTCTGCGTCGCAGGCAATGTGGCCGGGGAAGGCGTGGACGTCCTCGACCCTTATCGTCGTCCCCCGTTCGACCGCGGTGCCGCAGACCCCTCGGCCGACGGCGATACGAACACAGGCCGGCTTGCCCTGGAACGGTCCCAGAACGAGCTCGGATTCTGAACGCAGGAAATAAAATCCCGCCCAATTGACGTCGGGCATCGCACCGAACAGGAGCGCGGCAGTGTTTGCCGCATTGGCGATCGGGTCGGTTTCCGCTGACAGCAGCGCGCCGAGCTGGGTACGCAACTGGGCATAGAGGTCGGCTTTCGTGGCGTGCGCCACTTCGGTCATCGCGAACATAGGTCTCCACCATCGCCTTGGTTGTGAACGATAGTACCCTATATCGCTGGCAGTGTCCGCGCTACACGCGGGCTGAGCGCCACAAGGCTCAGGAATTGCCCTTTTCGATGGCGATGCGCAGGTAGTCGGCGCTGCTCTCGATGTGTTCGCGCATGAGGGATTTGGCGTCGGTGAGGTTGCCTTCGCGGATTTTGTTATAGATTTCCGCATGTTCGGCCAGGGCGGCGGCGTAGGATTTGGTCGGCACGCTGCTGGTCACGCGAATAACCTCGGTCACCAGCGCGAACACGTTGTCGTAAAACACCGAGAGAATGGTGTTGTCGGCGGAATCGACAAGAGCGCGGTGGAACGCGGCGTCGGCCGCGGTGAACCGGGCAAAATCCTTGCTCTCCCCGGCCGCTTCCATCTCGGTCAATGCGGCTTCCACCTTGGACAGGTCGACATCGGGCTTGTCGGCCAGAAGGTCGAGCACGTCGGTTTCGATCATCCGCCGGACGACCATGAGTTCGGTCATGTAGTTGGAATCATTGCTCAGCAGCTGCCGGACGCTGGTGGCAAGAGTGCCCAGAAATTCATCGACATCATCGCGGGCGACCGTGGTGCGCTCGCCGTGCTTGCGCCGGACCAGGCCTTTTGTTTCAAGGATCTGCATGGCCTCGCGCACCGAGCGGGTCGAAATCCCGAAATCGCGCGCGATTTCGCTTTCGGACGGCAATTTGTCGCCGACCGCCAGCGCGCCTGAAAGAATGCGCTCTTCGAAGGCGCTCGCAACGACAGCGTGCAATCTGTCGCGCAAGCGGGGAAGAGTCGCCTCCGCGCGGTCTTTCATCTTTTCAGCGTCCATGACGCCCCCCTGAAAGCCGATGCCATCCGTCTTCTTCCTGATGCCCGTAAACGTATGCGACTGCAAGTCGCGGCGGTCGAACACAAGTGTATCGAAACGCCATTGACTCTTACTTATGACATAAGGCATATGTCAAGTGTCATATCCGAAAGGGTGCTTGCCCGGTGGGGTGATGACGTCAATCAAGCGGTTCTCGCCTGGCTGGGTTCAGGGCCGCGATGAGGATTCTCCAGGGAGAGGAAAAACTATGTTTTCCAATTTTGTCCGTCGCACGGCGGGCGTGATCGGGATCGCGGCCATGTTGGCGCTGCCCGGGGCTGCCAACGCGCAGTCCATCGCTGAAATCGAAGCCAAGGGACGCATTTCCATCGGCGTGCTGACCGGTATTCCGCCGTATGACACGGTCGATGCGTCCGGCAACACGGATGGATTTCTGGTCGATCTGGCGCGCGATGTGGCGGCAAATATGGGCGTGGAGCTGGACATTGTTCCGGTCAACAACGCCTCGCGTGCGGCGGCTCTCGAGTCCGGCCGTGTCGATCTGCTGATCGCGCATATGACCGCGACCCCCGAGCGGGCGAAGATGTTTCTCATGACCAACCCCTATGGGGCCTATGAGATGCGCTTTGTTGCTGCCAAGAGCATGCAGCTGACCAGCCTTGACGATCTGGCCGGCAAGCGCGTGTCGGTGCCGCGCGGTGGCACCCAGGACGACGCGGTGTCGGGCTATGATGTCGAGGGTCTTGAAGTCGTGCGCTTCGACGATGACGCGCTGGCCATGCAGGCTCTGATTTCGGGCCAGGTGGACGCGACTGCTGCGGTCGCAACGGTTGCCAATGATGTCATCGCCAACCGCAATCTCGACACGCTCGAAGTGAAGTCCGACGTTCCGATTTTCACCCTCTACTGGTCCATGGCGGTGCGTCAGGGCAGCACCGAACTCCATCACTGGCTCAACAACTTCATCTATTACACCGAAGTGACCGGCCGGCTTGATGAGCTGCACGAAAAGTGGATCGGCGTCCCCACGCCCGGCGGGAAGCTGCCCACGTTCTAGGCGCGGCGAATATCCTCCTTAAACCCCCTTTGGTGCGGGCTGAGCCATAGTCGGTCAGCCCGCCCCGTTCGAGGCGGCTTTCATGGCATATGAGATGAACTTCGCCCCTGTGCTGGCGCGTGCGCCGTTGCTCGTCCAGGGTGCGACCGACACTATTGTCCTTTCCGCGCAGTCGATCACGCTGGGCCTTGCGATTGGCCTTGCTGCCGCGATCGTGCGCACCAATGGTCCGAAGTGGTCGTCCGTTCTGGCGGGCGTCTATGTAGAGGCGTTTCGCAACACGCCGCTTCTCGTCCAGCTGTTTCTCATCTTCTTCGGCTTGCCCTATCTGGGGCTGCGCATGAGCGCCGAGCAGGCGGCTCTGTTTGCGGTCTCCATCAATCTTGGCGCGTATTCGACGGAAATTTTTCGCGCCGGTTTGATGGCCATTCCCAAAACCCAGATCGAAGCCGGTCTGGCGCTGGGCATGTCGCGCCTTCAGGTGCTGCGCCATGTGGTGATCGTGCCCGCGCTGCGCATCATTTATCCGGCGCTCACCGGGCAGCTCACGCTGACACTCCTGGGCACCTCAATCGTCTCGGCCATCTCGGCGAGCGAGTTGACGCTGGCAGGGGCTCGCATTGAATCGCAGACCTTCCGCAGCCTTGAGACGTTTCTGGTCATCGCGGCGATCTACATTTCCATCACGTTCGCGTTCCGGCTTGTCTATTGGCTCATCGGCCTGCGGCTGTTCCGGCGCAAGAAAGCGCCCTCGGTCGCCCAGGCCGTGCGCCCGGCTACATCTTCGGAGGCGGCGTCATGATCCAGGATTTTGGCTGGTCCAGCGTCCAGTTTCTCATCATGGGCCTGACCTGGACGGTTGGCCTGTCGGCGATGACGTTTGTGCTGGGCGGCTTTTTCGGCCTGTTTCTGGCCATGGGGCGTGCGCTGGGGCCGAATTGGCTCAAGCTGGTGATCGCCGGGTACATCCAGATCGTGCAGGCAACCCCGCTGCTGATCATCGTGTTCCTGTGCTTTTACGGGCTGAGCTTTCTGGGCCTGCATTTCCCGCCCTTTGCCGCCGCGGCCATTTCGCTCGCCGTCTATGCGACAGCCTATCTGGCCGATATCTGGCGCGGCTGCATCGAGGCCATTCCCAAAACCCAGTGGGAAGCCGCCGATGCGCTGGCGCTGAGCAGAATCCAGCGGCTGCGCTATGTGATCCTGCCGCAGGCCTTGCGGATCGCGCTCGGGCCCACCGTCGGGTTCATGGTGCAGATCGTCAAGAACACCTCGGTGACCGCCCTGATCGGGTTCGTGGAACTGACGCGGGCCGGGCAGTTGCTCAACAACATGACCTTTCAGCCGTTCCACGTCTTTTTGACGGTCGCGGCGATGTATTTCGCGCTTTGCTATCCGCTGTCGTGGTGGAGCGAAAAACTCAAGGAGAGAAAAAGTGGCGTCTCTGCGCATTGAGGATTTGTGGAAGTCCTACGGAGCCGTCCAGGTTCTCAAGGGTGTCAGCCTTTCGGTCGGTGAGGGCGATGTTGTTGCCGTGATCGGCCGGTCCGGGTCGGGCAAGAGCACCATGCTGCGCTGCATCAACGGACTTGAGCAGTTCCAGAAGGGCCGCATCGAGGTCGCCGGTCATATGCTGGACGGCAGCCATTCGGGCCTGCGCGAATTGCGCAAGGAAGTGGGGATGGTGTTCCAGAGCTACAATCTGTTTCCCCATCTCAACGTCGCTGAAAACATCAAGCTCGCGCCGCGCGTCGTCAAGGGCGTGGGCAAGGCGGAATGCGACGAGATCGTCGTGCAGGTTCTGGCCCGGGTCGGGCTGTCAGACAAGGCGTATGCCTATCCCGATGAGCTCTCGGGTGGTCAGCAACAGCGCGTGGCGATTGCCCGCTCGCTCGCCATGCAGCCCAAGGTGATGCTGTTTGACGAGGTGACCTCGGCACTCGATCCCGAACTGACCGGGGAAGTGCTCTTGACCATCGCCGAACTGGCAAAAGCGGGCATGACCATGGTGCTGGTCACCCACGAAATGGGGTTTGCGCGCCGCGTTGCGACCCACACCGTCTTCATGAATGAGGGGAAGATCTGGGAGGAGGGGCCGTCCGAAGAGCTCTTTGCCAATCCCAGGACTCCCGAACTGGCGAATTTCATCGCCCCCGATCTCAAATAGGGCCGGACCCGACCCTCATTTCGGCAACGCAGTGCAATCAGGAGAAGCAATTGGCTGCCCCCCATAACACAACTCTCGCAGAAAAAATGAAGGCTGGCGAAGCCGTCTTCGGTGCAACCTTTTACACCGGTACGACCACAGCCATCGAAGTCGCCGCCAATTGGGGGCTGGATTTCGCGTTCATCGATGCCGAGCACACCCCGGTCAACATCGATTTGCAGATGGAAAAGCTGGTCCTCGCAGCCCTTCTGGGCGGCATCGCGCCTCTGGTGCGTGTGCGCGGGACCAACGAATGGGACATTCGCAAGGCGCTCGAATTCGGTGCCACCGGCGTGATCGTGCCCCAGGTCGGCAGCGCCGATCAGATGCGCGAGATCGTGCGCGCCGCCAAATTCCCGCCCTATGGCCGTCGCGGCGGTGACGCCTCGTGCCGGGCCGCCGGCTTTGCCGGTCCGGGTTTCCAGTGGTCGAGCTACATGGAGCGCGAGAACGAAACCCGTCTCGTGATCCCGATGGCCGAGAGCTACGAATTCTTCGACAACATCGATGAAATTCTCGACGTCGAAGGCATCGATGTCGTCAATTTCGGCCCGGCTGATTATTCGATCTCGCGCGGCATTTCCATCGACTATTCGATGTCGCACCCCGAGGTCGAAGACAAGCTCGCCGAGCTGATCGAGAAGGCCCACGCCCGCGGCATCAAGGTGATGGCCCCGTGCATTCCCCCTGTCGCAGAGAACGTCGCAGCCCTCAAGAAAAAGGGCGTCGACATGATCATCATGGGCAATGACGTGATGTTCCTCAACGAAGGCGTTCGTCGCGCCCGTGAAGCCATCGACACGGCGTCCAAGGCCTAATCCCCGGTATTTTCAGGAGACCTATATTTATGTCCGATACTTTTTCTGTCGAAGGCCGCGTTGCCATCGTGACCGGCGGCCTGGGGCAGTTGGGCACCCAGTTTTCCAAGTCTTTGGCTGAAGCCGGGGCCAAGGTCGCCATCTACAGCCGCCGTCCGTTCTCGGACGAACAGCTTGCCGACAAGTTTCCCGGCCTCGCCGGAGACAATATCCGCGTTTACGAAGCCAGCGTGACCGACAAGGCCGCCCTCCAGGCAGCGACCGAAAAGCTCGTTTCCGATTGGGGCACACCTGAAGTGCTCGTCAACAATGCGGGTATCGACTCCAAGCCCGATGGCGGTGCTGAGCAGAACGCCCCGTTCGAGGTGTATCCGCAGAAGTTCTGGGATGAAATCATCGACGCCAATCTCACCGGCGTGATGCTGACCAGCCAGGTCGTCGGATCACTGATGGCCGAGAACCGCAAGGGCTCGATCATCAACGTCGGGTCCATCTATGGCATGGTGTCGCCCAATCAGGCGCTCTACGCCTACCGCGAAGCCCGTGACGGCGTGCCCTTCATCAAGGCCGTCTCCTATGCGGCGTCCAAGTCCGGTCTGGTCAACCTCACCCGTTATCTTGCCACCTACTGGGCGGAAAAGAAGGTGCGCTGCAACCTGATTTCGTTCGGTGGGGTCAAGACGGCCAGCTTCGACAAGGAATTCATCGATGCGTTCCTGGATCGTGTCCCGATGCGCCGCCAGGCTGAGATCGACGAATACAACGGCGTCATCCGCTTCCTTGCGTCCGATGCCTCGTCATACATGACGGGCTCGAACGTCGTCGTCGATGGCGGCTTCACCGCCTGGTAAGAAATAGGGCTGCGGGACGGACATGAGTGTCTTTATCGGAATAGACGTTGGAACCGGAAGCGCGCGGGCGGGAGTCTTCGACGCGTCAGGCGTTCTTCTTGGGGCCGCCGCATGTGCGATAGAGACGGTCCGTCCCCGACCCGATTTTGCCCAGCAAAGCTCGGCCGATATCTGGCAGGCGGTGACAACCGCCGTGCGCAGCGCGGTCGCGACCTCGGGCGTTACGCCCGAGGCCGTCGCCGGGCTGGGCTTTGATGCCACCTGCTCGCTGGTCGTCACCGGCAAGGATGACCGCCCGGTCTCCATCAGCCCCGACGGCGCAGCCGATCAGGATGTGATGCTGTGGATGGATCACCGCGCCATCGCCGACGCCCAGGATATCACCCGCATGGGCGGCAGCGTGCTCGATCATGTCGGGGGCGTGATGTCGCCCGAGATGGAGCTGCCCAAACTGCGCTGGCTCAAGCGCGAACTGCCCGCAAGCTGGGCGGCCGCCGAGCATTTCTGGGATCTGCCCGATTGGCTCGTTTATCGCGCCACCGGCTCGCATTTGCGGTCCCTGTGCTCGCCGGTCTGCAAATGGACCTATCTGGGCCACCACGGCTTGTCCGGCGAGGGCTGGGACAAGGCATTCCTGAAAAAGATCGGCCTTGATGAACTTGTCGAGGCGGGGGCCCAGAGCATCGGCGCGCGCTTTGCCGCTGCGGGCGTGCGCTCGGGCGGGCTGGGTGTTCAGGCGGCGACCGAGTTGGGGCTGGTGCCGGGCACAGCCGTCTCGACGGCCCTGATCGACGCCTATGCCGGAGCGCTGGGAACGCTTGCCGTTGCCGACAGCTCGGGCGAAACCGGCTTGACGGGCCGGCTGGCGGTCATAGCGGGAACCTCCACCTGCCATATTACCCTCACCGACGATCCGGCCTTCGTGCCCGGCGTCTGGGGGCCATATTATTCCGTTCTGCTGGATGGCCTGTGGGCCAATGAGGGCGGACAATCGGCAGCGGGTGCGCTGATCGATCACGTGATCGCCCGCCACTCTGCCTCGGTGGCGCTGGACGCCATGGCGGACGAGCGGCGTCCGGCGGAGCTGCTCGACATTCATCTCGCCACCATGGGCGAAGAGACGGCCTATCTCACCCGCGATCGCCACGTGCAGCCCGATTTCCATGGCAACCGCTCCCCGCTCGCCGAGCCATGGCGCAAGGGCGCGATCACCGGTTTGAGCCTGTCCGGCGGGCTCGATGATCTGGCGCTCGACTATCTGGCGACCCAGCAGGCGCTTGCCTATGGCACGCGCCACATCATCGAGGCGCTGCGTGCGCAGGGCGTTGTGATTGATACCCTTGTTGTCAGCGGCGGGCTGGCCCGCAATGCGCTCTATCTGCGCGAACACGCCGATGCCACCGGCTGTCAGGTCGTGGTGCCTGCCCAGAGCGAACCGGTGCTGCTCGGTTCGGCCATGCTCGGCGCGGCGGCAGCAGGAACCTATGCCGATATCGGCGAAGCCATGCGGGCCATGAGCGGAACGGCGCACACCATCACGCCCCGTGGCGGCGACATCGCGGCCTATCACGACGCCAAATATGCGGTGTTCCGCAGAATGCAGGATGATTACGCCGCCTATGCCGCCCTGATGGGGGCCGCCGGTTCATCCCAATAAGGCTTCGGTCCTCCGCCGCCGCCTGCCTCCTGTTAAAGCTCTCAAGGTAGCTGACATGACAAATATCATTCTCGTCTCCAGCGGCGATCTGCGCGAAAGCGCCAACGTCCAGTGCTGGCCGGCCCAAAAGGCCATGGAAGACAAGCTCACCGAGGTTGTGGCGAGCTTTGGCCACACGCTGGAGCGCGGCCACCCGGTCAAGGCCGACAAGGGCCACGGCTTTATCGCCTCTCAGCGCGAAGGCATGGACATTTTTGCCGCTCTCGATCCCCACGCCCCGGTGATTGTCGCCGAAGCGGTCTGGCAATATTCCCACCACGTGCTGGCCGGGCTGGTCAGTCACAAGGGCCCCATCCTCACCGTGGCCAACTGGTCGGGCGAGTGGCCCGGCCTTGTCGGCCTGCTCAATCTCAACGGCTCGCTGACCAAGGCCGGTGTCCAATATTCCACGCTGTGGAGCGAGAACTTTGACGATGCCTTTTTCCTCGATGGGCTGAAGGCCTGGCTCGAAACCGGGCGCCTTGTCCACGAGATCACCCATGTGCGCCCGTTCACGGCTGAGGCCGTTTCGTCTGAAGATCGGGCGCTGGTAGAGACCATTGCCGACGACATGCGCCGCAACAAGGTGATCCTCGGGGTCTTCGATGAAGGCTGCATGGGCATGTATAATGCCATCATTCCCGACGAACTGCTGATGCCGCTGGGCGTCTATAAGGAGCGTCTGTCGCAGTCTGCGCTTTACCACGCCACACGGCAGGTGCCGGAGGCCGAAGCGCGCGCCGTCTATGACTGGCTGGTCGGGCGGGGCCTGAAATTCCATCTGGGCACCGATCCGGTGACCGAATTGACCGAAGATCAGGTCATCGACCAGTGCCGCATGTATATCGCTGCGGTGCGCATGGGCGACCAGTTCGGCTGCGAGGCCATCGGCATCCAGTATCAGCAGGGGCTCAAGGACCTGCTCCCGGCCTCTGACCTCGTCGAAGGCATCCTCAACAATGACGACCGCCCGGACGTGACCCGCGCCGATGGCAGCGTCATCCGCGCCGGACAGGCGATCACCCATTTCAACGAGGTGGACGAATGCGCCGGCCTCGATGGTGTGCTGATCGACCGCGTGCATCGGGCCCTCGGACAGCCCGCCGAAAATACCCTGCACGATTTGCGCTGGGGCGATCTGGACCAGTCCGGCAGCCGCGATGATTTCATCTGGGTGTTCGAAATCTCCGGTGCTGCGCCCCCGGCCCATCATGAAGGGGGCTGGGCGGGCTCGGAAAGCCTGCGGCAGCCGCCGATGTTCTTTCCCGCAGGCGGCGGAACCCTGCGCGGCGTGGCCCGGGTCGGCGAGTTGGTCTGGAGCCGGATCTTTGTCGAAAACGGTGCGCTGCACATGGATATCGGGCGCGGACAGGCGGTGTCGCTTCCCGCCGAGGAAACCCAACGCCGCTCGCAGGCGACCAACCCCGAATGGCCGATCATGCACGCCGTGCTCACCGGGGTCGATCGCGACGCGATGATGGCGCGCCACAAGGCCAACCACATTCAGGTGGCCTACGCCCATTCGGCCCAGGAGGCAGACCGCGCCTTGCAGGTGCGGGCGGCGCTGGCGGCGGAGCTGGGGATCAACGTCAATCTTTGCGGCGTCTGAAATCAACGCCGGTCTATGGAGAACACAATGACTTACGATTACGCACAGACCGATTGGGATTCGATCGAGCGCCTGTCCAAATGGTACTCGGGCGATATCCATGACGTCATGGACCGCTTCGGGGCCTATGGCCACCTCAAGGGCATTTCGCTCTTTGGCGTGCTTACGCCCGGCCAGGTCATCTGCGGCCCGGCCGTCACCGTGCGCTATGAGCCCAGCGAGCGTGTCGGTCAGCCCCAGGACGTCTATCACGGTGCCATCGACAGCGTGGTGAAGGGCGGGGTCCTGATGGTGGATTCGTCCTGCGCCGAAGGCTCGGGCACCGGCGAATTGATGTCGACCGGCGCGAAAGTGGCCGGCGCGGCAGCCACCGTGGTGCATGGCACCGTGCGCGATCTCGCCGAAGTGCGGCACCTCGGCTATCCGCTGTTTGCCCGCGGTGCCAGCCCGGTGGGCGTGTCGGGTCGCATGGAAGCCACCTATACGCAGGTTGATCTCGATATCGATGGCGTCAAGGTCCGCCCCGGCGATGTGATCTTTGGCGACATCAACGGCGTCGTCGTCATCCCGCGCGAGCTGGTCCGGCAGGTCGCCGATGCCGCCGATGAGAACGGCAAGGCAGAGGCTGAGTGCCGCGAGCGCCTGCTGGCGGGCGAAAAGCTGCAAAGCGTCTGGCCACTGGGCAGCACCGGCCCGCTCTGACCGGCGGCGTCAGGCCAATCATAAGAACCATGTCGGGGGGCAAGCTCGTTGAGCGGTCCCCCCGACTGATTTGGTGCCCTACGCCGGACGCAAGGCCAGCGCAAAGGCTTCGGCCCGGCTAATGTCGATTTCCATCCCCCCGGCATTACGCATGCGGTCGAGCGCCAGCGCGGCGTGTTTGGCAGCTGCCTCCCGATAATGCGGCGCATCCAGCCGCGCCAATGCCGAAAGTGCTTTTTGCAGGCGCACCTGCACTTCCACCAGTCCCGCACCATCCCGCGCCACCGGCAGAAAGAAGTCATCGAACAGCTCTTCTGCCACGATCGGCGACACGTGAATGTTGGGAAACAGCACGTCCTCAGCGTCAACACGCTCGCCCCAGATCGAGAGCACGCGGACCACCCGCCCGATGACGTCGATGGCGGTTCCGGGATCGTTGACCGCTGGCGACAGCGCCCTTTGGGCAATTTCCGCCAGAACGATCAGGCCAAAGCGCGGGTCCTGATCGAAACTGCGTTCGGCATCGATGGAAAAGGCTTTGGCGATCTTGTCATGCAGGTTCTGGTCACCGCCCGATGTGGCCGCCACGGCGCGTTTGGTATCGATGAAGGTCCCCGGCAGCGCCAGGACATAGATGTCGGTTCCATGCTGTTCAGCCAGTTTTTGCAGCGCCGCCGTGTCGATGTGGTCCACATAGCCGATCTCGGGCGCACAGATTTCGATGCAGTCTGTCGCAACGGACTTGCGATCATACAGGGGCCGTCCGCCAAGATATGGTTGTTTGTGGCGTTGGGTCATGGCACGGACAGCGGCCTGTTCGACGCGCTTGGTGGTTTCTCCCACCCGGCCCAGCCGCATCAGATAGTCGATCCAGCGCAACAGCGTGACGACAATCAGAACCACCACCAGAATCGTAACGAAAAACAGAACGATCCGCCCCCGGTTGCCATAAGCCCCCATGGCCAGCGTGATGATGGCGACGAGGCTGTACAGGAACGAACCCACAAACGCTGCCAGAACGTTCTGGGTGGTGGAATCCTCCATGATCAGCCTTGTGGCGCGCGGGGTCACATTGCTGGTCGCTGCGCCATAGGCCGTAACCATTGTCGAGAGGGAAAACGTGGTCACCGCCAGCATCGATGAGGCAATGATCGAGAGGATGTTATCGACCGAATCCGCACCGATCTCGGCCGACAGGTCCTCGGGAAGATACGGTGAAATGACAAAAGCCACTAAAGCGGCGGCGGCCGCCAGAAGTGAAATCAACGTGGCGCGTACCCAAAGCTTGCGGGACAGAAGCCGGAGGTGCCAGAAAAATTTGGAGGTCATGAGGTCTCGCAACACGAGGGAGCCGGAAACAGGATTTGATTTTGAAAATCAAACCCCTGCTGCCCACTAAAGGAGGAGGCGGCCACGGAAGTTCCCGCGTGGCGGTCCAGAAACCGTCAAACGGCCTTTTCGCCCGATTGGAACGATAGTGATGTGCACCCGTTCTTGCGGCATCATCTTACGGAGAGCCCCCATGAAGGAACGTCAGGACGACAATCCCGCCACCCCCGAAGAGGTCACCGACCGCGTTTGGGAATTGGCCGACAAGATCGATATCTGCATGCTCACCACCTGGAACGGCGAGCAGCAGCGCAGTCGGCCGATGTCGGCGCGCCCGAAGCGGGCCGAAAATGCGTTCTACTTTCTCACCGATGTCAGCGGCGACAAGAACGCCGAACTGGAAAAGTTTCCAACCGTGTCGCTGGCGTGGGCCGACAAGGGCAGCTACCGGTTTGCCGTGGTGTCCGGGCAGGGCACCATCAGCAATGACCGCGCCAAGATCGCCGAGCTATGGTCGGACATGGACAAGGTGTGGTGGGAGGACAAGGACGATCCGAGCATCCGCCTTCTGACCGTCACCCCCGAACGCGGCGAAATCTGGGATACGCCCGGCGCATTGGTCTCGGGCGCCAAAATGCTCATGGCTGCCGTCACCGGAGGCGCGCCCGAGCTTGGCGACAACGCCGCCGTCAAGATGTAGGTCTGCTTGCCATCAAGATGCCCCGGCCTCACCCGTCTTTTCGGGTGGGGCTTTTTTGTGCGGTGTCATTCCAAGTCAAAGCCGGGCGAGGATGTGGTCCGGGCGCACCGGGCTGGTGGTGTCCAGCGGCACGCCGGTTTCCATGAACACCGAGACCACCCCGGCCCGTTGGGCGGCCACAATATCGGTGTCGAGCTTGTCGCCCAGCATGATGGTGGTCTGGGGGCTTGCCCCCAGCCGCGTCATGGCGGTGTTGAGGATGGCGGGATCGGGCTTGCCCAGAAAAATCGGTGTTGCCCCCGAGGCTGCCGCGATCGATTGGGTGATGGCACCGGCGCCCGGCTCGAACCCATCGGCAAGCGGGCGGATGAGATCGGGATTGGTGCCGATCAGTTCGGCCCCGCCCAGAATATTGCCCAGCGCCACCGTCATCATCGCATAGTCGAACTGGCGATCGAGCGCCACAAGCACCGCTGCCGCCTCGGTCTCGGCAAGGCGATAGCCAAGTTCGCGCACCCGGTCCTTGAGCGAGGACGACCCGATGACATAGACGCGCTCGCCCGGCGCGAACCGGGTTTGCAGATAGTCCAGCGCCACGTCGCCAGAGGTGACCACCTGCTGCGGGCGGCACGCGATGCCCAGTCCGCGGATTTTTTCAGCAAAGGCGTCGGCCGATTTTTCGGCGTTGTTGGTCACAAAGCAATAGGGCGTGCCCTGTGCTTGCCAGGCCCGGAACCGCGCGACGGCGCCCGGCACCGCCTCCTCGCCCCGATAGACGACACCATCGAGGTCCGAGAGCACGGCGGAAAAATTGAGGTCCTCGATGCTTTCGAGTCGGCGCGAGAGGGTGGTTGTCATGCGGTTTTGGATCCCAGATTGGGGTCGAGCATATCGCGCAGCCAGTCGCCGACAAGGCTTATGGCGAGCGTTGTGAGAAAGATGACCATACCGGCGGGGATGCCCATCCACCAGGCCGTGGTCAGATAGTTGCGGCCTTCGCCCAGCATCAGCCCCAGGCTGGTGCCCGGCGGCTGCACCCCGAGACCGAGAAACGACAGCGAGGTTTCAAGCAGGATGATCTCGGGAAAGTTCAGCGTGATCTGCACCATGATCACGCCCAGCATATTGGGCAACACGTGGCGGATATAGACCTTGGCCGGATGCACCCCCAGCGTGCGGATGGCAAAGGCATAGCCCTGCCCGTTGGTCGAAAGCACCAGCCCCCGGGCGATACGGGCATAACCGTCCCAGCCGAACAGGCCGATAAGCATGACCAGCAGCACCAGATTGTTGCCGAAAAAAGCCAGCACGGCCAGGGCGACGATCAGGAACGGCACCGAGGCCTGGAAATCCACCAGCACCATGATCAAATCATCGACCCAGCCGCGAAAATGCGCGGCGACGATCCCCAGGGCCGTGCCCACCGTCGCGCCGATCACCGTGGCCATGATGGCAATCAGGATGCTGGTGCGCATGGCGTAGATGACGCGGCTGAACACGTCGCGGCCCAGATCGTCGGTGCCGAAAAAATACCCCTCGGGTCCGCCCAGCGCAGCCGGGGGCCTGAGGCGCATCAGCAGGCTCTGTTGCGCATAGCCGAACGGTGCCAGCACCTCGGCACAAAGCGCGAGGACGACCACCAGCGCCAGCCAGAACAGGCAAAGCCCGATCACCAGCGGCGGCCGCGCCTTCCAGATGCGGGTCAGCCAGCTGTGGCGGCGCAACTGGACAGGAGAGGGAGACAGATCAACGCTGCTCATGCTGTGGCCTTCTTGTCATGCAGGTCGATGCGCGGATCGAGCCAGCCATAGGTGAGGTCGACGATGAGATTGACCACCACCATGGTCAGGGCAATCAGCAGCACCACGGCCTGCACCACGGCGACGTCGCGCTGGTTGACTGAATTGACCAGCAACATGCCGATACCGGGCCAGGCAAACACCGTCTCGATGGTTACCGCCCCGCCGATCAGCCCGCCGATGCGCATGCCAACCACGGTCACCACCGGAATGGCGGCATTGGGCAGCGCGTGGCGCAACACCCGCTGTTCATGGGCAATGCCCTTGGCCCTGGCGGTGCGCATGAAGGGCTGGTGCAGAACGTCGAGCATGGAGGAGCGGGTGAACCGCGCCACCGTCGCCGCTGTTGCCGTGGCAAGGGTCACGGCGGGCATCAGCAGGTGCCAGAAGCTGCCGGTGCCGGAACTGGGCAGCCAGCGCAGCGTCATCGAAAAGACCAGAATCAGGATGATGCCCAGAAAGAAATTGGGCACGCTCTGGCCGAAAATCGTGAACGACATCGCCGCGTGGTCGGCCCATTTGCCGCGATGCAGCGCCGCCATGATCCCGGCGGGGATGCCGACCAGCAGCGTGATCAGCAGCGCGGTGACCCCCAGTTGCAGCGTCACCGGCACCCGCTCCATCACCACCTGCAAGGCGGGCCGCCCATCGCGGAAGCTGTCGCCGAAATCGCCCTGGAGCACCGCTTTTAGATAGGTCACATATTGTTCGAGATACGAGCCATCGAGCCCCCAGCGTTTGCGGAAGGCTTCGATGGCCTGCGGCGAGGCTTCATCCGAGAGCATCATCTGCGCCGGATCGCCCGAGGCGCGCAGGACGATAAACACAAACGTCACCGCCAGCAGCAGCGTGATCGCGCCGCGCAGCAGCTTGGTCATGAGAAAATGCAGGCTCATTGCGTCCAGCCTCCCGTCCCTTCGGTCCACCCGCAATCGACGATGGTCTGCCCCTCGATCACCCATTGACGCAGATGCTGGATATGCCCGTGGCGGGTTGCCATCAGCGTGCGCCGGGCCACATCGGGCGCGATGCCGAAGCGCGGATCGTCCCCCTCCAGCGCCTCGACCAGCGGACGGCCTTCGCAGCCCGTGGTCGGCAATCCCATCGTGGTCAAGACGGTGGGGATGATGTCGGGCAGCCAGCACGGCACATCGGAGCGGAACCCCTTGCGATAGGCCGGGCCCTGCGCTGCCAGCACCGTCGATAATTCGCCGCGATTGAGCCCGCCATGCATCCCGCCGCCCGGCTTGATCCAGGCCGCGAACAGGCAGCGGTCGATCTCCGGCCCCCAGCCCTTGTCGCAATTGGTGGCGCGCAGGGTGAAGCCGATATCGGCGCCGCGGGGATGGTCATTGCGCACCGCCGACCAGGGCAGGGCGCCATCGATCGCCTCGCCCTTTGAGTCGGAGGCAAACACCAGCCCGCAGAACGCCTGCTGCACCAGCCAGTCCACCACTTCGGCCTTGCGGGCGTCCGAGGCATCATTGAGATAGATGCCGCTGAACGCTCCGATCGAGGCGCGCCCGAACTCGGCGGGAAGGATGTCGAGCGTTTCGAGCTGCGCGTCGCCGGTGATCTGCCCATGGTCGGACATGACGATGATGTTGTCCGGGCCATTGCCCGCCTGCCACCAATCCAGGATTTCCCCGAAATTGGCATCGGCCATGCGCTGGGCGGCTTCGGTCTCGGCGCTGGTGACGCCGAACACGTGCGAACTTGTATCGGGCTCGTTCATCCACAACACGCAGAAATCGGGGTTGTGGCGCGGATAGACCACCTCGATCAGCGCGCGTGTCGCATAGGTGACGCGGGCACTGTTGGGCGCATCGGCAGGCGGGATGGCCCCAAGCCTGTCGATCACCGCCTGATGCAGGTCCGGGGTCGAAACCGGCGCGCCATGCACCGAAAACACCGGCTGGCCCAGCGCGTGGGCGCTCGAATTCATCATGCGCGATGCACCCATGGTGGCGGTGCTGACCACCGCCATCGTCCGCCCGGCTGCGGCCATGCGCTCACCCATGGTCTGGCAATCGAGCAACTGCCCCGCCGCTGCGGCCAGTTCCAGGTCCTCCCACTCGGCGGTGCGGAACAAGCCATCGGGCCGCACCGGGTGAATGAACTGGTTGGCCACGACCCCATGGGCCCCCGGCGGGCAACCGGTCATGGTCGAGGTGACCGCAACGCGGGTTTCGCTCGGAAACACCGAACGTGAATTGAGGAAATCGCTGCCCTCTTCCATGAACCGGAAAAGGTTGGGCATGAGTGCGGCGGTCACCCGATCACGCCGCAAGCCGTCAAAGGTGACGAGAAGGGTCGAACCGGTGCTCATGATAGCGCCTCCAGTATGGTTTGGGCTGCCGCAACGTCATTGACCAGAACGCCGCTGACGCCGACCTTGGCCAGGGCGGCGAGGGTGTCGGGCGTGGTATCGCCGGTCCGATGGGGCGTGCCGGCCCCGCCGGTCGTCACCCAAATTTCCGCTCCCCTTGCCTGCAAGTGCGCCACGCGGGCGCCGGTGACGTCCCGTTCCCACAGCCGGATCACCGGCGCGCCCGCCTCGAAAAAGGCCTCGCCAGCGTCGGGGTCCGGGATGAACCCCAAAATCTGGGTCTGCCCCAACCCGGCAAAGAACTTCACGGCCTCCAGCGTGTGGCATCCGGCGATCACCTGCCGCCGCTGATCCACCGCCACCGCGTCTTCGATTGTCGTGTGGATGGCGGCGAGCGCCGCGGGGGTTTCGTCCTTGAGATCGAGCAGCACCACGCGGTTGTCACGGGCATGCACCAGCACGTCGGCAAGGCCGACAATACGGCCCCCATCGGCGCTCCTGAGGGCAATCAATGCGTCGAAGGGCAGGTCCTCGGGCCGTTCGGGCCGGTCAAACAGCCGCCGCAGATCGGGATCGTGGGCACACACGCACACCCCGTCTTGCGACAGGCGGATGTCGGCTTCGATGGCGTAAGCGCCATTGGCATAGGCGGCGGACCAGCTTTCGGGCGTATTTTCCGGAAAGCTGGCGCTGTCGCCGCGATGGGCAATGATTTTCATGCGAGAACCAGAATAAAGTGGAAGAACAAGGACTTAGAGTGCCCGATCGAAGTCGGTCAGATCGGGAATCACCCTAAGCGACGGATATGCGGTGGCCTGCCGGTTGGCGGTGATCTTGAGATTGCGCTGGCGGCGCTGCCGCGGGGTATCGGCGGGAATGGCCGCCAGAAGGCGGCGCGTATAGGGATGCTGGGGGGCATCAAACAGCGCCTGCGACTCCCCGATTTCGAGCAATTGGCCCGCATGCATGACGCCGACCCGATCGCTGATATGGCGCACCACCGACAAATCGTGGGAAATGAACATCAGCGAGAGGTTCAGGGTCTCGCGCAGGTCCAAAATCAAATTGATGATCTGCGCCTGTACCGAAACGTCGAGCGCGCTGACCGCCTCGTCGCAGATGACGAGGCGCGGCTTGAGCACCAGCGCCCGCGCGATCACCGCGCGCTGCAACTGCCCGCCCGACAATTGGTGTGGCAGTCGCTGGCTCATCGGCCCCAGCCCGACCATGTCGAGCATCGCCTGCACCCTGTCATCGGCCTCCGATGCGCCAAGCGCTTCATGGGTGGTCAGAGCTTCGCGCACCTGAGCGTGGATGGTCCAGCGAGGATCGACAACCGCCGCCGGGTTCTGGAACACCACCTGCACGTCCCGGCGCTGCCGCCGCCAATCGGGCGAACCCACTTTGGCGTAGCGCTGGCCCCAGAAGGTCACAGTCCCGCTGGCCGGCGCTTCGATCCCGGCAATCATCCGGCCCAGCGTCGATTTCCCGCTGCCGCTTTCGCCGACGATCCCGAGCGTTTCCCCTTCGGCGATGGTCAGGCTGACCTGGTCGACCGCCCGGAACGTGTCGGGCTTGCCCCACAGCTTCCGCCCGCTCGCATAGGTCTGCACCAGAGCGTCGGCGACAACGCCGCTGTCGCTTCCGCTCATGCGCTCAGATCCTCCTGCACCCCGAACGAGGGGCAGGCGACGGAGCGGTTGCCATAGCGTGCGAGAACGGGCCGGGTCCGGCACACATCGCTGGCCAACGCGCAGCGGGGGGCGAAACTACAGCCCGCGGGCCGTGCCGATGGCGCGGGCACCGTGCCGGGGATGGCCTGGAGCTTTGTGCCCGGACGACGGCGAAACCCGATCCGGCTCGCCATCAGCGCGCGCGTATAGGGGTGGAGCGGATCGTCAAACAGCGCGTCCACGGGGGCTGCCTCCACCACCCGGCCCGCATACATCACGGCAACATGGTCGGCGATTTCCGCCACCACGCCCAGGTCATGGGTCACCAGCACGATGGCCAGATCGAGTTCGGCCTGCAATTGGCGCATCAGGTCCAGGATCTGCGCCTGGATGGTCACGTCAAGCGCGGTGGTCGGCTCGTCGGCAATCAGCAGTTTGGGCTTGCAGGCCAAGGCCATGGCGATCATGACCCGCTGGCACATGCCGCCCGACAATTGATGCGGGTAGTAGCGCTTGTGGCGCTCCACATGGGGAATGCCGACCTGATCGAGCAATTCGGCCACCCGCCGGTCCACCGCCGCGCCGCGCAGCGCTGTGTGGGCCACGATGGCTTCGGCGATCTGCACGCCCACCCGCTTGACCGGGTTCAGCGCTGCCATGGGGTTCTGGAAGATCATGGTCACCGCGCTGCCGCGCAGATCGTTGAGCACGTGTTCGGGCGCACCGACGGTTTCGGTCCCGAACAGCTTGATCGAGCCCCCCACGGCGAGATTCTCGTCGAGAAGTCCCAGCATGGACATGCAGGTCAGACTCTTGCCGCACCCGCTTTCGCCGACGAGACACAGGGTTTCACCGGACCGGACCGAGAGGCTGACGTCTTCCACGAGCGCGTTGGGACCGGCATGTACGCTCAAGCGCGACATGTCGAGCACCGGGGTGGTGGACATGGCGGATTGGGGAGCGGCAAACATGCCGCTCCCGTGCTGTGGGGACATCGAGAACATCAGTCTTCGAAGCCCAGGTTATAGGGCCGCAGGTCCATGTAATAGAAAGTATAGGGCTGCCACTTGATGTTTTTGGACACGCCATAGGTTTCGAGCGGCTGGTACAGGATGGTGCCCGGCGCGTCGGTTTCCCAGATGTCGAGCATCTCGAAGGCGGCGTCCTGACGGGTTTCGAGGTCGACGGTGCTCTCGATGATGCGGCCCAGTTCGTTGAAGCGATCGAGATTTTCCGTGCCCGCCCAGTTGCCGGCGCCCCGCTGCGGGCCGCTGAACGGACCCCACAGGTTCCACAACCCGCCGACCGGATCGGGATAGCGGGTGGAATTGGACCAAGAGCGGACCTGTAGCGCTGCCATGTCGAGGCCGGTGAGGCTTTCAACGACGTTGAGTTCGACATTGAGGCCCACTTCCTTCCACATCTCGATGATGGCCTGCGCGGCGGGCAGGGCATTGAGATAGTAGTTCGCCTGAGTGGTGTAGCGGATCAGGCCACCATCATATCCGGCCTCGGCCAGAAGCTCCCTGGCGCGTTCGGGATCATAGACCAGCCCGTCGTGGTTGGGATTATACATCTCGCCATATTCGGGATACTGGTGGCCGTTGGGCACCACGGCCTGACCGCCCCACAGCGCTGCATTGAGCAGCTCGCGGTCGATGGCAAGGTTCATCGCCTGCCGGATGCGGGCGTCGCCGATCACCGGGTCCTGGGTTCCATAGGCAAGGACGTGGGAGTTTGCCAGCACCACCGAACGGGTCTCGATATCGTCATAGCCGTCGATCTGCGCGATCTGGTCGGGGGCGACGTTGGTGATGATGTCGAATTCGCCCGAGACCAGTCCGGCCACGCGGGTCGAAGGTTCGGGGATTTCGCGGAAGGTGACGGTCTCTGCCGTCGGGGTGCCGTCGAAATAGTCGTCAAAGGCGACAAGGCGGATATATTCGTCGGCCCGGTATTCATCGAGCTTAAACGGGCCGGTGCCCACCGGGAACATCGGGATGCCGCCATCGGCCTCGGCCTTGGCTTCCCAGTCCTCTTTATTGACGATCCACGACGCCCAGGACGAGAGACGGTGCTCCAGCAGCGGGTCCGGCGATTTGGTGATGAAGTGCACCGTGTGCTCGTCGATTGCCTTCACTTCGGCAAGGACCGAGAAATACGCCGGCCCTTCAGCCAGGATCGCGTTCTCGCCACTCAGCCGTTCGGGCGAGAACGTAAAGACCACGTCTTCTGCCGTGAGCGGCGCGCCATTGTGGAAGGTCACGTCGTCGCGCAGCTTGACTTCGAGGGTGAGGTCGTCGAGGCGCGTCCATTCCGTGGCAAGGCCGGGGACCAGCTCCGAGCCGCCGCCGCCTTCCGCCGAGAGGAAGTCGCGGCGGATCAGGGTGTCGAACAGGCTGTAGTTGACCCGCGTGCCGACATTGGACAATTCCTTGCCCGGCTCAAGGGTGGGCGGGAGATCGGCAACGCCGACAACGAGGTCGGGACGGTCCTGCGCCATGGCCAGCGAGGAGGTGGCGGCCAGCAGCACTGTTGCGGCGATAAGAAGGACAGGCTTGGGAAGGGTGGGGGAATAGGTCACTTGACGGCCCTTTAATGGTTGGATTGGCCGGGTAGATAGGGCAGCTCTCTGACAGTGGGGCGACACTGATATGTCAGTTTTGCAAAATCCCACCCGGCAGGCCGGGCGCAGGTGCGCTCGATCCGCGTGCCCTCCAGCCCGCCCTGTCCGACAGGCTGTGACCGGTTAGTTCGCCATCGGCTGGGGGCCCCGTCGCAAGGTCCGCAGATGGGCGTCAATTTCGTCCCAACCGGCGCAAAGCTTGCGCTAACTACCAGCATTTTATTGCCAATGTTTCCCAAGGTTCGGTGCGGTTTTCGGTTCCTCAGGATGTTTGACATTCGTTCCCGTTCTAGAATACTAGAGTCCGAATGAAGCGGGAGGTGGAGATGACTGGCCGGAGCGCCGTTTCCGAACCAACAGAACGGCAGCAAGGTTCTGCCGGCGGAGACGGTACGGCGCGCGCCGATATATGCGAGCGCTGCATCGTGATCGGCGCATTTCTAGCCGCCCTTTCCGCCTCGGCCCTCGCCCTTGTTCTCCACCTGTCCGGGGTGGCCGACACTGGGCACATCGGCCTGGCGCTGTCGTGCTCGGTCACGGCAACTATCGGAATTTTCACGCTTTTTTACCTTCATGCCACACGTCAGGCGCGCTCTATCGCAGCCCCCGTCAGCGGCATGGGCGGTTTGCAAGACTGACAGGACCAGCACATGGCAATGATTGAACCTCTCGCCGCCCCCACGCGATCGTCCGATGCCCACAACGGCCATGCCGTGACCGTACGGCAGCAGAATTTCTCTGTGGACTACACCTTCCCGGTAGTATTCTGCACCGGGATTTTCGACCCCGAAAACACCGCCCTTGTCGATACCCTCCGGCGCCTTGAGCCCGATCGCCGCCACAAGGTCCTGATCTTCGCCGACGCCGGAATCCTGGCCGCGCGCCCCTCTCTCGCCGACGAAATCGCCCGCTATGCGGCCCGCCACGCGGCCCATATCGAGCTCGTTACAGCGCCGGTTCCGGTGACCGGCGGCGAGGGCATCAAAGCAGGCCTCGAAAAAATCGTTGAGATGCAACAGTTTATGGTCGAGCATCATATCGACCGCCATTCCTATGTCATCGCCATCGGCGGTGGCGCGGTGCTCGATGCTGTGGGCCTGGCAGCCGCCACAGCCCATCGCGGCATCCGCCACATCCGCATCCCCACCACCGTCCTGTCGCAAAACGACTCCGGCGTGGGCGTGAAAAACGGCGTCAACCTCTTCGACTCCAAGAACTTTTTCGGCACCTTCGTCCCGCCCTTCGCGGTGTTCAACGACTATGACTTCATCGAAAGCCTGCCCGACCGCGAAAAGCGCTCGGGCATTGCCGAAGCGGTCAAGGTGGCCCTGATCCGCGATGGTGAGTTCTTCAATTGGCTCGAAACCGCCCTCGATGACCTCGCCAGGTTCGAGCCCAAGGCCATGGCCTATATGATCCGGCGCTGTGCCGAACTGCATATGCGTCAGATCGGCCAGGGCGGCGATCCGTTTGAATTCGGCACCGCCCGTCCGCTCGATTTCGGCCACTGGGCGGCCCATCGCCTTGAAATGCTGACCGAATTTTCGGTGCGTCACGGCGAGGCCGTTGCCATCGGCATCGCGCTCGATACCGAATATGCGGTGCTGGCCGGCCTGCTTCCCGCCGAGGACAATGAGCGGGTACGCGCCGTGCTGTTGGGACTGGGCTTTTCGCTCTGGCATCCGATGCTCGAACAGGAGCGGGACGGCCAGAATGTCCTGCTCGACGGCCTGCGCGAATTCAGGGAGCATCTGGGGGGCGAATTGACCATCACCCTCATCGAAGCGCTGGGCGTGGGTCTCGAAGTCCATGAAATTAATGCGGAAAAGATGATCCAGGCCGTGGCCAACCTCAAGTCGCGGGCAGGTGCATAATGCGGCTTTCAGATGATCTGGGTCAGCTGACCTATTGCACCAATATTCATAAGGGCGAAAGCTGGGCGCAGACCCTTGCGGCGCTGCGCGAGAACGTCCCGGCCATCCGCAGGGACGTTGCAGGCGATGCCCCGTTCGGCATCGGGCTGCGGCTGTCGGCACAGGCGGCCCATGATCTCGCCGATCCTGTTTCGCTCAATGAACTCAAGGCGTTCCTTGCCGAACACAACGCCTATGTGTTCACGATCAACGGCTTTCCCTATGGCGATTTCCACGGTGTGCGGGTGAAGGAAAATGTCTATAGCCCCGATTGGGCGGACCCTGCTCGTCTCGATTACACCAATCAACTGGCCGACCTGCTCGCCGATCTGCTGCCAGAGGGCATGACCGGCAGCATCAGCACGGTGCCGGGTACATTCGCGCCCTGGGCCGAGGGTGGGCGCGACGAGATAGCCGCCAATCTTGTGCGTAACGCTGCACATCTTATTGAGTTGCGTCAGCGCACGGGCAAGCACATTACCCTGGCGCTCGAACCCGAACCCTGCTGCATGCTCGAAACCATCGCCGAGGCGATCGCGTTTTTCACCGGCGATCTGTATGCCGACGCGGCGGTCGGGCAGTTGGCGGACCTGACCGGCCTATCCCGCGACGATGCTTCCGCAGCCCTGCGGGCCCATCTGGGCCTGTGCTATGACGTCTGCCACGCGGCCATAGAGTTCGAAGATCCGCGCGGATCGATCGCCGATCTGCGTGCCGCAGGGATCCCGATTTTCAAGCTACAGCTGAGCTCAGCCCTGCGTTTTGCCTCAGTCGATGAAAACACAGCCGCCTTGCTCGCTCCCTTTGCCGAACCCACCTATCTCCATCAGGTCGTTGGCAAAAAAGGCGAAAATTTTGACAAGTGGCTCGATCTTGGCCCGGCCCTGGCCGATATCGAATCGGCCATGGGTAGCGAGTGGCGGGTGCATTTCCACGTGCCGGTGTTTCTCGAAGATATGGGAGCGTTTGGGACCACGCAGGCTTTCCTGCGCGACATCCTGGCGCTGCATAAGGAAGCGCCGATTTCCGAGCACCTTGAGGTGGAAACCTACACCTGGGACGTGCTGCCCGATCAGTACCGAGGCCAGTCGATGAGCACGGCGATTGCGCGCGAACTCAACTGGGTGCGGCAAGAGCTGCAATCATGAGGCTTGAAACGGCCCTCAAGCTGGGGCGGGTGTCCAACCTGCCCACCGTGTTGACCAATGCCATGGCCGGAATGGCGCTGGCTGGAGCCGGTATCGTCCCCGCCTCGCTGGCGCTGGTCACCCTTGGTGCCGGGCTGGCCTATGTCGCGGGCATGTTCCTCAATGACGCGTTCGACGCGCCGTATGATGCGGTCAACCAGCCGTATCGTCCGATCCCGGCGGGCCTTGCCAGCCGGGGCGAGGTGTTCGCCTGGGGCTATGGCCTGCTCGGGGCTGCGGTGGTGCTCATTGTCGTTGCCGGAACTCTGGCCGGAACCGCGCTGGCTGCGGGCCTTGTCGGGCTCGTTTTGGCGGGCGTCATCATTGCCTACAACAGGAATCACAAGGAAAATGCCTTCGGCCCGGTGCTGATGGGGCTGTGCCGGGTGATGGTCTATGTCGCGGCCGCCCTGGCGCTGACCACTGCGCCTGGACAGGCCCTCTGGCTCGGCGCGCTGGTGCTCATGGCCCATGTGATGGGGCTCACCTTCATCGCCAAGCAGGAAGGCGCTGGACTGGTCGGCAGGTTGTGGCCGCTTGTGGCGTTGGCCGTCGCGCCCCTATACGGGCTCTATCTCGCGATGGCGCAGCCGGTTTTGCTGCTGCTGGTTGCGGCTCTTCTCGCCGCTGACATCGTTGCGGTTCGCTACACACGCGCCCGTCCCAAGCCGCAATTTGGCCGCGCCATACCTCTGCTGATCGCGGCGATCCCTCTGCTCGATGCGATGCTGATTGCCAGCCAGGGCCACTTGGCACTCGCGCTGCTGGCCTGTCTTGGTTTCCCCCTGACCCTCATTCTGCAACGCTGGGTGCGTGGCACCTGACATCAGGTGGTCTGTGGCCGTTGGTGGTATCAACGGCCACAGCATTGCGGAGCCCGTCAGTTGAAAACGTGGTCGAGCACCAGTTGCTTGAACCCGGTGGCTGCCACGGGACCTTCGGGCAACAGGTCGGGGCGGGTGGAAATGACCAGTGGCCCATCCTCTTCCCGGTCGGTGATCCGTCCGTGGGAGCCCTTGACCAGATCGGTGCGATTGACCGAGATGATGTCGAGCAGTCCCCGGAACCCGAGCTTGCGCTTGCCTACCTTCCAGATGGTTTGCACCATGGGCAGGGTCAGTTCCGGATCGACGAACAGCTCAACCGGATCATAACCGGGCTTGCGGTGGATATCGACGGTGGCCGCGTAGTCCGGCGCTTTGGCGTCATCGAGCCAGTAATAATAAGAGAACCAGCGATCGGCGTCGGAGATGGCGACCAGCTCGCCCGAGCGCGGGTGATCCAAGCCAATGGCGCGCTTGCCCTCATCGCCCAACACGGTTTCCACGCCGTCGAGCCCGGCAATCAGGCCCGACACCAACTCGATGTCCTTGGGGTCCCGCACATAGATATGGGCGAGCTGGTGGTCGGGAACGGCGAAGGCACGCGACGCGCCGTGGTCGATCACCTCCCGGCCCATTTCCTCGCGCCAGGCAATGAGCCCGGCTTCGCGCAGGGCGCGGTTGATATGGATGGCCTCTGTGACCGGCGTGATGCCGTATTCCGAAACGATGATCACCTCGCGCCCATCGCGCTCGGCCTGCTCGATCAATGGCGCGATGGCCGCGTCCATGTCGCGGAGCGATTGCTGCACGCGCGGATGGCTCAGGTCAGGCCCGAACCGCTGAAGATCGTAATCGAGATGCGGGATATAAACGAGGCTGAGCGTCGGGTCCCGGGTTTCGGTAACGTGTTGGGTCGCGCCGACGATCCAGTTCGTGGATTTCAGCGATGCGGTCGGGCCCCAATAGTTGAAGAGCGGGAATGTGCCCAAGCGCGCGTTGAGTTCGTCGCGCAGATTGCCCGGCTGGGTGTAATGGTCGGGCACCTTGCGCCCGTCCGCCGGATACATGGGGCGTGGCGTCGCAGTCCAGTCAGCGCTGGAATACATATTGTACCACCAGAACATCTTGGCGCAGGTGAAGTCCGGATTAAGCTTGCGCCCGGCGTCCCAGATCATCTCGCCATCCAGCAAATGGTCGGACTGCTTCCACAACGCGACTTCCGAGGTATCGCGGAAATACCAGCCATTGGCGACCGCGCCGTGGCCGGATGGAGTAAGGCCGGTCATCAGCGTTGCCTGCACGGAACAGGTCACCGCCGGGGCAATCGTCGTGAGCGCGCGCTGGCCGCCCCGGCGCGCGAGCTTGGCAATGTTGGGCGTGTATTCACCGACGAGGGACGGGGTGAGGCCAACGGCGAGAATGACGAGTGTTTTTTTCATGGGGGCCTAAGGACGCATGGACGGGAAAGTTGGGTTATACTAGTATACAAATATAGAGGAGGTCCAATGAGTTTGACCGAAAACATCGCCGTGAACAGGGCGGATCTGATCGTGGGTTGGCTGGAACGGGCTTTGGATGACGCGGTCGCCGACTGGTTGGCCAAGGCGCGCTCGGCGGCCCCCACCATGACGTTCAGCGAGATTGAAAAGACCATGGCGCTGGCCGGCCGCAAGGCGGGCAAGGGCCCGCTGGTGCTGGCGGAAGACGATCTGGCGGACGCCGATGCAGTGCGTCCTGGATGGGTGCCCTTGTCCTGGACGCTGGCGGATGCCGCCCGCACCGCGATCCTGCTGGCCCTGGCTGACGACGGCGAGGCATTTGGCCAGATCTACAAGGATTTGTGCCGCACCGCCGATCTGGCGACCTTGCTTGGCCTGTACAAGGCTGCGCCCCTGTTTCCAGCAAGCGCTGGCCTTGACTGGCAATTGGGCGAGGGCCTGCGCACTTCGATTCAGTTGGTGTTCGAGGCCATCGCCCACAACAATCCCGTGCCCGCCGACACCTTCCCGGAGCAGCGCTGGAACCACATGGTGCTCAAGGCGCTGTTCATCGATTCGACGCTCGGCCCGATCATCGGGCTGGATGAGCGGCGCAACGCCGCGCTGGCCTCAACGCTGGTCGATCACGTCCATGAGCGCCGTGCCGCCGGGCGCGCCGTCGATCTTCAGGTCTGGCGGTGCATCGCTCCGTTCGCCGAGGGCGAGGTTCTCAACGATATCGCCCCGCTCGTTGAGAGCGCTGACCCCGATGAACGGCTGGCTGCCGCCTTGTGCCTCATGGAAAGCCCCGATCCCGCCGCGGGCCATATGCTCGATGTGTTGACGGCTGAGCGTCAGGCAATCAAATCGGGCGCGGTGTCCTGGCAATCGCTTGCGGCCTAACGGGGCCTATTCAGATTTAACGATGGAAATGCACATGTTTATCGATGCTCACGCTCATATGATCTCGCGGACCACTGACGACTATCAGGCCATGGCGGCGGCGGGTGTCGTGGCGTTGATCGAGCCGTCCTTCTGGGTGGGCCAGCCGCGCACCTATGTGGGGTCCTATGTGGATTACCTCTCCCACATCGTGGGTTTCGAGCGTTTCCGCGCCTCCCAGTTCGGCATCCGGCACTATTGCACCATTGGCCTCAATTCCAAGGAAGCCAACAACGAAGAACTCGCCGAAGGCGTGATGGACATCCTCCCCGGTTTCGCGCTCAAGGAAGGCGTCGTTGCCATCGGCGAGATCGGCTACGATGAACAGACGCCGCTCGAAGACAAGTATTTCCGCGCCCAGCTTGAACTGGCCAAGGAGCTCGATTTGCCGGTGATGGTGCATACGCCCCATCGGGACAAGAAAAAGGGCACCATCAAATCGATGGAAGTCTGCCTTGAGCACGGGCTGGACCCAACCAAGGTGGTGATCGACCACAATAATGAGGAAACGATCGAGGACGTGCTCGATCGCGGGTTCTGGGCGGCCTTTTCCATCTATCCATCGACCAAGATGGGTAATGTGCGGATGGTTGAACTGCTCAAGAAATATGGCGGCGACCAGGTGATCCTGGATTCGGCCACCGATTGGGGGATTTCCGATCCGCTTGCGGTCCCCAAGACCGCACAACTGGCCCGCGAGCGCGGCGTTTCGGAAGACGCGATCAAAAAGGCGACCTACGCCAACGCGCTCGCCGCTTATGGACAGTCGGGACAGATGAGCGAATCGGATTGGGCTGACGGCATCAGCGTTGACCAGACTCGGCTGCATGAAGGAAATTCCGTTCTTCGCGGCGGTCGTGAACCGGTGATCGGGGATGTGCGGCCAGACGCCAACAAGCTGATCATCGAATGACGCAAGCGCCTCTATCCTTGCCGGACGATGACGCCCTGGGCGAGTTGATCACCGGGGTCGACGAGCGGGGCCTGTTTTATCCGATCGCAAAGCTCGACGCGCATCGGGTCAGCACCCCGCATCTGGCGATCTCGGTGTTTTTGTTCCAGGGCGACCGGCTGGTGTTGCAGCAGCGCGCCGCGACGAAATATCATGCGCCGCTACTCTGGGCCAATTCTGCCTGCTCGCATCCGCGCTGGGGCGAAAGCGCCCAGGATTGCGTGGCGCGCACCCTCGACCGTGAGTTGGCGATCGGCCCGGAAACTCGCCATGTGGGGCGGGTGCACTATCAAGCGCCGATCGGGGCGCTGTTTGAGAACGAGATCGTCGAGTGCTTTCGCGGCGAGGTGTCCCCCGATCAGCCTCTGGACGGGTTCCGGCCCAGGGAAGTCGCGCAGATCAGGACCGCCAGTCTCAACGAGATCGAAAACGATGTGAAGGCCAATCCCGAGCGTTACGCTCCATGGTTCAAAATCTATGTCGAAACCGGGCTCGTCGCCGGACTCTTTTACTGAGTTTGCAAGAATCCCCCTGGCCACAGCAGCAAAGCGGGCTGGCCGGGGAAATTTTTTCCCTGTGCCAATCTTATCGCTTTCCTTCAGGAAGACCCTTCGCTAGACTGCCTTTGTACTCTAGTATTCCAGCACAGAGGAGGAACACATGAATCTCTCACGTCGCGCATTTGATGCGCTTATCCTGAGCGGCGTCGGCGCTGCTGCCCTTTCGCTCGGTCTGGTCGCCGCACCGGCGCTGGCCCAGGATAGCGGCCAGTCGCATCTGGGTATCCCGGTCGATAAGATCGGCCTCGTCGGATTTACCATCCGGGCGCAGATCGGCGAAGATGCAGCCGGTGCACTGAAGGCAGTGGCCGAATGCGGTATCGAAAACATCGAGTTCTCCGGCCCCAATTTCGATGGCGATGTCCCCAGCTTCCAGGGTGTCGCTATTCCGGCGATCCAAGAATATGCCGAAGAGTTTGGCTTTAACGTGCCGTCGCTTGGCGTGAACGCAAACCATCTCTCCGATCAACTCGACAAGGTCATCGACGCCGCGCAGGCTGTGGGCGCCACTTATGTGCGCATCAGCGGTGGTCCGGCTGAAGGCGAAGATGCAACGACGTACTATACCGAGCTTGCTGCCTTGTTGAACGAGGCGGGCGCCGGATTGAGCGAAGCGGGCGTCACCGTTGCCTACCACAACCATGGTCATGAATTTGACGACCTTGGCGCTGGTCAGTCGGGCTATGACATCCTGCTCAATGAAACCGATCCGGATCTGGTGGCTTTCGAGCTTGATCTGTACTGGGCTGTCATCGGCTCCGCAAACGCGGTTGAGCTCATGGAAGCCAACCCGGGACGTTTCCCGCTGCTGCACGTCAAGGACGCGCAGATGGTGACCAACGCCGAAGGTGAAGAATCGATCACCTTTGCAACTGTTGGACAGGGCTTCATCGACTTCCAGGAGATCTTCGATCTGAGCGATGTCGCCGGCGTTGATTACTACTTCATCGAAAACGACCGCCCTGAGCCCGATGGAATCACCTCGGCTTGCGAAAGCTACGCCTATCTTTCGGCTGAAGTGGCCCCGAACTGATCTGATGCAAAGGCTTCACGGCGATCCTGGGCGGTCGCCGTGAAGCCGGACCTGCAAGCTTGAAATAGCCGCCTGCCACAGGCGGCTATTTTCGTTGTGTGGCCTGAACCGCTTCGGTTCGGAGGTGCGACACAGCAAGGACGAGCGCTCCGGTTCGGAGGCGCGACAAGGCAAGGATGAGCGCTTGCAGAGCAAGTGGCGGCCACTTGCTCTGTACGGGAGCGGTGTAAAACAAGGAATTGGAGGCCCGATCGGAGTCAATCAGATCGGGTTTCGCCCCTAGATGATATCGAGCGCCGAGCGCACATGCTTGTCCATGCACAGGACAGCGCGTTCGACGTCGCCGGCCTTTATGGCGTCGATGATATCGAGATGCTGCTGATAGGCAATGGCCGCGCGTTCAGGCGCCGCGCTTTGCAGGCGCATTCTGGCCCGGTCCACATGCGTTTTGCTCGACAGGACCAATTGCCAGGCCTCGGGCACCTCCGCAGCTTCAGCGAGCAGGGCGTGGAACCGTTCGTCGAGATCGAAAAAGCCGATATAGTCGTGGCGCTCGGCGAAATCCTGCTGCTCGGCAAGGACGCCGAGGAACGGGCTGATATCAAAGGGCCGCATGCTGGCCAACCGGCGCACCACCGCCGTTTCCAGCGCCCCACGGCAGAAGACGGCGGAGAAGATTTTCTTTTGATCGATGGGCGCAACAATCGAACCGACCTGAGGCCGGGTTTCGACCAGCCCTTCCTTTGCCAGTTGCTGCATGGCGGCGCGGAGGGGGGTGCGGCTCACGCCAATGATATCGGCGAACTTGGCTTCGTAGATCGGCGTGCCGGGCCCAATACGGTTCTGCACGATTATCTTGCGCATCAGATCGTAAATCTGGGGCGCCATTGATCGTGTGAAGTCGATCCGGACGTCGCCGAGAGCTTCTACGTAGCGCTCTTCGATCGACTTCCTATCGTCCATTGTCCTGGTCACTGATGAGCCCTTTCCCCAACTGGCATCTGCGCATTCCTCCTTGCGCTTTCAGGTCGAAGCGGTTCGATACAATCATTCCGCCAGGTATTCGACTTTAGGCTTATGATCTAGCCCTTAGTGTAGTAGTATTCAACAGTGTTTCCCCCAATTCCATGCCGGGTTTCCCTGTGATTCCGGGCGGCCGATCAAGAACGAAATTTTCGGCATACCGCGCGGATGTCAATTGCGAAGATTGGGGGTTGCAGCTTGAAATACGCTATGTGTATGCTAGTATCCTAGTCTGAATGTCAGGGCCTGTCAGCCCCTGACCTTATCCGGGAGGAAAATATGAAGAGACTTTCTGTGGTGACCGCCGTTGCGGTTGCAGCAATTTCGGCAACCTCTTTGTCGGCACTCGCCCAAGAGTGGGCGCCCGATCATCCGGTCAACATTATTGTTCCCTGGGGCGCCGGCGGTGCCACTGACCAGGTAACCCGCGTCACCGCGCCGATCCTGGCCGAAAATCTCGGTGCTGACGTCCTTGTCGTCAACCAGCCGGGCGCTTCCGGCGCGGTCGGTACGCAGGGCGTTCTCGATGGTACGCTCGATGGCTACACGCTGCTTGCCACGGGCATCGCCGACGCCGCCACCTATTCGATCACCGGTCTTATCGAGGGTACCTCGATCGACGATTGGCACCTCTATCTCAGCGTCGCTAACGTGTCGGTCGTCAGCGTTCCTGCCAATAGCCCCTTCGCCGATTTCGGCGATCTGCTCGAAGCTCTTCAGACCAACGGCTCTAACGTCACGATCGCTACGGCCGGCGTGAGCTCGGCTGGCGGTACGGCCATTTCCACTTTGGCCCAGGCTGGCGATTTCGAGTACAACCTGGTTGCTTATGAAGGTGGTGGCCCGGCCACCATTGCTGCCGCGTCCGGTGAATCGATGGTCACCACCCAGCTGGCTGGTGAGCAGTCCGAACTGATCCGTGGCGGCCGTCTGCGTGCTCTGGCGGTGCTTTCCGATCAGCCGCTGATCATCCAGGGCGTCGATCCGATCCCGCCGGTCACCGAATGGCTGCCCGATGTCGATCTCTCCTACAACTACTTCGGTGTTCTGGTGCCGAAGGGTGTTCCCGATGAAGTCGTCGCGACCCTTGATGCGATCTGGGCCGAAGATGTGGCCAATTCGGACGCGCTGAAGAACTATGCCGAAACGGCTGGCGCTCTGTTTACGCCCGCTTATGGTGCCGAGGCTCGTGACATGGTTTCGGCCACTGTCGTTGCTCAGGCCTGTGCGGCTCTTGAGCGTGGCGATGCGGTCAACGATCCTTCGACCATCGGCGTCGATTGCGAAGCTCGCACCGAAACCCGGGCCGAGTAAGCAATTGAGGAATCGTGTGACGGGGGCCATGGGCCCCCGTCACCTTTGGCTTTAAAGGAAATGACGATGCAAACCGAAGAGGGCGGTCCAGAGGAGGACGGTCAGGGCATGCGGGCCCGCGCCGATCTGTTGACGTCCATTGTTCTGATCGCGGTTGGGCTCTTTCTGTTTTATGAGTCCTACTCCATGCCTCGGCTGGAGGCACGAAACATCCATCCCCTGACGATCCCCGGGCTGGTGCCCATGGTGCTCAGTTTTGCGCTGACTTTGCTTGGCGTGCTTCTGGCATACCGCTCGTGGCGTATCCACGCGCCAAATGGTTGGAATGAACTGTTCGCACTGCTCGGTTCGATGCAGGCGGCACGCGTGGCCGCCGGCATGGGGCTGGTGCTGATCTACGTGTTCGGCCTGATCGGGAATATGCCGTTCTGGGCGGCGTCGATGATCTTCATCCTCGCCATGGTGCTGGCGATGGAGGTCGTTCTGACCCGGGAGCCTGTGCCGTTTGTGCGGTCGGTGTTCTGGGCGGTCGTGACAGCGGTCGTGTGTGGCGGCGGTATCTACTACCTGTTCGCCGTAATTTTCCTCGTTAGACTCCCGTAGGAAAGCTCATGTTTGACGGATTGATATTGCTGGGGCAGGGGGTCGCGTACTTTTTGACGCCGGAGGGCCTGTTCAACGTTTTCTGGGCGACGTTGCTTGGCCTTGCCATCGGCCTGCTGCCGGGGTTGACCGCGACCATGGGTGTCGCCCTTCTGGTCACCCTGACCTACAAGATGGCTGCCGAGCAGGCCATCCTCACCCTGATGTGCGTCTATCTGGGCGCTATCTTTGGCGGTAGCCGAACCGCCATTTTGCTCAACATTCCCGGAACGCCGGCCAACGCTGCCGCGACGATGGACGGGCATCCGCTCGCCCTTCAGGGCAAGGCCGGGCTGGCTATGGGGCTGGCCACGACGTCCTCGACGCTGGGGACGATGGTGGGAATCTTCTTTCTCGCCATCATCGCGCCCTTCCTCTCGGAGGCCGCGCTCAAGTTCGGATCTTATGAGTTCTTCTGGCTCGCGCTGTTCGGTGTCATCATTTCCGGTCAGATGAGCGGAAGCGACACGCCGCTCAAGGGCTATATCGCCGGTGTCATCGGGCTGCTGGTGGCCATGGTCGGTATGGAAAGCCTGCACGCCTACCAGCGATTCACCTTCGGGGTGAGGGAGCTGGGCGCGGGGATCGACATCATCCCGGCCATGGTTGGCGCCTTCGGCCTCGCTGAGATCATGACGCAGATCAAGAGCCGGACCAATGTCCGCATCGCCTCGGTCAATGACCGGGTTGTGCCCCGCCTCAAGGAAATCTTCCAGTACTGGAAGACCATCATCCGTTCGGGCATCATCGGCACAATCGTGGGGATCATCCCCGGTGTCGGCGAGGACGTCGGCGCATGGACCTCCTATGCGGCAGCCAAGAAGCTTTCCAAGCACCCGGAAGAATTCGGCAAGGGGAGCCAGGAAGGTCTGATTGCCGCAGAAACCGGTGACAACGCCGTGGTTTCGGCGGCGATGATCCCGACCCTGACCCTTGCCTTGCCGGGCTCGGCGGCTGCGGCGGTGCTCATCGCGGCGATGTATATTCACGGCATCCGCCCCGGCCCGATGCTGATGATCGAAAATGCGGCCTTCCTTTATCAGGTCATCGGGATGCTGTTGCTCGCAACCCTGGCCAACCTGATTTTCGGTTTGTCGCTGACGAAACTGTTCATCCGTATCGTCAGCGTACCCAAGGAACGCCTGATGGCGGTGATCGCGGTGTTCTGTGTTGTGGGCTCGTTTGCCGTCAGCCAGCGCATGTTCGACGTTTACCTCATGCTCGGTTTCGGCGTTGTCGGCTTCCTGCTGCGCGAGATGAAATACCCGATGGCGCCGCTGGTCCTCGGTCTGGTGCTGGGGCCGTTGCTCGACCTCAACCTGCGTCGTGGCCTTGGGCTGACCAATGGAGACTGGACGCCGTTCGTCACCCGCCCGATCAGCGCCATCCTGTGCGCGGTGGTGGTCATCACCATTCTCATGAGCATTCCCGCAGTCGGACGGACGGTCAGAGGCCTTTTTTCCAGTCTCGCTGGGCGCAAATCCGGGACTGCCGCTTAACCAGCGGCAGTTCACACCAGGCTATTTAAATTGGGCATCCCCCGGCCCGCACACTCCAGGAGTAGATCATGGCACACGCCGTTAAACTGACTCACATTGCATTGGCTCTCGGCCTTGCCACCTTTGCCGCCGGCACCGCGTCGGCGCAGGATGCGGCAAGCGATTTGAGCCCGATTACCTTTACCGCTGCCCAGGCCATTGGCGGCGGCGCTAACTATCAGCGTGTCTGTGCCGCCTGCCACGGCGCGGAGCTGGAAGGCTTCTCGGCTCCCCAGCTTTCGGGGGCCAATTTCTCGTGGCTCGACCGCCCCGTGTCGGAGCTCCATGCCTACACTCAGGAACTGATGCCGGCGGATGCCCCCGGCTCGCTTTCGGATGCGCAGGTCACAACCATCATCGCGTTCCTTGCCCAGAGCAATGGCATGGAAGCCGGTGACGTCGCGTTGCCCACGGATCGGGCCGAACTCGAATCCATGCGTTTCGGGCAATAACGACACCCTCAAGTGTATTTTTTACTGACGGCTCTGCCGTCACCAGGAGGACAAGACTACATGATGATGAGGAAGAAAAACATCGGGCAGGTCGTGGCGCTTTCTGCGCTGACATGCACCTTGCTGGCGGGGACCGCGCTGGCTCAGTCCGCCCAGGTCTGGCCGCCCGAGTTCCAGCCTCTGCCGGACTATTTCGGCTACATGGAACCTGCGGATTCGCTCGAAACGTTCACCCTGCCCCCCGGCTACGATATCGAACTGATCGCCTCCGAGCCCATGCTCGGTGACGGCATCGTGATGCAGTGGGACTATGACGGCCGCCTCTGGGTCGTTGAAACCACCTTCATGCTCAACCTCGAAGACCTGACCAGCGCTACTCCGGGCAGCTCCATCGTGATCCTCGAAGATACCGATGGCGACGGCGTCATGGACAGCCGCAAGGTGTTCGCCGACGGCCTTGTGCTGCCGCGCGCCATGCTGATCCTCGAACCCGGCAAGGTGATCGTCGGCGAGGCACCCAATATCTGGTTGCTCGAAGACACTGACGGAGACGATGTCGCGGATACCAAGGTCGCGCTGACCGAAAACAATTATGGCGGTGTCGGCGGCTCGATCGAGCACAATCCGAACGGCATGTTCTGGAACATCGACAACCGTATCTACAACGCGTATCTGGACGAAGTGTACCAGTGGAACGGCGAAGACTTCGACGTTGCCCGCGGCGTTTCGATCACCCAGTGGGGCGTGACGGCTGACGACGAAGGCCGCATCCTGCGTCAGGGTAACTCGGCTGCTCCCTCGATGAGCTATGTGGCCGACTACTACTATGGCCGCAGCACGGTCTTCACCCGCAACCGCGGCAACCACGAGTGGATCGGTGGCCCGACCCGCGACGTGAACCGCACCTGGCCGGGTCGTCCGACCCCGGGCGTGAACCGCGGCTATGCCGAAGGCTCGCTTGACGAGCGCGGTGCGCTGACCGAGCTGACCGCCGCCGGTGGCGCCACGGTCTATCGCGGCACGGGTCTGGCTGGAGGCGACTACGGCAACGTGTTCGTTCCCGAACCCGCTGGCAACCTTGTCACCATGAGCACGCTCCAGGACTCCGGTGCGGGCATGTATCTGCGCAAGTCGTATGAAAATGCCGACTTCCTGACCTCGACCGAGGAACGCTTCCGCCCGGTCTACACCCTGACCGGCCCCGATGGCGCTCTGTACGTCCTCGACCTGTACCACGGTGTGGTTCAGGACGCCGTGTTCATCACCCAGTACCTGCATGACTGGATCGAAGAGCACGACCTGGGCAATACGCATGGGGCCAACGGCCGCATCTATCGCATCACCCACGAAGACGGCCAGACCACCGAGCAGATCAAGCTCACCGAAGCCTCGCCGGCTGAACTGGTGGCCCAGCTCGAAAACGTCAACGGTTGGTACCGCGATCACGCCCAGCGCCTCATGGTCGTCCAGCAGCAGACCGATGCCATCCCTGCCCTGATCGACCTCGTCCGTTCGGACAAGGACCCGATCGCCCGCCTGCATGGCCTGTGGACCCTCGACGGTCTGGGCGGCGTTGAAGCCGACCTGCTCGTCGACGTGCTCGACGATTCCGATCGCGAAGTGCGCGCTGCCGCCCTACGGATCGCAGAACCCTTCCTCGCCGAAGGCAATGCGGACGTGGTTGATGCCTTCCTGGGCGTCATCGGCAACACCCACAATGATTGGCAGGTCATCTACCAGCTCGCCGCTTCGGCCGGTGAACTGGACGACGCCAACCGTCTCGATGCCATCGTCAAGATCATCGACGTCTACGGTCGCGATTACATCGCGCTCGACGCCGCCCTCTCGGGCGTCCATGACGACGAAGTGGTCGACCTGTTCGATCGCCTCCTCGCCACCAACAGCCGCTACACCGGCGTTGCCAACGGCATCATGACCGTCGCCAACGGCATTACCCGCGTGGGTACGTCGGAAGACGTTGCACATATGCTCGACGCTATCGCTTCGTCCGAACTGTTGGACTGGCAGCGTGATGCCGCTCTGGGAGGCATGGAAGTCGAGTTGGCTGGTGTGTCCGATCCCGGCAACGCCCCGGCGCTGCCGCGCGGCTTCGGTGGTTCCTGGAACGTCGGCACGTTCGGCGACCGCGCCTTCCCGGACTTCAACGCACAGTCCAGTGCAGCTGACCGCGAAGCGGCCGAACTCCTTGCTGCACAGCGGGCAGCCAACGCTCCGGTTCGGCCTGAATCGGCCCTTGCTGAAGTTGACGGCATCCCGATGCTCAATCTCGATGTGGCTCCTGAAGCGATGCTCTCCGTTGAAGACGAGGCCATCGCAAGGCGTTTCGCCGGACTGGCAGCCTTTATCAACTGGCCGGGCAAGGACCAGTAAGGTTCGCGCAAACACAATTGAAAGAGGGGCTCCGGCCCCTCTTTTTTTGTCTGCTGTTCAGTGCCATGCGCAAACAAACAATTGGAACGGCACCACGCCGCCCTAACGCACAGGCCCAAAAAACAAAGATCCGGCCCGAAGGGGTTCGGGCCGGATCACAAAATGTTTGGTGCTGGGCAGTGCTGGCTTTGGTTCAGCGGTCCGCTTGCAGGCAAACCAGTCTCAGAGACGGTACGCCTTCTTGGCCAGGCCGTAGGACAGTTCGTGCATCAACCCTGCCGCCTCGTCTTCGCGAATGCGATGATCAGCCACAAGGCGGGCCAGGAAGGCGGCGTCGACGCGACGGGCGATATCGTGGCGGGCCGGAATCGACGGGAAGGCGCGGGTATCGTCGTTAAAACCGACACTGTTGAAAAAGCCTGCCGTTTCCGTCGTCAGTTCGCGATAGCGCCGCATGCCTTCGGGGCTGTCATGGAACCACCAGGCCGGACCGAGCTTGAGCGCTGGATAAACGCCAGCCAGCGGTGCCAGCTCACGCGAATACGACGACTCGTCCAGGGTGAAGATGATGAGGGTCAGGCGCGGATCGATCCCCACGGCCGAGAGCAACGGTTGAAGCGCCGTAACGTAATCGGTGCGGGAGGGGATATCGAAGCCCTTGTCGCGCCCGAACCGTTCAAAGATGGCAGCAGAATGGTTGCGGAACGATCCGGGATGCAGCTGCATGACAAGGCCATCATCAAGGCTCATCTTGGCCATTTCGGTCAGCATCTGCGCTCGGAACAGGCGATGATCGGCTGCGTCGCCCTTGCCCGCGCGGATGCGGTCGAACAGGTCTTTCGCTGCGCTATCTGACAGATTGGCTGTGTCGGCGGTCGGGTGCCCGTGATCGGACGCCGTCGCACCGCGCTGCTTGAAAAACGCACGGCGCTTGCGATGGGCGTCGAGATAGCCCTGAAATGTTCCCGTATCACATTCGGTCAAAGCGCCGAACGCGTCGAGATTGGCGGCAAAGCCCTCGAAATCGGGATCGATCACCGCATCGGGGCGATAGGTGGTGACGACACGCCCATGCCAGCCGCTGGCCTTGATTTCGTCGTGCCATTGCAGCGGATCGAGCGCGCCTTCGGTGGTGGCGATCACTTCGATGCCGAACCGCTCGAACAGCGCGCGCGGCTTATAGGCGTCTTCGATCAGCCGTTCGGCAATGCGATCATAATAAAGATCAGCGTTTGCGGCTGTCAGCGGATCGTGCAGATCGAACAGGGTCTCGAACGTATGGTCGAGCCACATGCGGGTCGGGGTGCCGACAAACAGGTGGTAATGCTCGGCAAACCGGCGCCAGATGACCCGCGGATCGGTTTCAACCGGCTCGCCATTGAGGGTCGCGACGCCAAGATCCTCCAGCCGCACCCCCTGGCTGAACAGCATCCTGAACACGTAATGGTCCGGAACGACGAGCAATTCTGCCGGATTGGCAAAGTTCTCGTTGCGGGCGTACCAGCGCGGATCGGTGTGGCCATGCGGGCTTACGATGGGGACATCGCTGACGCTATCAAACAGGTTCCGCGCGATGTCGCGCTCGACGGGATTGCTTGAAAAGAGCCGGTCAGGGTGCAGCAACGACATGGAACCTCCCAGAGCACCTCCGGGATTCACCTAGTCGGTTCGGAAGCGCGATAAATCAAAGACTTGGATCATCGAGGATTGCTCCTCCTCGAAATCAGTACCCCGCCCGGGCCAGCGCCGATGCGATAGCCGCTTCGACACCTTCACTTTCGAGCGTCGCGACGTGGAGTTCAACGGTCTCGCGCACCTGCGCGATATCCGCAAGGTCTGCCCCGAAGATTTCTGTGATCGCGAAAATCGAGGCGACGAGACCGGCAATGTCGGAACTGTCCCGCACCGCCGCGCCCAGGCGCTCGGCAAGGGGATCGTTGAGTGTTTCGGCGTTGCGCACGGTTCTGGCGAGATAGGCGATCCAGCCTGCAAGCGAAAGGCAAAGCAGCTCGATCGACTGACCGGCGGCCAGCCGCTCCCGAATCGGCATCAGGATGCGCTGAGGAAGCTTCTGGCTCCCATCGGTGGCGATCTGGGCGCAGCGGTGCTCAAGGGCGGGATTGGCGAAACGCTTGAGCAGCCGGTCCCGATAATCCCCCAGATCGACTCCGGGAACGTTGAGCGTGGGGATAACCTCGTTTGTCATCAATGCGAACAGCAGGTTGCGGATCGAAGCGTTGCCGACAGCGGTTGAAACCAATTCCAGCCCCGCCAACTGGCCCAGATAGGCCATTGTGGAGTGTGAGCCATTGAGCATGCGCAACTTCATGAGCTCGAACGGCTCGACATCCGCCACGAGCTGCACGCCAACCGAGGCGAGATCAGGCCGTCCGGCGGCAAAATTGTCTTCGACCACCCATTGGCTGAACGGCTCGGTGATCACCGGCCAGGCATCTTCAACACCCAGGACTTTCGCAATCTCGTCCTTGTCGCTGGCCGAAACCGCGGGCACGATCCGATCGACCATGGTGGAGGGGAAGCTGACATTGGCCTCGATCCAGTCGGCTAGCGACGCGTTCCACAGCCGTGCATATTCGAGCACCGTGCGGCGCACGATCTCGCCATTGCCCTGAAGGTTGTCGCAACTGAGGACCGTCACGCCCGCGCGTCCATGCGCCCGCCGCCGTTCGAGGGCGGCAACGATGATGCCGGGCACGCTCCGGGGCTCATTGGGATGGGCAAGGTCGTGCATGATATCGGGGTGATGCGCCAGCAGATGCCCGCTGGCGGGATCGTGGCAATAGCCCTTCTCGGTGACCGTGAGCGAAAAGATCTTGATGGCCGGATCGGCCATGCGGGTGATCAGCGGCTGGATGTCCTTGGACGCGTCGATGATATCGACCACCGACCCGACGATCCGGGTCGATGCCCCATCAGCATCCCTGTCGGTCACTGAATACAGATAATCCTGCGGCTCCAGAGCAACCTTGGTGTCGGGCCGCCTGACGCTTGCGCCCACAATTGCCCAATTGGGGTCGGACTTGAGCAGGTCGTCGATATAGACCGCCATGTGGCCGCGATGGAACGCCCCGATCCCGATGTGGACAATTCCTGCGGTGACATTGTCTCTGTCGTAAGCAGGGATGGCGACAGCCGGCGCAAGGCCGGCCAGCTGGGCGATGTTGAGACGCTGCATCGTTGACCTCATGACTGCCGCTGACGACAAACTGGTTGCTCGTTGTGTTGATTATGCGAGGGCGTGCATGACGCCGCGCAACTCCGCCAGCCCCTTGAGGCGACCCACAGCCGGGTATCCGGCCCGGGCACCACGCGCCGCGTCGTCGAGCAGTTCATGGCCGTGGTCGGGGCGCATCGGAATCTGCCAGTCGCTGCGGCCTGCGGCAACCCGTTTGTCCTGCTCGCGCAGCAGCGCGTTGACGACAGCGACCATATCGAAATCGCCCCCCAGGTGCTCGTCTTCGAGAAAGCCGGTGGGAATTCCCTTCTGGTAGCGGGTCACGTTGCGCAGATGCGCAAAGAAGATTTTCGATCCGAGGCGCTCGATCATGCCGGGCAGGTCATTGTCTTCCCGCGAGCCCAGCGAGCCGGCGCAGAAGGTGATGCCGTTGGCCGGGCTGTCGACGGCTTCGACCAGCTTGCGATAGTCGTCCTCGGTCGAGGCAACTTTGGGCAGGCCCAGAAGCGAGAACGGGGGATCATCGGGATGGCAGCAGATGCGCACACCCAGCCGCTCGGCAGTGGGCACGACCTGTTCGAGGAAATCGAAGAGGTGACGCCGCAGTTGTTCTGAATTGATCGCGCTATAGAGCGCGAGCTGGTCCCGCAACGTGTCGACGGTCCAGTTTTCCACCGCGCCGGCCAGACCGGCAACGATGGCATCGGCCAGGTCGGCCTTGTCCCGGTCGCTCATCGTGCGCACGCGGCGCGCGGCTTCCTCGACGATCTCGGCGGGGAAATCTTCGGCGGCGCCGACCCGGGCCAGGATGTAAATGTCGAATACCGCAAACGCGACGAGATCGAAGCTCATCGCGGTCCCGCCATTGGGCAGCACCTGGCGATGGTTGGTCCGGGTCCAGTCAAGGATCGGCATGAAATTATAGCAGACCACCTCAAGCCCGGCGGCGGCGATGTGTTCCAGGCTGGTATTCCAGTTATTGATATGTTCGCGCCAGTCGCCGGTCTGGGTCTTGATCGCCTCGGAAACCGGCAGGCTTTCGACCACGTCCCAGGCGATGCCAGATGGCGAGCCATCGGGGCCGACAAGGGTTTCCTGCTGACGCTTCGCAATGTCCTCGGGCGTCCAAACTATTCCGGGAGGTATGTGATAGAGAGCCGTCACAATCCCCTCGGCGCCTGCCTGGCGCGCATCGCGCAAGCTCACCTTGTCCTCGGGCCCGAACCAGCGCCAGGTTTGTTGCATCAGCCGCTTTTGCACACCGTTCTCCTTTACCCGCCGATTGTCGGTGGGCTTGTCTCCTAATTGCACGTAGGATACTAGAATACATATTGCACTAAAGGTTGTCTGGCAAGCGCGGTTCTGCGCAATATGCCGGCACATCAGGAGGAAGAAATGATCGGGATTGGGGTTGTCGGGATCGGCATGGTCGCTGGCATTCACGTCCGGGCGCTGCAGGATCTTTCGGATATCGCCGAGGTTCGTGGTGTCTATAGCCGGAACCCGGCGCGCCTGGACGAATTTTGCAAGAAGTGGAACCTGCCTGTCGCTGGCAGTCTCGAAGACCTGCTGGGCCGCGACGATATTGACGTGGTGCTCGTCCTCACCCCGCCCAATGCGCGGCGCGAGATTGTTGCCGCTGCTGCCGCGGCCGGCAAGCACATCCTGCTTGAAAAGCCGCTGGAGCGCGACAGCGCCGCGGCACAGGAACTCGTTGATATAGCGAGCGCCGCCGGGGTGACTCTGGGAGTGGTGTTTCAAAACCGCTTCCGCGAAGCCTCCCTCAAACTCCAGAGCCTCATCGAGTCGGGCGAATTGGGCGCGCTCAGCATTGCGCAGGTCAACGTCCCCTGGTGGCGGCCCCAAACTTATTACGACGAGCCGGGTCGCGGTACCTATGAGCGCGACGGGGGCGGCGTGATGATCAATCAGGCAATCCACACTCTGGACCTGCTTCAAGTCTATACTGGGCCGGTCAGCGAAGTCATGGCACTGATGGGCACGTCTTCGATCCACAAGATGGAAGCCGAGGATTTTGTATCGGCGGGCGTGCGCTTTGAGTCCGGTGCGCTGGGTTCCATCGTCGCGACCACCGCCGCTTATCCCGGCGGACCGGAAACCATCGAACTGGGCTTTGAAAAGGCGTCGGCTCATCTTGGCGCCGGGGTCCTCACCGTCTCCCACCACGATGGCCGCACGGAGACCTTTGGAGAACAGACTGGAACAGGCGGCGGGGCCGATCCGATGGCCTTTCCCCATGACTGGCACACATCGAACCAGCGCGACTTTCTTGAGGCCGTCCGCGATGGACGCCAGCCCATCGTCACCGGCGCGGAAGCCCTCAAGGTTCACCGGTTGATTGATGCCCTGACCCTTTCCTCGCGCGAAAAGCGTGCGGTCACCCTGAGCGAGGTTGGAACCGATGAATAATGCGAGCGTCGTCATGGGCGTGATCGGCATCGATCACCGCCATATCTATGGAATGCTGGCCGGGATGCTCGATACCGGCGCGCGCTGCAAGGGATGGTGGACAGAGGGCGAACCGCAGACCCTGGCCGGGTTCGCCAAGCGGTTCGATGATGTTCCGCGCGCCGACGATTATCGCCGGTTGCTCGACGATCCCGAGATCAATCTCGTCCTGATCGCTGCTCCGCCGCAACATCGCGCCGCCCTGGCCATCGAGGCCATGGAGCACGGCAAGGACGTGATGCTCGACAAGCCCGGCTGCATCGCGTTTTCCGAGCTCGACGCCATCAAGGCCACGGTCGCGCGCACCGGGCGCATCTGGTCGGTGGATTTTTCCGAACGGTTTGAAGTGCCGTCTTCGATCAAGGCCCTCGAACTGGTCAGGGCAGGGGAGATCGGAAAGGTTGTCCAAACCCTCGCCGTCGGCCCGCACCGCCTCAATCGCGCTACCCGTCCCGACTGGTTCTTCGACAAAGCCCGCTATGGCGGCATTCTGGGCGATATCGGGACGCATCAGATCGACCAATTCCTTGCTTTCACCGATTCCAGCGATGCCGAGATTGTGGCGGCAAGCGTTGGCAATTACGCCAATCCAGAGGACCCGGCGTTCCAGGATTTTGGCGAAATCCTGCTCAAGAGCGACAAGGCGCGAGGGTATGCTCGCCTCGACTGGTACACGCCTGACGCGCTGCCCAACTGGGGCGACGGCCGGTTGTTGGTCCTGGGAACGGAAGGCTACATCGAACTGCGCAAATATGTCGACGTCGAGGGCCGACCGGGCACTGACCACCTGTTCATGGTCAACAACACCCGCTCGACCCATATTGACTGTTCGGACATCCCGCTCACCTATTTTAGCGATCTTGCCGCCGACGTTCTTGAGCGCACCACCCGCGCGCACACGTTCGAATATGCAGCGACGGTGACGCGGTTGGCGCTCGAAGCCCAACAGATCGCTGAACAAAGCGCCTGCTAAAACGCCTCCAGAAGGCGGCAAGACAAGGAATTCCGGGCGCTACAACCAGCGCTCGGAGACGACGATATTGTCGCCCGGCAGGATGGGGACATCGAGATCGATGTCGCGCGATTCCATTTCGGAGCCCTGCTGGCGGTACAGCCGGACCGAAGAGCGGTTCGCGGTCGGGGTAAAGCCACCGGCGGCGCTCACCGCAGCTCTTGCGGTCATGCCGAAGGTGTAGGAAAATTCCCCCGAGTTGATAACCGCGCCCTGAATATAAAAGGGGCGGTGTCCGGCGATCTCGATGGCGACACTAGGGTCATGCAGATAGCCGTTGGCGAGTGCTGAGGTGACCCGGCGGGTGAGCGCGTCCGTCGTGACGCCTTTTGCCTTGACCCGGCCCACCAAAGGCAAGGCGACATTGCCGATATCGTCAACACGATAGGTGTCGCTCAGGCCCTCATCGCCATAGACGTTGATGCGCACCGTATCCCCAACATCGAGGAGATACGGCCCGGGTTCTTCAACCGTGTAGGTGCCCGTCTGGGTATGCGCGCACCCTGCGAGCGCCAGAAGCATGATCAGCGAAACGAATCTGAGTGATCGCATGAAGAAACCCAATTCCGGATGCAGCGATCGTTATCGAATTATGGTTAACAAATTCCTTTTCGCGACCCGGAGCGCCTGGTGCGGAGTTTCCGCAAGTCGCGGAAATCGGGCATCCAGAGAACTGCAATAACGGTTAACCACGTAGGGCTGGTCTGTTTTGTTACGGAGGTGGTCGTTGATAAACTCGCCGCACGCGGATTCCCAGATTCTGGATGCAATGTCGAACGTAATTGAAGGCTATCGGGGCGAAGATCGCCGTGCGCGGCGACGGTTCCGGCTTCCGGGTCGGGCGGCTCTTGGCTGGCTGGTCGCCGCATTCGAATCGATTGTGATCCTTGCCCTTCTTTTCAGCCTTGCCGGACTGGCCGCGCTACCAGGAGCACTGGTCTGGCTACTGCTGGCTTATCCGGTTTGGTATCGCCGGATCAGCGCCCCCCACCGACAACCCGATCTGATCGCCTCGGCGGGCCTCGGGTGGGCCGTGGCCTTTGTGCTCTCAATGGCGATCGCCTGGTCAACAGGGGTACGGCCCCTTTGGGGCGAGCTGGCAGGCGTTGCGGCAGTCGGCCTTGCTGCCGGCTGCGCCTTGCGCGCAGGGCTTTCAGCGCTGATCGGACGCCTGATGGATCAGGGCCAGCTCCAGTTGGAGCGGGTCGGTGTGGTTGGCGATGCGGCCAGCCTGAGCGCTTTTGGCACCTATGCCCGTGCTTGGACCCTTGGTGTGCAGCCTGTGATGCATTTTTCGCCGCGTGCAGGCAATGAGGCGGACCTTGCCGGCTTCATTGGCCGCTGCGTTGCCGAAGGGTGCACGAGGATCATGTTCCTTTCGGCTCCCGCGGGCCTCGACGAAGAGCAACTGTCGGATTTGTGCAAGCGCTACAATATCGATGCCGACTTCGTTTCGATCCCTCTCGATCCCCTCGACAGTCGGCGGATCGCCGAGCGGCCGGTCGGGTTCACCGGCATGATCGTCAAGCGGGTCTTTGATATTTCATCGTCGGGCACATTGATTCTCATGCTCTCGCCGATATTGGCGCTGACCGCGTTGCTGATCCGGCTCGAAAGCCCCGGCCCGGCGCTGTTCCGTCAGGAACGGATGGGGTTTAACGGGCGCAGCTTTATGATCTACAAGTTCCGGTCCATGCGGGTGATCGAAGACGGCCATTCTATGCGGCAGGCGCAAAAGGATGATTGCCGCATCACCCGGCTCGGGCGGGTCCTGCGCAAGACCAGTATCGATGAATTGCCCCAGCTGCTCAATGTGCTGCGCGGCGATATGAGCCTGATCGGCCCCCGCCCCCACGCGGTGTCCCATGACAGCGAAATGGAGCGTATGGTCGCCACTTACGCTCATCGTAACCGTATCAAGCCGGGCATTTCGGGGTGGGCGCAGGTCAACGGATTTCGGGGCGACACTTCGACCCGCGAAAAGGTCGAGGGCCGGGTGGCCCACGACCTGTATTACATTCAGAACTGGTCGTTGGCGCTCGACATTTATATTGTCTTCCTCACGGTGTTTTCCCGCAAGACGCGCCAGAACGCCTACTGATTTGCGCTCACTCCAGAGCGAGGGCTGGCAGGTGCAGATAGCGGGTCGACCGTCGCTTGCCTTCGATATCGGCCCATACGCGGCCAACCTGCTCTGCCGTCAGCCCGGCCGCCTGCGCCACATCGTCGCGCGATACACCATTGTCCAGCCCGTACATGCACAGGTCCATCTGACCGTAGGGCACGGAGAAATAGAATTCTTCCTGTGACTGGGCCAGCGTCCATGTATCGGTGGTGGGCGGACGGCGACGGATCTCTTCGGGCACGCCCAGATATTCGGCGAGTTGATAGACCTGCGACTTGTAAAGGTGCGCAATCGGCTTGAGATCGGCGGCGCCGTCCCCGTTCTTGACGAAGAACCCCTGATCATACTCGATCTTGTTGGGGGTGCCGATAACTGCGTAATTCAGCCGATCGGCGTGATAATATTCAAGCTGCTTGCGTGTGCGCTGCTTCATGTTGGTCGCGGCGACGATCGCCAGATACACTTCGGCGGGCATCCGCAGCCTTCTGGTTTCTCCATCGAGCGACTGGACCACCAGATAGGAAATGGCAAAGCCATCGCCTTCGAGCGAATTGGCGATGGTCACCTTGCAGCCCCAGCCGGGCCCGAATTCGGGAACCAGCGTACGGATCGCATCATCGCGGCGCTGATAGCAACCCATCGCGGCCAGGGTTTCGCCAATATCCTCGACAACGCCTTCGGCCCCCAGTCCGTCGAGCAGCGCTTCGGCCAGCCTCCGGCTATCGGGATCGGAATCGTTTTCCGGCATCATCAGCGCCAGCACCCGCTCGGGCCCGACGGCGCGCACGGCAAGCGCGGCGCAGACGCTCGAATCAATGCCCCCGGAAACGCCCAGGACCAGCCCGCGACGCTTCAAATCGGTTCGCAATTGCGTGCGCATGGCAGTGACGATGCGCTCAACCTCCGCTGCTGCATCAAGATGCAGAATATCGGAGGTAAAAGCGGAGGAACGGTTTAGTGCAGTGGTAGCAGACATCAGACCAGGCTTTCTGCCGCAAGCTTGCGGCTCAGTTTTCCGGTATCGGTTTTGGGTAAGGTTTGGCGGAAGATCACGGTTTTGGGCACCATGAAATCTTCAAGCAGTCGTGCGCAGTGGCGGACGACGTCCTTTTCGGTCAGTTCGGGATCGCGGGAGACAACGAGGGCGCAAATCGCCTGCCCCAGAACGGCGTCGTCTCTCCCGATCACGATGGCTTCGGCAATGGCGGGATGGCTGAGCAAGGCAGCCTCCACTTCCCGTGGGGCCACCTTTTCGCCGCGCGTTTTGATGATGTCGTCCTTGCGGGCGACGAAATACAAGAACCCTTCGCTATCGGCATAGAAGAGGTCGCCGGTCGCCAGCACCTTTTCCCCCGGGCGGGAGCCGGGCCGAAGGGCGTGAGCGGTGGCTTCTGGGTCTTCCCAATAGCCCTGCATCACGTGGGGTCCGCGAACCATCAACTCGCCTGTCATTCCGGCAGGAAGCGTTTGGCCATTGTCATCAGCGACATAAACATCCGTGCCGGGAATAGCGATCCCCACCGAGTCGGGCTTGTCGGCCAATCGCTCGGGCGGGAGATAGGTGGCGCGCTTGCACTCGGTCTGCCCGTACATCGAATACAGGGCCGCATTGGGAAAGACCGTGCGCAGCCGGGCCAGATGACTGGGGGGCAGGGCGGCAGAGGCGGTGGTGGTGTAGCGCAGATCGGGAAAGACATCGCGCTCGGGATCGATCTGGTCGAGCATCAGTGCCGCCATCGACGGAACGATGGGCAGGCCCGTGACGCGCTCGGTGCGCAGGGTATCGAGGATCACGCGCGGGAAGGCGAAGGACTTTTCGAGCACCAGCGTCGCTCCGGCCATCATGGCGGTGATCAGTTGGTACAGCCCGTAACTGTGAGCGAGCGGCAGCACCGAGAGCAGGACGTCTTCCGCGTCGTTGTTAAGGTAGCCCATCACCGATCTGGCGGCCGCATCCATATTGGCGTGGGTCATCATCACGCCCTTGGGCTGGCCGGTCGAGCCTGAGGTGTAGATCAGCATGGCCAGATCGTCAGCGGTGCCGCCGTGATCAGGCAAGTCGCCGCTGCCTTCGATCATGGCCGAAAACGCAAGCGCATCGGACAGGACGGGGGATGCGTCACCCGCAACGATCGCCATAGGGCGGTGCCGGGCCTGGTCCATGGCGCTGGCCAGCGTTTGAGCCATTCGGGTTCGGGTGATGACAGCGCGCGGACGGCTGTGATCGATCATATAGGCCAGCTTTTGCGCTTTGGTCGCGGCGTTGATCGGAGAAAACGCCGCCCCGGCCTTTAAAATCCCGAAGATCGCGATGGCGGCTTCCCAACTGTTGTCGAGAAAAACCAGCACCCGATCACCACACCCGATACCTGTCTGTGCAAGCGCGCCAGCCAGCGCCGAGGCACGGTGGTCCAGTTCGGCATAGGTTAGACGTACCGGACCGGCAACGAGGGCCGTCTTGTCAGGCCATCGTTTCGCGCTCTGGGTCAGGTAGTGCTCTATGCGCATGGCCTGGGTGCTCAGGCCGCCGCGTCGGACGCTTTGGCCGCAACGAAGCTGGCGATGGCGTCGACTGAATCAAGGTTGGCCGGCACGATGTCCGTATCGGCGACCTGGACCGAGAAGGTTTCTTCGACGAAAGCCACCAGTTCGAGAACGGCGGTGGAATCGAGGATTTCGTTTTCGATGAGTGAGCCCGAATTTTCGATCATCGAATCTGCGTCGCCGAACAGAAAGTTTTCGACGATGAAGGAGCGGATCTTGTCCTGTGCAGTCATTGTGGTGTCCTTTATCAGGCCGCTTGCGGCCGATTGAGATCAGAAGAAACGGCGAAACGGTCGGCCCAGATCTGGGCCGAGAGCACGCCAACAAATGCGGTATTGTCACGAAAGCCCGTCAGGCCGCTGCTGGCGAGTTTTTCGCGCAAGGCTTTTACCGCGCGCGGATTGAACATGCCGGTGCGGGCCAGCGCCGCGTCTGAAAGCGCCGCCTCGATATAAGGAGCGGCACTGGCTGCGAAGGCTTCGCTGTCCGGCGCGCGATAGGGCTGTTTGATGCGCTTGCCGATTTCGGCAGGCAGCAGATGGCGAGTTGCGCGACGCAGAATGTATTTCTCGTCGAGGCCCCGGAGCTTGAGCGCGGGGGGAATGGAGGCCGCCAGTTCCACCAGCCGGTGATCGAGAAATGGAAAACGCCCTTCTACTCCGTGTGCCATGGCCATGCGGTCGCCCTGCGCAGACAGGATATAGCCGGGTAGCAAAAAGCGTGTTTCGAGATACTGCGCCTGATGCAGCGGATGCCAGCGCCCGAACCGTTCAGGCAGTTGCGCTGCGAGTGCATCCGAGGCGTCATAATCGCTCAACTCGGCCTTGAGATCGCCGGAAAAAAACAACTTGGCTGCCGCCGTCGACCGGAACCGCGGGCGATGGGAAAACAGGGGATCATCGAGCGACGCCACGTTGACCCCGAAATAGGCGGCGAGATAGGCGGCGTTCTGCCTCTGCAATTGCGGCAGATAGGGATAGAGCCGCTTGAACAGCAGGGCGCGCCGTTCCGATTTCGGGTCGCGCGCGCAAAAGCGCCGTACTTTGTTCTCCCGGAAAATATCGTAGCCAGCGAATATTTCGTCGGCCCCCTCACCGGTCAGGACCACCTTATATCCGGAGTCCCGAACGAGACCGGCCAGCATGTGCATCGGTGCCGGCGCGGTGCGCACGATAGGCCGCTCGGCCATCTCCACGATCTGGGGGAAGATTTCAGCAATGTCCGAATTGCGGCAGAGAACCTGCGCATGGTTGGTGCCCAGCGCCGAAACCATCTGGCGTTGAAAACCGCTTTCATCATGCTCGGCGCTCTCGAAAGCGACCGAGAATGTCGACAATCTTTCTGACGTTTCCCGTGCTGCCAATGCGGCGATGATCGAGGAATCCAGCCCGCCCGAAAGGTACGCTCCGACCGGGACGTCAGCCCTCATCCGGATACGCGTCGCATCGGTGAGGAGATCGAGAACGGCCTCGGCGGTAGCGTCTTCGTTCCCTTCGGGGGCGACGTCGGTTGCGTCGGGGAAATCCAACCGCCAATACGGGCGGATAATCGGCTCCCCAGCTTCGATGATCATGAGGTGGCCGGGAGGCAATTCATTGATATCTTTGAAGATCGTACGCGGGGCAAGCGGCGACCAATGCGTGAAGATGTCATCGAGCGCGAATGGGTCGAGCGTCGGGTTGATGGCCTCGTGGCAGAGGAGCGCCTTGATCTCGGAGGCAAAGGCAATTCCGGTTGGGGTGCGGGCCCAAAATAGCGGACGCACTCCCATACGGTCCCGGGCCAGAAGCAGCCGCCGGTGCGGTGCATCCCACAGCGCAAAGGCGAAATCGCCATTGAGATGGGTCACGCAATCGGCACCGTATTGCCGGTAAAGCTTTAGAATGACTTCGGTATCGGTGCGGGTGCGGAAACGATGGCCGCGCGCCTCAAGGTCAGCGCGCAATTGCGGAAAATTGAACACCTCGCCATTATAGCTGATGACCAGCCCGGCCTCCGGGTCGGCCATGGGCTGTTGGCCGTCGGTGAGGCCGACAATTGCCAGACGCCGGTGGCCCAGTCCGATGCCGTCTGCGGTCCAATGCCCGTCGCCATCAGGGCCGCGATGGGCGATGGCTTGCGTCATGGCGCGCAGCAAGGCGCCGCCGTTCCCGGCGGTCATGCCCTGGTCGCGATAGCCGACAATGCCACACATAAAAGGTCGCCCCCAACGAACCCGATGTCCTCAGGCAATCATATGCGCAGATCGCCGGATCGCCGCGCTAAACTGGATTTAGGATTAACAGATGCTCAGGAAAACGAGCCGCCGATCAGGCGGGTCCAGCGTTCGCCCACCAGGCCGTTGAACGGTGCCCGGCCCTCCTGAAAAGCCGTTAAAAGCTCAGGATTTCCGGTGTCGATGACGCTGGCGCTGTCGTGGAAAAACAAGGTGCGCCGGCTCAGAAGCGCGTCGAACAGGGCGGGAGTGGTGCGGCCCTGAACCGACGCCGCGCCAAGGGCATTGGCGTGGGCGAACAGGGCGTCGAGCACCGGTCCGGCCTGACCGGGGGCGTGGAGGACCTCGACCAGACGGGCTGGGCCCTCGCCAGCGAAATGGAACAGGAAACCGCCAATGGCTTTTCCCGTGCGGGTGACCACAGCGCACAGGTGCGGTTGGCCGAAGGGCGGCTTGTCCATTGCTTCGGTGACCACCCGGTTCAGAGTGTCTTCGGACCAGATGGGGACGACGGTATCGCGCGAGAGAAAATCGGCGGCGAGCGCGGAAAATGCGTTTGAATCTATAGGCTTGGCTTCGACGCCAACGCGGAAGTCGGCGGGAAGACCGGTCCAGCGCAGGGGGCCGGGCTTGCGACCGGCGCGACGATCGAGCATACCGGCCAGGGGCGCGAACAGGCGCGCAGCGCCGATGCGCTGAGCCAGCGTGTCGAGAGCGAACCGGGCGGGGCGCAGGACACGCACGAAGGTCAGGCTGTGGCGATCGAGGACCGAACCGCGCAGCTGCTTCCACATGGCGAGCGACGCGTCACCAGCGGTTTCGCTCAACGTGACATCCTGCGCTCCGGCGAAGGCCTTCTTGAGCAGGCGCGCGCCTGTCATCGGGGAGCTCGCATGGTCACGCGCCATCAGGGTGCCAAGAATGGCCGCGCGTAGTTCGTTGTTTTCAAATCGAAATTTTTGCACGGCAACGCCGATGAAACCGTCGATCCCGCCGTCAGACGAGGCGCAAACGAGCGAGGGAATCTCGGGATCGGCGAAGGGGCTATCGAGAAAATGCGACCGGAAATAGTCGGCTAGACCGGGGGGCGGCGGTGCATCGGAGGCCGCCATCACGGTCTGAAACAGGCCGGCAACGGCCTCGGCATCTGTGTGCACGAAGGGGCGAATGCTGTCGATCGGGGTGGTCACGCTGGCGTCAAATCCGGGGTTTTCCATTGCATTGGACAGCCGGAAGAGCGCTGGCAGACACCGCGATTTACGGCGGCTGCCCCCGGCCGCAGGTCCCCGAAGGTTAAGGTAAAATGGGTGTATAATTCGGAAAGATGGCGGTAGTTACGCCAATATTTTTAACAGCATTTTACGCATTAACCACGGGGCCAATTTGCAAACCGAAAACCATTCGCGATGCGGTAGGAAACTCCTCAGTACAGTTTCTGGAGAGTTCAGGTGGTCTCTTCGATTTATGACCGGGTCGAGCCCGATTTGGCTGCGGACGGCATCGGGCGGGTGACGATTGGCGGGCTGCCAATCACCGTTCTGGATCGCCAGCAGAATGCGCGCATGATGTGCGACGCGGCGATGGAGCGGCCCCGTGGCGGTCGTCCCCTCTATCTTACCTCCGCCAATGGCGAAGTGCTGGCCCGCTGCTATCGTGAACCGGAAATGGCGGAATTGTTTCTGGCCGCCGACCAGATCTCAGCGGATGGGCAGCCCATGGTGTTTGCCTCGCGCCATCTGTGCGCAACGGCGCTGCCCGAACGGGTGGCGACCACGGATCTGTTTCACGACGTGGCGCGGATCGCACAGGACGAGGGGTTGAGCTTCTATATGCTCGGCGCCGATGAAGACGAAAACGCCCGCGCGGTCGAAGCCGTGCGCCGCCTTTATCCCGATCTTGATATCGTGGGCCATTCCCACGGGTATCTGACCGGTGAGGCGCTGGACGCCAAGATCGACGAGATCAATCAATTGCGCCCCGATATCCTGTGGCTGGCCATGGGCGTGCCCAACGAACAGCGGTTCATGGTCGAGCATGGCGACAGGCTGACCGGGGTGGGGGTGGTCAAGACTTCGGGTGGATTGTTCAATTTCCTGTCGGGCAAGAACCGCCGCGCGCCGGGCTGGATGCAGGCCATGGGCCTCGAATGGGCCTGGCGGATCGGGCAGGAGCCGACACGCCTGTTCGGGCGCTATTTCGTCACCAACCCGATCGCCATTGTGGCAATGATGCGTGCTTCGGCCTGACGGCCTGGCGCGAGACAACAAAACAGTCGCCGTCTCTCGTATCCGGGCGGTAAAGCCGGACTTAACGGTTGGCGTGCTTTAACGAGGACTCCGGGAATGCCGCCATCGACATGGGCAGGCAGCGTCTTGGGGGCCGGAAATCGACGCTGACGGCAATGGCCAAGGGCCAGCGATGAAAGGCAAGGGCAGCAGGACATGTACACCACGCGCGCGCCTCAGGATCAGGGCCCTGTAAGCAGCGTTGCGGCGCGCTTGGCCCGGTTCAACGCCCCCGCACGGCCACCCGAGCCGGCAAATGAAACCGACGGGGCGGAGATGAGGGGCGACGTGCTGGTCGCCGAACCCGCCCCAGCGTTTTCCCCGCCATCGCTACCGGTGCTCGACAGCTGGAGGGTGATCTCCTGGCTGTGGTCGGGACGGCTGTTGATTGTGCTGTGCCTTGTGGCGGGCGTTGTCGCCGCGCTGGGGGTCTCGCGGGTTCTGCCGCCGCGCTTCACCAGCTATGCCGAACTGTTGATCGCGCCGCCCTCGGCGCCGATTGCGCCCGACAGCTATGCCGCGCAAACCCCGCGCGATACCCAGATGCTCGAATTCGACAGCCGCTTGCGGATGCTGACCTCGACCAACGTGCTCGAACGCACCGTTGTGGCGCTGGGCCTCGACACCGATCCCGAATTTGTCGACCTGCCGAAATTGTCGCTGCCGTTCCTGGGTGCTAGCCCCGAAGAGCAGGCCGAGGACGCGCGGCTGGGGGCCATGCGATCGCTCTATGAGCGTGTGGGCGCGCGCCGGGATGGCCAGACCTATGTTGCCACCTTGGAAGTCAGTTCCCAGGACGCACATAAATCGGTGCGGATCGCCAACGGGTTGATCGCTGCCTTTCAGGAAGAATTGTGGGAGGCCGAACGCACAACGGCGGGACAGGCGGTCGAAGCGCTCAATGAGCGGCTGGGCGTTCTGCGCGAAAGCGTTTCCGAAGCCGAAGCGGCGGTGGAAGATTTCCGCCGCGCCAATGGCTTGCACGGAGGCGAGGGCCAATTGCTGGCCAGCCGCTCGCTCGATCAGGTCAACACCCAGGTCAACGACGCCCGCGCCACCCTGATCGCTGCTGAAAGCCGCCATGCCGAACTGGTGGGCGCGCGCAATGCGGCCACCGGGGAAAGCGGCATCTGGGACAATGAGGCCATTGCCGGGCTGCGGGCGCAATACAATGAATTGCGGCGGCAACTGGATGCCCAATCGGCGATCTACGGCCCGCGCCATCCCAATATCACGGCGCTGCGGCCGCAAATGCAGACACTCGAAGCGGCGATCAATCAGGAAGCGGACCGGATCATCAGGGCTGCTGCCGCTGACATGGAACAGGCTCGCTCCGTGGTCGATCAGCTGTCGGCCCGCGCCGACCTGACCCGGGTGATCCTGTCCGCCGATGAAAGCGCACTGATCACGCTGCGCGAATTGCAGCGTGAGGTCGATGCGCAGACAACGATTTATGAAAATTACCTGCGGCGCTCAGGCGAACTCAATGAGCAAAGCCAGATCGAATCGACCGCTGTGCGGGTGATCTCGCCACCCTTGCCGGCGGCTGGCCGGAGCTGGCCGCCCCGCACAATCGTGCTGCTGGTGCTGGGAGCCTTTGCGGGTCTTGCTGTGGGCGGGGGCATCGCCATACTGGCGGGCGCGACGCGCGCGTTCCTGCCGGTGCTGCGGGGCAAGCTCGCGGAGGTTTCCGGGCGATGACGGCGGCTTTTGTCTGAAATGCGGGAGGCGGCGAAAGCTGCTTCGAGGCGAAGGGGGATCGCCGTCAATGAGCCTGAAGATCGGAACCTTGGGCGACCGGGTCGCCAATCGCCTCGTGCGCCATTTTCCGCGCCGGACCCTGGAGGTCTTGCCGCGAACGCCTATCGTCTCGTTTTCCTTTGATGATGCGCCCGAAAGTGCCTGGCGCAACGGGGCCGACATCCTTGAGCGCCATGGGGCCCGGGGGACATATTATGTCTGTGGCGGATTGGCCGATAAGCAAGGCGAGAGCGGGCGGCTGATCGGCGCTGCCGGGTGCACCGATCTGGCGGCGCGGGGGCATGAACTGGCCAGCCATACCTTCAGCCATCGCAAGCTGGCGGCCTATACGCGCCGCGCGCTGGTCGATGACCTTGACCGCAACGACGCCTATCTGGCCCAATTCGATGGCCGTACGACGCCGCGCAATTTCGCCCTGCCCTTCACCATGGCCAGCCCGGCCGCGCAACCGCTGTTGCGCCAGCGTTTCCGCACCAGCCGGGGCGGGCAAACCGGCATCAACCGGGGTCTAATCGACCCTTATTATCTCTCGACGCTGGAATTGCGGCCCGATACCAGCCTCGCCTCGGTCAACGCTGTTTATGACGCTCTGGCCGTCGATGCGGGCTGGCTGGTTGTTTTCACCCACGATGTTGCCGATGATCCGTCCCCCTATGGATATTCAGGAACGGCGCTCGATGCGGTGGTGCGCGAAGCGGTGCAGCGCGGTTTTACCATCGCAACCGTGGACGGAGCGATGGATATTCTGGGTGGGGCGTCGCCGACGGCTTTGTAAGGAAAACCCCGCCAATTGGGGCATTCCCTCATGTCCCAACCGGTTAACCACATACCCATCCCGGCCATGCGGCGGGGCGGCGGACGGGGTATAAAATCCAGGGCTTTACCAGTTGGGATATGTGCGTCTGTGAGCAACAGCGTTTCCATCGTCATTCCAGTGCGTGACGGCAGGGACTTCATTGCGGAGGCCATTGCCAGCGCCCTTGCGCAGGGCGATTGCGTTGCCGAAGTGATCGTCATCGATGATGGCTCGACCGATGGAACGCCCGAGCTTGTGGCGGCAATCGCCGATTCGCGGGTGCGCCTGGTGACCGAGCGGGCGGGACGCAGCGGGGTTTCGGCGGCGCGCAATGACGGGGCCGGGTTGGCCCGGGGCACCTGGCTGATGTTTCTCGACGCCGATGACCGGTTGCGGCCCGGCGCGCTGGCTGCGCTGCTGGCGCAGGCGACGGAGCGGGCGGTGGCGGTGTATGGCGATTATGAGCGCATCGATGCCGAGGGGAAAAATGCCGGCAGGCGCGGGGTCTTGCGCGGCGCGCGGAGTAAACCGTCCGGGGCGATCGCCGAGGCGCTGCTGGCGGGCAATTTCATCGTCAATGGCGGGATCATGATCGTACGCCGCGAGACCTTTGCGCAGTTGGGCGGGTTCGATGAAAGCCTGCGTTATTGCGAGGATTGGCACGCCTGGGCGCGGCTGGCGATCGCGGGCGAATTCCTCTACGTCCCCGCCCATATCATGGACTATCGCGTCTATGGCGAGAGCGTGATGATGGCCCGCCCGCTGACCGAAGCCCAGTATGGACCGGCGATCGACAAGCTGTTTGCGGACCCGGCGGTGGTCGCGGCCATTCCGGCGGAGCGGCGCGCAAAATTGCGCAGCCAGGCGGGTGCGCACCTCAACGCCTATGCCATCGGGCAGGCGATCCGGGCCCGGCGGATTGGGCTGGCTGTACGGGGGATGGCAGAGACGCTTTGGAAACACCCGCGCCACTTTCCCCGGACGCTGCTGGTCGGGGGGGCGGCGCTTGCAGGACTTTGAGATGAGCAACGATATCGTGGCGGTGGTCTGCATCCCCAGTTTCCGGCGGCCCGAGGGGCTGCGCCGGACTTTGCAGTCGCTCGATGCTCAAAAGACCGACTTTCCGTTTGCCATCGCGGTTATCGACAATGATGCCGGGGGGCAGCAGGCACTGGCCGAGGCCGAGGCGTTTTTTGCGCGCACGGGGCGGGCGGGCGTCGCCGCGGTCGAAGCGCAACAGGGCAATGTGCATGCGATCAACGCCGTGTTTGCGCTGGCGCGAACCAAGTTTCCGCAGGCGAAGTATCTGCTGATGATCGATGATGATGAGGCCGCATCGCCCACATGGCTGGCGGCGATGGCGGAGACTGCGGAGCGATACACGGCTGATATTGTGGGCGGACCGGTGGCGCGCGAGTTTGACAGCACGGTGAGCGCGGCCATCCGGGCCCATCCGCTGTTCGGGTCGATCGACGCGCGGACGGGGCCCATCGATATTATCCATGGTACCGGCAATTGCCTCATCCGCCGGGACGTGTTCGAGCGGCTCGACCAGCCGCTGTTCGATGTGCAGTTCAACTTTCTCGGCGGCGGCGATATGGATTTTTTCTCCCGCGCGCGCCGGGCGGGATTGCGGTTCGCCTGGTGCGAAGAGGCGGTAATCACCGAGTTCGTGTCGGGTGAACGGCTGAGCCCGCGCTGGCTGATGGCGCGGTCGATCCGCACCGGGACCATCAATTACACCATGGACCGCTTGCGCGTATCCGGCTGGGGCCAGCATGCGCTGCTGGTGGCCAAGAATGCCATCAGCCTTGGCCTGTCGATCCCGCGCATGGCGCTGGTGCTGCTGCGGACAGGACGATTCTTGTCGGCCACGCACCCGCCGTTGATGTCGCTGGGTCGGATCCTGGGCAGCCTGGGCATCGTGCCCACTCCCTATCGCGGCAAGCCGTCCGGATCGGAAGGACGAGGGGCGCCATCCGGTCCTGTCGCCGACGTCAGGCGCTGACCGATGTTGCGTAACGCCTTTACCTATCTGGTCGCTCACGGGGTTCCCGCTGTGCTGGGGTTCTCGGCCATCGTGCTGTTCACCCGCCTGCTCAGCCCCGAGCAATATGGATATTACGTGGTCGCCATGAGCCTGGCGGGCATCGTCAATGCGGTTCTGTTTGCCTGGGTGCGCCTGTCGATCCTGCGCTATCAGTCGGAAGGCAAGGGCACCGACATCAGGATGAGCGCGCTGGCGGGCTACGGGCTCTCGGCGGCGCTGTCGCCGCTGATCTTGCTGGGCTTCATGCTGTTGACCGACAGCCCGCCCGAGCAATTGCTGTTTGCCTCGCTCGTGGCGCTGGCGATGGGGCTGTTCGAGTTCGGGCAGGAAACCCTCAGGGCCGAGCAGCAGGCCCGCCCCTATATGCGCATTTCCATGCTCCGGTCGGTGCTGACCTTCAGCCTGTCGCTGCTGTTCGTCTGGCTGGGATGGGGCGGGTTGGGGCTGCTGGCCGGGATCGGCTGCGCGTATCTGTTCTCGTTTATCGTCTCCTCGCCGGTGGTGTGGCGCAGGCCGGTGCGGAAATTCGACGGCGCGACCTTCCGGCGGATGCTGGTGTTCGGCGCGCCGATGGCGCTGTCGGGGGCGGTCTTTTCCCTGCATGGTGCCCTCGACCGCCTGATTGTCGTGCACTTTCTGGGGGAAGCAACCGCGGGCCGCTATGGCGCATCGGCGGATATGGTGCGCCAGATCGTGCTGTTGCCCGCCATGGCGATCGGGGCGGGCATGGTGCCGGCAGTGATCCGATCGCTATCGGAAGAGGGCGAGGCCAAGGCCAACAGTAATCTGGAACTGACCTTCGAAATGCTGATGGCCGTGCTGGTGCCATCGGTCATCGGGCTGGCGCTGGTGGCGCCTGCCTTTTCATCGGTGATGCTCGGGCCGGAATTTAGGGAAGTGGCGGCGATGCTGATCCCGATTCTCGCCTTTGCCTGGCTATTCCAGGCGCTGACCCATCAATATATCCACGCCTCGTTTCACCTGGCAGGGAAGGCGCGCTTCCTGCTGCTGCAGGGAATCATCATCCTTGCGGCCAATGTTCTCGCCAGCATCGCGTTGATTCCCCGATTCGGGCTGCAAGGCGCGGCATGGGCGCTGGTCATTGCCGAAGTGGCAGGCGTTCTCGCCGGATTTTTCCTTGCCGGGAAGGCCTATCCATTGCCGCGAGTCGATTCGAGGATTGTGCGGGTTCTGGCGGCTGGCGCGGCGATGGCGTTGCCCACCTATATGGTGCGGGGGCTGTTCGGCAATCCGGTGGCTGATCTGGCCGTGTCGGTCATGGTCGGGGTGGTCAGTTATGCGGTCGCGGCACTGGTGCTTGATCTTGTCGGCGTGCGGACTGCATTGATGCGGAGGCTCAACGTGCCGCAACCGGATGCTGCGGGATGACGGCTGCCAACGGGCCTGTTGGTAGGAAAGGCTTTAAATCCCTTTGCCATACTGCAGGCATGACGGGCTGGCAGGCGAGACGAGGTGTGATGATGTGCTTTTGCAAATCGCAGAACGTCTTGTGCGTCAGGCCCCTGGTGGGGGCAGTTAAGACTGCGGCGTGTTGCCGATGAGCGCGGTCGGCCAGGACCATGCGGTCGGGGTGGAACACAGAATCGGGCTGTTCCCGTCACTGATTTTTCTTGCCATCTTTCTCGTCGGCTTTGTCTCGCTGGCCCCCTATCCCGATCTCTCCAGCGATGCCGGCCGCTCCCTCGCGCTCGATCAACTGACGGCCCTTGCGCTGGCCGCCAGTGCGCTTGTCTGTGCGGCGCGGCTCAAGGTGCTGCCCCTTGTCTTGCAACCGCGCGGCATCATCTTGTTGCTGTTTGCCTGGCTGGCGCTGACGTCGATTGCGGCGCCGGAAATGATGACAGCATGGCGTCGGCTGTTGGTGACGTTTCTGCTCTGCCTCAACGCAAGCCTCTTGTTAACGCTGCCCAAAAGCCGGGAGAACTTTGTGGCGCTGCTCACGATGGCAGCCGCGACCGTGATCGCCATGTGCTATTTTGGCGTGCTGGTGTTACCCGATCGGGCCATTCACCAGGCCTGGGACGCGGTGGAGCCCCAACTGGCCGGAGATTGGCGGGGGGTGTTCGAGCACAAGAACGTCGCCGCGCCGGCGATGGTGATCGTCCTGTTCATAGCGCTGTTTATTGCCAGTGCATCGTCGCGGGCGCTTGGCTGGCTGTTGGCGGCGCTGGCGCTGGTCTTTCTCATCCAGAGCAATGGAAAATCGGCGCTGGGCCTGTTGCCCGTGGCTTTGGTCGTGGCCTGGCTGATCGAGCGGGCTCCTTACCGGGGCTTTCTTGTGTTGCTCCTGGTGATTCTGGGAATCAATTTTTTCACCGTGGGCTCGGCACTCTCGCCCGCCATCTTCGACTTTGTCGACGGGCTGGGAATCGACGCCACCTTCACCGCCCGCTCGGATGTGTGGAAGCTGGCGCTGAGCGGTGTCGCCGAGCATCCATGGACCGGCTTTGGCTTCCAGTCCTTCTGGCAGACCGACGCATTGCAAGAATCGGACGCTGCGCTGGAGACCTGGGCGGTGACGGCAGCGCATGCCCACAATTCCTATATCGATGTGATGATCGACGGGGGGATTCCCGCGCTGGGTCTGACGCTGATCTGGCTGGTGTTTTCGCCGATTCGCGACCTGGGGCTGGCGAGGCGTCGGGGCACAGATCAGGCGATGACCCGGCTCTACACCCGCATCTGGGTCTTTTCGCTCATCCTTGCGAGTCTTGAAAGCATGTTCTTCATGACGCAAGGGGTGATGTGGTTCGCTCTGCTGCTTGCGGTGTCCGGCATCAAGCTGCAGGCGCGTGCAGACCTGATTGCAGGCTCACAGAACTGACCGATTCGGAAGCGTGAAACTATCGGGTGGCGAATGCGCCGCTCAACCTGCGTATCTGGACCCGCATCAACTGGGACAGCGCCTTGCGATAACGCGCAGAGGGCCGCTTGGCGGCCAGAGCCGCCGACCAGTCGATCATCGACGCGTTCATATCGAAATCGCCGCGTTGTCCTTCGGGAATATCCCCGTTTTCGATTCGGGCGATCAACTCGGGCAACATCCGGTAAAATTCGGCGGTTCTGTATGGCGGATGCAGGGAAAACATTCCCGCCCCCTGTCCCAGATAATCGATTCGGGAGAGACCCTGACTGGCAAGGGTGGCGCTCAGCATTTCCTCTGCGGGCATCGAGCGCGGAATCTCGCCAAACGCCAGCGAGCGCATACGGCGCTTGAAGTCGGGCTGCAGCAGGTCGAGCGACCCGATTCGGCTGGCAAAACGGCGCATATCCATCATGAAGATGCGCGTGGAAACGGTGGAGAAGCGATAGGCGGGAATCGGTCCTTCGATGCGAATTGGAGCGGCGACGCCGGAGAGGCCAGGAAATCCCGTATGGACCGCCGGATCAAGGCTGCCATCGGCACGGGGAGGGCCGGGGAACGGGCCGACGAACAGCGCATCGGGTTCAGCGTCAAACAGCGCAATCGCGTCTTCGATCCATGTCTGGCTGCCGCCGCCGAACAGCATGTCGCTGTCCATATGCAGGACGTAGTCCGCATTGGCGCGCAAAAGGCCGTGAAAATAGACGTAGAACGGCCCCCCATCAAACGCGCGGTCCGGCAAGTCCGGTGTCCGGGAGAAAAAGGCCTGCCCGATAGCCTCCCGCGTCTGGGCATCATAGGAAACCGGATCGATGATCAGATTCGGGTGGTCGTGCTGGATTTCTTCCAAAGCGGAGAAAAGCGTGGTGCGCGCCTCCTCGTAACGACCGGCGCGATAGCGTCCGGCGCTGGCGAGGCGGGTATCGACGGTGATGACGACGCGCTCCACCTGTCCGCCCCACGCGCGCAACTGGTGCGGCAGGGTGTGAACGACATGCGGCGCATCGAACGGATGCATGTTGATCTGGAGTGCGGTGCGCACCCGCGTTGTGACCTTGCTGCTCACACTATGCTCCGGAATCGGTCGATGACGTCAAACATCGGTTTGCGCTGAAAGTTTTCATCCAGCGGCAGGGGCCGGTTGCCCAACCCGTCGCTTCGCCCATAGGCCCAGCGTATCCAGGTATATGTGTCGCTCAGGCCCCATGTGGTGATGGAGTGGAGGGGGCCGGAGGCGGTGATGGCGCCAAGAAAGTCCTCGACCTGCGCGGCGATGATCGCGTCACGCACGTCGGCGGGGCCGGGCAGATCCCGATCGATCACGTCGAGCTCGGTAACCATGATCTTGAGGCCAAGCTCGCGCATATCCGCAACAAATTGGGCCAGTTCATCCTTTGCGATGGGAACGCCGCCGCGCAGATGTCCCTGCAGGCCGACGGCATGGACCGGAACCCCTTTGTCCACCAGTTCGCGGATCAGGTGGGCAAACGCCTGGCGCTTGGCCGGAAAATACCCGGTGGCAAATTCGACATCATATTCATTGATGACGAGCAGCGCGTCGGGGTCGACGTCGTGGGCGATGCGAAAGGCCTGCGCGATGTGGTCGTCGCCCAAAAGGGCGCGCCAATGGCTGTCACGCCGGTCGGTTGGCCGGCGGGCGGCGTCGGGGATCGGTTCGTTCACCACATCCCAGCTGCGCGCCACATCCCCATAGCGCTGCATGGTTGTCACGATGTGTTCGGTCAGCGCGCGCTCGGCGTCCGCTGCACTGGTGAGCCGGGTCACCCACTCGGGCAGTTCGGCATACCAGACCAGCGTGTGTCCGTGCATGGCCAGAGCGTTGGTCCGGGCGAAATCGGCGATCTTGTCGCTGGCGGCAAAATCAAACAGGTCAGGGGCCGGGCGGGTGCTGATCCATTTGAGTTCGTTGACCGGCGTGACGGCCTGGCAATGGGCGACGATGGCGTCTCCCAGCCGGGGATCGGCTTCAAGGTCTGGCAGATAGACGGCGCCGCCAAAAGGAACAGGCCGGTGTGCAGGCTGGGCAGAAGCTGCTGTCCCTCCGGCAGCCGCCCAGCCGCACGTTGCAAGTCCCATTGCCAGAACGTCGCGTCGCGTCGGCCCCATGATATCGAGCACCCCTCATCTGGAGCATGTCATTGTTCGAAAGCAAACCATGAGATGCCCTGCGGCCCCGGTTTGCCGCGTTGGCAGCAGCAACGGTGACAGGCCAAAGACAGATTTGAAGACGAAATTGCCATGGCGGGCTGCAAAGCGACATCCGATTCGATATTCAGAGTTAACGCCGGTCCGCAGGCCCGCGTGCGTATCCTTTCTGTGCGGCCCTGGCCTGTGCATAGGGTCAGACCACGGCTCTGATGCCGATCGGGGGGTGCGCGATAAGGTTGGCCAATTGCGTGAGCCCATCCTCCAGATCGCCACGGTCGGGCGCGACCCCGAGGGAAATCCGCACCGCTTCGATAGGGTGGGGGACGGTGGCGAAGGCCGACGCCGGGACGATGGCGACCCCGGCCCGCTCCGCATGTTCGGCAAAGTCATTGGCGCGCCAATGGGACGGCAGGCGCAGCCACACATGATGGCCATGGGGATCGGCGGCAAAGCCGGTATCGCCAAGGATCGCAGCGGCCAGGTGCTGGCGCTCGGCATTTTCGGACCGGATCGCCTCGGTGATCTCGTTGAGGGTCCCATCGGCAATCCACCGGCTGGCCAGCGACGCCAGCAAGGGCGGCGCCATCAGCACTGTAGCCCGCAAGGTTCCGGCGAGCCGCAGCGCATCGGTTGCGCCCGGCGCGACCACATAGGCAACCCGCAAGGCCGGGGTCGCGCATTTGGAGAGGGTCGCGATGTGCCAGGTGATATCGGGCGCAAGCCCGGCAATGGCGGGAATGGGCTCGGGCCGCAGCGGGGCGTAGGGATCATCCTCGATGATGGTGATCCCGTGCTTGCGCGCGATCTCGATGAGGGCGCGGCGGCGCGCTTCCGGCAGGGTCGCCGTCGTCGGATTGTCGATGCTGGGGATGACGTAAAGGACCTTCGGCGCGGCCGTGCGGCACAGCTGTTCGAGGGCGTCGGGCACGATGCCCTGCCCATCCATGGCCAGCGGGGCAAGCGCGAGATGCTTTTGCAGTGCGACCGCCTTCAGGCCCGGATAGGTCATGGCGCCGGTGGCAATCACGTCACCGCGATCGAGCAGGGTGTCGCAGATGGCGAACAGGGCGGTTTGCGCGCCGCCGGTGACCACGACCCGCTCGGAGGTCACCCCATCGATCCTATTGGCGAGCCAGCCTGCCGCCGCGCGCCGGTCCGGCTCGGTGCCGGTGCTGTCCTGATAGTGCAGGCTCAGCAAACCCCGTGGCGTGGCCAGCACGCTGCCTATGGCCTGCGGTAACAGTTTGCGGAAATCGATCGCCGCGGGCTGCGGGGGGATGTTCATGCTCAGATCGATGAGGGACTGCGCCGGATGGGCGCCGCCCTCCAGCGTATCGCTGATGAAGGTGCCGCGTCCCGCCTGGGCCTGCACCAGACCACGCCGCCGCGCTTCGTTGAAGGCGCGGGTCACCGTGGTGAGGTCGACGCCCAGCGCCTCGGCAATGGCGCGCTGGGCCGGCAGTCTCTCACCCGGCGCGACCATGCCGGAGCGAATATCGGCCTCAAGCGCTTCGACAATGCCGAGATATTTCATCCGGGCCTGTTCGACCAGCCTCGGCTTCCACATGCGTTTCTCCCGATATGTATGGCTTCGTCGCCCTACACGATCTCTATCATGTGGGGTCCTGCAAGAACAGGGAGCCCGTCAGGATGCCGTCGAATCGTCGTCCTCGATGAGGATGCGCTCGCTCGCCCCGTCCAGATCGTCATACTGCCCGCTGCGTATGGCCCAGAAGAAGGCTGCCAGACCGGCGAGACCGAACAGCAGGGCCAGGGGGATGAGGTAGATCAGGATGCTCATGCCGGACGCGCCTGTGGCTGGGAGGGCGTTGCGGGCGCTCGGTCCGCTGTCGGGGCGGATATTTTCCGGCGGCCAAGGAGCAGGCGCAGCGCATTGGTGGTGACCAGAAGCGAGGAGCCCGACATGGCGATCGCGGCGACCAGCGGCGTCACATGGCCGAAAACGGCGATGGGCACCGCCACGATGTTATACGCGATGGCCAGGCCGATATTCTGCCGGATCAGCCGGCCAGCGCGCCGCGAGATATCGATGGCGAGGGGCACCGCGGCAAGGCTGTCGCGCAGGAAGACGAGGTCGGCGACAGAGCGGCCGATATCGGCGGCCGACGCGGGCGCCATCGACACATGGGCCGCGCCGAGGGCGGGCAGATCGTTCAGCCCATCGCCAACCATCAGCGTCCTGTGTCCGGCGTCGGCCTTTTGGGCGATGCGCTTGACCTTGTCGGTCGGCATCAGGGCAGCGGCGTAGTGCTCGATGCCGATACTGGCTGCGACCGCGCGGCAAGCCGCTTCGCTGTCGCCGGAGAGCATTTCGACCGACAGGCCCGCCTGCTGGAGACCTCGGACCGTCCTCGCCGCGTCGGGCCGAAGAGCGTCTTTGAATAGGAAACGGGCCTGCTCCTCCCCGTCCCGGGCAAGAACGGTTCCCGGCTGCGAGGCAGATGAAACCCCCTGTTCCGGCCCCAGCGCCCATGCCGCCCGGCCCAGCCGCCACACCGATCCGTCCGCTTCGCCCTCGATGCCGTAGCCGGGCACTTCGGTGATGCCGGTGAAATCGACGACAGACTTGTTTTCATCCACGCTGCCGGCGATGGCCTGGGACAGCGGGTGGCGCGATTGTCCGCCCAGATGGGCTGCAACAACAAGCGCTTCCGCGGGGATATCGCCTTGATTGACCAGAAGAGGGCGCCCCATGGTCAGGGTGCCGGTCTTGTCGAACATCACCGTGTCGATTTCGGCCAGCCTTTCCATCGCTGATCCGTCCCGCGCCATCACCCCCTGCTCGAACAGGCGGCGGGCGGCGACCACCTGAACGATGGGCACGGCAAGGCCCAGGGCGCAGGGGCAGGTGATGATGAGCACGGCAATGGCGATGGTGATGGCCTTGTACCAATCGCCATCGATCGCCATCCAGCCCAGAAAGGTGAGGAAGGCCGCCGAATGGACGAGTGGGGCATAAAGCGCCGCAGCGCGGTCCGCGATGCGCCGGTAGCGCGAGCGTCCGCCTTCCGCCGCCTCCATCATGCGCAGCATTTCGGCGAGAAAGGACTCGTCCGCGCTTGCACTGGCTTTGAGTGTCAAAGGTCCGGTGAGGTTGAGGGTGCCCGCCTGCAAATCCGACCCCGGCCCGACCGGTTGGGGCGTGCTTTCGCCATTGACGATCGAATAGTCGAGATCGGAAACCCCCGCGCTGACCTGCCCATCGACGGGAATGCGCTCGCCCGCCGCGATCAGCACATGGTCGCCCGCCTCGATCTGGTTGACCGGCCGGTATTCACGGCTGCCGTCAGCCATGAGCACGATGGCGCCGCGCGGGGCGAGACGCGCCAGATTCTGCACCGCCGAGCGGGCCTTGTCGCGCATCATGTGGTCGAGCGTGCGCCCGATCAGGAGAAAGAAGATCAGCGACACCGAGGCATCGAAATAGGCGTGCTCGCCATGGTTCATCGTCTCGTAAAGCCCCAGCGCATAGGCGAGGGTTATGCCGATGGCGATGGGCACATCCATGTTCACACGCCCATATCTGAGCGCCTGCCAGGCGGAGCGGTAGAAAAACCCGCCGCCCAAGGCCAGGGCGGGCAGGGCGAGCAGGGCCGAAACCCAGTGGAACAGGTCGCGCGTCGCGCCATCGGCCCCCGACCAGACCGAGACCGAAAGCAGCATGATGTTGCTGGCGGCAAAGCCGGAAACGGCCAGGCCGAGCAACAGGCGCGAAAACGTCCTGTCCTTCTTCTCGCTCGCCTCGTCGAACAGATGGGGGGGATAGCCGAGCCGTGTCAACGTCTCGACCAGCGGTGGCATGCGCGCGTCCGCAAAGCGGATGCTGACGCGCCGTGTCGAGAGGTTCACCCGCGCGCTGACGACGCCGTCAAGCCTGCCCAGTCCCTGCTCGACCTTGCGCATGCAGCCACCGCAATGGATGGCGGGCACCGAGAGATCGATCTGCGCGGTGCCGTCCCCCAACCGCCGGGCGGCATGTCGGAGTTCGTCACTGTTCATTGGAGGACCCCGTCTTTCAGGGTCAGCCGCCGTATATCGCGATAGGGACGCTCGATACCGGCCTCGGATTCGAACTCGGCGATCCAGGCCCCGTCACCCAGGAAATCGACCGGGGCGGAAAACCAGCCATCCGCTTGCGGGGTTAATGCCAGCTCGCTGTCTTCCGCGGCGGAAACGGGCCGGTGGAAAATAGCGGTTACCCGGCTCGCCGCCACCACGGCGCCGCCGCTGTCGACCAGGCGGTAGCGGACCATGCCGTCCGCCAGGATCAGTTCCGGCATCCAGCCCAACTCCGCCTGTGCCCGGCCCTCCGCTGCTTTCTGGTTGAACTGCTGGGAGGCAACATAGGTGTTTTCGACCACAAAGCCGGTCCAGCTAGACCGGGCGAACAGGGCCATGGTCAGGTTCACCGCGATGATGACCGAAAAGAACGCCACCATGATCACCAGCATATGCCGCCCGGTGAATTGACGCTGGTTTGCCTTGTCGATCATCTTCTTGTCTCCGGTGCGTCGAAGGTGGCGTCGTAGCGGTCGCTGTCCGACCCTGCTTCATCCGCGACCGTGAACGTGAAATGCTGCGTCTGGCCCTGGACCTCTTCGCGCGGCTGGCGCACGAAGATTTTCAGCGTGGTGAGTTGGTCGGGATCGGCTTCAACCGCAAACGAACGCGCTGGCGGCAGGTCCAGGCCAACGACATTCATCTCGGCACCCGGCAGGCCTTCGAGGGTGACGGTGAGGGTGCGCGGCTCGGGGATCATGTTGAGGAGCTTGACCGTATAGCCGTTGCGGACCGACCCGTCCGACAGCACCACATATTGCGGGTTGCGGTCGGCGAGCACGTTGACCTGAAGCCGGTCACGCGTCAGCAGGGCAAAGAGCAGCGCGAGCCCGACCAGCGACCATGCCGCGAAATAGATGAGGGTCCGGGGCCGCAGCAGCTTTTTCCAGTTGAAGGTGACGATCTTGTCCGACAGTGTCCCATCGGCGCCGCGGATGTTTTTCGGGTCGATCGCGGTCGTGCCACCCGCCGTCGCCAGCGCCATGTTGGACTGGTATTCGGCCAGCGTCGTATAGGAGATCAGACCCTGATCCCGGCCCAGCCGGTCCATGACGTCATCGCAGGCGTCGATGCACAGCGCGCAGGTGATGCATTCGAGCTGCTGGCCCTCGCGGATGTCGATGCCCATCGGGCACACCGCCACGCAGGCATTGCAATCGACGCAATCGCCGACCACCTCGCCCGCCGCAGCCGCCTTCTTGGAACCACGGCTGCGCGGCTCCCCCCGCCAGTCATTATAGGTGACGGTGAGCGAATTTTCGTCGAGCATCGCCGCCTGGATGCGCGGCCAGGGGCACATATAGGTGCAGACCTGCTCACGCAGCAGCCCGCCAAAGATGTAGGTCGTGGCCGTCAGCACCGCGATCGTCATATAGGCCACGGTGGCGGCCTGGCCGGTGACAAGGTCAATCAGTAATGCGGGCGCGTCGGCGAAATAGAACACCCAGGCGCCGCCGGTCGCAACGGCTATGGCCAGCCAGATCGCGTGCTTGGACAGCCTTTTCGTCAGCTTGCCGACCGACCAGGGCGCGCCGTCCAGCCGGATGCGGGCATTGCGGTCGCCCTCGATGGCGCGCTCGATGACGAGGAACAGATCGACCCAGATGGTTTGCGGGCAGGCATAGCCGCACCAGGCGCGCCCCACGGTCGAGGTCAGCAGGAAAAGCCCGAACCCCGCCATGATGAGCAGGCCCGCGATGAAATAGAATTCCTGCGGCCAGATTTCGATGGGGAAGAAATAGAAGCGGCGATTGGCGAGGTCGATGAGGACGCCCTGATCGGGGGCATAGGGACCGCGATCCCAGCGCAGCCACGGCGTGATATAGTAGATGCCGAGGGTGATCAGCATCACCAGCCATTTGAAGCGCCGGAACTGGCCCGACGTTCGTTTGGGGAAGATTTTCCTGCGCGCGGCGTAGAGAGGTTGCCGCATCCGCGCCGAGTTTACCGGCGTCGCATCAAACGTTTCGATGTCTGACGTATCGTGCATGTCTTTCTCCTGCCGTTTGTGTCAGGCGGGCCCGCTATTCGCCGCCGCCGAGCGAATGGACATAGACCGCAAGTTCCTTGACGGCGCTCTCGCCCAGGCGATCGTTCCAGCCTGGCATGACCCCGTGCCTGGGCGCCCGGGTCTGGGCGGCGATTTCCGCCGGGGTCGATCCGTAAATCCAGATGGCGTCGGTGAGGTCCGGGGCGCCAAGGTCGCGGTTGCCGGAGGCGTCATCGCCATGGCAGGCGGCGCAGTTCAGCGCGAAAATCTCCTTGCCGGCGGCGATATCCTCGCTGCTGGCGGTGTCGGCTGTGCCAGCGAAGGTCGCGACAAAGGCAGACACCTGGGTGATTTCCCTGGATTCGAGGATGCCGGCAAAGCCCGGCATTTCCGAATACCGCGTATCAGGATCGTCGGCGAAACGAATGCCATGCGCGATGGCGGTCCGGATGGCCTCCACCGTGCCGCCCCACAGCCAGTCGTCATCGTTGAGGTTGGGATAGCCGGGCGACCCCTGGGCGCCGGAGCCATGGCATTGGACGCAGTTGATCCGGAACGAGGCCGCGCCCGCCGATGCCGCGAAAATGCGCAACTGGTCGTCGGCGAGGATTTCCTCGACGCTCAGCGAGTCAATTGCGGCCACATAATCGGCCCTGGCGACCTCCGCCGCATCCAGCTCCGCCCGAATCTCGGCGCGGCTGGAATAGCCCAGCAATCCCGTCGTCGCCGTGGTGACCAGGGGCCAGGCCGGATAGAGCACCATATAGACCAGCGCCCAGGCGATGGTCACATACCAGGTGATCAGCCACCAGCGCGGCATCGGGTTGTCGAGCTCCCGAATGCCATCCCATTCATGGCCGGTGGTTTCGACGCCGCTATAGTCGTCGATATGCTTTTCACTCATGTCCATCGTCCCTGAGGGGAATGCGCGCGGCCTCATCGGCCTTGGAGCGGCTGCCGGGCCGGAAGGCGAAGAGCACCGCGCCAAGGAAAAACAGGGTCATGCCAAGCAGGGCCCAACTGTCGGCGAAGGTGCGCAGGGCGGTATAGGTTTCCATGGTGTTCGTCCTCAGCGATAGCCGGCGGTTTCGTCATAGGTCGAGAAATCGACCAGCGTTCCGAGCATCTGGAGATAGGCGACCAGCGCATCCATTTCGGTGAGCGCGCGCCGGTTGCCGTCGAAGTCGGCAATCTGAACCTTGGGGTATCGCTCCTGGAGGCCACTGGTATCGGCATCCGGATCGGCCTGGGCCCGCATATCCGCCTCGGCATTGGCGACCATATCTTCGGTGTAGGGGACGCCCACAGCCTGGTTGGCGATGAGATGAATGGAGGCGCCGTGCACGTCGAGCACCTTGTCCTGCAAGAAGGCGTAGCTCGGCATCACCGATTCCGGCACCACCGAGCGCGGCTCGATCATGTGCTGGACATGCCATTCATTGGAATAGCGGCCCCCGACCCGCGCCAGGTCGGGGCCGGTGCGCTTCGAGCCCCATTGGAAGGAATGGTCGTACATCGACTCCGCCGCCAGGCTATAATGGCCATAGCGCTCGACCTCGTCGCGGAAGGGGCGGATCTGCTGGCTGTGGCAGGCATAGCACCCTTCACGCACATAGATGTCGCGCCCGGCCAGTTCGAGCGGCGTGTAGGGCCGCATGCCGTCGACTTCTTCCACGGTGTTCTGCAGATAGAACAGCGGTGCGATCTCGACGATCCCGCCGATGGCGACCACGGCCAGCGAGGCCAGCAGCAGCACGGTCGCGTTTCTTTCCAGCTTGGAATGGTGCTTGAGGATAGACATGGATCGCGCTCCTATTTGGCGGGCTGCATGACGGGGGTTGCCGGTGCGACGCCGCCCATGGACACTTCCTCGCGCAGCCGGCCACGGATGGTCTGATAGACGTTCCAGGCCATCAGGAAGCCGCCGGCCAGGTAGAACAGGCCGCCGCCCACCCGCATCACATAATAGGGGTGCATGGCCGCCACGGTTTCGGCGAAGGAATAGACCAGGAAGCCCTGATCATCGTATTCGCGCCACATCAGGCCCTGCATGACGCCCGACACCCACATCGCCGAGGCGTAGAGCACGATGCCCAGCGTCGCGAGCCAGAAGTGCCAGTTGACCATGCGGATCGAATACAGCCGCTCGCGGCCCCACAGCTTGGGGACGAGGAAATAGACGGCGGCAAACGAGATCATGCCGTTCCAGCCCAGAGCGGCGGCATGAACGTGGGCGATGGTCCAGTCGGTGTAGTGCGAGAGTGAGTTGACCGCCTTGATCGACAGCATCGGCCCTTCGAAGGTCGCCATGCCGTAAAAGGCGATGGCGGTGACCATCAGGCGCACGATCGGGTCGGTGCGGATCTTGTCCCAGGCCCCCGACAGCGTCATCAGCCCGTTGATCATGCCGCCCCAGGAGGGCATCCACAGCATGATCGAGAACACCATGCCCAGCGTCTGCGCCCAATCGGGCACGGCGGTATAGTGCAGGTGGTGCGGGCCGGCCCAGATATAGAGGAAGATGATCGACCAGAAGTGCACGATCGACAGGCGATAGGAATAGACCGGGCGGTCCACCTGCTTGGGCACGAAATAATACATCATGGCCAGGAAGGGGATGGTGAGGAAGAAGGCCACTGCATTGTGGCCGTACCACCATTGGGTCACCGCATCCTGCACCCCGGCAAAGGCCGAGTAGCTTTTCGAGCCGAAGATCGACACGGGAAACGCCAGGTTGTTCATCACATGCAGCATGGCGATGGTGATGATGAAGGACATGTAGAACCAGTTGGCGACGTAGATATGCGGTTCCTTGCGCCGCAGCACGGTGCCCATGAACACCACGAGATAGGCGACCCAGACGATGGTCAGCCAGATGTCGACATACCATTCGGGCTCGGCATATTCGCGGCTCTGGGTGATGCCCAGCAGATAGCCGGTGGCCGCCATGACGATGAACAGCTGGTAGCCCCAGAAGACGAACCAGGCGAGATCGCCGCCGAACAACCGCGCCCGCGAGGTGCGCTGCACGACATAGAACGAACTGGCGATCAGGATATTGCCGCCAAAGGCAAAGACCACGCCCGAGGTGTGCAGCGGCCGCAGCCGGCCGAAATTGAGCCACGGTTCGAGGTTGAGGTCGGGAAAGGCGAGCTGCGCGGCGATCGCCACCCCGGCGAGAAAGCCGATGACGGCCCAGAACACCGTGGCGATGACGCCGTAACGGATCGGCCCGTCCAGATAGGCTGAGGGATCCTCCGGCTTTTCCGGTGCGAAGCCGGTGTTGCGCATCAGCAGGACGGTGAAGGCCACGAGCACGAAGAACGTGATCCACATATGCTGACGGAACGGCTCGTCAACCGCAAAGCCCGCAGCCACGAGGGCCATGAAACTCAGCAGCGCCGAGAAGGCGATCGCTTTTGCGTACTTCATGAAATGACGTCTCTCGCTATGTTTGCATTCGAAAATGAACCGGAGCGCATGGTTCTGCGGTGAAGCCGCCCTCGCCGATTGGCCGACAATGCAGGCAGCAACGAGGGCGCATAGGTAAACTCACTCTCTACTATCCGCTATATACGCATACAATGCGACATAATGTATGGCAATAAGCATGGCGGCAAGCATGGGTTGCCTGATGCTGGCCTCTATGCGGCCCGAGCGCGTCCGGAGTGGATGGCAGCGCTCGGCCTCGCCCAAATCGAGGTCGGCCAGGCGGTTGGTGCGGGTTTATCGCGATTTCCATATCCAGTGACCAGAAAAGGCCTTGCGGCATTGTGTCCGTCGTTGCGAGGGTGGGGTGTCTTGTTATGTAAGGCTTATAACCATACACTTTGTCCCTGCATGGTGTCCGGCCTGTATGCAGGGCGCCGCTCGCCGCAAGCCAATGAGGTAATCCGCATGGACTATGATGCCCGGTTCGAAAATCTCCTCGCCGAGATGAAGCGCGACGGCCGCTATCGCACCTTTGCCGAACTCCAGCGCCTCGCCGGCGCGTTCCCCACCGCGCTCCGGCACGGCCCCGATGGGGAGGCGCAGCGCGTCACCGTCTGGTGCAGCAACGACTATTTGGGGATGGGGCAGCACCCCGATGTCCTCGCCGCCATGCATGAAGCGATAGACGCATCGGGTGCCGGAAGCGGGGGCACGCGCAATATCTCGGGCACCAACCGCGAGCATGTCGCGCTGGAGGCCGAACTTGCCGACCTGCATAGCAAGCAGGCCGCGCTGATCTTCACCTCGGGCTGGATCTCCAATCTCGCCGCGCTGGGCACCCTGGGACGCGTGCTGCCCGATTGCGCGATCTTTTCCGATGCCCTGAACCACAATTCGATGATCGAAGGCATTCGCCGCTCCGGGGCGGAACGGTTCATCTTTCGTCACAATGACGCGGCGCATCTCGATGAACTGATGAGCAGCATCGATCCGGACCGGCCCAAGATCGTGGCCTTTGAGAGCGTTTACAGCATGGACGGCGATATCGCGCCCATCGGCGCGATCTGCGATGTTGCCGAAAAGCACAATGCGATCACCTATCTCGATGAGGTCCACGCCGTCGGTCTTTATGGCCCGCGCGGCGGCGGCATCGCCGAGCGCGACGGCCTGGCTCATCGCCTGACCGTCATCGAGGGCACGCTGGCCAAGTCATTCGGCGTCATGGGCGGTTATATCACCGGCTCCACCCAACTGATCGATGTGGTGCGCAGTCTGGCCGACAGCTTCATCTTCACCACCTCGCTGGCGCCTCACCTCGCAGCCGGGGCGCGGGCGGCGATCCAGCACGTCAAGGCCCACCCCCAATTGCGCGCCCGCCAGGCCGCTAATGTGGCGCAACTAAAGGCCATGCTGATCGCGGCGGGGCTTCCCGTGCTCGACACGCCAAGCCACATCCTGCCCGTCATCATTGGCGACGCCCATCTGTGCAGACAAATCAGCGAGCGCCTGCTCTCCGAGCACGCGATTTACGTCCAGCCCATCAATTATCCCACGGTGGCGCGCGGACAGGAACGGCTGCGCCTGACGCCGACGCCCTATCACACCGAGGCGGACATGCGCACACTGGTCGATGCGCTTGTTGCGGTCGGACGCGATCTGGGCTGGTCGGGGGCGCGACAGGCCGCATGATTGGGCCCTGACCCGAGCCTGACCCGGGGCGCAGTCGGCAAATGACGACTCACTGGCGCAAAAAGGGCAGGGATAATCTTATCTGCCGGAATTGAGCTGGCGGGTGGCGCGTGGCACGGCCAAACCTGATCGACGAGATTCTCTCGACCAGGCCAACAAGGCCGGCAATTATACGGTGCTCCGCGATCTGGGTCGCCCGCTTTCCAGAATAGCAGCGCCGCCCAGCTGGGCGAAATCTTTGCCACCCAATGCGCCGCCGGAGTTGGCCCCCGAAACGTCAGGTGAGCCGCCCATCGCTCCGTCAACGGACGTCAACCCGGCCCAAGCGCCGGGCCAGTGAGGGAAAGTTCGGGCCCCCCCCCACACACAGAGGGGCGGGCCCGAACCTCTTTCAGGTGGCGTCCAGCACGCGCGGGCGCAGCGTTGCGTCGTGGGGGTGGTTGTCCAGATCAAGGCCGTCGAAGGTATTGTAGCGCGCTTCGAGGGCTGCGAAATCCGCCGCACCCATCAGGTCCCAGATGTCGTCTATGCTCGCCAGCAGGTCAGGGCGGTCAACGATCTCACCGGTGGGGATGGACGCTTTCAGCACTTCAAGCGCGGTTTCCATGGCCTTTATGGCAGCGGCGGGCAGCATGCGGGGCAGGGTGACCCGCTTGACGCCCAGCTCCGCCAGCCGCTTGATGGGGATCAGCGGGGTGGTCGGGCGGTTGCGGATGCCAAAGCCCATATTGACCGATACGGGAATATCAACAGCATCCACCAGCGCCTTGATCTGATCTTCCCCCTTAATTGCGTCGGCGAAAATCAGGTCGGCCCCGGCCTTTTCATAGAGCCGGGCGCGGCGAATGGCGCCTTCGAGCCCTTCAATGGCAATCGCATCGGTGCGGGCCAGGACGACGAAATCGTCGTCGCGGCGGGCGTTGCAGGCGGCCTCGATCTTGCGGGCCATTTCGCGCGGGTCGACCACATCCTTGCCGGCCATGTGCCCGCAGCGCTTGGGGCTGACCTGGTCTTCAATGTTGACGCCGGCGACCCCGGCAGCCTCGAACAGCTGAATGGTGTGATAGACGGTGGCCGGGGTGCCATACCCGGTATCGGCGTCGGCCATGACGGGAATCGAGACGCTGCGCGCGATCATCCGGCAGGCTTCGACGTTGTCGCTCAGGCCCATGATGCCCACGTCTTCGACGCCGAGCCGTGCATTGGACAGTCCCGCACCCGTGGTGCAGGCGGTCTTGAACCCGGCCTTTTCCACCAGCTTCGCGCTATAGCCATCATAGACGCCGGGCGAGACGAGAATGTCTTGTGAGGCGATGAGATCGCGCATTCGGCGGGCCATGCTGGTCTGAGACGGCGTTTTCTTCATAGTGATCAATGTCCGTATTGGTGCGCGGGCTGAAGGGGAGCGTCCTGCCCAAGCAGGTCCTGCAACGCATGGGTTGCCTGGGCGATATGCGCCCGCATCAGGGATTCAGCCAGTTGGCCGTCACGCGCCTTGATGGCGCGCAGGATCTGCCAGTGTTCGGTGCTGGCCGTGTTGCGCCGCCCGGGAATTTCGCCTGAGCGGGTGCGGTAGAGCTGAAGCAGGTAGTAAAGTTCGTCGCACAGCAAAGAGCGGATGCGCTCGTTGCCGCTGCCTTCCGCGATGCGGGTGTGCATATCGAGCGGCGGCTTGCTTTGCGTGGCATGGGCCTCGTGATAGACGTCCAGCAATTCGTCGATGGCGGCATCGCTCATCCGTTCTGCCGCCAGCCTGGCAGACATGCCTTCGACGGATTCGCGCAGCTGGAATATATCGATCATATTGGCAACGGAGAGCTCGACGATCCGCGCCCTCATATAGGGCTTCTTGACGATCAGGCCCCGGCCTTGCAGCTGGCTGATCGCCTCGCGGACCGGGCCGCGACTGACGTTGAACCGCTCGGCAAGCGCCACTTCATTGACCACGCCATTCGTCGGCAGCTGGCCACTCAGCAACAGGTCAAATATCTTGTGGAAGACCTGGTTGACCAAAGTGGTTTGCTCGCGCTCTGACATGTGCTTTCCTGTTGACACTTTGAACGACATCTTCAAAAATGCGGCCAAGATACGGGACAAAGATGCTTTGCGCAAGCCGATTTCGCCAAAGTGTTGACACTTAGCATCGGCTTGGCTATCCCATATGATTATGGACGAACGCATCGTGATCCCAGACGCCCTTCTGCGCAACTTCGATATCCCCGGACAGTCGCCGGGAAGGATGATTTGCCTTGCCGAACTGATGGGCGCGCGCGCCGCGCCGCTGCCCTATGCCCTGCGGGTCGTGGCCGAAAATCTGGCGCGGCAGACGCTGGCGGGCACGGCGGGCGCCGAGCTGTTGGGCGCGGTGTTGGGCTGGACGCCCGAGAGCGGCGAGATCGCGGTGCCTTTGAAGGTCAGCCGCCTGATGTTGCCCGATTCCTCGGGCTTGCCGATGCTGATGGATCTGGCGGCCGCACGCGACAGGGTGGCCGAACTTGGTGGCGACCCCCAAACGATTGAGCCGAAGCTGCCGGTGACGCTGGTGATCGATCACTCGCTCAGCGTGGACCGCGCCGGGCATCCTAGCGCGCGCCAATTCAATATCGAAGCTGAATATCGCCGCAATCGGGAACGCTATTCCTTCTTTAAATGGGCCGAGCAGGCGTTTGAGAGTTTGCGCGTCGTGCCGCCCGGTGCCGGGATCATCCATCAGGTGCATCTGGAGCGGCTGGCGCGGCTGGTCGATGTGCACGACATGCCAGGGGAGGGGCCGGTAGTCGCGCCGGAGTTCGTGCTGGGCTGCGACAGCCACACCACCATGGTCAACGGCATCGGGCTCCTGGCCTGGGGCGTGGGCGGGATCGACGGCGAGGCGGTCGCGCTCGGGGAGGATTATGTCGTGCGCATTCCGCGCGTGGTCGGGGTGCGGCTCGACGGGCGGATGCCCGCAGGGGCCACGGCCACCGATCTGGTGCTGACGCTGACCGAGCGGCTCCGCCAGTTTGGCGTGGTGGGGGATTTCGTTGAATTTTACGGCCCCGGACTTGCGACGCTTTCCGTGCCCGACCGCGCCACTATCGCCAATATGGCCCCGGAATACGGGGCGACGGTGGGCTATTTTCCGATTGATGCGCAGACGATCCACTATCTTCGGACCTCGGGGCGCGATGATGCGCATGTGGCGATGGTTGAAGCCTATGCCCGGGCGGCGGGACTGTTTGCCGAAAGCCAAAGCCCCGATCCGGCCTATAGCGCCGTTCTGACCTTTGATCTGGAGCAGGTCTCGCCTTGCGTGGCAGGGCCGAAGCGTCCCCAGGATCGCGTGCCCCTCAACAGGCTCAAGGACTCTTTTCTCGCGGACCTGACCAAGCCGGTCAGTGCGCGCGGTTTCGGGCTTGTGCCCGATGAATTGGAGGCCAGCGCCGACGTTCCAGGCCTCGACGGGCCGCTGCGCCACGGCGCCATCACCATCGCCGCGATCACGTCGTGCACCAACACATCCAATCCTTCGGTGATGATCGGGGCGGGCCTTCTGGCGCGCAATGCCCGCGCGCGCGGATTGAGGGTGCCCAACTGGGTAAAGACCTCCATGGCGCCAGGATCGCGGCTGGTCGAGGATTATCTCGACAATGAGGGCCTGCTGACCCCGCTGGAAGAGCTGGGCTTCGGCATTGTCGGCTTCGGGTGCACCACATGTTCGGGCAAATCCGGCGCGGTGGGCGAGGGCATCGCCGAAGCGGTTGCCGACCATGGGCTGGTTGCTGCGGCGGTGCTCTCGGGAAACCGCAATTTCGAGGGCCGTATCCACAAGACCTGCCGGGCGGCCTATCTCGCGTCGCCGCCCCTGGTGGTGGCGCTGGCGCTCGCGGGCCGCGTCGATATTGATTTCGAAGCCGAGCCGCTCGGTCATGATGAGGACGGCGAGCCGGTCTTTCTGCGCGATATCTGGCCCGATCCGCACGAGCAGGCCCGCCTGGCCGCCCAGAGCCAGAAGCCGGCGCAGTTTACCCGGAGCTATGCGGGCCTGTTCAATTCGACCGGGCTGTGGGAAGACCTGGAAACCGCCACTGGCCCGCGCTTTGCCTGGGATCCCGCCTCCACCTATATCTGCCGTCCACCTTTTTTCGAGACGGTCGGCGAAGGTGTGCCCGATGTCATCGACGGCGCGCGGGTGCTGGTGCGTGCGGGCGATTCCCTGACCACCGATCATGTCACGCCCAGTGGTGAAATCCTGCCTGCCAGCCTTGCCGGGCAATATCTGCTGGAAGCGGGCGTGCCGCCCGAGGCGTTCAACGCCGTGACCCAGCGCCGCGGCAATCATGAGTTCATGGCGCGGGTGACCTTTGCCAACCAGCGCATGCGCAATCTGCTGGTGCCCGGGCAGGAAGGCGGCTTCACCCGGCTGACCCCGGACAGCGAGGTGGTCACCATCCACTCCGCCGCCATGGCGCTGCGCGATGCGGGCCAGCCCGCGATGGTGCTGGCCGGGGTGGATTATGGCATGGGGTCATCGCGCGACTGGGCAGCCAAGGGGCCTTTGCTGCTCGGCGTCAAGGTGATCCTTGCGGGCGGGTTTGAGCGCATTCACCGCGCGAACCTGATCGGTATGGGCATCCTGCCGCTGGTCTTTGCATCGGGCGAAAACCCCGAAAGTCATGGACTGAGCGGGTTTGAGACCTTCCGCTTCGAGGACATCCACGGCGCGCTGGCGAGCGGCGCGCCAGTCGCGGTCACCGCGACCGCGCCCGATGGCGTCGCCCGCCGCTTTTCCACGATGCTCGATGTCAGCAGTGATCATGAACGAATGCTGTTGCGCAAGGGCGGCATCTTCGCCGCAATCCTGCGCGACGCCTTGTCCGCCCTTCCCGAGCCCGGTGCCGGAGTTGCCCCATGAGCTTTGATCTGCTTGTCAGCAATGGTGAGATTGTCTTTCCCGGCGAAGGGGTGCGGCGCGGCAGCCTGGGGATTCGCAACGGCAGGATCGCGGCGATCCTTGCACCCGGTGAGACGGCCCATGCAGCCCGTGTCATCGATTGCACCGATCGCTGGGTCATGCCGGGCCTGATCGATCCCCACACCCATATCGGGTTTGGCGCGAAGGAGGCCGATTGGGCGACCGAAAGCGCCACCGCGGCCCTCGGGGGCGTGACCGGATTGCTCAGCTTCTGGCGCAGCGAAGACCTGGCCGCCTCAACCGACGCCTGGCGCGAGGCGGCGCTCGCGCGCTCCTGCATTGATTTCGGGTTTCATTTTGGCGTGACCTCGCGCCGCCATGTGGGGGAACTCGCAGAGCTCAGCCGTCGCTTTGGGGTGACCTCGATCAAGGTCTATCTGATGTACAAGGGCGCCACCGGGCAGGCCAAGGGCTTCACCGAGGTTGATGATGCGCTGCTTTTCGCCGCGCTCCAGGCGGGCGCCCGGTTGCGGGGCGGGGTGGTCGGGGTGCATTGCGAGAACACCGAGGTCATCCCGCTGTTCCGTGAGCCGCTGAAGGCTGCCGGACGGAGCGATCTGGCGGCCTGGGACGAGCAATCGCCGGGGTTCCTGGAAACGGAAAATGTCTTTCGCGTCGGCTATTTCGCGCAGAAGGCCGAATGTCCGGTCAATATCGTGCACATGTCCTCGGGGGAGAGCCTTGATGTCGTGCGCCGGTTGCGCCGTCCGGGCGGCGCGCCGATCCATGTCGAGACCTGCGTGCATTACCTCAGCCTGACCCGGGACGCGCCGATCGGCGCGGTCGGCAAGGTCAACCCGCCGCTGCGATCGCAGGCGGATGTGGAGGCGCTCTGGGACGGGGTGGCGCAGGGGGACATCACCACGATCGGTTCGGACCACGTGCCGCGCAAGCTGGCGACCAAGGGGCCGGACCTGTGGCAGGCGAGTGCCGGTTTCCCGGCCATCGCCCAGATTCTTCCGGTGCTGGTTTCGGAAGGCTACCACAAGCGCGGCATCGCGATCGAAACGCTGGCTGCCTGTACCTCGCGCAATGTTGCCGACCTCTATTCGATTCTGAACAAGGGCCGCATCGGGGTGGGGTATGACGCCGATCTCGCTATCGTCGATCCGGATGGGGAGACGCTGGTTGAAGCGCGCAATTACCCCTCGCATTCCGATTATTCGCCGTTCGAGGGGATGCGCCTTCGAGGCGAAGTCACCCACACAATCCGCCGGGGCGACATTCTGATGGAAACGGGCACGCTTGCGCCAGGATTGGCGGCTGGCGGCCATTACCTTCACCGGGCACCATGAAAAAGGACGATACCAACATGGCCGAACGCATCTGGGACAAGTTCCTGACCGAGAAAGACAAGGAGATCTACCAGCTTGCAGGCTATGGCAAGCGGGGCGGTTTCGGAAAACGCCCGGCGCTGTTCATCATCGACGTACAGTATAATTTCTGCGGCGATGAGCCGGGCGAGACCCAGCAGGAAGGCCTGAAGACATACCGCACCCATTGCGGCGAGGCAGGCTGGAACGCGGTTCCTCATATCGAGCGGCTGATGCTGATCGCCCGTGCCAGGAACCTGCCGATCTTTTACACGCAATCCGAGCGCCGGGCGGACATGCTCGACAGCGGTGTGCAGGTGGGCAAGAACCATCGCGGCACTGAAAAGACCTCGCAGGAAGGCAGCCATGCCACCCAGACAGTCGCGCCGTTGGCGCCGCGGCCGCAGGATATCCTGATCGGCAAGCGCAAGCCTTCGGCCTTCTTCGGGACCATGTTCATGAGCCACCTCAACTTTTTGGATGTCGACACGCTGATTCTCACCGGCTGTACCTCTTCGGGCTGCCTGCGGGCGACGGCGGTGGATGCCTATTCCTTCAACTTCAAGACGATCATCCCCGAAGAGACCGCCTTCGACCGGTTCGAGGCCAGCCACGCCATGAGCCTGTTCGATATCAACAGCAAATATGCCGACGTGATCCCCACTGATGAAGTCGCAGCCTATCTCGAAGGGATTACCCCGCGCGAAGCGTGAGCGCAGGGGCACGGCCTGCGGAGGCTCGTAGCCCCTCAACTGTCAACATTTTGTGCTTTAATATGGGATATTTGATATTTGGCGAGCGGTATCCGGAGTCCGGATCGGAAAGTGGGGAATTTTTGCCAAAAGTGTTGACAGTTTTAGGGCGCGGTGTAGAGTTGTAATGCAAATGGAGAGGGGAGCTCTTATGCTGGAGAGGCGAACGGCAGTCGTCAGCGGTGCGGGTCCGGTGGGCCTGGCGCTGGCCCTGCAATTGGCAAGGGCAGGGATCGACGTCGCGGTGCTTGAGTTGCGCGATACCGTCAACCTGGCGTCCAAGGCCTCGACCTTTCACCCTGCCACGCTCGACTTGCTCGATACGCTCGGGGTTGTGCCCCAGATGCTGGCGCAGGGCGTTCGCATCGATCATGTGCAGTATCGCGCTGCGAGCGGGGAAATTCTCGCTCGGCTGGGTTTTGACGCCCTGAAGGGCCGGACGGCCTTCCCCTTTCGCCTGCATTACGAGCAGATTCGTCTTTGCGGCCTGTTGCAGGACTTGCTTGAGGCCGAGCCCCGGGCGGAAATCCGCTTTCTCAGCGGGGTGAACGCGGTGAGCGAAGATGCCGATGGGGTCACCGTCGGTTACGAGCATGCAGGCGAGGCCCGTGAAATTCGCGCCGACTGGCTGTTTGGCTGCGATGGCGGCCTGTCAGGGGTGCGGTCCGCCTGCGGGATCGGCTTTGAGGAAAAGCCCTATCCGGGAATGGTCGTGCGCCTCTATGCCGACCAGACCCTGCCGGAGGCGCTGCCGGGTATCGATGGCATAACCTATATCTATGACGGCGATGATTCCGTGAGCGTGCTGAAAATGCACGATTGCTGGCGCATCATCGTGCGCGTGCCCGAAGGGGTGAGTGCAGCCGAAGCGCTCGGCGATGAATGGCTGATTGCGCGGTTGCGGCATCTGTTGCCGGTGGATGAGATCATGCCCCGCGTGGTGGGCCGCGATACCTATTCCGCCCGGCTGCGGTTATCCGATGCGGCGACATCCGGCCGGCGCGTGTTTCTCGCGGGCGATGCGGTCCATCTGACCAACACCCGCGGCGGCATGAACCTGAACGCGGGGTTGCAGGATGCGTTCGCGCTGGCGCGCGCCGCGATTGCATCCAGGCAGGCCGGCAGCCTTGAGCCCTTGGCGCAGGCAGCCAGGAAACGCGAGCGCGTGGCGCGCGACATGCTCATTCCGCGCACCGATCAGAACGTGAAGACCGGCCGCGCACGGCTGGCAGAGATCATAGACACTGCCAAGGATCCCGCGCTTCTGGCTGGGTTCCTGGAGCGGCAGGCAATGCTGGACATGCTCGATGGCATCGCACCGGCCCGGACCCTGACGACAGCGCAGGCATAATCCATGAACGAGACCTTATCCTCCATGCGCTTTGGCGTCATCGTCCCCCCGGCAAACCCGGCGGTGGAGCCGGAAATGCGCCGCCTGTTCACCCAGGACCAGGCCTATCATGTGGCGCGGTTGCCGGTGTTTCCCAACACGACGCTTTATGAGCGCAACGATCTTTATCTCAAGGCTTACCCCGAGGCGATAAAGGCGTTTGGAAGCCTTGCCCTCGGGGCCATCTCGATCGCGATGACGGGGTCGTCCTATCAGCTTCTTCCCGAAGGGGATCTGGCGCTGTGCCGGAGCCTGTCGGCTTCGGTCGGTGTTCCGGTGGTTACCGCCAGTCTTGCGATTCTGATGGTCCTGCGCGCGATGGACGCAAAGCGATTGGCCATGGTGTCGCCTTACCCGGTGGAGTTGACCGCCAAGGCCCGCGCCTATTGGGAAGCGGCGGGCATCGAGGTGGTGCAGACCTATTCGATCTCGGACGATTTCAAGGCCTATGAGCTGACCGACACCGATATTCAAGGCGCCTTCGCAAAGGTCGATACCGGTCGCGATGCGCAGGCCGATGCAGTGCTGTTGAGCGGGACGGGGGCCAATGCCCTGGAGAGCCAGCTGGCCCTTGCCGATGGCTCTCGCCTGCCGCTGCTGTCATCGAACCTGTGCTCGGCAACCGTGCTTTGGGCGATGACCGGACGCGAGGCCGCGCCGGCGTTGCAAAAGCTCCTCTCCGATGTTGCCCGCCCAACAGGGCCCGCGGCCGCATATCTGAAAACTGAAATGGCCCGATTGCTCGCCTGAATCTGATTTGAAATGGAGATCGAAATGAAACGCATCGTCGTATTGGGTCCGGCATTGATCGCTGCCATGGCCGCTACGTCCGCCGTGCAGGCTGAAACCGTGTCGGTGGGCTTGCCCTCCGCGCACGGCTTTTACGGCACGCCTTTTTATGTGGCGGAAGCCCTGGGCTATCTGGACGGGTTGGACATCGAATATATGGTGTTTGCCGGCGGCAGCGATGTCGCGCGTCAGGTGTCCAACGGATCCGCTGATATCGGCTTTGCCCAGCCGACCGAGATTTTGCTGAACGCGCTGGGGGAAAGAAGCCAGACCCTGCCGATCAGCTATTGGTATATGGCGGAGCCCTATAGCTCGAACCAGATCGCGGTGCCGACCGATAGCGATGTCCAGTCGCTGGCGGATGTACGCGGACGGGTGATCGGCATTTCCTCGCTGACCGCCTCGAACGTGGCCCAATTCCGCATTGTGCTGGAGCGCAACGGCATGAACCCGGACACGGATGTCATCTGGCGCGCCGTGGGCCTGGGGGCCGAGCATCTGATGGCCCTCAGCAATGGCACGATCGATGTCAGCGCCACCAACAACATGCGCCACGCCTCTTATGAATTCGCTGGCGTTCCGCTGCGGGTGGTTTCGGTCGATGATACGGCCAATCAGTTTGGCAACGGCTTGTTCTCGCACAATGATAACCTCGCGGACGAGGCGAAACGCGCGCAATATGTGACCGTGGCACAGGCCTTCCACAAGGCCACCCAATATTGCCTCGCCGACCCGGAAGCCTGCGTGCAGATTCTTTATGACCGCTTTCCCGAATTGATGTCGAGCGAGCGTGACGATGCCGAAAACATGGCCTTTGGCGTGTCGCAGCTCGATGCCCGGCTGGCCGTTCTGGCTTTGCGCGACGATCAAAATGGCGTGCCGGGTTATTTCCCGGATAGCGTTTGGGATGCTTCGATCGATTTTCTGGCATCGGTGCAGGAATTCCCTGCCGATATCGATGCTTCGGTCATCTACACCAACGATATCGCCCTCGCGGCGGCCCGATGATATGAGCATGGCACAGACTGCAACCAATCTGGCCGGTTCGCCGGGAGAGCGTCTTGAGCAACCGGTGATCCGACTTGACGGGGTCGATGTCGTCTATGGCAGCGGTGCCAACGCGGTGCGCGCCGTCGAGGGACTGAATCTGGAAATCCAGGATGGCAAGTTCTTTGCCATCCTGGGGCCTTCGGGGTGCGGGAAATCCACACTCCTCAAGATGGTCTCGGGCCTCTTGTCCGCCACAGCGGGCACCGTGCACGTGGATGGACGGCTGGTGCAGGGACCCCAGGCCGAGGTCGGACTGGTTTTCCAGGCACCGACCTTGCTGCCATGGATGACCGTGCGCGAGAACGTCATGCTGCCCGGCAAGATCTTGAAACTTGACCCGGCCGATACGGCGCGCCGAGCCGATGAAATTCTTGAACTCGTGGGCCTGGCCAAATTCGCCGACAGTTATCCCAGCCAGCTTTCAGGCGGCATGGCGCAGCGCGCCGGCATCGCCCGCGGATTGGTGCAGGATGCGCGCGTGATGCTGATGGACGAACCTTTCGGCGCGCTCGACGCGATGACCCGCGAGCGGATGAACATGGACCTGCTCGATATCTGGGCGCGGTCCAACAAGACCATCGTGTTCATCACCCACAGCATCGGCGAGGCTATTCTTATGGCGGACCGGGTGGCGCTGATGTGCCCGCGTCCGGGCCGTGTGGTGGAAGTGGTCGATATCGATCTGCCGCGTCCGCGCACACCCGAAATGATGTCCACGCCCGAGTTCGGGAAATACACCCGCCATTTCCGCGACTATTTCAAGAAATTGGGTGAGCTATGACCAATGAGCCTCAAACCCTGTCCATGACTTTGGATGCATCCGCCCCGCAGCGGACATTCCACGTGCCCCGCTGGCTTTTGCCCGCGAGCTTTTTTGTCGGGCTGATCATCCTGTGGGAAGTCGGTATCAAATGGGGTGAGGTGCCGTCTTATGTCGTGCCCGCTCCCAGCGACATCTGGAACGCGGCGATGCGCAATATCGAGCGCGGTCTGTACCCACCACACATCTGGGCAACCATGCAGTCGGTGGTGATCGGCTATTCGCTGGGCGTACTCGGCGGCATCGTGCTCGGTACGCTTTTTGCCGAAGTGCGCCTGTTCGAGCGGCTGGTCTTTCCGCTGATCGTTGCCCTGCAATCGATGCCGAAAATCGCCCTGGCCCCGCTGTTTGTGATGTGGTTCGGCTATGGGTTCACCTCAAAGGTGGTCACGGTGATCCTGATGTGCCTGTTCCCGGTGCTGGTGAACACGGTAACCGGCCTGAAAAGCGCCGATCCTGATCGGATTTCGCTGATCCGCGCCATGACGGGCAGCCGCTTTGAGGTGTTCCGCTACGTCAAGCTGCCCTCGGCGGCCAGTCACATCTTCGCTTCGATGCAGGTAGCGGTGGTCATGGCGCTGATCGGGGCGCTGGTGGCTGAATTCGTTGGCTCGGACCGCGGACTTGGCATCCTGATCCAGAGCGGTCAGCTCAACCTCGATACGCCGGGCATCTTTGCGGTGCTTGTGGTCCTGTCGGCACTCGGCATCGGATCGACCGCGCTTGTGCGGTTCTTTCACGGCAAGGTGGTGTTCTGGGAGCGTCGCAATGATCGGCCCAACGCCCAATAGCTAAGGCCGGTCTTTGACCCGTTGTCCGGCATCCGCCTGCGGCAGCGTGACCACGAAGCGCGCGCCGCCATCGGCTGGGGTTTCCACCCGGACCGAGCCGCCATGGCCCTCTGCGATCTGGCGGACCAGCGCCAGGCCAAGGCCCCAGCCCCCGGCGGCCTCCCCGTGCCCGCCGGGCCGATAAAAGGGGTCAAAGACCCGGCTCATGTCCGGTTCGGGAACCCCGGCGCCATGGTCGCGCACCGCCAGTTCGACCTGGGCTTCCCCAAGTCCCACTTCGATCTCGACCGGTGGCAGGCCATGGCGCAGCGCGTTCTGGATCAGATTGCGCGCCAGGCGGTCCAGCAGGCGCGGCGCGCCCAGAACCTCCGCCGATATGCCGGTGACAGCAAGCCCGGCCTGCGCGGCCTCCTCGGCCACCAGCGCCAGAAGATCGACGCGCTGCCAGGGCTCGCTCATCCCGGCATGGCTGAGTTGGCTCGACAGCAGGATTTCGCCCACCAACTCGTCGAGTTCCCCAAGATTGCGGTCGATCTCCTCGCGCCGCGCCGGGCTGGGATCGGTTTCGAACAGCTCGACGCCCAGGCGCAGACGGGCGAGGGGGGAGCGCAATTCATGGCTGGCATTGGCCAGGAGCGCCCGATTGGCCGCAATCATCGTTTCAACCCGTTCCGCCGCGTGGTTGAAGCTCTCGGCGACCACGGCGATCTCGTCGCTGCCCAGGATTGGGGCGCGCGCCCCCAGATCGCCCGCCCCCCAGGCCTCGACGCTGAACCGCAGCTTTTCCAGGCGCCGGGTCAGATGGCGGACCACCGGCCAGGCGATCAGCGCAACCAGGCCACTGACCACGGCAAGCGGGATCAGCGGGTTGCCGCGGGGCGGCCCGAAAGGCGGTTCGAGCCGGATGCTCAGCACCCGCCCATCGGGTAGGGGGACCAGCACCGGATCGAAACGCCGCGCTATCGGTATTGGCGGCTGGAATTGCGCCAACATCGAGCCGTTCACGTCCAGCACCGCCAACTCGCCCCCGCTTGCCGGCCCCAGGCGATCCAACATGGTCTGGAGCAAGGCGGGATCCGCCCCCTCCGGCAGGGCAGCCGCGATGAGGGCCGCGTGCTCGGCAAAGGTGCCCCGATCCTCGTTCGCGCCGATCAGGATGGAGACCACTGCAATCCCGGTGATCGCCAGAATGGCGATGCTGCCCAGAATGGTGAGATAGATCTTGAGAAACAGGCGGCTGCGCATTGCTCAGCTTTCCTCGTCCTGGCGGCGGGCGAAGACATAGCCCGCCCCGCGCACCGTCACGATGCGGCGGGGATGTCTCGGATCGTCTTCAATGGCGGCGCGGATGCGCGAGATGTGAACATCGATCGAGCGGTCGAAGGCGTCGCCATCGATGCCGCGCACCCGATCGACCAACTGGTCGCGCGACAGAATCCGCCCGGCGCTTTCGGCCAGGGCGAAAAGGATATCGAACTGATGGCCGGTGATGTCGCAATGGCGGCCATCGAGCCGGGCCGCGCGCGCCGGGATCGATCTCCAGCCGACCGAAGCGCAGGACGCCCGATCCACCGGTTCCACCGCTGCGGCGGCGCAGGATCGCCCGCAGCCGCGCCAGCAGTTCCCGCGCGCTGAACGGCTTGGGCAGATAGTCATCGGCACCGATTTCGAGCCCGACGATACGGTCGGTCTCCTCACCCTTGGCGGTCAGCATCAGCACCGGCACATCCGAATCCGTTCGTATCCGGCGCAACACTTCAAAACCATCGAGATCGGGCAGCATGACATCGAGGATGACCGCGTCGGCCTGGTGGCGGGCGATGGCGGCGAGTCCCGCCTTCGCATTGGCGGCGGTCTGCACCGCAAAGCCGTTGCCTTCAAGGTAGTCGCGCAACATGGCGGACAGCCGGATATCGTCGTCGATGATCAGGATCGTGTCCGCCATGCCCAGCCCTTCGTTCTTTATTATCGCCCATACCACATGCGCAGGAAAATAGCGTCGCGCCGAACCAGATGATGGTAAAGCGCCGCGCCGATATGGGCGGCCAGGAGCGCGATCAGCAGCAGGGCGCCAAGCCCATGGGCGATACGTGGCGCGAACAGGGTGAAATCGGGCAGGGTGCCCGCGCCGCCGAGCAGCGCGGCTCCGGCGCCGCTGGCTGCCAACAGGGCGATGCCGCTGCCAAGCATGACGAACAGTACGACATAGAGCAGCAGGTGAACGGCGCTAGCACCAGCCTCCTGCCAGCCAGGCGCGTTGGCAATCGGGGCCGGCTTGCGATCCGCCAGCACCCACCAGGCGAGGCGGCCGAGGGTCAGAATCAGGACGATGATCGCCAGGGGCACATGCAGGCGCAGTAGGCCGATCCTGGCGACGGGATCGACGGCAATCGCCGCCCCGAAGCCGGAACCAAGCAGGACGAAAATGGCGATGGCGCTGAGCCAGTGTATGGTGACGGCAACGCCGCTGTAACGGTCGGGGCGACTTTTCATTTGCGGTATGAACTCCCACAGAGCAATGGCCTGCCCGGCACCGAGAGGTCATCGGTGCCGGGCAGGGGGCAATCAGCGGCGGCCGAAGCGCGGGCCGAAACCCCTCTGCTGTTCCAGCAGCTTGCCCCGCTGATCGGGGGTGAGCACTTCGGCGGCATCGAGGAAGGCTTCCAGCGCCCGCGCCGAAACCGCGTCGCCTGTTGCGAGCACATCTTGGCGCAGGGCTTCGAACGCGGCACGATCGATGGTCTGGGCGGCAAGCAACGTCTTGATCTGATCGTGCAGGTCATCGATATCGCCGGTCATCGCGCCGATATCGGTGCTTGCCTGATCCACGATGCCACGGATTTCCGCGCGCTGCGTGTCATTGGCATCGACCGAGCCCAGCGCATGATCGAGCATCGACCCGATCATCGGGCCGCCAAAGCCGGGGCCCCATCCGTTAAAGGGGCCGCGCGCCTGGGCCGCTCCGACGGCGCCGATGGCGCCCAGGCCTAAAACCACAACGATGCCCGCTAGCAGCGCTACGCGAAAACCTTTGCGTTCCTGTGCCATGTTCTATCTCCTTGTCCATTTCGGCCTGATTGCCGTGATGACGCGAAGATGGCGCGGCGGTGTTGCTCGCGTTCATGGCCAATGTGAAGATTTGTGAAGACGGGACGCGGGAGGGAAACCCGGATGGGGCGGTGGGTTTCTGGGGATTGCGCTTCGGGGATGCTCTTGCTAGTAGTCACTCAATCGTTCTGTTGAATGAATGGATGATAGAGTTTCCATGCCGGACATCCACCCCAAGCAGGTCATTTTCGAACACCTTGCCGGAATCGCCCAGGCGCTGGGTCATGCCAACCGGTTGGAGTTGCTGGAATCGCTGGCTCAGGGGCGGCACTCCGTCGAAGACCTCGCCCACCAGTCGGGCATGAGTTTCGCCAACACCTCACGCCATCTGCAAATCCTGCGCCGCGCGCGGCTGGTGAACACCGAGCGGCGCGGCAAGCATGTGCTCTACAGTCTTGCCGGCAATGCGGAAGTGGTGACGCTGCTCAGCGCGTTGGGCCGGACGGGGGAACGCAACATTGCCGAAGTGAATCGGGTGGTGGACGACTATTTCAACGCCCGTGACACCATGGAGGCGGTGTCGCGCGAGGAATTGTCGGGCCGGCTGGAGCAGGGGGGCGTCTTGGTGCTCGATGTGCGCTCCCCGGATGAGTTCGCCCAGGGCCATCTTCCCGGCGCCCGCAATATTCCATTCCGGGAATTGGAAAAGCGCCTCGATGAACTGCCCGTTGACGCCGAGATCGTTGCCTATTGTCGCGGACCGTATTGCATTTTTGCGGTGGAGGCCGTCGCTGCCCTGCGCGCCAGGGGATTCAGTGCCCTGCGGCTGGAGGATGGCTTTCCCGAATGGAAATTGGCTGGGCTCGCCGTTGAAGCCTCCCCGGCCGCCTGAGAGTATTTCACGCCGTTCCGGCAGTTTTTCGCATTCCGTTTTTCCGGTGGAAAGTCCCCATGTCGCAAATTGCCGAGAACCCAGCGCTCGCTCCATCGCCCGCCACGCCCTATCCCCATGGACGGAGCAATGTCGCCAGATTGACCATCGCCCAGGCGTTGGCCGGGGCCAATTCGGTGGTGGTCTATGCCACTGGCGCCATCGTGGGGAGCGAGTTGGCGCCCGATCCGGCGCTGGCAACGCTGCCGATTTCGATCTTCGTCGTCGGCATGGCGGCCTGCACCCTGCCAGCAGGGGCGATCGCCCAGCGCTATGGCCGCCGTGCGGCCTTCCTCGCTGGAACCGGGGCGGGGGTGCTGGTCGGCTTGCTCTCGGCGCTGGCGGTGATGATTGGCTCATTCTGGCTGTTCTGCGCCGCCACCTTTTTCGGGGGAGCCTATGCCGCGGTGGTGCTGTCGTTCCGCTTCGCTGCCGCCGATTGCGTCGAGCCGGAAAGGCGCGCGCGTGCGCTGTCCTTCGTCATGGCCGGTGGGGTGTTCGCGGGAGTGATCGGGCCGCAACTGGTCACCCACACCATGTATCTGTGGATGCCGCATATGTTCGTTGCGACCTTTCTGGCGCAGGCGGGGGTGGCGGCGCTCTCCGCGATCATCCTCTTTGGCGTACGGCTGCCGGCTCCCAGCGCCGAGGAACGCTCCGGCGGCAGGCCGCTGGGGGTGATCGCGCGCCAGCCGCGCTTCGTCCTCGCTGTGGTTTGCGGGGTGGTCTCTTATCTGCTGATGAATTTCCTGATGACCGCTGCCCCGCTGGCCATGCAGATGTGCGGTCTGCCGCAGGAAGCGGCCAATGACGGGCTGCAATGGCACGTCATCGCCATGTACGCGCCCAGCTTTTTCACTGGCCGACTGATCGCGCGTTTCGGAGCGTCCAACGTGGTGCTGGCGGGGCTCGCCTTGATCGGCGCCTCGGCGGGGATCGGCCTGCTCGGCATCGACGTCGCCCATTTCTGGGGCACGCTGATCCTGCTCGGGGTCGGCTGGAATTTCGGCTTCATCGGCGCGTCCGCCATGGTACTGGAAACCCACCGCCCGGAAGAAAAGGCCCGCGTGCAATCACTCAACGATTTCATCGTGTTCGGCACCATGGCGGTCGGCTCGTTCCTTTCGGGCGGGCTGCTCAGCGCCTATGGCTGGAACATGGTGTTGTGGCTCTCCTTCGTGCCGCTGGCGCTGGCCGTTGTCGCTCTGGGGTGGATGATGGCGATGCGCCGCGACACGATGGGAGAGGAAACCGCGGGCTGACCGCAGATCAGGCGATCTGCTGGCTGCCCGAAGGATCGGGAATGACCACGATGGTGCTGCCGTCGCGGACATTGTCGGCCAGGTGGATGACGTCCTGGTTGAGCATGCGGATGCAGCCCGAAGAGACGGCCCTGCCGATGGTCCAGAATTCGGGCGAGCCGTGAATGCGGTAGATGGTGTCGCGATTACCCTGGTGGATATAGAGCGCCCGCGAGCCCAGTGGATTGTCGAGCCCCGGCGCCATGCCGCCATTGGCGATGCTGACCGGTTCGAGTTCAGGCTGGCGCGCCACCATCTCGTTGGGGGGATTCCAGCGCGGCCATTCGCGCTTATAGGCGATGTGCCCGCGCCCCGACCATAGGAAGCCATCGCGCCCGACGCCGACGCCATAGCGCATGGCACGGCCTTCGGGCCGGATGTGATAGAGATAGCGATTGGGCGTGTCGACGATCACCGTGCCCACTTTTTCAACGCTCGGATAATCCACCTCGGTTCGCCACCATTGCCTGCCGACCTGGGCGACGTCGACCTCAGGAATCGGAAAGCGCTCATCGGGCAGGGCGTAATACATCGGCGGCGTGACCGGCGGTGGCGGCGCGACCGGCTGGGCCAGGCGTGGTGTTTGCTGCGTCGAAGTGCAGCCGGCAAGCGCGAGTGCGCCGACCCCGGCAAGGAAAGTGCGGCGTCCGATGGCGAAAGAAGTCAAGGCAGTTTCCTCATTTGTCCAGGCAATGCCCCGCTATAGGCGACGCCCAGCTTAAGCCGACCTTAAGGACCGCAGCGTTGCGACGATCACAATTGCGGGCGCAATTGCGCAATGCCGCTCAGCAGCACCTCGCGCGAGATTTCGCCCATATGGACCGATCCCAGGTGTCCTTCGTTATCGATGAACAGCGTAGCGGGCAGGCCGGGGGCGTCGTAATGGCGCCCGAATTCGCCGAAGGAATCGAGCACGACATGGTCGAGATCGAGGTTTTCGGAGGCCAGGAACTGCTCGATCATCGCCGCACTTTCCCCCTGGTTGACGAAGATGAAGGTGGCATCCCCGGTGGTCTTGGCGATGTCAGCCATCATCGGCATTTCGCGGCGGCAGGGCGGACACCATGTGGCCCAGAGATTGATGACGAGAGGCCCTTCCAGATCGGCGGCGTTGAATGTCTCGCCGGAGAGCGTCTGGAACATCTCGGCGGTCGGCAGTGCGGTGGCGGGGACGCCAGCCGTGAGCTGGAGCACGAAGATTGCGACATAGGCCGCGACGGCTCCGGGCAGCGCGGTCCATGGGGCGAGGCCCAGCGCGCGCCGGAAGTGCAACAGCGTATAGAGCAGCGCCAGCCCAACCCCGGCGGGGATGAGAAAGCCGCCCTGCCAGAGAAAAAATACCCGCAGCGGCTCGGCGAGAAAGCTTTCGGCGTGCATGACGACGTGCCCGGCCCGCGCCCCGACGATGAACGCAACGACAGCGCCCCAGGACCAGGGCGAAAAACGGCGGTCGACCTTGCTGGAGAGGATTTCACCGAGAAAGAGGAAGGCCGCGATCGCGAGGATCGCGGCGAACCGGTCGGGGGCGAAAACCAGGGGCCCGATGGCGACGGCGTTCATGCTTACCGATCCGCCAGGGCGATCGAGGCCTGCAAGGTTTGGGTGGTGACGTCGCCGACGAGGCGCGAGCCACTGGCTTCCGCCGCGGTGCGGTCGAAAAAGATCATTGTCGGCGGTCCGATGACGGCGAGATCGTTCATCAAGCCCTGGTTCGCGTCATTGAGCGTCGTCAGATCGATCTCGACGCGCTGGAACTCGGACAGACCCGCGACGATGTCGGCGGCGGGCAGCACGTCGCGCTCGATGGATTTGCAGGTGACGCACCAATCGGCGGTGAAATAGACAAGCGTGGGCCGATCATTGGCGGTGGCCAGGGCCTGCTCCACTTCCGGCGTCGAGTGTGCATTGAGGAAGGCCATTTCGGCCTGGCCCGCCGGTTGCCCGCCACCGCCCGCGCCGAAATGGGCGAGCGGACGCAGCGGATCGGTTGCGCCTGAAGCCGCGCCGATGGCGACGATGACCCCGCCGAGGGACAAGACCAGGCCCGCCGCCTTGCGGAAGCGCGCTCCCGCAGGGGCATCCACCGTCAGCCGGTCGGCGACGCCGATGAAGACGGCGGCGGTGAGCAGGAGGATGGCCCAGAGCGTCATGGTGACCTGCGCAGGCAGGATGCGCTCGGCCATCCAGATGGCGGCGGCGAGGAAAACGAAGCCAAAGACGTATTTGACCTGCACCATCCACGCCCCGGCGCGGGGCAGGGCCTTGCTGCCCATGGTGCCGAAGGCGATCAGGGGAATGCCCTGACCCAGTCCCAGCGCAAAGAGCGCCGCTGCGCCCAGAACCGCATCGCCGGTCTGGGCGATATAGAGCAGCGCAGCGGCGAGCGGGGCGGTGACGCAGGGGCCCACGATCAGCGCCGAGAGAAAGCCCATGCCGGCGGCACCGCCGATCGAGCCGCGTTTCCCCGCCTGCACACCGGTCAACCGGCTGACCCAGGCCGTCGGCAGTTCCAGCTCGAACAGTCCGAACATCGACGTCGCCAGGACCACGAACAGCAGAGCGACGGCGCCGACCGCATAGGGCGATTGCAGCACCATTTGCAAATTCTGCCCCGACCAGGCGGCGACCACGCCGAGCAGGCCAAAGGCGGCAGCCATGGCGAGGACATAGCTCGACGAGAGGACGAAGCCGCGCCGCGCCGTCAGCGCCTCACCCTCGCGCGCCAGGGTGGCGCTGAGGATCGGGTACATGGGCAGGACGCAAGGGGTGAAAGCCAGCAACAGGCCGAAGACTAGGAAACTCGCGATCACCCACATCGCGCCACCGCTCTCCAGCAGCGCACCGATCATGCCGCCCCCGAGGCTTTCCTCGGCCAGCGAAAAGCCGCTGCCAGTACCCGATGGCGCCGGCGTGGGAATGCCAAACCCCATGACGGGTTCGGAAACCTGCAAGCTGTGCGTATCCACGGTCAGGGTCAGCGGCGGGTAGCAGATCGAATCCTTCTTGCAGCCCTGATAGGTCACCGCGATTTCGGCGGGCGCCGTGTCGCCGAGCCGCGCCACAGCCTGGTGGTAATAGACTTCGGAGGGTCCGAAATTGCTGTCGTCGGTCTCGACGACGCCCGGCTCGGTCTCCAGCACGATCGCGTTGCCGGAGGTGCTGTCGCGCGCGCCCAGATGGTCGCGATAGAGATAGTAGCCGTCCTCGATCTCCCAGTGCAGCACCAGCTGGTCGTCGGCATCGCGCGCGACGGAGAACGAAAACGCATCCTCGGCGCGAAGGATGTCGTCCTGCTGGGCTTGAATCGAAAGCGACGGGACAGCGAAAAGCAGGATGGCGAATAAGCGCAACAGCGGTTTCAGGGGCATCATCGGGCTCAGGTCTTGTCGGTGCTGGGGAGATTTGGAGAGGTCAGAGCGGGCCGAACAGGCGTTCAAGGTCCGGGCCGCGCGGCACCCCGCTTTGGAAGATCAGCGAACCATCGTCGGCCCTGGCGATCACGCCGGGCGTGCCGGAAAAGCCCAGTTCTCCCATCAACTGCATATTCCTCTCAAGCTCGGCACGGGTCTGGGCGGAAATACTGTCGAGCGGATCGATGCCGCCCTCGCCATGGTGCACCTCGTTGTAAATGAGCGCCGCCGACGGATCGTCGGCTTCGAGAATGGCTGCCGCCTTGGCCGGGGAATCCGCCCGGATCACGCCCACCATCAGATGACGGAGCTGTACCTTGCCGGCCTCGACCCAGGGCCGGGCCGAGTGCCACATCTCGTTGCAGAACGGGCAATTGGCGTCGGTGAAGGTATAGACGACCCGCTCGGCATCCAGATCGCCATCCGCGACCCAGCGCGCCGATTCGAGCGCTGCCCAGCTCGCCTGATCGATCGGGACACTCGCCAGCCGGCGCAGTTCTTCATCGGCGACCGCCTTGCCCTCGCTGTCGATCAGCGTGCCGATCAGGGCGTAATTGGCGTCGGGCATGACATAGACGGCCAGCGGCTGGGTTCCGGCGCTGGCGGCAAATCCGTCCAGACCACCCGGAACGGCCATAGGACTGTGAATGGTCAGCCCCTGGCGTTCCAGCGCCCGCAAAACCGGGGCATCGGCGCTGACGGCCTGGGTGACCGTGGCGGTTTCGGTGTCGCTGCACCCGGCCAGAATCAGCGCTGAAAGCGCGACAAGAACCAGCTTTTTCATTTCGAGCATACCCGTTGGACAATCATGGGAGCAGCGCTCGGCTGGCCAGCTTAAGGCAGGCTTAAGGAACGGTTGCTCCATGCGGTCCGGTGGGTACGCGCGTCACAGTGTCCGATTCGCCCGGCTTGGAATTTCTCATTCTTTCCGGCAGTCTCGATATCGCAGTGCGGGGGCATCCCGAGGTTGTGTTGCCGGTGAGACAGGAGATCGCCAAAGCCATGACGATGAACACCATGACCAGTGATCCTGTTGGCGCGGACCTCTCGATCTTCGATGAGCTCATTGAGCGCAGGATGTCCAACTCGATTAAATGGGCCTATGCGCACGAAATGCTCGCGCCCGACGAGGCGGCGGCAGAACCCCTGCCGATGTGGGTCGCCGATATGGACTTCAGGGCGCCGCAGGTGGTGCGCGATGCCCTGCACGAGGCCGTCGATTACGGTGTGTTCGGCTATCCCTTCGGCGCAACGCAATCCTATCTGGACGCCGTCGTGGGCTGGCAGGGCAGGCGCTTCGGTTGGGAAATCGACCAGAACTGGATCGTCCAGACCGCTGGCATCATCACGACGCTGAAGACCATCGTGCAGGCTTTTTCCGCACCGGGCGACAGCGTTCTGATCCAGCCGCCTGTCTATGGGCATTTCCATAGTGATGTGCTGCTGAACGGACGGCATCTGACCTATGCCCCGCTCGACTATACGGGCGCGGGCTATCGCTTTAACGCCGAAGTGTTCGAGGCGGCGATCCGCCCCGATACCAGGCTCTTCATCCTCAGCCATCCGCACAATCCAACCGGCAATGTCTGGTCGGAAGCCGATTTGCGCACCATGGGTGAAATCTGCCAGCGCCACGATGTGCTGGTCATCTCCGATGAGATCCACGAGGATCTGATCCTCGATCCGGCAAAAAAACACATCCCCTTTGCCTCGCTCGGCGAAGCTTTCGCCATGAACAGCATCACCTGCACCGCGCCCAGCAAGACCTTCAACCTGCCCGGCTTGCAAAGCGCCAATGTCATCGTGCCGAATGGACGGCTGCGCGATGAATTTCGCCGCCAGGGCGACCGCAATGGCTTTGGCTTCGTCAATGTCCTGGGCATGGTCGCCGCCGAAGCCGCCTATACGCATGGCGAGCCCTGGCTTGAGGACCTGCTGGTTTATATCAGGGCCAATCACGAACGCTTCGCCGCGGCGATCAACGCGGCGGATGCCGGGTTGAAGGTGCTTCGCGCGGATTCTCTCTATCTGGCCTGGATGGATTGCCGTGGCCTTGGCCTCGATGCCGAAGCGCTCGACAAGTTCATGCTGACCAAGGCCCGCGTCTGGCTCGACAAGGGGCAGAAGTTCGGGATCGAGGGGCACGGTTTCATGCGCGTCAATCTTGGCTGCCCGCGTGCTACCGTCGACGAAGCCATTCGCCGCATCACCTCGGCTGTCGGGTCGGAAGGTTTGCGGCAATGACGGCAAATGGGTGGGACGAACGCTATCGCGGTGAGGAGTACGTGTTCGGCAAGGAGCCGAACGCCTTCCTCAAACAAGAGGCCCACCGCTTCGAGCCTGGCGGCAACGTGCTGGCGGTGGCCGATGGAGAGGGACGCAATGGCGTCTTTCTCGCCAGCCTCGGGCTTGCGGTGCACGCCATCGACGCGTCCTCGGTGGCGCTCGAAAAGAGCGCCAAGCTGGCCCGGGACTCCGGGGTGGAGATCGAGCTCGAACTGGCCGATCTGTCGGATTGGTCCTGGCCCGACGCTCAATATGACTATGTCGTCGCCATCTTCATCCAGTTCGCCGATCCCGCAGGCCGGGCGCGCCTCTTTGAGGGCATGCAGCGCGCGGTGAAGCCGGGCGGACTGGTGCTCCTGCACGGCTACCGCCCCGAACAGGTCGATCTGGGCACCGGGGGACCGCCGCAGCGCGAGCATATGTACACCCGGTCGCTTTTGCTGGAGGCGTTCTCGGATTTCGAAATTGTGAGCCTCAAGGAATATGACGCAGAAATCCACGAAGGCCAGGGGCATCATGGTCTATCGGCGCTCATCGATCTGATTGCCCGACGGCCAGCCGGCGATCCTTGACGCCCCGGCGGACGGCTGGCGCCCCGCTTAGGGCGTGTCGATAATGACCGCGCTGAGGCCACCGGCCTTCCGGTTATGAAACTGCAATCGCCAGCCGCTGCGTCCCAGCGCCAACTCGACGATGGCGAGCCCGAGGCCGCTGCCGATGGCGGCCTTGTGGCGGCCCCGAAAGAAGCGTTCCGTGATCATGGGCAATTCCTCAGCCGGAATGCCCGGTCCATCGTCCTCGATGATGATGCAGCCATGTTCCGTCCCATCGGCTGTGCGGCAGCGCACCACGCCGCCGGGCGGGGAGTGGTTGACGGCATTCTCCATCAGGTTACGGGCGACCAGGGTGAACAGTTCCGGTTCGATCCCGAGGCTTAAGCCGTCGAGATCGGGCGCAATGGCGATGGTCACGTTGCGGGCCGGATCGGCCAGTTCCTGCGCCAGCGATTTGAGTATCGCGCCGGGCTGTACCACGCCGCCGCTCCGCTCCGCCGGATCGAGCGCTTCTATGGCCGACATGTCCAGCAACTGCCGGACCAGCCTGCCGGTGCGGTCGACCCCCAGCACGATCTGTTGCAGCGCCTGGTCCCGGATGGCACCGTCGCCGCTGGCCAGCGCCACCTGCGCTTGGGTCTTGAGCCCGGCGAGGGGCGTGCGCAACTCATGGGCAGCGAAGGCGGTGAAATTGCGCTCGCGTTCGCGCAGTTCCTCCACCCGGGCAAACAGCCCGTTCAGCGATTGCAGCACCGGCGTGATCTCGGTGGCGGTCCCGTCATCGGCGATCGGGCTGAGATCGGAGGCAGGCCGGGTTTCGAGGTCTCCGGCAATCTTGCGCAAAGGCTCAAGGCCCCGGCGTACGCTGAGCCAGATCAACAGGGCCAGCACGGGCAGGATGAGCAGGGCCGGAAGCAGCAGGCCGCGGATGACGTCGTTCACCAGCCCGTCGCGGATCTGCATGCTGTCGCCGATAAGGACGCGGACGCCGAGTTCGGCATTGGTGATGGCATAGACCCGCCAGCGTTCGCCCTCGATCACGGTCTCTGAAAACCCGTCCGCGTGCCCGGAGAGTTCGGCATCGGGGGCGCCCTGGGACCGGCCGATCATTGTGCCTTGCAGCGACCAGATCTGGCAGGAAAGCTGGCGCTCATAGGTGTTGAGGGAACGTCCGGGCAGGGCGGTTACAAGGCTCTGGTTGGGATCGACCGCGATTTCCTGACTGGCGATCAGCGAGGAAACCATGCGCCCCGCTTCCATCAGGCGCGCGTCGAGCACCCGTTCGACCTCGGCGCGGGTGGACATGAAAATCCAGACCACGGCCGAGAGCCAGACAAGGCCGGTGGTGATGACGAGAATGAGGAACAGCCGCCGGGAGATCGATGCCATCACGCTTCCCCTCCCAGACGATAGCCGAGCCCGCGCACGGTCTGGATCAATCCGGTGCCGAGCTTGGCGCGCAGATGATGGATATGGACCTCGACGGCATTGCTTTCCACTTCCTCCTGCCAGCCATAGAGCTTTTCCTCGATCTGGCTTTTGGAAAGAATCCGGCCCGGATGGACCATGAGAGCGTGCAGGATCGCATATTCGCGCCGCGACAGGCTGATGGGCCTGCTGTTCTGCTCCAGGGTCTTGCTGGCCGGATCAAGGCTGAGGCCGCCCCATTCGAGCAGCGAGGAGGAGTGCCCCGAGGCGCGGCGGACGAGGGCGCGCAGGCGCGCGGCGACTTCGTCAAGATCGAAGGGTTTACCCAGATAGTCGTCGGCCCCGGCGTCGAGGCCGGCGATCCGGTCGGCCACGCGGTCGCGCGCGGTGAGCAGCAGGACCGGCACCATGTCGCGCCGGGCGCGCAGAGCGCGCAGAATATCGAGGCCGGAGCCGTCCGGCAGCATCAGATCGAGGACCAGCGCGTCGAATTGGTGGTTCTGGAGCACGGCGTCGGCTTCCGCGCAGCCCTCGACGGCATCGGCATTGAAGCCGCCAAGCCCGAGCCCGACCTTGAGCCCGTCCCGCAACACGGCATCGTCCTCGATTATCAAAACGCGCATAAAAACCCTTCGCTGATCTGATCCGCCATTCTACGCCGAGCTTAAGGCAGGCTTAAGGGGGCGGACAGATATGCTTTGTGGCAAGCTGCCGGAGCAGCATTTTGACGGATACGGGAAGTTCCAGATCGAACATCTCGGGCGGATACCCGGGGTTCGGAACATCAAGACAGAAATTCCGCTGCAGAAGATTAAGCACTCGTCCCAAGCGCCGATCTAACGGAATCTCCAGCGGTGTTTGCGGCAGGAGCCGCGCATGGAGTCGGCGGCAACACGCTGTCGGAGGTCGTTGGTTCGCTGATGGAACCTGCTGCGCCGATCAACCCGGCGACGCTGGTGCTTCGCCATTGTCTCTCAGGAGATGGTGGATTTGTTGAAATGGCAATTCTGCCGTATCACTGCTTTAATCCAAGGACTGAAAATCTATCATATGTCGAAAATCTAATGCCTGATCGCATTCCCATCATTTTGAGCGACGACCATCTCGCCCGGGTCACGCCGGGCGAGGGGCCGTTGCATGGTCCGGGCCTGCGCATTCTGGAAGACGCTGATCTCGACGCGCTTGCGGCCACGCTCACACAAGGGTGGACGCGGCCAATCCAGATTTTTGCCTACGGATCGCTGATCTGGAACCCCGGCTTCCCTGTCCAATCGCTCCGCCGCGCGACCGCCATTGGCTGGCATCGCAACTTTTCGATCTCGCTCGATCATTTCCGCGGTACGCCCGAGAGGCCGGGGTTGATGCTCGCTCTCGCCTCGGGCGGGAGTTGCGATGGGTTGATCCTGGAACTGGCTGCCGAAACCGAGATGCAGTCGCTGCGGACGGTGCTGCGCCGTGAACTTGTCGCCCACGAATTGTCAGCCAATGCCCGCTGGATAGAGGTCAACTCCGATCGCGGCCGCGAACAGGCGCTGACTTTCTGATCCGGTGGGTGCCCCTGTTGTCGACCTGACGATCGAGGAACAGGCGCGAAGACTGGCCACCGCGGCAGGTGCCGCCGGATCCGGGGCTGAATATCTGCTGCGGACGGTTCAGGGATTGGAAAAATACGGCGTTCACGACCCGTATATCTGGCAACTCCAGCATCTCGTTGCCGAAGAAATCGAGAGAGCCATTCCAACCGGGATGAACCGGGTGAATGATCGGGAGCGGGAAATCGGCGAGGCGTAGGCTGGCGTTATGGCCGGTCACGCCTCAGGGTGGCAATCGGGCCCGGCATGCCGACAAAGGGGCATCACCCTTTTGATAGCTTCCCACCATCGCTACCGGCGTCGTCCTCTCCATGAAATCTCCCGCCTGCGTGTCGGTGATCCCCGGCTCATTCGCCCGTCGCGACGAGGCCGTAGGGAACGCAGATGCGCCGTCCGCTGCGGGGATCGTGGATGAGGTCGGCGCGGATGCCGAAGGCGGCGGCCAGGGTTTGAGGCGTCAAGACCGCGTCGGGCGCTCCGCTGCCGATGACTTTTCCGGCGTGCAGCACGATGACGTGATGGGCATGGCGCAGCGCCTGGTTGAGGTCGTGCACCACCATGACGATGGTGCGGCCTTGCTCAATATTGAGCCGGTCGAGCAGGCTCAGCACTTCGAATTGATGGGCCATGTCCAGAAAGGTCGTCGGCTCGTCCAGCAGCAGGATGCGGCTGTTTTGCGCCAGCGCCATGGCGATCCAGGCCCGCTGCCGCTGCCCGCCCGACAAGGTCCCCACCGGCCGGTCGGCCAGCTCGGTCATGCCGGTCAGGATCAGAGCTTCCCTAACGGCAGCCTTGTCCTCGGCGGTCATGGCTGTGAGCGGCTTCTGCCAGGCGAAGCGCCCATATCCGACCAGTTCGCGGACCAGCAGGCCAGCGGGCGCTTCGGGATTTTGCGGCAATACCGCCATGGCGCGGGCGATGGCTTTGGTGGGAAGCTGAGCCAGCGACCGGCCATCGAGATAGACCGCGCCGTGGCTGGGCCTGAGGATGCGGGCCAGGTTCTTGAGGATGGTGGTCTTGCCCGAGCCGTTGGCCCCCACTAGGGCGGTGATCCGGCCGGGAGGAATGGCCAGCGCCAATTCGGCAAAGACGGGCTCGGCCCCATAGGCAAAGCTCAGCTCTTGGGTTTCCAGCGTCATGCGGTGAAAGCCTGGCGGTTGGTGCGGATAAGCAGATAGAGGAAATAGGGCGCGCCGAGCACGGCGACGACCACGCCGGCGGGAATTTCGATCGGGGCCAGCAGGTTGCGGCCCACAGTGTCGGCGAGCAGCATCAATCCTGCGCCCACCAGCGCGGCGGCGGGCAGCAGCAGATGATGGCGCGGGCCCACCAGCCGGCGGGCGATATGGGGTCCGAGCAGGCCGACAAAGCCGATGGCGCCGGCCAGCGCCACGGCGGTGCCGGCAAAGGCGACGGCGACGGCCAGCAGCGCCAGCCGCCCGCTTTCGACGCCGACGCCCAACCCGGTGGCAGTGTCGTCGCCCACCCCAAGAATGTCGAGCACGCGCACCAGCCCGGCCAGCAACGGCGCCAGCACCACCAGCCAGGGCAGGATGGCGAACACATCGGCCCATCTGGCGCCCGACAGGCTTCCCGCCAGCCATACCGAAGCGGCGTCGTAAAGTCGCCGGTCCAGCCGCATGGACAACACCAGCATGGCCGCCGATGCGCCGGCATTGATGGCAATGCCGGCCAGGAGCAGGCGGCCGGGTTCGACCCGTCCCTGCTTGCGGGCCAGCAGGTAGATGGCGATGGCCGTGGCCAGCGCGCCGACAAAGGCGACCGGCGGCCACAGCGCGCCGGGCAGGGTGACAATGCCCTGCTGGCGCAGATAGAGCAGGGCGAGGATGCTCAGCCCCGCCCCGGCATTGAGCCCCAATATTCCCGGATCGGCGAGCGCGTTGCGCGATACGCCCTGGAGCAGCGCGCCCGATAGAGCCAGCCCCGCGCCCACTAGCATCGCCATGACGAGGCGTGGCAGGCGGATCGTATAGAGCGTCAGCTCCTGCTTGGCGGTTCCCTGACCGAACAGCGTGGCCAGCACATCGCCGGGGCCGATTGCGAAGGACCCCATATTGAGGCTGACCACGGCCGTTGCCGCCAATAGCGCGACGAGGATGCAATAGCGCAGCGCCATGTCACATGCCCCTTTGGTCACGGCGCGCCAGCCAGAGAAAGAATGGCACCCCGATCAGCGCGGTGATCAGCCCCACCGGTGTCTCGAAGGGCGGATTGACCATGCGCGCGCCCAGATCGGCCAGCACCAGCAGGGTAGCGCCCAGCAATACCGAGCAGGGGATGATCCAGCGATAGTCGAGCCCGACGAGGAAGCGCGCCAGATGGGGCACCACCAGGCCGACAAAGCCGACCCCGCCCGCCACGGCGACGGCGCTGCCGGCCAGCAGCAGCGTGGCGATGACGCCACCGGCGCGTACCAGCGCGGTGCGCTGGCCCAGACCGATCGAAACCTCTTCGCCAAGACTGAGAAGGGAGATGCCGCGCGCCAGCGCCAGCGCCAGCAGCAGGCCGATCCCCATCCAGGGCAGGGCCAGCAACAATTGCGGCCAGCGCACGCCCTGCACGCCGCCGGCGGTGTAGAACAGCACGTCCTGGGCAATCCCGGTATAGAGCACCACACCGGTGGTCAGTCCCCCGAACAGGGCCGAAACTGCGGCGCCAGCCAGCACCAGCCGCACCGGCGTCAGCCCGCCCGGCTGCAAGGCGCCAATACCAAAGACCAGCCCGACCCCCAGCCCCGCGCCCAGAAAGGACAGCAGGATCAGCCCGGTGAAGTCGAGCCAGGGGAACAGTACCAGGCCCAGCACCAGCAGCAGCCCGGCGCCGGCATTGAGCCCCATCAGCGACGGGCTGGCCAGCGGATTGCGCGTCATGCCCTGCATGATGGCGCCGGCAACGCCCAGGCTGGCGCCCACGGCAGCGGAGGCGACGACGCGCGGCAGGCGGAATTCCTGAATCACCAGATGGTTGGTCTGGGCCGGATCGAAGCGGAACACCGCCAGCCACACAGTGACCAGGTCGATGCCCGCCGCGCCCACCGATATGGAAGCGAACAGGCTCGCCAGCAGCACCAGGCCGCCGGCGAGCAGGACCAGCGCGCGCAGCGGACTAGTCGGCCGTGCCGAGATGGGCCGCCACGTCGTCGACGATGGCTGCGAAGCTGATCGGCCCGGTCGAGCGGTTCCAGGGTTCCATGTTGACGCGATAGACATGACCAGCCTGAACCGCGGGCAGCGCCTGCCACAGCGCCGTGGCTTCGATACCGGCCATCTTGTCCTCGTCCTCGACCATCAGGAACAGGTGATCGGCAGTCAGTTCGGGGATGATCTCGTTGGAGACGGTAACGCTGTCCTCATTCAGATCCACCAGCGGGTGCGGATTGAGCCCGAGATCCTGATAGAGCACCAGGCCCGAGCGCCGCGCGCCGCCATAGACCCGCAAATCCTTTTCGCGCACCCGCAGCACCAAGACGGTATCATCCGGCCGCACCGCGGCCACCTGCGCCTTGACCGCGGCGGCATGGGCATCATAGGCGTCCACCGCGTCATGGGCCGCGTCGGGCTTGCCGACCGCCTCGCCCAGCCCGATCAGCCATTGCCTCCAATCCACATTGGGTTCGTCCAGCAGAAGTGTCGGCGCGATGGCGCTGAGCAGCTCGTAATTATCGCCGATCTCGTCGGCCTGAGCGAGGATGAGATCGGGGTCGAGCGCCAGGATCGCCTCGAAATCGGGCGCGCTCTGGTCGCCCACCAGGGCGGTGTCGGCCAGGGCGTCGGCCAGTTGATCGGGCAGGCCGCTGGGACGCACCACCGCGCCAACCGGCGCCTCGCCCAGCGCCACCAGCGCTTCGGAGAAGATATTGTGCAGCGCCACGATCCGGTGCGGATGGACCGGCACTTCGGTCTCCCCCTGCGCGTGCAGCACCACGCGGGCGGCCTCATTTTCCGAAACGACCTGCGCGACCTGCGCCTGGGCGGGCGCGAGCCCCAGAGCGAAATAAAGCAAAGCGGCGCCGAGCGCGGCGCTATGGCGGCGAGAGAGATGCATCATGGTCCCAAACCTGACTAAAATAATCCTGTTTATGGAATTAGCAGCAGCGCATGTGGCGGTCAACGGGTCATGATCTATCCCGGGGCGCGGTGTTGCGACCGCTGCGCACTGCCAGGCCGCTGCGGTCGCATTTCTTGCAATCAGTTGATGGCCGGAGGCCTCCAACGCTCAGTGAAGTTCTGGTCGCTTGGGTTGCCTTCAGCTTGCTTGACCAAAATGCAGGCCGACGCCGGTGGCCTGCTCCATGCGCTCCATATAGCGCTTGACGTTGGCCGGATATTGAACGCCCTTCACGATACTGAGCATCCTCAATGACGGGTAAAGCACGAAGTCGTCGGCATCCACGTGCTCGCGTCCGGCAAGCACGCTATCCAGCTCTGCCAATCGCTCTTCGATGTCGCGGATAAGGTCGGGGGTCTGGCCGAGCAGGTCCTCGAACGCCCCGAAATTCTTTGTCTGGCGGGCCTTGAATGCGGCGCGCGCGGTTTCCGTTGCAAACTCGGGAAGGTCCGCATCGGCCAGACGGGGAATGGAAAGATTGAGGATCGGTCGCCACGCTGCGTCGTGCCACAGCTTGATGGGGCTGTTTTCTTCCACCGGGGCGACGATAGGAGTGCCGTGCAAGCCGTCGACATAGTGCACGATATCCATGCTTTCGGCCATATGAGTGTTATCAGCCTTTTGCAGAATAGGCGTCGTCTTCTTGCCGACCAGATTGGTCGGGGTGTCGACATCGTCTTCCAGAACGAAATGCAACTCGACCGGTAGCGATTTGAGCCCGAAGATCATGCGCGCCTTGGCGCAAAACGGACAATGGTCATAAACATACAATTTCATCGGTAAAGCTCCTTGTAGATTCGGATTCGGGGTAACGCGGCTGGTGTTTTGGCGGGGTTCAGCTTGGGCTCTCGACAATGCCGCCTTCGACCCGAAGCGCCGCGCCGGTCGTTGCGCTCGACAGCGGCGAGGCGACATAGACGGCGAGATTGGCGATTTCCTCCGGCTCAGCGAAGCGGCCGATCAGCGTGGAGGGGCGGTTTTCGGCAAGAAACCGGCTTTCGGCCTCGGACGGGTCGATGCCGCCCTCACGCGCCAGATCCGCGATGAAGGCGACTGAGCTTTCCGTCCGCGTCGGTCCGGGCAGTATCGCGTTCGATGTCACGCCAGTGCCGGCCAGGGCCTTGGCGTAACCGCGAGACAGAGCCTGCAACGCCGCTTTGGAGACGCCATAATGAATCATCTCGACAGGAATGTTCTGCGCGGATTCGCTGGAGATGAAGATCAGCCGGCCCCAGCCCTTTTCCTTCATCACCGGCGCATAGTGGCGCGCAAGGCGCGCGGCGCTGGTCACATTGACGTTGAAGATGTGCGCCCAGTCGGCGTCATCGAGTTCAAAGGCGGGCTTGGCGCCATAAATGCCGAGATTGCTGACGAAAATATCCGCCTGTGGCACCTTGGCGATCAGTTCCGCAGCACCTTCCGGGGTGGCGAGGTCGGCAGCGACGCCTGAGACTTTGGCGTCCGGCTGCGCCCCGGCGATGGCCGCCACCGCCTTGTCCACCGCGGCCTGCGTGCGCCCGGTGACCACCACTTCGGCTCCCGTCCCCACCAGACCTTTGGCGATGGCAAAGCCGATGCCGGCGGTGGAACCGGTGACAATGGCGCGTTTTCCTGCAAGATCGATTTTCATAATGGTCTCCTTATACGGCGCTGGCGTCATCGAGCCGGGCGATGTCGGACGCAGACAAAGTGAGCTTGGCGGAGCGGATCAGGCTTTCCAGTTGTTCGAGACTGGTTGCGCTGGCGATCGGGGCGGTGACGCCTTCTCGCGCCGTCAGCCAGGCAAGGGCGATTTCCGCCGGGGTTGCGCCATGCGCGGCGGCCACCTCATCCAGCACCGCCAGGATACGCAGACCGCGTTCGTTGAGATAGTTGCCCATGCCGCCGCCGCGTGGACTTTTGCCAAAATCTTCGGCGCTGCGATATTTACCGCTGAGGAAGCCGTTGGCGAGGCTTGAATAGGTGATAACACCGAGCCCCTCGGCAATCGCCAGATCGCGCAAAGCCCCGTCATAGCCATCGCGGTCATAAAGGTTGTATTGCGGCTGGAGCACTTCGTAGCGCGGCAGGCCGTTATCGGCGGCAACCTTCAGCGCCTGCGCCAGTTGCCCGGCCGAATGGTTCGACGCGCCGATGGCGCGGACCTTGCCGGCATTGATCAGGCGGTCATGGGCTTGCAGCGTTTCCTCGACCGGCACGCTGTCGTCAAAGATATGTGAGAAATAGAGGTCGATATGGTCGGTCTTCAGCCGACGCAGCGAATCCTCGACCGAGCGCTCGATCCAGGCTGCCGACAGGCCTTGGCCCTGCGCCATTTCCATGCCGACCTTGGTGATGACAACCACCTTGTCGCGATTGCCGCGCGCCTGCATCCATTCGCCGATAATGGCTTCGGATTCGCCGCCGTTATTGCCCGGAATCCAGTTCGAATAGATGTCGGCGCTGTCGATCGTTTCGAAACCGGCGTCGACGAAACGGTCGAGCAGGTCGAAGGAGCGGGCCTTGTCCGCTGTCCAGCCAAAAACATTGCCGCCGAACACCAGCGGCGAGATCGAGAGGCTGGAGCGGCCAAGCGGTCTTTTCGTCATGGTCGTGTTCCCTTCGTATGAATTGGTCCATCCGTATCTAATTGCATTGATATTCCCATTAAATGGCGGTTTTATTGTTTGATTGAAAACGTAGGGTGTTTAATCATGGATCGCTTCACCAGCATGCAGGTGTTCGTCAAGGTCGCCGACCTCGGCTCCTTCGCGGCGGCAGCGAGTGAACTGAAACTATCGCCGGCCATGGTCGCCAAGCATATCCGCACGCTGGAGGAGCGGCTTCAGGTCACGCTGATCCGCCGCACGACGCGGCGGCAGAGCCTGACCGATGTGGGCTTGAGTTTTCTGGAGCGCTGCCGTTCGATCCTTGGTGAAGTGGAGGCGGCTGAGAACCTTGCAGCCGAAAGCCAGAGCGCGCCACGGGGCCTTCTGCGGGTCAATGCCCCGATGACCTTTGGCAGCACCAGCCTTGCCCGCGCGCTGCCCGACTATCTGCGCACCTATCCGGACGTCAGCGTCGAATTGACCATCACCGACCGGATGGTCGATCTGGTCGACGAGGGTTTTGATGCGGTGATCCGCATCGGCGCGCTTGCCGATACCTCATTACGGGCCCTGGCGATGACGCCCTATGAAATGGCGTTGTGCGCCGCGCCCGCCTATCTGGCGAGCCATCCTGCGCCACAGCACCCCGCCGATCTCGCCGGCCACGCCTGCCTCGGCTTTGCCCACTGGGCTCCGAGCAATGAATGGACGTTCGAGGGGCCGGGCGGCGTGACGGAAACGGTCACCGTTCATGGCCCGCTCACCGTCAATATCGGGCACGCATTGCGGATGGCGGCGCTGGCGGGGTTGGGGATCATTCTTCAGCCACGCATCCTGCTTCAGGACGATATCGATGAGGGGCTTCTGGTTCCCCTCCTGCCGGACTGGCGGCACACGGCCCGCCCGATGCATATCCTTACCGCGCCAGACCGACGTCGAACCCGCAAGCTCGGCAGCTTCGTCGAATTTATTTCCCAACGCTTCCCGCTGCGTTGACAATAAACACGCATCGCGATCGTGGGCCGTTATAGCAGAAGGCTGGCATGGTGCCGTGTATTCGCACCACGCCAGCCTCAAAGGATGCAACGGTCTTTTACGGGTTGATGATGCCGTAGAGCAGTAGGCTGGAGAAATCGACCCAGCCACCGCCGTAATAGCTCGGATAGGCATCTTTCAGCGCCTTGGCGTAGCTGTCCGCGTCGCCATTGGCGGCGTGAATCTGCTTGGCCTTTTCCAGATAGGAAATATTAGCGTCGATCACGTCATAGCCCACCGGATTGCCATGGCCGACCATGAGCGTGTCATAACCCTTGGCCACATCGCTCTTGAGCGCATCGAGAATTTCGATCCAGTGGTCGAAATGACTTGCGACCGTAAAGAGGTGATGTCCGGCAGGGAACACCAGGTCAAAGACCATCACCACGCCCGCGTCAGGCAGGCGAACGATGGTTTGCCAGTCACTTTCGCCATCGGGCTGGCGCTCGAATTCGAAGCGCACGCCGCCGATGGTCTGGGCGCCGACCGCCAGCTCGTGATCGGGAAGGGTCGGGGTCTTGGCCACAACATTGCCAAAAGCCTGGTTGCGGGCATCGAGGATTTTCTGGCCGTTTTCCTTGATGTAGCCGATGATTTCCGGCAGCGCATAGATCGGCGCCTGCGGGAAGCGCTGATGCAGCACGCTTAGGCCCGACCAGTGATCGGGGTGGATGTGCGACAGCACGATGCGATTCACGGGCTTGCCAAGCCCGGCGATATAGTCGGCCAGGTCTTCGGCGTGCCTGGTGTGGAACACCGCGTCGAAGACGACGAGGCCGTCATCGGTCTCGACGATCTGCGAGGTGACGTAAAGCCCTTCCTCGGGCGACTTGTAGGTGTGGATGGTCACCCCGCGGTAATCCTTGGTGATGACCTGTCCCAGTTTGGCTTGCGCAGTCATGTCAACGTCCTTTCAAAAGAAGAGTGCAGCAGAGGACAAAACGCTTGGCGTCGTGTTCTGGGGATAAACATGACTCTTTCGGACGAAGTTGATAATCCATCTCTCCAGAAGATGATTGCTTCCGAATCGGGAGCAATGACCGTCCCTCAGGCAGCCGCAATGCGAATGATCGGCTTCAGCGTTCCGCCCTTTTCGCTGTCGGCGGCGGCCTCGTTGATCTGGTCGAGGGGGTAGAATTTGACCAGCTTGTCAAAGGGGAAGCGACCGGCAAGGTAAAGGTCGATCAGCTTGGGGATGAAGATATCCGGAACGCTGTCGCCTTCGACAACGCCGCGAATGCTCTTGACGCTCTGCATCAGATCATTGGCATCGAGGTCGAGCAGCGCACCCGGCTTGGAGGCACCGACGACAGCAGCCGACCCCATGGGGCGCAGCGCCAGCACCGCGTTGCGGATCACCGCCGGGATGCCGGTCGAATCCATGGCGAAATCGACGCCCTTGCCGGTCACCTTGCGGATCGCCTCGACCGGATCATCTTTCGAGCTGTCGACGATGTGGGTGGCGCCAAGTTCGAGCGCCAGCTCCAGCCGCGAGGGCACGACGTCGATGGCAAAGATGGTGGTCGCGCCGGTCGCAGCCGCCGCCATCACGGCGGAGAGCCCGACCGCTCCCGCACCGAAGGCCGCGAAGCTTGAGCCCGGCTCGACCTTGAGCGCGTTGAGCACGGTCCCAGCGCCGGTCTGGATGCCGCAGCCCAGCGGCCCCAGCAGCTCCAGCGGCGCGTCTTTGCGCACCTTGACCACATTGCGCACATTGGCGATCGCATAGGCGCCGAAGGACGACTGGCCGAAGAAGCGGTCGTTGAGCGGCTTGTGGTCATGCCCGCACAGCGCGTGCGACCCGTCCTCCGGCCGCGCTCCGGCGAAATTGTACTCGTTGAAATTCTCGCAATAGGCCGGATGGCCCTCCTGGCAAGGCCGGCAGCTTCCGCAGGAATGGAAGGAAAGGACGACATGGTCGCCCTTTTCGACCTTCGTTACGTTCTCGCCAACCGCCTCAACGATGCCCGCGCCCTCATGGCCGAGCACGATCGGCTGCGGCACGGGATAGATCTGGTCGCGGGCCACCATGTCGGTGTGACACATGCCGGTTGCCACCACCCGCACCAGCACCTCGTCATGGCGTGGCGGGGTGATGCTGGCCGTCTCGATGACAAACGGGCCGCCCTTCTGGCGGACGACGGCGGCCTGGAAGTCTTTTGCTGCAAATTCTGATATCGACATCGGAACTCCCTCTCATTTGGGCAGATTGGTGCGTGGATTTGATAGAGTACAATCAGGGAGACTGGCGAACAGTGAGGTTCTGGTTTCGTCTGTCAAAGTGAGAAAATCACTCGCGTGGCGCTGATGCACCCAATGTCCTGTTCAGAAATTAGTTCCCGCAGTTTGATGGCCCGCATGAGGTCGATTGCGGCACCTCAACTTCCGTTGGTGCGCCCCCAAGATCGGATGCTTCATTCTCTGCTACGCGACGCATGACGGCGAGCCAGCTCCTGACGATGATGAACCGTCGAAAACAGCACGGCAGCGCTGATGCCGATTGCCGCTCCAAGCATTGTATGGATCACGCGTTCCGGCACCATGGCCGTATCCGCGCCTGGACTGGCCAGATAGGTCATGAGCAGCGCCATGGGCGCGACCAATATCTGGCCGAGCCCATAACTGCTGCCGATAATCATCTCCGCCGCGCGCCCTTCAGGCCACCTTCAGCATGGCTGGCAGTTCCGGGCCCAACGGCACGATGCCGGTGGGATTGAGGGCCTTGACCGAATAATAGCCGGTCTTGATGTGGTCGATATTGACCGTCTCCCTGATCCCCGGAATGGCGAGAATGCGTTCGAGATAGCGGCTGAGATTCGCATAGTCGGCAATACGGCGCAGATTGCACTTGAACAGGCCATGATAGGCCACGTCGAATCGTACCAGCGTCACGAACAGCCGGATGTCGGCCTCGGTGAACGTGTCGCCCGAAAGGAAGCTGCGGCCATCGGCCATCCTGCCCTCGAGTTCGTCGAGCATGGCGAAGACCTCGTGGAATGCCTCCTCATAAGCAATTTGGGTGGTCGCAAAGCCGGCGCGATAGACGCCGTTGTTGAACCGGGGATAGATGCGGGCGTTAAGCGCATCAATTTCCTCGGCAAGTTCGGTTGGGTAGAGATCGTAGGTCGAATCCGCCAGTTCGCCGAACCCGGAATTCATCATCCGCAGGATATCGGCCGACTCGTTGTTGACGATGGTGTTGCGCTGCTTGTCCCAGAGCACCGGCACCGTCGCCCGGCCCGAAATGGTCGGATCGGCGCGCGCATAGAGCTCGTGCATATAGGTCGCGCCATTGACCGTGTCGCGGTCCGAGCCGGGATAATCGCCGAAGCGCCAGCCCTGCTCGGTGAGCGCCGGCTCGACCACCGACAGCGAGATGACGTCTTCGAGCTTCTTGAGCTTGCGCCCGATCAGCGTACGCGAGGCCCAGGGGCAGATCAGCGCCACATAGAGGTGATAGCGGCCGGGTTCTGCCTTAAAGCCGCCCTCGCCAGTCGGACCGGCGCTGCCATCGGGCGTCACCCAGTTGCGAAAGCTCGAGGTCTGGCGCACGAAACCGCCTTTCTCGTCCTTGGCCTGTACCGGCTGCCAGTTTTCTATCCATTTTCCATTGACCAGCATGTCAATTATCCTCACTTGTCAGCGTGATGGCGGTGCCCCACGGGTCGCGCAGCGTCGTGCCTTCAGCGTTTTTGGTAACGTCCAGCCCGGCCTTTTCCGCCCGCGCCAAAATGGCGGCGATTTCGCCGGCATCCTTGGCGACGAGGTCGACCCTGTCGAGCCCGGCCATGTTTTGCGGCCGTTGGGACGCCCCCCGGCTGTTCCAGATATTGCCGGCCAGTTGGTGATGATAGCCGCCGCTGCCATAGAAGCTCGCGCCGGGATAATCCACGGTCACCGCAAATCCCAGCACGTCGCGGTAGAAGCGATCGGCTTCCGCCGTGTTGCCGACCTGCATATGGACGTGGCCGATGCTGCCCGCTTCGGGAAAGCCGCTCCACACGCTGGTTCCGGCAGTGCTCAGCAAATCCTGCACGTCCAGTGGATCGGTGCTCATCTGGATATGACCGCCAGCGTCCAGCCATTGCGGCACGGGCCGGTCGACATAGACCTCGATGCCATTGCCTTCCGGATCAGCGAGATAGAGCGCTTCGCTGACAATGTGGTCCGACGCCCCTTGCAGCCGCAGGCGCTGGTCGGCGACATATCCGAGCCAACGGGCGAGGTCGGCGCGGCTCGGCAGCAGGAAGGCGGTGTGAAACAGCCCCGCCTGGCGCCGATCATTGGCCGTGAGGGCCGGATCGGCGTCGAGAACGAGCAGCGGTGTCTTGCCCACGCCCAGCACGGCCTGCCGGTCACTGGAGGCGATTTTACCGAGACCCAGGACCTGCTGGTAAAAACTCGAAACGGTGTCGAGATCGCGGACTTTGAGATGCACCTTGCCGACGCGCAGCGGGGCAGTGCTCATATCGAAAAAATCACTCGTCATAGTCATGACTGTTGCTCCCGGAAAAGATGCGGCCGCGATGTGTTCCGCGGCGCGCGAGATGTCAGGCGCGGTTGCGCTTGAGGGCGAAGGCTCCATCCCCGAGCAGGGCCTGGGCGACCAGAACGATGGCCCAGAAAGCGGGGAATTCCCAGCCGCCGCCCTGGCTGTCGAAATAGAAGCCGGCAGCGCCATGCGGGGCGTAGATCGAGCCGAGCAGGATCGGCACCAGGGCGAGCGAGGCCCACCGCGTCCAGACGCCTGCGATCAATGCCACGCCGCCGATAAACTCGGCTGCGATGACGAGATAGGCAAGAAAGCCTGGAAAGCCGAGGCTTTCGAAGAAACCCACCGTGCCGGCCGGCGTATAGATCGCCAGTTTCAGCCAGACGTGGGCTAGGAACAGCACGCCGGTCGAGACCCGCAGGATCGTCGCGGCGAGATCGGCGCTGGAGACGCCGGCGAGAGGGCCGGGACGGGTGGTGTCAGTGGAAGATATGGTGGTCATGATGATTTTCCTTGCAAAAAGAGGGTCAGGCCACACCCTGCCAGGTGGGGGCGATATCGGTGCCGTAGCCAAGGCCATAGCCCAGCGCGATGTTGAGGGCGGCGACCGGCTCCAGATAACGGGACGATGCGAGACCACCCGTTTCCACGCCCTTGAACCCGGCGCTTTCGGCGAGGGCCACGACGCTTTTGCGGGCTTCGGCGTCATCACCGGCGACAAACACCGTCGCAGTCTGGCCGCCAGCCTTGGCATCGTTCTGAAGCACCGAGGCGAAGATGGTGTTGAACGCCTTCACCACCTTGGCCGCCGGGGCGATTTTCTGAATTTCCTCGGCGGCGCTGGTCGTAAAGCCCAGGCTCAGGCCGGAGAAATCGGCGGTCATCGGATTGGTGATGTCGATGACGGTCTTGCCGGCCAGGCCACCGGCGGCGGCGATGACATCGGCCGCCGCGTCATACGGCACGGCCAGAACCACGGCCTCGGCAGCCGCAGCGGCATCGGCGAATGAGCCGGACGCGATATTGTTGCCCAGTTCGGCAGCGACGGTGCGGGCCTTGTCCTGGTCGCGCGAGGCGATGGTGATGGTGTGGCCGGCCTTGGCGAAAAGGGTGGCAAGGCCGCTGGCCATGTTGCCGGTACCGAAAATTGCGATGTTCATGTCCATTCTCCTGTTGTGACGCGGCGCGTCTCGTTGCTGAGGAGAACATGACCCTGATCGATCGAAATGATAATGCGGGAAAACGGAAGTTCATTACATCCGTAATGGAAGAAATCTACCAGCCTTCGTCCCAGCGTGGCGTGCCACGATAGCGTTCGACCAGGAAATCGACCAGCACGCGAACCTTGGCCGCCAGATGGCGACTATGTGGGTACAACACATGCACTGTGTAGGGCTCGGGCTCGAAGGCTTGCAGCACCTGCCGGGTGCGACCCGCCCGCAGGGATTCACCGGCGATGAAACTGGGAACGCAGGCCAGGCCAAACCCCGCCTCGGCAGCCTTGAGGCACGCTTCGGCGTTCGAATAGTGGAGCCGACCTTGCACTGGTGCCGTGAACGAAACACCATCCGCCCCGCGGAAGGGCCAATGGTTAGGCTCCCGAAAATTACTGTCGATGATGCAATCGAACTTGGACAATGCGGCTGGCGTCTTTGGCTCTCCGTGCGTTTCGAGATAGGCGGGGTCACCCACAACCACGATACGCATATCGCAGAGCTTGCGCGCGATCATGCTGGAATCGTCCGGCTTGCCGACCCTGATCGCCAGATCGAAGCCTTCATCGACAATGTTCACCACCCGATCGGAAAAGCTCACATCCAGCTCGATATCGACAAAGTTGCGGGCAAAATCGTTTAGCGCCGGTGCGACTTCCCTGGTGCCGAAAGTCAGCGGTGCGGTGAGGCGCAAGCGTCCGCGCGGCGCGTGCGAGGCGTCACGCACAGCAGCGTACAGATTGTCGAACTCCTCGAGCAGTGGCCTCAGGCGATCGAAATAGGCCTGGCCGGCTTCGGTTGGGTTCACTGCCCGGGTGGTGCGGCTGAGCAGCCGCACGCCAAGGATGCCCTCCAGCCGGGAAACCAGCTTGGAGGCCTGTCCGGAACTCGTGCGCAACCGTTCCGCCGCAGCCGTGAAGCTGCCGGTCTCCATCACCGCTACAAACATCCTCTCGGCCTCGAGCCTATCCATCCGCTACGCCTACCTCTGGCTTCCCGACACGTTGGTGGTGGACCCTTATAACAGGGTAGAACGTTCTCTCCAGGCACCTTTGCTTCAAGCGACAGCCGCACCCTCTCCGTGGCACCACATCGCCATCATGGTCGGCATTGATGATCCGAACAGTTGTATCTTTTCGTACCCGACTGTGGTCGCGTGAAATTTGGCCTTAATGGCATCCGCGTTGGTGATTTCGGCTACGAGCGCATCGTAGTCAAAGTCGGGAATGAAGGCCGCCTTGACATTCGACTCTGCGGTGTTCTTTTCCTCGGCAGTCATATCACGAGTGGCATAAGCGCTGTGGACCCCGACAAGCTCTGCCCGCGAGCCAGCCTGCGCTGTTGAAGCCAGCGAACCCCGGCCAGAAAACCGGCCAAACTCAAAAGTGTTGGCGAGAGCTTGCGGAGTAGAAAACGGAAAGTGCTCGGTGGATCGACACGTTAGAATGGCGCGCCCGAAAGGATTCGAACCTCTGACCCCCAGATTCGTAGTCTGGTGCTCTATCCAGCTGAGCTACGGGCGCGCAATGCAAGCGTCGGGAGTGGTCCCGACCGGCAGGCGCAACGCTTATACAAGCTTTTCAGCCAATGCAAGGCATGGAGGGCAAGTTTGAAAGAAAATATGCACAGCCGACGGAGCGCCGGTCGGAAAGCGTGTCGGGAGAATGAAGGGGATTGATTCCCGACCCCTGCTTTTTCGGCAAGAGCCGATTGGGGCCGCGCAGCCCATTGTGATGTTCGGCAGGCCAGTGCCGGAGTGCAGGAAAAACCACTCTATATATAGAAGCGATTATTGCCGGTGATACGAAGTCCGGGTAGCGCCAGGCTGACTGGGCGGAGGAATGGGACGCAAATCACCCTATACCTACGTATTTCAACCGATGTTCAACACGGCCCCGCTGCCGCAATCTCCCGTAGGCAGCAGTCCCATCGGGAGGGTGGAATGAGATTGATTTTCAATGTTCGGGATTGGGATGGGGAGCGCCGGGAAATTACGGTGTCGCTGGTGAATGCCGATGCAGCCGACATCGCGGCGGATTTTCAGGGCGAGCGCGTCGCGCTTGGCACCTCGCCTTCTCCCGGATGGTGGGTGGTTTGGGGCGAGGGTGTGCTGGCCGGACATCGGAATCAGAATGATGCCACCAGCTTTTTGATCACCGATGTCGCCGCACTTTCCCGATTACATTCGATGAAACGGGGGGATCCCGGTGATTCCTCTAAAATCCCGTATGGACTGGACGTGCTGGAGCCAGAGGAAGCGGGCGCGATCTTCGGTGACCTCTCTCTATATAGACAGATCGACAGCCCGCGGGCCGCAGCTGCCGAACAATCTGAGTCGGGCTGGAACCATTTTCGTTTTGCTGGGCCGGAGAATCGGCTCGCCGCCACAGTCTTCGGTCGCTTGAGGAGCGCCTATAACGAAAGGTGCGCATTTATTGGCGTCTGGCAGGCACCAGCCAACGGACAGATTGGCGAGGGCATGACGGTCGCGGTGGATGCTGGGGCGCATCTGGAGAGTGAAGCACTTTCAATGAGCCTGTTCGTCAGCAATATGGTTGGCCCACTCTATCAAAGCGGTCGTCTCGCCATAGGGGAGGAGTACGGCATTCTCTATCATCCGGATCTGGATGCCAGCGTGGCTCTGGCTATCGAGGCCAAAAACCCGACAGGCAAACTGATACTACCACAAGATCGCAACGCATGGCCGGATCTGGAGGCAGCGCGCCGCCATAGGGAGCGCTTCGGTTATTAAGGGAGTGAGCAGGAGGGGCCGAGAGTGGATAAATCGATATATGACAGAATTTTAAAAACGACCTGTTGACTCGGGAAAAGCCTCCCCCTATATACTCGAAGCGCTGGCAACGGTGGGTCCCAAAAAGACCGACACAAACCAGCCAAGGTTTTGAAAAAAAAGAGTTTTCGATTTTTCAAAACTAGGTGTTGACAGGCTGATAGCTCAGCCCTATATACCACAAACGCTGATGACGCGGTGCCGATCTGGCCACCACCGAGGCGGGCTTCATAAAAGATGGCAGTCGCTTCTGCCGGTTCGCAAGGCCGGAAGAAACGAGTTTGTGCCAAAGTTTAAGAAGTTGAAAATTGACGCTCAGGAGTGGGCGTCCGCTGTTTGACATTGTTATTTTGTTTGGAAAGGGAAACGTGGCCGGCGGGCGATTGTTTTTGCGGATCTGGTTTATCTGGATCGTAGAGACTTGTTGTTTGATGGGTGCACGTTTTTCTAAGAGGTACACTCTTTCCGTTCTGTCG
>NZ_DATMGM010000036.1:0-76377 GCF_035555455.1 Pelagibacterium sp. | reverse complement strand
ATGGCTTTGTCCTCGATGTCGTCGCGACCCCCGGCCATTGCGCCAATCACCTGTCCTTTGCCATCCGCGATACCGATTTGCTGGTCGTGGGCGATCACGTCATGGGCTGGAACTCAACCGTGGTCGCCGCCCCCGATGGCGATCTGGGCGATTATCTCAACTCCCTCGACAAGGTGATGGCGCTGCCCCAGAATCGCTATCTCCCCGGCCATGGCGATACCATCGCCGATGGCAAGGCCTTCGCCCGGGCTCTGCGGGCCCATCGACTCATGCGCAACGGGCAATTGATCGATGTCGTGCGTCAGGGGGCCTTGAGCCTGTCGGCAGCCACAAAGGCGGTTTATCCCGCGTTGACCGGCGGGCTGGCGGTGGGTGCGCGCAGCACCCTGCTCAGCCATGCGCAATATCTCGAACAGCGCGGCGATATCGGTATCCGCCGTGGCCTATTCGGCGTCCGCCTGCTCCCCCGGCTCAACCGGGGCTAGATCGTCGTCCGGCTCGATCAGCGCCATGGTGTTCTGGATATAGCGCGATACCATATCGTCGAGAGCGATGAGAAAGCGCTCGATCTCCCGTCCATTGTCGCCCAGATCATGCCGGACCGGCACCATCGAGGCGGCCCGCAGGTCGATCAGCGCACCGATGGGATTGGGCGATACCCGAAAGGCGATTTCGTTCTCGAACCCGAACAATGAGCGGCGGATGGCATTGACCGCGCCTGCCTGTGCATCCCCCGGCGGCTGCATGCCGACGATATCCCACCCGCTGGCCTCGACCAGTTCCCGCCCCAGCGAAAACAGGGCTGAAGGCGGTATCTGATAGATGCGGGTGATCAGGTTGGGAAACGACGCCAGCACCGTTTCCGGGTCGATTTCCGGGTGGTTGGGGCGCGCCATCAGCAGCGGTGGCGGATCGGCGAAGGCCGTGCTCACATCGGCGGTGGAGATATAGAGTTCGGTCATCGCCAGCGTCGTGGCGGCGGGCCCGAGACAGAGCAGCCCCACCACGACACCGATCGACGCCGGGCCCCACCCCTTGTCCCCGCTGAACCACAGCCGGACCCAGGCGATAAGCCCGGCAATAAACGCCCCGAGCGCAAAGCCGGTGCCGATCACGAGACTGATCTCGAAAACGTCGGACCCGATCTGCCCGAACATGTGCAACCCGGTGGAGATGACGATCAGCGCGGCAGCAAATGACGCCAGCCGCCGCGCCCAGATTGCCAGTTTCGATGTCCGGATGAGAACGCGCATGGGCTAGGGATAAAGCCGGGTGCGGGACCAGTCGGCGTTAAGGTCCGGGCGGGAAAACAGCACCCGGTCATGCAGCCGGAAGGCTCCGTCCTGCCAGAATTCGATTTGCAGGGGCCGGATGCGAAAACCCGACCAATGGCCCGGGCGCGGGATATCGTCCGCGTCAAACCGCGCCGTCAGCTCCTCCACCCTTTCGAGCAGGGCCTGGCGGCTGCCCAGCGGGCGCGACTGGGCCGAGGCATGGGCGCCGATGCGCGACTGGGCCGGGCGGGTGGCGAAATAGGCATCGGCCTCTGCGCTCGACACCGGCTCGACCAGCCCGCGCACCCGCACCTGACGGCGCTGGCTTTTCCAGTGGAACAGCAGCGCAGCCTTGGGGTGGCCGAGCAGCTCGCGCCCCTTTGCCGATTCATAATTGGTGTAAAAAACGAACCCTTCGGGCGAAAAACCGTTGAGCAGCACCATGCGCAAATCGGGCAGGCCGGTCTCATCGACGCTAGCCACCGCCATCGCATTGGGGTCGTTGAGTTCCGTTTCCCGCGCCGCATCCAGCCATTGCGGAAACAGCTCGAAAGGATCGATTCGGCCACTATAGGCGTCGTCGAACAGCAAATCGGTCAGCGAAGCCGTCATGGGCGAAATCCATCCCTTCTGGACAATGATGGGGGCCGTGGCCATATAGAACGCAAACCTGCGGTGCTTCAACTGCCCGCACATCATGATCAAAAGGACATGGCGCGCCCGGCCACTGCCGCCGGAGCGCCGTTTCAAGGTGTAACGAGCGAATGCGCGAACCCTATACAGTGCTTGGCGTTTCCAAAAGCGCCAGCGAAAAGGAGATCAAGAGCGCCTACCGCAAGCTGGCCAAGTCGCTGCATCCGGACCAGAATCCGGATGACAAGAAAGCCCATGACAAGTTTGCCGAGGTTACGGCTGCTTATGATCTGTTGTCTGACAAGACCAAGCGCGGTCAGTATGACCGTGGCGAGATCGACGCCGAAGGCAATCCCAAATTTGCCGGCTTCGGGTTCGATCCGTCCGGCATGCGGGGCGCCCGCCCCGGAGCCGGGGGCGGTGCCAGCGGCTTCAATGCCGAGGATATCCTGAAAGAATTCATGAGCGGCTTTGGCGGCGCGCGCCGTCAGCCCGGTGGCAATCCGTTTGGCGGCGGCGGGCAGGGGGCCGGTTGGGACCCGTTCACCGGCACGTCGTCCGGTGGTGGGGTGCCCAAGGGTGATGACGTGACGGTCACCCTCGCGGTGTCGCTGGAAGAAGCCCACAAGGGCGGCTCGGTGCCCGTCACCCTGCCATCGGGCAAAACCGTGTCGGTCAAGCTGCCATCGCCGCTCGAAGAGGGCCAGCAGGTGCGCCTGCGGGGGCAAGGGCGGCCCTCGCCGCTGGGCGGCAAGCCCGGCGATGCCCTCGTCACCATCCGCTTCGCCCGCAATGCGCGGTTCCGGCGCGATGGCAATGATCTGCGCGTCGATGTGCCGATCACGCTTTATGAGGCGGTGCTGGGCGCCAAAGTGCGGGTTCCGACCCTCGATGGCGCGGTCGAGCTTAACCTGCCCCCCGGTCCCGACACCGGCAAGGCGATGCGCCTGCGGGGCAAGGGGCTGTTCGGCAAGGGCGATCTCTATGCCAATCTGCGCATCATCCTGCCCGAAGGCGGCGATCCCGACCTCGAAAGCCTGATGCGGTTCTGGCGCGACCAGAAACCCTATAAGGTCCGGGACTGACCCACCGCGCCCCCCAGCCCGGCGATCCGGCCTCTGCCCCATCTGGAGAGCACAATGCAATTTGTCAAAGTGGACGATGCCGTCCTCCATTATCAGACCATCGGCGGGCCTGACGGCGCTCCGGTTCTGGTGTTGTCCAATGCGCTTGGCACCGATTTCCGCATCTGGCGTGATGTGATCGTGCGTCTGGTCGGCAAGTTCACCATCCTCACCTATGATTCGCGCGGCCACGGCCTGTCGGAAACCGGCGACGGCCCGATCACCATCGCCCGTCACGCCGAAGACCTTGCCGCCATCATGGATCATGCGGGCCTGTCCTCGGCCATCGTCTGCGGCCTGTCGGTCGGCGGGCTGATCGCCCAGCAGCTCTATGCCGACCGCCGTGATCTCGTCTCCGCCCTGATCCTGTGCGATACGGCGGCCAAGATCGGCGATGCCGATATCTGGAACCAGCGCATCGCCGCCGTCGAGGCCAATGGGTTGGCCGGACTGGCCGCCTCCGTCATGCCGCGCTGGTTCGCCGCCGATTTCATCGCCAACCGCGCTGAAGAAGTGGCGGGATATCGCACCATGCTCGAACGCCAGCCTGCCAGCGGCTATATCGGCACCTGCCTGGCCCTGCGCGAGGCCGATTTGCGCGACCAGGCGCGGCAGATCGGGGTGCCCACCCTGTGCGTGGTGGGCGAAGAGGATCAATCCACGACCGTCGAAACCGTCTCTGCCCTCGCCCGTTCCATCCCCGGCGCGCGGTTCGAGACCATCAAGGGGGCAGGGCATCTGCCGCCCGTCGAAACCCCCGAAATGCTGTCGGAAATCATCCTCGCCTTCACCGACACCCTGGCCGACCGCCCCGCGATCAACTGAGGCGATCCACGATCACATTGGCCTGATCGCTGCAACCTTTCGTTAACCATATGCTTTTGCCTTCAGGCAAGAGTGGCGGACCGGAGGATGGATCATGGCCGAATTCGAATATCGGGGCTTTCGTTTCAGGACCGTCTTCGAAGACGATTGGCGCATCCGCATCTGGCCGCCCCTGCGCCCCATCGGGCTGATCGACCGGGTCCGGGCCAGCCGGGAGGAAGGCGAACGCATCTGCTATCGCCGCGCCACCGCCGCCATTGATGCGTTCATCGATCGGCCCGTGCTCAAACCGGGCCGCCGCGCGCCGGTGCGAACGCCGCACCCCCGCCCCGGGATTTCAGAGGTTAACACCGCTTCACCCTCCTGAACCGGTTCTGAATATCGCCATCAGCGTCCATTCAACGGCGGGGCGGTAGTTTGCTGACAGTGCAATGAAACTCTGTCGGGGGACACCATGTCGCTTTCAGCTCGCCTCACGCTTCCCGCCGTTATTGGCGGTCTTGTTCTGGTGCTGGTTTCGGGCGTTTTCGCGCCGCCGGTCCATGCCAAGGGCTATACTGTCGGCTCGCCCGCTCAGGTGTCCGGCGTCGCCTCCTGGGATCATCTCAATGTCCGGCGCTGGCCTGCCTCGTACTCGCAGCAAGTCGGCCAACTGGCACCCTGGGCTTCCGTCTGGGTGGACCGCTGCATCGAAGTCGAACGCTCGTCCGACTGGTGCCTCGTCCAGCGCGGACAGACGCGCGGCTGGGTGAACTCGCGCTTCCTCACTCCGCAATAGTTTCTGCCTCTCACTGACCTCCTCCCTTGACTTTCCCCACAGCGTGCGGTCCACCGGGATACGCTCCTGTGGGGATTTTTTTGTCATGGCCAATCCTGTTCTGGCGCAATCGGTGCGCGGCAATTGGGTGGAAAACCGCTATCGCGGCGCGATCTGCGTTGCCGATGCCAGCGGCACCATTCTCGCGGCGACCGGCGATGTGTCCGCCGCAATCTTCCCACGGTCGGCCATCAAGGCCATGCAGGCCCTGCCGATCCTTGCAACCGGTGCCGATACGCAATTCGGCCTTGGCGCGCCCGCCCTGGCGCTGGCCTGTGCTTCGCACAATGGCGAACCGGCCCATACCGAACTGGCCGCCGCGATGCTCGCTGCGCTCGATCTCGATGAAACCGCCCTTGAATGCGGGGCGCATCCTCCGCTCGATCCCGCCGCCCGCAAGGCGCTGTTCGCCGCTGGCGGCAAGCCGACCGCGCTGCACAACTCCTGTTCGGGCAAGCATTCGGGCATGTTGGCGCTGGCCCGCGCCTTGGGTGTCGAAACCAAGGGCTATTCCCGCCGCGACCATCCGGTGCAGCAGCGCGTGCGCAGCGCCATTGAAGAGGTGATCGGCCAGCCGCTGACCGAGGGCAAGTGCGGCACCGATGGTTGCTCGATCCCCACCTGGGCCGCGCCGATCTCAGCCTTTGCCACCGGTTTTGCCCGCATGGCGAGCGGGGAGGGGCTTGCGGCCCAGACCGCCGCAGACGCCTCGCGGATTTTCGAAGCCGCTACCAGCCATCCGTTCCTCGTCGGCGGCACAGGCTCGTTCGATACCGAGGCCATGGAAGCCTTTGGCGGTCGCTTGATGCTCAAGTTCGGGGCCGATGGGGTCTATTGCGGCGCGCTGCGCGACAGCGGCATCGGCTTTGCGCTCAAATGCGATGATGGCAATGTTCCCGCCGCCACCGCGATGGTTGCCGCCCTGCTGCTTGCCATCGCCAGCCCCGACGCCGCCCAGACCGAGCTTCTGGAGCGTCGTGCCCGTTGGCCGCTGCGCAGCTGGGTCGGCGCGGAAGTGGGACATATCGAAGCCACGCCCGACGCAAGACTGGAACTCTAAAAGCGGTTTTCAGGAAAAGCGGAGGCGGTTTTCCGCTTCGGAAACGCGGTGCTAAAGCAACAGATTGTCCCCGATGGCGAGTTGCGGGAAATCACCCGCTTTTGCCGCCAGATCGGGGGCCACGACCTCGTGCCACGCATGGCCGGAGAGCGCCGCTCCCCGCGCGCCGCTGATCGTATTGCCGGAAATAGCCGCCGCACCCGCTCCCGGCGCAACGCTCACCACGATGCCGGTCTCGATATCGCGGATCAGATTGCCGGCTATGGTGACATCGCGCAGATACGGGCCCCATCCGGCCGTGATGCCTGTGCCTGACACTGCCTCGATGACATTGCTGGCCACCACCGTGTCGGCTTCCGCCGCGATGCCATAGGCGATCTGCAGGTCGGGATTGACGGCGGAAGGTCCATGCACATTGCGCACGATATTGCCCGTGCACGCCGCCAGCCGCCCGCCCTCATTGAAATTGGTGATCGATATCCCCGCAGCGGCTCCGTCGATCACATTGCCGGTTATCACCGAGCCCGAAAAAGCGAACTCGGAATAGATCGCGACCTCGCCGCTATTGATACAGGTATTGCCGTTGATCTGAGTGTTGTTGGTCGCGTTCAGCCGGATCGCCGAAAAGGCGCAGTCGGAGAGGTGATTGCCAGAGACGATGACCTCATCGGCTTGAAACACATTGATGCCATTGCCGTTCTGGCCGTTGCCGCCATCGGTCCAGTCAACGGACGCGATGCGATTTCCCGAGATCAGCGTGCCGTCGGCTCCGCTTGCGCTGCGCCACACCCTGATGCCGCCATTGCCGCAATCGGTCACCGTATTGCCCGTCAGCGCCAGCCCCGCCGCGTCGAGGCTGAATATCCCCGTTTGCCCCGCCTCGCTCACCCGGCAGCCTTCGATCCGGCCCGAGGAATTTATAAAGGTGATGCCATTCAACTTTGTGTTGCGCACCGCGCAGTCGCGGAGTGTGACGTTGTGACAGTCGGCAAAATGTACCAGCCCGCCATGCCACACATCGCCCCCCGCACCACTGCCATCGAGGCCTAGCCCCCACAGCGAGATATCGTGCCCGTCTTCCGCCCCGAGCAGCGGCCCGACTCCCACATGCTCCAGCCATGTCGCTCCCGGCACCCCTTCCAGCAAAAAGCTGCTTGGTACGCGCAAGCCGCTGATGCGGTATCGTCCAGCCGGAATGAACAATCGCCCCTCATCGCGGGCGGCATCAATCGCGCTCTGGAGAGTTTGTGTCTGGTCGGTGGTGGCACCGGGGATAAGGTCGGCGGTTTTTGCCATCGCGGGGCCGGTCAGCGCCGCGCCGACTAGGCCGATTGTTGTTTTGAAAAATCCGCGCCGCGATTGCTGCATCAATACCCCCTTGATTGTGCCAAGTTTGGCCAGATTGCCAGGCATTTTCCACCAATGTTTGCAGCCAAGGTGAATCCTTGCCGCAAGTGTCGTGCCCCCGCTATACAGGGGGTCCCGCTGTTGAATCGGACTGAGCCATGCTTGTTGAAGACGCCATTTACCTCGGAACCAGCACTCGCCCGGAATACCTCCATCTGGGATTTGGCAACCGGCACGGGCTGATCACCGGCGCGACCGGAACCGGCAAGACGGTGACGTTGCAAATCCTTGCCGAAGGCTTCTCAAACGCAGGCGTTCCGGTGTTTTGCGCCGACATCAAGGGCGATGTGGCCGGGCTCGCCAAGCCGGGCGAACCCCAGGGTTTTCTTGCTGAGCGGGCGGAAAAAATCGGCTTTTCCGATTACACCTTCGAAGGTTTTCCCACGATTTTCTGGGATTTGTTCGGGCGTCAGGGCCATCCGGTGCGGACCACCATATCCGAAATGGGCCCGCTGCTGCTCTCGCGCATGCTCGAACTCAACGCCACCCAGGAAGGCATCTTGAACGCTGCCTTCAAGCTGGCCGATGACGAAGGGCTTTTGCTTCTTGATTTCAAAGACTTGCGCTCACTGCTCAGTCACGTTGCCGAGCGCCGCGCCGAACTTTCTGCCCATTACGGCAACATTTCTACCGCCTCGGTCGGAGCCATTCAGCGGTCGCTTCTGGTGCTCGAACAGCAGGGCGCCGAGCACTTTTTCGGCGAACCAGCCCTCGAAATCACCGATCTGATGCGCGTGGATTCTCAGGGACGGGGATATATCTCGATCCTCGCCGCCGACGATCTGATGCGCTCGCCACGTCTTTACGCCATTTTCCTGCTCTGGCTGCTGTCGGAACTGTTTGAACAGCTCCCCGAAGTCGGCAATCCCGCCAAGCCCAGGCTCGTGTTCTTTTTTGATGAAGCGCACCTGCTGTTCAACGAGGCACCGCCGCCGCTGCTGGCCAAGATCGAGCAGGTGGTCAAACTGGTGCGCTCCAAGGGTGTGGGGGTCTATTTCGTCACCCAGAACCCCGCCGACGTGCCGGAATCGGTGCTGGCGCAGTTGGGCAATCGCATCCAGCACGCCCTGCGCGCTTATACGCCCAAAGAGCAGAAAGCCGTACGCATTGCCGCCGAAAGCTTCCGGCCCAATCCCGAATTCGACACCGCCGAAGTCATCACCCAGCTTGGCACGGGCGAGGCGCTGGTCTCGGTGCTCGAAGAAAAGGGCATCCCGTCTGTCGTTGGCCGCACGCTGATCCGCCCGCCATCCTCCCGGATCGGTGTGCTCTCACCCGCAGAGCGCTCAGAGATCATGGCGATGGGTCCGATGGCACACCGCTACGATACGCCGGTGGATCGGGAATCGGCCTATGAAATCCTGGGCAAACGCGCGGAGCAGGCCCTGCGCGAGGCCGAACTGGCGGCTCGCGAAGCCGAAATTCGCAAGCTGGAACAGGCGCGCGACAAGGCGTTGGCGCGACCTGCCCCAAGGCGCTCCACCCGCCAGACGCCGGTTGAAGCGGCAATCAATACCTTTGCCCGGACCGTAGCCCGCAAAGCCGGCGATTCCCTTGTGCGGGGAATGCTCGGTTCGCTGACCCGGCGCCGGTGATCGCCATGGCAAAACTCAAATACGTTGCCGTTTTCGCTGATTGCGGCGACACCTCCCATCTCGCCGATTATCGACAGGCCGGTTTGGTGATCGGGCGGCACGGCGCGCATCTTTATTGTCTGGCCCGCGATGGCCAGTGGCCGCGCGCACTGGTGGAATCGGCGCTCGCCGCTGGTGGGCTGGTGACGGTTGCCACCGGGCCGACCGAGCGCCCCCTCTCGGTTCCTCAAGGGGTTACGGTCATCACCGAGGCGTCGGAAGCGCTGGCAGCCAGGGCTATCGTCGCGGCAAGTCAGGTGGTCGTGGGGCTGCCCGCAGGAATCGAAACCGTCTCGGCGCTCTATGGTGCCTGGTCGGCATCGGGCGGCGCGGCGGGGGGCAGACCGGTGGGCTTGCTCAACCGCAATCGCGCTTATGAAGTGGTTCGGGGCTTTGCCAACGACGTTGCCGCAGTGGGGCGCGGCAATGTCGAGTCCCTGATCCAGATCTCCGACAATTTCGATGATTTGTGGGGTCGGCTTACGCGCCTGGTCTAGGCGCGTCCGGTCCCCGGTCGCGGATCGATTTGTGCGCGACAAACGAAATGATGTTCTCGCCACGCCGCTCGACGCGATGCTGGCGGGCGTCGGCCAGCGCAATACGGTTGCGGCGGTCCGGGCCGAAATAGCCAGCGCCCGCAGCCACATAATCGGTCGGCCCCGAAGCGATGCGCGCGGCCACCCGCTCTTCGAGATAGAGCGGGCTCATGGGTTTGACGATCACCTCGTCGATCCCGGCCTCGACGCATTGGCGTCGCATCTGCGGGCTGATCGTCCGGCTCAGGGCGATGATCTGCACCGCGCGCGCCGCGACCGTCTCGTCGTTGCGGATCGCTTGCGCCACATCTGCCGCCGTTGTCTGGCCAAGCTCGAAATCGGTGACCAGCAGGGCGATGGGCGCGATGCGGATATAATCGGTCAGCGCACCCAGATCGCGAAATTCCCGGACCCGCCAGTCGCGCTTGCGCCGCAGGGTGGCAGCCAGCACCGAGGCCAGCGCCGGGCTGTCGGCAAGAACGGCAATGGTTGGTACGGGCTGCATGAGGCCGTCTCCGAGGGCTGTATATAGTTACCAAGCCCTTAACATAGCCTTCGGTTCCCCGAAAGCCGAGGGACGGCAACACGGCAAAAGAAATGGCCCGCCTGTGAACAGACGGGCCAGATCGAACATCAAATCTCAGGAAATCAGGAGGCGGCTTCGAAAAGCTCTGCGACGTAATCCCAGTTCACAAGATTATCGAACCAGGTTTCGAGATATTTCGGACGCGCATTGCGATAGTCGATGTAGTAGGAGTGCTCCCACACGTCGACACCGAGCAGCGGAACGCCACCATGCACTAGGGGGTTTTCCCCATTCGGCGTTTTCGTTACTTCCAGTTTTCCGTCCTTCCACGTCAGCCACGCCCAGCCTGAGCCAAACTGTCCGGCGCCAGCAGCGAGGAAGTCTTCGCGGAACTTGTCGAAGCCACCGAGGTCGGAATCGACAGTAGCCTGAAGTTTACCCGGAAGCGAACGCCCACCGCCATTTGGCTTCATCCACTTCCAGAAATGGATATGGTTGTAATGCTGGCCGGCGTTGTTGAATAGCGCCTGATTCTTGCCAAAGCTTTCCTTGACCACATCTTCAAGGCTCTTGCCTTCAAGTCCCGAACCTTCGAGCAGCTTGTTGCCGTTGGTCACATAGGCCTGATGGTGCTTGTCGTGGTGGAATTCCAGCGTTTCAGCCGACATGTGCGGGCCAAGCGCATCATAGGCATAGGGCAGATCGGGGAGTGTAAAACTCATGAGAGGCCTCCTTGGTTTCTATCTGAAATGTCTTTGCCTGATAATTTACCAAGCTAATACTTTTTATATACAGGGCTGCCGGTCCTGGTGCAACGGCACAAGGCGTAAACTTATGCCAATCCAACGCATTCAAGCGCAAAAGCATAGGTGATTGCGGTTTCCTTGATGCGTTCGAAACGGCCAGAAGCCCCGCCATGTCCGGCGTCCATATTGGTGCGCAGGTACAATGCGCTGTCGCCGGTCTTGGTTGCACGCAAGCGCGCCACCCATTTGGCAGGCTCCCAATAGGTCACCCTCGGGTCGGTCAGCCCGGCCAGGGCGAGGATCGGCGGATAGGCGACGGCAGCGACGTTGTCATAGGGCGAATATGAAGCGATGCGCCGATAAGCGTCTTCGGACGCAATGGGATTGCCCCATTCGGGCCATTCCGGCGGCGTGAGGGGCAGGGTGTCATCGAGCATGGTGTTGAGAACGTCGACAAAGGGCACGATGGCCATGACGCCTGCCCACAGGTCCGGCCGCATATTGGCGACCGCGCCCATCAGCATGCCGCCAGCCGACCCGCCTTCGGCTACGATCTTGCCTTTGGCGGTGAAGCCGTTGTCGATCAGCATTTCAGCAGCGGCGATGAAATCGGTGAAGGTATTGGCCTTGTGCTCGGCGCGCCCGTTTTTGTACCAGCCATACCCCTTGTCCATGCCGCCCCGGATATGGGCAATGGCATAGACGAACCCCCGGTCGACCAGCGACAGGTTCGAAATCGAAAAGCCTGCCGGTATGGCGTGGCCATAGGAGCCATAGCCGTAGAGCAGCGTCGGGGCAGAGCCATCGAGCTTGAGACCCTTGCGGTACAAAAGCGTGACTGGAACGTCTTCGCCATCGGGCGCTTTGGCGAACATCCGGCGTGTTTCGTAGGCGTCGGGGTCATGGCCCGAGGGAACCTGTTGCTGCTTGCGCAACACCCGCTCGCCGGTCTCCAAGTTCATGTCGTAAATCTGCCCGGGGGTGGTGGGCGAGGAATAGGAAAACCGGATCGTTGCGGTGTCGAACTCGTAGCCCGGAATAAGCCCCAGCGAATAGGCTTCCTCGGCAAAGGCGATGGTTTCCTCAAGATCCGTGCGCAAATCCCGCACCACGATGCGCGGCAGGCCATCCTTGCGTTCGAGACGAATGAGGTGATTGGCCAGAACGATGATGTCGAGAATGAGTGTGCCCGATTCATGGGCGACAAGATCAACCCACTGGGCAACGCCCGGCGCCGACACGGCGGCGGTAACGACCTTGAAATCTTCGGCCTTGTCGTCGTTGGTGAGGATGTAGAGGGTCCCATCCCGCTCCTCGACCGAGTATTCGGTGTTCTCATGGCGGGGCTCCACGACAACCGGGTCACCTCCTTGTTCCGCGTCGATCAGCCAGACTTCGGACGTCTGGTGATCATGGGCGGAAATGGTGATGAAACGCCGTGATTGCGTCAGGTCAACGCTAACGAAAAAGCCGGGATCGCTCTCTTCATAAATGATGGCGTCATCGGCCTGAGAGGTGCCAAGCACGTGCTTGCGGACCCGGAACGGCCGGTGGTTTTCATCCAGCTCGACGTAATAGAACGACTGTGAATCGAGCGCCCACAGCGCGCCGCTGCCGGCCTTTTCGATCCGTTCGGGGCGGTCCTGACCTGTTTCTACGTCCCGGATATGGATGGTGTAATATTCCGATCCATTCCGGTCGGCGGCCCAGGCGACCATGGTGTGGCAGGGCGAGTGTTCCGCGCCCGCAAAGCCGAAATATCCCTCGCCAGCTTCCGCGTTGCAATCGAGCAGCACCAGTTCGTCGCCACCAGCGGTGGGAATCCGGCAGATCAGCGGATACTGGTCGCCCTCGCGCGTCCGCGAATAATAGGCAAACGGACCATCGGGGGAGGGGACCGAGCTGTCATCTTCCTTGATGCGCCCGCGGATTTCCGCGTAGATGGTTTCCTGCAACGCCTTGGTCTTTTCGCCGAACTGGCTTTCATACCAGGCGTTTTCGGCTTCCAGATAGTCGCGGATATCCTGGGGCAGCACGGACGGGTCGGCCATGACCTCGCGCCAGTTTTCCGCTCTCAGCCAATTATACGGATCATGACGGGTGACCCCGTGCCGCGTGTCCGAATGGGGGCGTTGCGCGGCAACGGGGGGCGCGGCGTCGTGCATGTTCTATCCTCGGAAAAGACCAGACTGGAACTCGAAAGTGAGCGGGACTATTCGTCCGGCTTGAAGTCGAGCGCAAGCCCGTTGGTGCAATATCGCAATCCCGTCGGAGCCGGGCCGTCCGGAAATACGTGGCCGATATGGGCATCGCAATTGGCGCAGCGGATTTCGGTGCGCCGCATGAAATGGCTGCGATCGTCGATTTCCTTGATGGCATCGTCTGAAACCGGCTGGAAAAAGCTGGGCCAGCCCGACCCGGACTCATATTTCGTATCCGATTTGAAAAGTGGGGCACCACAGCACACGCAATGATAGATGCCGTCCCTTTTTTCCAGATTATACGGGTGAGAGAAGGCGCGTTCGGTGCCATGCTCGCGGGTGACACGGAATTGTTCCGGCGTCAGTCTGGAGCGCCATTCGGTGGTGGACCGATCCGTTTCATCGTTCATTTTAACATCCCTTCCGTCGGTCATCGCAGATTATAGCGATCGCTTCCGATGTGGTTATCACAACTTTAGAGTCAATATTGCGTTCCAGGTTCCGGTTTTGGTTGAGCTTGCGCAAAGGAACGTTACTGTTTGCCAACTGATTCTTTCGGGCAGTCCTGCTTTCCGGGACTTGATGACGAGATTGGCGATCGGGGGACTCGTTTGGGACCTGACCTTGATGTGGTTGTCGCGCTGATAGCGCTTGCGCCTTTTATCGCCGCGCTTCTGGCCCCCTGGATCACACGGTTTGCCGGGCCAATGGCGGGCTGGATACTCGCCATCGTGCCCGCGGCCATCTTTGCAACTTTTCTCAGTTTTATCGGGCCGGTTTCCGATCTGACCGCAATTCAAGCCGGGCTCGATTGGATCCCGGCCTATGGGATCAGGTTTTCATTCTTCATCGACGGGTTGAGCCTGGTTTTTGGCGCGCTGATTTCCGGCATCGGCACGTTCATCATCATCTATTCGGGCGGCTATCTGGCGGGGCATCCGCATCAGGGGCGATTTTTCTCCTACATGCTGATGTTCATGGGGTCGATGCTCGGCCTCGTTCTGGCGGACAACATCTTCACCCTGTTCGTGTTCTGGGAACTGACCTCGATCACCTCGTTCCTCTTGATCGGGTTCGATCACAGTCGGCAGGCGGCCCGGCGGGCCGCTATTCAGGCCCTGATCGTCACCGGCGGCGGGGGACTGGCCTTGCTGGCCGGGCTGATCATGCTCACCCTCATCACCGGGCAGAACAGCCTGAGCGGCATGCTGGCCAGCGCGGGTGTCGCGCAGCAGAGCGGGGCGTATCTGGTCGCCATGCTGCTGGTTGTGGCTGGAGCGTTCGCCAAATCGGCCCAGTTCCCGTTCCACTTCTGGCTGCCCAACGCGATGGAAGCCCCAACGCCCGTCTCGGCTTATCTGCACTCGGCCACCATGGTGAAAGCGGGCGTCTATCTGCTGGCGCGCATGAACCCGGTACTGGGCGGAACCCAAGCGTGGTTCTGGATATTGACGGTATTCGGGGGTATCACCCTGCTGCTGGGCGGTGTGTTGGCCTTGCGCCAGACCGACCTCAAGCAAAAGCTCGCCTACACCACGCTGGGTTCGCTGGGGCTGCTGGTCATGCTGATCGGGTTTGGCACCAAAGAGGCGGTGCTCGGCGCGGTGCTGTATCTGTGCGCCCACTCCCTGTTCAAGGGTGCCCTGTTCATGGTGGCGGGGACCATCGATCACGGCACCGGGACTCGCGACATCACCGTCCTTCGCGGACTGCGCGAAGCCATGCCGGTGACCTTCATCGCTGCCCTGCTGTCGGGCTTTTCCATGGCCGGGTTCCCGATCGCGATTGGTTTTCTGGCCAAGGAAGAAATGTATCTGGCGCTGACCAGTGGCGTGTGGCCCGATCTGCTGTTTCTTGCCGTGATGGTCGTGGGCAATGCCTGCATGATGGTGGTGGGCCTGCTCATTGCGCTACGGCCCTTCCTTGGCGAACCGCGGCCAACGCCGCATGTGCCGCACGAAGGCTCGGTGAGCCTATTTGCCGGGCCGGTGGTGCTGGGGGTGCTGGGTATCGTTGCGGGGCTGTTCACCGATTGGCTCAACCGGGTGGTGCTCAGCCCCGCCGGTGCCTCCATTTACGATGGTGCGGTTGACGCCCAAGTCCATCTCGCCTTCGATTTGCTCAATCCCGCAATATGGGCTTCGATCGTAACCTGGGCCCTTGGGATAGCGCTGTTCTGGCACGCCGATAACGTTCGCCTGGCTTTGCGGCGGGTGGGCGAGGGCATCGGCTGGACCTTCGATGCCGGGTTCGACGCCGCAATGTTCGGACTGATCCGGTTCGGCGACCGGGTGACCCGTCTCCTGCATCACGGGCGGCTGGAACTTTATTTGCTGCTGTTTTTCGCCGTTCTGGCAGTCTCGCTGCTGGCGCCGCTGATCGTTTCCAACAGCTTGCCGTCTCTGCCGGACTGGCCGGTCCTGACCTTCTACGAGTGGGGTGCTGTGCTGATCGCCGCCATCGGGTTGATCACTGTGGTTGGCGCGCGTTCGCGGCTGACCGCCATCGTCGCGCTCGGTATTCAGGGCTTTGCGGTTGCGGTCATCTTCATGCTGTTCGGCGCGCCTGACCTGAGCTTCACCCAGTTCATGGTGGAAACCCTCAGCGTCATCATTCTCGCGCTCGTAATGACAAGGCTGCATCTGGGCAAGGCTGACCATCGCGAACTGGAGGCTGCGATCCGCGACGGAACCGTGGCCATCGCCGTGGGGGCGGGGATCACCATCCTGCTGCTGGTGGTGCTGCAAACCGATCTCGATTTGTCGCTAACCGAGCTATTCCAGGCGACCAGCACGCCGATCGCCCATGGTCGCAACATCGTCAACGTGATCCTTGTCGACTACCGCGCCATTGATACTTTGGGTGAAATCTCCGTCGTGATGGCCGCTGGTCTCGCCATTCTGGCGCTCATCCGGCATCGAGCGAAGCCTGAGTCGGCCAAAAAGCCGCGCTCGACGCGCAGGAAGGAGAAGGCGGCGTGAACACGGTCATTTTCAGAACTGCTGCTCCTGCGCTCTCCGCACTGATGCTGGTATTTTCCGTTTTTGTCATGTTACGCGGCCACAATGAACCCGGCGGCGGGTTCATTGGCGGACTGATCGGGGCGTCTGGCATCGCCATTTACAGCATTTCCGCAGGCGCTGCGGCGACACGACGGGCGTTGCGGGTGCACCCGATCACGCTGGCCGGGCTGGGCGTTGTGCTGGCCGCTATCGCCGGCTTTGTCTCTCTGGCAACCGAAGTTCCGTTTCTCACCGGCCTGTGGTGGATCTTTGAGTTTGAAGGCGCGGAAATCGCGCTTTCGACCCCGCTGCTGTTCGATATCGGGGTGTATGCGGTCGTCGTCGGGGCGATCAGCACCATCGCTCTGGCGCTGGACGGCGAAGAGGGAGACGACTGATGGAAGTGGCTCTTGCCGTTCTGATCGGCCTGTTTTTTGCGATCGCGGTCTATCTGTTGCTGTCCAAGGCGATCATCCGCATGCTGCTGGGCATGGTGATCCTCGGCAATGGCGTCAATCTGCTGATTTTCACCATCGGCCGTCTTTCGGTTGAGGTGCCGCCGATTGTGCCCGCCGGACAATTTTTCCCGCTTTCCGGTTCTGCCAATCCGCTGCCGCAGGCGTTGATCCTCACCGCTATCGTCATCGGCTTTGCGCTGTTTGCCTTCATGCTGGTGCTGGGCTACCGCGCGTATCAGGAACTGGATGCCGATGACACGGACAACATGCGTATCGCCGAGCCCGAGCATGCGCCGCGTCCTCCTTTGAGTTATTAGGTAAGCACGACCATGCCGTCTGCCGGTTCTCCCTACGATACGCTGGATCTGCCTGTTTCGATGATCGATGTGGCAACATCGGCATCCGATTGGCTGGTGGTCTGGCCGGTCGCGCTGGCCCTGTTCGGGGCGGGGTTCCTGGTCATGCTGCGCAGTCAGCGCCAGATCCAGCTCGTCTTTGCCGTGGCGATCATCGGCGCCATTCTGGTTTCGAACATCTACCTGGTGCTACGGGTTTTCGAGACGGGCCCGGTCGCCATGACCATGGGCAAGTGGTTGCCGCCGTTCGGCATCACATTTGCAGCAGACATGACCAGCGCCATCTTTGCGCTGGCGGCGTCGATCGCGACGCTGGTGGTAGCATTTTATGCCCAGACGGACCTCACCGAGCGCGGGCATCTGTTCGGGTTTTATCCGATGCTGCTGCTGCTGCTTGCAGGCGTCAGCGGCTCGTTCCTGACCGGGGATATCTTCAACCTCTATGTGTGGTTCGAAGTGATGCTGATCGCATCGTTCGGACTGCTCATTCTGGGCGGACGGAAAGTCCAACTCGATGGCGCGATCAAGTACGGATTTCTCAATTTCCTCGCGACAACGATGTTCCTCGTTGCCATCGCCTATCTCTACGGTTTGACCGGGACGCTCAATTTCGCCGATCTGGTGGAGAAAGGGGCAGCGATACCGTTCGGGCCGCTGATCACGGTTTCGTTGCTGTTCCTGTTTGCTTTTGCGGTCAAGGCTGCGGCGTTCCCCGCCAATGCCTGGCTTCCGGCCTCCTACCACACCCCCGATGTTGCGGTTTCGGCAATTTTTGGCGGATTGCTCACCAAGGTTGGGGCCTATGCCGCGATCAGGGTGTTGACCATGGCGCTGCCTGAAGGTCATGCCCAGCTCCAATCGGTCATCGCGATCATCGCGTTTGCGACACTGCTTCTGGGCCCGCTCGGCGCCATGGCCCAGGCCAATCTGCGCCGCGCTGTGGGGTTTTTCGTGATTGGCGGCATCGGGGCGATCTTTGCCGGTTTCGCCTTGGGAGCAATGCACGGGGTGGGTGGCGCGATCTTTTACGCCTTCCATTCGATGCTGACCCTCACCGCCTTCTACCTGCTGGCCGGGCTGATCGAAAAGACCACTGGCACTGCGGACATCCGCGAAATGGGTGGGGTGTATAAGGCGAGCGCTCCGCTTTCCATTCTGTTCGTCATCATGATTTTTGCGGTATCGGGCATGCCGCCCTTTCTGGGCCTTTGGCCGAAAATCCTGCTTGTCGAGAGCGGTATTCGCGGAGACAACTGGTGGCTGGTCTTTGCCGTACTCGCCAATTCATTCCTGACCCTGATCGCTGCCAGCAGGCTGTGGGCGCATATTTTCTGGCGCAATGGCAAAGAGGGTGAGCGCTCGGAACAGCCAAACCCCGACTTGCGCCCCCTGAGCCGCACAGATACGCGGCTGGGGCTGGTGCCAACCGCGGCCTTTTTCGCCGTCATCGTGATATTCGGGCTGTTTCCCGACTGGCTGTTCACCGCATCAGGGATTGCTGCGCGTGATCTGCTCGCGCCGGACCGCTACATTGATGCAGTGTTTGCGCAGGTGCCCCAGCCATGACCTTTGTCCTGATTGTCGTAACCCTTTCTGTGGTCTGGGCGTTCGTCACCGGCACCTTCACCCTGCTCAACCTGCTGCTCGGGGCGCTGATCGGGGCAGGGGCCGGCCTTTTCCTGCGTGAGCGGATCGAACGGCCGCATCTGCTGCGGCGGCTGGGCCGGGTGGTTTCGCTTGCCCTGCTGTTTCTGACCGAATTGGCGCTCTCTGCATGGCGGGTCGCAATCCTCGTGATTTCGCCCAATATGCACAACCGTATCGCCCCTGCGATCATCGCCTATCCGCTGACCGTGCAGACCGATGTCGAAATCACCCTGCTGGCCAATTTGATCACGCTGACCCCGGGGACGCTGAGCGTCGATGTGTCGGACGATCGCAGTGTGCTCTATATCCATGTCCTCGAAATGCACGATCGCGAGGAGACGATCGCCTCAATCCGGGATGGTTTTGAGCAAAAGATCATCGAGGTGTTCCAATGATGAGCGGCCCGGAATTCCTGCATTTGGCGACCACGATTTCGCTCGGTATTCTCACCTTGGCGCTGCTGGTAACTATTTACCGCATCATCGTTGGCCCCAGTCTGCCTGACCGTATTCTGGCGCTGGACATGCTGGTGGCGGTGGTCATCGGCTATATCGCGGTGATCGCCCTGCGCACGGGCTTCATGCTCTATCTCGATATTGCTATCGCGCTGGGGCTGATCGGGTTTTTGTCAACGGTTGCCTTTTCTCGCTTTGTGCTACAGCGCTGGGAAGTCAGCAGAACCAACGAGGAAGAGCATCTGGAGGAGGCACGGAAATGATCGTCGATCTGCTCTACTATGTCGCTGGTCTGATGCTGATTGCTGGTGCCCTGTTCAGCTTTCTGGCCGCATTCGGAATTGTCCGTCTGCCCGATCTGTTCACCCGGATGCACACGGCCTCCAAGGCCGGAGCTGTTGGGTCGGGGCTGGCGTTGCTGGCGATCGCGCTGGTGAGTTTCGAGACGGCGGTGATTTTCCGGGCCCTGCTGGGCATCATCTTTTTCATGCTCACGGCGCCGATTTCGGCGCATCTTCTGGCACGCGCCGCGTATATCGCCGGATACCGGCCTGCCAAGGGGCTGGTGATGGACGATTTCGAAAAATCTGACCATTTTCGCAAGTAAATGCCAAGATAACCAAAATTTGGACAAGATGTATGCGACGGTTGCAAACTGTTCCGAACAACAGTAGTGAGCAACCCAGCAAGGTCCGGATATACCGGATCGTGTGAAATAGCCCCCACCCCCATAGAAGGGATTTGCAATGACCGCTCTGGCTCACGCCGAGAACAAGGTCGAGCTTGACCTTGTCGAATACAGCACAGAAATCGTCGCTGCCTATGTCAGCCACAATGCTATCAGTCCTACCGATCTGCCCCGCCTGATCAGTGATGTTCACGACGCACTCAAAGCTTTGGGCTCCCAGGAAGCAATCATTCCTGAGGAGGAAAAGAAGCCGGCAGTGCCTGTGCGCAAATCCGTAACGCCTGACTATATTATCTGTCTTGAAGACGGAAAGAAGTTTAAGTCGCTCAAGCGGCACCTGCGCACCCATTATAATCTGTCGCCCGAGGAATATCGGGAAAAATGGGGCCTGCCCGTGGATTATCCCATGGTCGCGCCCTCCTATTCGGCCACGCGTTCGCGCCTCGCCAAGGCCAACGGATTGGGTCGCAAGACGGCCTGAAGCCTTTGATGACACTGCAAAAAAGGGCTGCGGCAGCGGCCCTTTTTTGTTGGCGATGGCAAGGCGGTTCGGGCGCAAGCAACCGCACCGTGCCGATTTGAACTCCAGCGCAAATTGGTAGGGGCACTTATCCCCGCGGCTCGCTCTCTCGGCTATAGGAATTATATCCTATTTATGAGAGAGTGTTCCTATGACGATTTGGGTGTCCACGACAAGCCGGATGGAGCGGAACCTGCTTTCGCCCGCTCTCCGGCGCGAGTGTCGGCTTGTTGTCCGCATTGTATCTTCTACCACTGGGGTGCGGTATCGGGATTTCTTCGCCCCCTCCCGCAAACAGCTCCCCACGGCGGCGGCCCGCCAACTGGCGATGTATCTGTGCAATGTGCTGCTGGGGATGACCATGACCCAGGTGGGACAGTTCTTCGGGCGAGACCGCACAACCGTGGCCTATGCTTGCGCCCAGATCGAAGATGCCCGCGACGAGGGCAGTCCGGAAGACATTCGAATCACCGCTTTGGAACAAGAGATCGAGAGGGCCAGACACTCCGGTCTGCGGTTCCCGCTCCATCCGGATTTGGCAGGAGCGATCCATGTCGGACGATAGCGTGCTGAAAAACGATACATTAAGATCGCTCGCGCGGCACAAGGCCGGTCTGCCCGGCTTTCTCCAACCCCACCATCTCGAAGCCGGGCAGCGCATTCAAGTCTTGTTTGAACGCAGTCAGTTACAGCCGCGGACCACGATGTATTACGGCCCGCGCGTCGGTGGCAACCGGGGAGGGGCAGGTGCGCACGACATCGGCGATATGGCAGCGGACGCGCGGCGCAAGCTGGCCGAAATCTGGAAACTCTTGCCCTCCGACTGCGCCGGAGTCCTGATCGATGTCTGCGGCTTCGACAAGGGCCTGCAACAGGTCGAAGTAGAGCGACGATGGCCGCGCCGCAGCGCAAAGCTGGTGCTGCGCATTGGATTGGAGGCAGCGGCAAGGCATTTCGGCCTCACATCAGACGCCGTGGGACTGCCTGCGACCGGAAACAGCAACTGGATGGAAGCCAGCGCAAGACCAAGCGAATTTGGCTGAGGGGCGGCTCAGGCCAGCGTGGCCGCCTGAGCATCCCCGCGAAGGCGGGCCACCATGGCGGCCAGGCCATTGGACCGCTGGGTGGACAGGTGTTCGCGCAGGCCGATCGAATCGAGGATCAGCAGGGCGTCGGTTGCGGCGATGTCCGCGGCGGTGCGGCCCGAATAGAGCGCCAGAATGATGGCGACCAGCCCCTTGACGATCATTGCATCGGAATCGCCGCGAAAGGTCAGTATGGTTCCGGTGTTACCAACGGTACTTTCGGTAACCAGCCAGACCTGCGATGCGCAGCCATGGACCTTGTTGTCCGCAATATATTCATTCGGAGACAGCGGCTTGAGGGCCTGGCCCAGTTCGATGATGTAGCGATACCGATCCTCCCAGTCGTCGAGCAGGGAGAGATTTTCGGCGATTTCATCAAATGCGGCTGTGGTGTTCATCCCCAATATCTAGCCCCTTGGCACCGGCAAGAAAAGGGGAAACCGGCTCAATATGCCCAATCCGGACGTGGGGGCGGGAAAGCGGCATATGCATCCGGCACGTCCGCAATAGTATCAAGCAAAACCGAAACCGGTTCACCCGCTTCTGCAACATGGCCGATGATGCTGCGGCCCACCACGCATTCGATGGCGGTGCAGCTTGCCGGCAGAAGAGTGTCGCCCACCATCTGCGCACCCTGACTGACCAGGTGTTCGCCGCCCGATCGGACCGACGCGCCCACGTCCATGCCAACGCCCGGCGCCATCACGATGAAGGCGGCGGTGAGCCAGAAGGCTGAGCGAACCAAAAACATGCACTTCCTTTCTTCGCTCGATGGCCGGCAGATCATTGCGCGCAGATTGCACGTCCCATGTGAAGCATTGGGCTCAAATTTGCTTAAAATTTTACACAAAGGCGATGCAGCCGATCAGGCGGCCATTAAGCAAGACTCTATTTACGCTACTCCGAGAAAGGCCCGCCAAACGTTGTCGGATGCGGGGGCAGAGGACCGGATGCCGTTCAGACTTAAGGGTGTTTTAGGGCTTGAATGGAAGGGTGGACCCGCCCGGACGATATTTCCGGATGCACTGCCGCAGCGTATCGCGGCATTCAGTTGAGTGTTTCATGCGTAACTCTTTCTCAGACTTGATCCCTAGTCACCTGGAGATGGCATCCGGCATCGCCGCAGCGGAGGCCGGTGCCGGGCTGCGTGGTGTGCTGGTCGGCAACACCGTGGCCATGATGGCGGGTCTCGGTCTGGCATTCGCATGTGCGCTGATGATTTTTGTAGATGGGAACGCCGCTCCCCTGTTTGCTGCCGTCGCCGCTCTGGCCTTCATGGTCCTGAGCGCTGTGCTGGTCGGCCGAAACGCATCTGAAGCGGCAATCGCCACCCATGTCGCCGCCCTTGCCATCGCGGGGTCGGGCCTTGCCTTGATGGACGGCGCGGTTATCAATTTCGGGGTTGGGCTTGGAGTGCTCGCTGGGGTGTATGGCGTGGCGCTGGGCCGTTCGCGTGTCCGGATGTTTGCCTGGGGCGCTCCTGCCATGGTCGTGGCGGTCAGCGGGTTTGGCAACTGGGCGTCAATTGCGCTGGGCGGGTGGCCCGCGAGTGTTTTCCCCGTTATCGCTATCGCTGTCGTTGCTGCCATGACGCTGATCACTTTTCGGCACCTCGATGCCGCGCGTCAACAGCTTGCCACTGATCAGACGCAGGTGTTTGCGACCCTCGCCGACACCATGCTGGGTGCCGTGGTGCGGTATCGCGAAAACGGTACGCCGACTTATATTTCCCGCTCAGCCAGCCAACTGCTGGGGTGCCGCCCGTTTGAACTGGACCATACCGGGCTTTTTGAACGCGTGCACGTGATGGACCGGCCAGCATACCGTAAGGCCATTGCCGATGTGTCGCGCAATCGCGTTCCGTTCGTTGTTGAATTGCGCCTGCGGCGCGACGATGCACAGGCCGGGGCAGGGGGGCGCTATATCTGGACGGAGTTGTCGCTGGCGCCATTGAGCCTGCCGACGGGATCGGACGATCAGCCTTGCGAAGTCCTGGGCGTCATGCGCAACATCAGTGTGCGCAAGGATGGCGAGAGCCAACTCGAAGCCGCCCGCCAGGAGGCCGTGGATGCCTCGGAGGCCAAGTCACGGTTCCTCGCCACCATCGGCCATGAACTGCGCACGCCGCTCAACGCCATTGTCGGCTTTTCCGACATGATGGCCGAGGGGATCGGGGGCGATCTATCGCCCACTCATCAGGAATATGCGGGCCATATCAGCCGCAGCGGTCACCATCTGATCGACGTGGTCAACATGCTGCTCGACATGTCGAAGATTGAAGCGGGCAAGTTCGAAGTCCACACAGAATTGTTTGCGCCGCAGGATCTGGTCGAGCCCTGCCTGCAAATGGTCGAGAAACTGGGCCGTGACCGCAGGATCGACATAGACGCCCGATTGCCGGAGCGCCTGCCCAATATCGTGGGTGATGAGCGGGCCTGCCGGCAGATCCTGATCAACCTGCTCTCCAACGCCCTTAAATTCAGCCACGAAGGCGGCAAGGTTATCCTTTCCGTCAAGCGGCAGGGTAAGATGCTCAACATTTCTGTGTCCGATGGCGGCATCGGTATGCACCCCGATACCATCCGACGGATCGGTGAGCCGTTCCTTCAAGCGCAGGCGGGATTGGCCCGCCGATACGAGGGGACCGGGTTGGGGTTGTCGATTGTGAAGGGGTTGGTGGCGCTGCATGGGGGGCGGCTGGAAGTGCTGTCGGAACAGGGGGTGGGCACGACTGTGACCGTGCTGCTGCCCATTGATGGCCCCCAAAGTTTGGCAAAAGTTGGCGGTACAATTGAGCACCTTCCCGCGAGAATGCGCAAAAATGACGAAGAAAAATGGCTAGAAGACGAAAGAAGAAGCGCAGCACTATGACCACCGGCATTGCTCAGATTCCCCTTGCGATTGGCGCCAGCGCGGCCGGGTTCGCCGCAAAAGGTTTTGCCTGGGGGTTCGCTCAGTTCGCGCGCTCGCCAATGGCCTCGACAGGTCTTGTGCTGGCTTCGGGGCTGATCCTGATGGCGGGGACCAATGCGCTGTTCCTGCAGGAGACGCGCCACCCGGCCCCCATGTTTGCAGCCGGGGCGCAAAAGAGCGTGGATATCCCCGAGCCCATCGCGCCCGTGGTGGTGCAGCCCGAAAGCGTGCCCGCGCGGCCCGCGATGGAACAGACAGCCAGCGTTGTGGCTGCAGAGCCGGCGCCGGTGCAGCCTGCGCCGGTGTCCGAACCTTCGGCCATCGGTAATCAGGATATTGCCGATTTGCAGGGCAAGCTAATGGCGCTGGGCATGTTCAACGGGACCGTCGACGGCTATTATGGCCCCAAGACCGCCGACGCTATCCGGCTGTTCGAATCCCGGTCCGGCTTGCCGCGGACCGGGGCGGCCACGCCGCAGGTGATCGAGGCTGTGAAAAGGGCACCTTTAGAAACGTCCCAGACGCCAGCGCCGGTGAACACGGCTCCGGCCCCGTTGGTGGCGGCGGAACCTGCCGCCGACGAACTTGGTCCGCTCATCGCCCAGATGCAGGAAGATTCGGCGACCGCCATGGCAGCAGCGGAGCGCCAGACAGTGGCGGACTTGTCCCCGGACGTCCCGCAGGCCGCTCAGGCCACAGCGCCAGTCACCGCCGCGCCGAGTCGGGCCGATGTGGCCCCGGTCCTCAACGAGGACCTGGTCAGCGAAATCCAGCGCGGTCTGACGCGGCTCGGGTTCCTGCAAGGGGCGGTAAACGGGGTTGCTGATGAAGCGACTGCCCGCGCCATCCGCCAGTTCCAGATCTTCAACAACTTTCGGCCCACCGGAGAGGTGAGCCCCATGTTGCGGCAGATGCTGGTCGAAGCGGGTGCTTTCCTCTAGGCTTTGGACGAGCGCGATTTGCCGCGTTCGCATCCGGGTCCAGTCTTATTGCCATGCAACAATTGCGTTCCGACATCTGGTGCGCCGCATTCGTGCGGCGGCATAACGACAACGGCAATTTCTGCGTGGTGTCACGGCGCGGTGATTCGATCGCGGGCCAGATCTGGATCGAGGTCGATCATCTGGACGGTACGGTATCGTTGTTTACGCCGGCACCGGGTGCCTTGCTCGATGAGCAACCTGTCGACCGGGTATTCCAAAAGCGCTTCGACCGTGTCGATCCGCTGACGGTGGTCGAGAGGATCGCGCAGGAAAGCAAATTCGATCCCGATTTCTGGGTGCTGTCGCTCGATATGCGCGGCGATGACCCGGGAATCGACCTAGTATAAGAAAATTATCCCGCCTGGCGCGAGGTGCTCAGCTGATCGAGCGCCTTGAGGGCCTCGTCGCCCGCAGAACGACTGCGCTGTGCAGGCCGAGTTTCACCCGCGCGCTGCCTGGAGGCGGGAACACCGGCATATTCAGGCCTGGCGAGTTCGGCGGGTTTCACGTCGCCACGCCACGCGCTCATCACATACACCATGGCGGAAACGCTGATCTCTTCGAACATGCGGGCGAAACCGGCCAACTGCCCCGAGCGATCCGAATCATGGCTGGTTGCATGAATGAGGACCTTGAGACCTTCCTTGGACGTGCATCCAAAGGCCCGGAGCACGACAAAGAGCGCGGCTCCATTGGTGTCGTGGGCAATCTCGGCGCAGCGGAATTCATCAAGGCCGGTGATCTGGGTCAACAGCCGGGTGATCCTGGGCCGCCGGTTTTCCGAAAACAGCTTCATCAGCGCACCGGTGAATTCATCGGTTGCGACCGAAATCTGCTCAAAGGTGCGCATCATCGGCGCTTGCGGCAGATTGCGCCCGGCATAGGCCCGCAGAACGCTGGTTCGGCCTTCTTCAGAAAGATCGAAGAATACATTGGTCAGCAGGGCGGCGTCGAAATCCCCGCGTTGTGCGAGGGTGGAGGCCACCTGATGATCCATTTCAGCAGAGCGCAACAGGGCATCGAGATGGGCCCCGCGCGGCGCGATGGCGGTGTTGGTTGCGAGGGCCCGATAGACCTTGCGGCTGTTGATGGCGAACAGCCGTGCCAACGCGCCATTGGAAAGATCGTCCCTGTGGGCGATGGCGGCGGCAACATCGATATTGCCCTTGTCGATCAGACGCAGCACGACATCATTGGACAGCGACGAGGCCTGCTCCACATGGGGGATCAACCCGGTGCCCAGATGCTCATAAACGAGGATTTCGAGAGCCGGTGTGAGGTGCCCGGCGCTGGCCAGGATGCCAGCGGCCCTGGCGCGTGCGGTTGGCGCGGCGGTGGGGAACAGCCGCTGGGCCAACACTTCGAACTGCTCGATCTCTGCGGCGAGTGGGCGAGCGCGGCGCGCATAGGCATCGCACGCGGCCACCAGCAGCGTGTTGGCCCGCTCGACACCGCCATTTTCAATCAGCAGTTGGAATGTTTCATATGGCTGAAAGCCGATCATCTGGTCTGAGCCGATCCGGTCCCCTGTCTCTATCGTCACTATTGACCGCAATTCGTTAGCGGACTGTTAACCTTGACGAAGTCTTAATGGCGTATGACAGGCGGGTCGCCGGACGTGGGACAGGGAAGAGCCACGCGCCGGAAAACTGCACCGAACGGATGAGGCCACACATGGGCAGGGTGCTCAAATTCAGTCTCAGGGAGGCGCGTTCAGCGCCGGTGACCGCCAAGGGTCATACGGCAAAAATCATACTGTTCATGGGCGTCCGCTATGAGCGCGCCACCGCTGTCTGCGAGTCGGCACAAAGGCCGCAGATGGGACGGACGCGAAAGGGCTGAACTGGTGATCTCCCGTTTCGTTTCATCGTTTCATCGTTCCACGGAAACGGTGAAACGAACCAAGCCGTTGTTTTTGCGCATGTCCTGGAATTGCTCTGGCGTTCTCATCGCCCTGGCTTGCCTTGCCGTTGCTGGCTGCGCCCGGCCCACGGGCGATTTCGGCCGGGCAGCACCAAGCGTGCTCCACGACGAACTGATGCCGCACATGGGGGCGGCGCAGGCCGCCGGGCGGGGCGAAGCGGTCTCTAATTTCAATCTCACCGACCAGGAACGGGAAATGGAAGATCGGGTGTGGCGGTTTCTGGTTGCGCCCCACAGCCGGGACTGGTTCTATGACACCGCGGTCGAACTGCAACGGACGCGCATATCCGCCGCGACCGATACGCAGTTTCTAGCTGATCGCTATTACCAGTATTTGCGCAGTACCCGCTTCCAGTCGTCCCGGGTGCGCTACAGCAAGATTGCCGACGATATCACTGCCGATATCGCCACCATTCCTGCGACCTTTGCCGCCATCTGCCGGGTGATCGAAGTGGACCGGCAGCGCCAGATTGCCGTGGGCAATGTCGGCCTGGCGGCCCCCGACGCCCCGCAACAGGTGGCGGCGCGCCGCATCGAAAATAACCGCAAAATCAATTGGTTCACGCGTGCGCTGGGCTATCGGCATCTGTCCTATTCAACGGCATTGGAGCGGTTGCTGGTCGAGACCCCGCACGAGGAAGCGCGTTCGGTCGATGCGCTGTTGACGCACATGGCCGCCTATGTGCAGCGCGCCGAGGCGGGGGATTTCTGCCTTGCCGGTGGCGGAGGCGTGGTGTTCAAGGACAGCGCGCTTGCCTCGCGATTTGAGCAGCCGGTGGAGGCGCTTGTCCGCAAATAGCGGCGCTTGTCGAAGGACGCCCTAGCGCAGCGTCCGGCAGGCAAGACCGGCGAGGATATCCCGATAGCGCTCTCGCATGGAGGGATGCGGCGGGGCCAGCCGGATAACGGCGATCGCGTCGTCGCCGCCGGTTTCCACAATCAGCAGGCCTTCGTTGATCTCGAAGCGCTGTTCGGCCAAGAGCCGCGTTTGGGACGGATTGAACAGCCCCATATCGAGCAAGTCGCCGGACCCGGACCGGTTGGTGGTCGAATAGATCACATGGCCGCTGGGATTGAAAACCGCAACAGACCAGAAGGCGAGGGGAAGCGGGCCGCTGACGATGCCGGGGCCATCGTTGAGCTCCAGCCGGCACACGCCATAGAGCAGTTCGGGGTCGAGCCCGAGCGGGTTGGGCGCATTGGGGCCGATATCGTCGATAACCACCAGCGTTTCCGCCGGGGCGATGGCGCTGAGCCGATTCCAGACGCCCCGCGTCGCCGCATCGGGCAGGGTGATGATGACGATGAGATGGATCAGCCCGCCCAGCACAAGGCCGCCCGCCGCCCAGAACAACAGCCGGCTCATGGGCACACCAGTTTGCGGATGGATGGCATATCGCCAAGTGCCGAATTGCCACCAGAAAAGGCGGTAGCATCATAGAGCGTGAGCAGGATCACGAATTCACCTTTGCCCGCCGTTTCCAGCCAGTTGCCGGGCGAAAGATGCGGGCCGACCGCAGCGACAAGGTCACCAGCGCCGCTGCGCGCGATCCGCTCGCTGTGAAGGGCGGGGAGGGCATCGGACGCGGCAATGTTGGTGCCGTCAAGGGCGGTGGCAACCAGCGTCCAGAAGCTGGCGCCGGGAACGGTGCCCCTTATTTCGTAAGTGCATCGGGCATCGAGGGCTTCGCCGTCATCATCGCTGAAGGCGGAGAACTGGATGCCTTCGGCATGGCCGAGTTGCAGGTGGCCGGTTCGGGCCAGATAGGCGCGGGTGTAGGGATTGGGCGCAGCCTGCCCGACATCGGGCCAGGCAACCCATGGGCCGACCCGGACAGCGGCAAGCAGCCGACCATCGGTCAGCGCGTAGTAACTGGCGCCGAACCCCGTGCCGAGTGCAATCGCAAGGCCGAACAGCAGTCGGAAAAGCAACCCCAAGACGTCAAAGACTTTCGTTTGTGTCCAGTGACGGGACCGCAGCCTGATCCAGTCCGGCACCAGTGCCAGTCTGTAGTGCCTGACGCATTTTTTCCGACAGATCAAGGAGCTTGAGGGCGGCAGCAGGGGTGAGATTGGGGGCGCGCATCACCGCAGCCTCGCCATCCTCGTCGCTGTCGGCGCTGGCGATGACAAACGGCCTCGGCTCCATAGCGACACCAAACAGGGGCTTCACCTCGATATTTGAGTGCGCGAAGTCCATGAATTTCTGCCAGCTCATGGCGGGCAGGGTGCCGCCGGTGAGGTTGTTCATCGCGGAGTAGTTATCGTTTCCATACCAGACGGCAGCGACGTAATTGCCGGTGTAGCCGACATACCAGGCGTCGCGATACGAACTGGTGGTGCCGGTTTTGCCCGCGCTGGGCACACCCTCGACCACAGCCCGGCCACCGGTGCCGCCATAATTGACCGCGTTGAGGATGTCGTTCATCGCCAGCACGATCTGCTCGTCGAGGACGCGCTCGTGCGAGTCCTGGGCTTCGAACACGACTTCTCCCCGCAGGGTGGTGATGCGGCTTATGCCAAAGCCCGTGGCGCGATAGCCGCCATTGGCGAAGACGGCGAACGAGGAGGCCATGTCGATCACGCTCACCGAGGCAACCCCGAGCGCGAGCGAGCGGGTGACGGGAAAGTCGTTGCGAATGCCCAGACGGTGCGCCATTTCGGCTATCGGCTCGCGCCCGGTCTGGATCGAGAGGCGGACCGGCACAGTGTTGATCGAGGAGGCCATCGCCGCGCGTATGGTCGTCGAGCCGCGATAGGAGCGGCCGTAATTCTGCGGGCACCAATTGCCGATGCACACCGGACTGTCGGAAATCGCCGAACGAGGGGTGATGTCGAGCATTTCGAAAGCGGTGGCATAGACGAACGGCTTGAACGCCGAGCCCGGCTGCCGGTTGGGCGCAGTGGCACGGTTGAACTGGCTCTGGCCATAATCGGTCCCGCCCACCATAGCCCGGACGGCGCCGTTGAGATCCATGGCGACCATCGCGCCCTGATTGACCTTGTAGGCCGCACCTTGCTCGCGCAGCACCGAGATGATCGCGTCTTCGGCATGCGCCTGCAATTCGGGATCGATCGTGGTGCGGACCACGAAGCCGACCTCGTCGCTGTCGCCGACGATGCGCTTGGTTTCAAAAAACGCCCAGTCGAGGAAATAGTTGGGGGAGTTGATCTCGTCGGAGCGGTTAATCGGCTCGGCGGGGCGGCGACGGGCGGCGGTGACCTGTCCTTCGGTGAGGTAGCCCGCGTTGACCATGTTGGAGAGCACCACATTGGCCCGACCGCGCGCGGCGGCCACGTCGACATGAGGCGCAAAGCGGGTGGGGGCCTTGTACAGCCCGGCCAGCATTGCCGCTTCCGACAGGTCGACATCCTGCACCTGTTTGCCGAAATAATACTCGGCGGCGGCGACCACGCCGAAATTGCCACCCCCCATATAGGCGCGGTCCAGGTAGAATTTTAAAATCTCATCCTTGGTGTAATTGGCCTCCAGCCAGAACGAGAGGAACAGTTCCTTGATCTTGCGCTCCAGCGTGCGCTCGTTGGAGAGGAACAGGTTCTTGGCCAGTTGCTGGGTGATCGATGAGCCGCCCTGAAGGCTGGAATCGCCTTCGGCGTTGGAGAGCAGCGCGCGCACTGTGCCCCACACGTCGATGCCGAAATGGGTGTAGAACCGCCGGTCTTCGGTGGCCAGTGTTGCCTTGATGAGGAAGTCGGGTATTTCGGCCAGCGCCACGGAATCATCGGCGCGAATGCCGCGGCGACCGATTTCATTGCCGTACCGGTCGAGAAAGATCACCGAGTAATCTTCCGCCCGATTGAACTCGCCCGAGGCGGTCGCATCCATGGCAGACAACGCCAGAGCGGTCATCAGCACCGCGCCCATGGCGCCAAAGCTCAGGGCGTCTGAGGTGATCTCGACAAAGAAGCGCCGCAGGCCGCGCACGGAGAACAGGGCGAAAAAATCCTGAATCCTGGTATAGAGTCGTCCCGACGAGCGCATTCCGTCATAGAGGAACGAATCCAGCCACGCGTCTGCTTCGAGCAGCCGATTTTTGCCCCTGGACTGCTTTTCCTTGGTATAAAACGGATCCTGCACCTTGGCCCTTCGGTCGCTTGGGTCTCGTCCGCGCGCACCAAGGGTGCGCCCGATCCGGATTTTTTTATTGTATTGCCAACCGGCGGCGCGGGTCACCACAATTTTATGCAAGAAGGCCCGGTTGGTTAAAGGCACGGAGTTGATATCGCCGATGGCGTTCTGGGATGAAAAGCCGCTGGAGGCAATGACGACCGAAGAGTGGGAAGCGCTCTGCGATGGGTGTGGACGCTGCTGCCTGCTCAAGCTCGAAGACGAAGATACCGGCCAGATCTTTGCTGCCAATGTCCGCTGCAAGCTGCTCGACGATGAAACCTGTGCCTGTTCGGACTATCCCAACCGGCAGGCCAAGGTGCCCGATTGCATCAAGCTGACCCCCGAAAAGGTGCGCGAAATCCACTGGATTCCAAAAAGCTGTGCCTATCGCCGCATTGCCGAAGGGCGCGGCCTGGCCTGGTGGCATCCGTTGGTCTCCGGCGATCCCAACACCGTTCACGCCGCCGGGATTTCCGTGCGGGGGCGCACGGTCGCCGAACAGGATGCCGATATCGATGACTGGGAAAGCCACATCATCGACTGGGTCGACTGGGAGCCCGAAGAATAACGCTTCGATGGAATATGGGTATCAAAATCAAAGGTTTGTGCCGCGATTAGCCCGGATTTGTAGAAGATTTCGGGCGATGAACGTTTTCTGAATATCCGATTCAGGGCCGGTTCCTGCGGCCTGTCCTAATTCTGATCCTGCAAGAGACAAGAGGCGGTACGCAACACCCGCCAGTCCAAACCAGGAGACGGAACATGATCAGGAAATTCGTTATCGCAGCCACCATCGCTGTCAGCGCCGCTGCCGTGGCAGCCCCCACTCTGGCCAATGATATCTTCATCAACCAGTGGGGCTATGGCCACTCCGCAGGCGGCACCCAGAATGGCTGGGGCAACCAGATCGGCATCTTCCAGGATGGCTGGTGGAACGCGACCACCAACACCCAGCATGGCCACGGCAACGTCGCCGCGAGCGGCCAGACCGGCTGGAGCAATAATGCGCAGAGCTGGCAGAACGGCAATTTCAACGAAGCGGGCGTAGGCCAGTTTGGCTCCAACCACACCTCGATCCTGACCCAGGACGGCAACGGCAATATCGCTGCCGGGGTGCAGGTGGGCAATGGCTGCAGCGCCAATGTCGATCAGTATGGCTCGGGCAACGTCGCCGCTTTCGTTCAGGTTTGCCCGTAATTTCACCGATTTTCGCACCGGCCCGGGTCGCGTGCCCGGCCGGAGCGCCACAGCAAGGAGAAATCCAATGTCTGGGCATACTCACAAATTGAGCGGCTATCTGTTCCCCGCCGCCGGTGCCGTCCTCGCCCTGGGCCTGATCGCAAGCGCCGGCTACGCCCGCTCCGCAGATGCAGCGACGAGTGCTGGGGCTCCTCTATGCGAGGTGGCCATCACAAGTGCAGGCGGGGCGACGGTGCTCGAAGCGCTGTACAATGGCGGCCCTGCTTCTGGAACCTACCGGTTTTCCGCCCGATCCATCGGCGGGGCGGGCACGAGCGTCGTCAATCAGGGCGGCGGATTTACTGCGCGGGAACCTGGTCCGACCTCGCTGGGCCGCATCTCGATGGGCAACGGCGCGCGCTACGAGATCGAGTTCACCATCGAAATCGACGGCATGACCTTCGATTGCATGCAGGCCGGGAGCCCTCTCGCCTGACGCGTCGCACGCGATGGCAAGTCTTAACGACAGATAAACGCCAGCGTCCGGGGCGGTTCAGCACAACCCGGGCATGGTGGAAACAAGGGCGAAACGAGCCCTTTGCAAGCAACAGGAGCAGGAACATGGCACTCACCAAACTCAAGCTGGCCAGCATCGTCGCCGTGATGGTTGCGGCAGGCACTGTGGCAACGCCGGGCATGGCGGGACAGGTCTCGATCAATCTGGCGCCTGCCAATGCCAGCCAGCAACACATGATGCAGGCGGGGCTGGGGATTTATGCGCTCGTCAATGGAATCCAGAACGGTTCGATCTCTCAGAATGGTCTGAACAACGTTGCCGGGTTGATGCAGGGCGGTGGCAACAATCTGGGCGTCGTGCATCAGGACGGAAACGGACACAATGGCAGCCTCAGCCAGCAGAACGGCAATAATAGCTATGGCCTGTTCCAGTTCGGGAATGGCACCAACGCCCACGTCAATCAATATGGCGGGCAGACCGGGCTGGGATTTGTCTTCGGTTGGTAAGCCGGCCCATGTTTGACCCGATTTTGCGCCGTGCGCGAGCAGATCGCGCGCGGCGCGATCACGATGGATTGATCGAAGAACCGACCATGAAGAGTTTCCAAAGCAACGTGCTTAACGCGCTCTTAAGTCCGATCGGGCATTTTTGGGGCTGAGTTGAGTACCGCAGGCAAATCGCCTTGTTCTTACCGGGGGCGGGGACAGGGTCTCGCCATAATGGCGCGATAGGGTTTGCTTGCGACTGGAAGCCGAGAAGGTTGGTCCATGCGTAAAGATGCCCTTTCATCCGTTTTTCCCGTTCTGTCGCGCCGTCGCGCCCTGACATTGGCGCTGGGTGCCAGCGCCAGCCTGATGCTGGCCCGGCCAACATTCGCCAATGTGCCGAATTTCGTTGCGTCCCTTTGGCCCGCCGCGCAGGCGCGTGGCGTGTCACGCGGTATTTTCGATCAGGCCTTTTCGGGATTTGTCCCGTCTGACCGGGTCATGAGCCTGACGCGGACCCAACCCGAAATGGTCAAGACCACCGGTCAATATGTGGCCGATGCGGTGAGCTCGGCGCGGATCAATACCGGCCAGCGCATGCGCGGCGAGTGGGCCCAAACCCTTGGCGGTGCGCAACAGCGCTGGGGCGTGCAGCCCGAAATCGTGCTCGGCATCTGGGGCATGGAGACCAATTACGGGTCCTATATGGGCGGCAACAACGTGATCCACGCCCTCGCCACCCTGACCTATGGCAATTATCGCTACGAGTTCTTCAAGGGCGAACTGCTGACTGCGTTGCAGATCCTGCAGGCCGGTCACGTGAGCGCACCGCAGATGGTGGGTTCGTGGGCCGGGGCCATGGGGCACACCCAGTTCATGCCGTCGAGCTTCATGGCCTATGCCGTCGACTATAATGGCAATGGCAAGCGCGACATCTGGAACTCAATTCCCGACGCGCTCGGATCTACGGCCAACTACCTCAAGGCCCATGGCTGGCGCGCCGGGGAAACCTGGGGCTATGAAGTGCAGCTTCCCTCGGGCTTTGACTATGGCCGCGCGTGGGATGTCGGCAAGCAGTCGCTGGGTGCATGGGAAGCGATGGGCGTCCGCCGCACCGGGGGCCGCTCGTTCCCGAGGTCCGGCGACATGGGCCGTATCTTCATGCCTGCGGGCGGCAACGGGCCGGTGTTCCTGCTGCTGCACAATTTCGATGTGATCAAGCGCTACAACAATTCTGACAATTACGCCCTTGCTGTCGGCCATCTGGCTGATCGGATTTTGGGTGTCGGGACGTTCATTCGTCCGTTCCCGGCCAATGAGACCGGCCTGACCCGCGATCAACGGCAAGAATTGCAGGCTCAGTTGAACCGCCGCGGTTACAATGTCGGAACACCGGACGGCATTATCGGCCCCAAGACCCGCACTGGGATCATTGCCTTCCAGCGCGCGGCGGGACTGCTGGCGGATGGGCATCCGTCCGGGGCGGTTCTATCGGCCCTGCGCTGAAATCACCAAGAGTTAGAACTGTGTAACCATATAAACCGGTGAAACTCCGCATCGCGCCTATCCGGGTTACAGTCAATGCTGGAGGAATGGTGTCCGGAGCGCTTATGACCGTACATATGCCGACCGACGAAGACGGGCGCCTCGCCGCGCTGCACCGCTACCGGCTTGTGGGGCTGGGGCCCAGCGAGGCACTTGAGCGCATCGCCAGAACCGCTCATCTTGCGACGGGCGCGCCGCGTATTGCCATATCCCTGATCGGGCGGGACGCGGAAACGATGCTCGCCGCCTGGGGGGACGTGGCGCGAAACATACCCCGGAGCCGGTCGCTGGGCGCGATTGCGATCTGTGATGATGGCCCGATGGTCATCGAGGATACGCTTAGCGATCCGCGAACGGCGGGTCTTTTCTCGGGGGATGAGTCGGAAGACGGCATCCGGGGTTATCTCGCAGTGCCCCTTAGAACCGCCGATCACCACAGTGTCGGTGTTCTGGCGCTGATGGACACGGTCCCGCGACGCTTCACCCATGAGCAGATCACGCTGGCGGTGAATCTGGCGGAAATCGCCATGGCGCAGCTGGAAACCCATCAGCCGGACCGGTTCGACTATCTGACCGGGGCGCTGACCCGGCACCGGTTCCAATCCGAGGTCGAGCGCGAATTCGCGCGGTCACGGCGTTACGAACGGCCAGCCTCGTTGATTTTTCTCGACATCGACCGGTTCAGCGCGGTCAACGCGGCACTGGGCATGGACACCGCTGACGAGATTCTGCAATCGGTGGCAAATCTCGCCATCGAAAGCTTGCGGGCTACGGATTCCTTTGGGCGGATCGGGGGTACGCAATTCGGCATTCTGCTGCCCGAGACGCTGGCTTATGAGGCCAGCCAATGCGCCGAGCGCCTGCGCGATGAAATCGCCCGCCTGCGCTTCCGTAATGAGCGGGGGGTGCTCTCGGTGACCGGGAGTTTTGGGGTTGCGCCCTTCGACCGGACACTGGCGTCAGCTATCCAGTGGTTCGCCCAGGCCGATGTTGCGCTGTATGCCTCCAAGCGGGCCGGGCGCAACTGCGTGAGCTTTGCCCCGCCGATGAGAGAACCTGGGCTTTTGGGGCGCGGGGAGGCTCCAGACACGCGCGAAAACGATCCGGTGCATTAGAGCATCGGACTGAAAAGGGCTCTGTTAAACCCGGAGTTCGGCTTCGGCGGGTGAAATCGGGCTTACGCTTTCGCGCGCCAGGCGGCGCTCGCGCATCCAGATATACAGCCCCGAGCCGATGACGATCGGGCTGCCGACCAGCAGCCACACGGTGGGCGGTTCGTTAAAGATCAGCCAACTCGACGCCGTCATCCAGATGATCTGGCTATAAGCGAACGGCGCAAGGACCGACGCGGGCGCGTAGCGGTGGGCGGCGATGGAAATTTGGTGGCCGATCATGGCTGTGACGCCGACGCCGAGAAAGACTATCCACGCCAGTCCGCCCGAGGGCCATTCCCAGTTCCACAGCGCGAAGGGCAGCAGGCAGACCGTGCCCACAAGGCCGGTATAAAGTTGCAGGCTGATCGTCGATTCCGTGGCGGTCAGTTTGCGCGTCAGGATAAAATAGATGGCCGCGGAGGTGATGCTGGCCAGCGACAGAATTACCGCCCAGTGGAAGCTTGCGTCCCAGGGCTGTACGACGATCAGGATGCCGATGAACCCCACCAGAATCGCCACCCAGCGCCGCCAGCCCACATGCTCACCCAGAAGGGGAACGGAAAGCGCGGTGATCAATAGCGGCATGCCGAAGGTGATCGACGAGGTCAGCGTCAGCGGCAGATAGGCGAGGGCGAAAAAGTTGAAGGCAGTCATGCCCAACAGCCCCAACGCCCGGACCACCTGCAGCACAGGGCGTTTGGTTTTCAGCGCAGCAAACCCGGAATGGGGCAGGGCGAGCCCGGCCATGAAGGCAAATTGCAGCGCGTAGCGACCGAATGCTACCTGGAGCGGCGGCATGCCCGACACGGCCATCCACTTGGCGCAGGTGTCGCAAAGCGTGAAGAAGATATAGGTGACCAGCCCCAGCCCGATGGCGAACAGTCGGCGATCCTGATGCCCTTGGACGGGACTGGTCATTGCAGCACCATGAAGGAAAAAGCGCCGCTCCGGACCGGGAGCGGCGCTGAATGACTGGGTTACTCGGGCAGAATCCGCACCGCGCCCAGATCGGCGCTCGACGCGAACGCCGCATAGGCCTTGAGGGCGGTCGTGACTTTGCGCTTGCGCTGTTCGGTCGGGCGCCACGCGTCTGCGCCTTTGGCGTTCATCGCTGCGCGGCGGGCTTCCAGTTCCGCATCCGACACCAGCAGGTTGATGGTGCGATTGGGGATGTCGATTTCAATCTGGTCACCCGCTTCGACCAGCCCGATTGCTCCGCCATTGGCCGCCTCTGGCGAAACGTGACCGATCGACAGGCCCGATGTGCCTCCGGAAAACCGGCCGTCGGTGAGCAGCGCACAGGCTTTGCCCAGTCCCTTGGATTTGAGATAGCTGGTCGGATACAGCATTTCCTGCATTCCCGGGCCACCCTTGGGGCCTTCATAGCGGATGACGACGACGTCGCCTTCCTTAACCTTGCCGGTGAGAATGCCCGAAACGGCAGCATCCTGGCTTTCGTAAACCACAGCCGACCCGGTGAACTTGAGGATGGAATCGTCGACCCCCGCCGTCTTCACCACGCAGCCATCGAGGGCGATATTGCCCTTGAGGACGGCGAGGCCACCATCCTGCGAGAAAGCGTGTTCGGCAGAGCGGATGACGCCGTTCTTACGATCGGTATCGAGTTCCGCCCAGCGGTTCTGGGTCGAGAAGGCCTGCGTGGTGCGAACGCCACCAGGGGCCGCCATGAAAAGCTGCCGGACGCTTTCATCATTGGTGCGGGTGATGTCCCAGCGATTGAGCCCTTCGCCCAGCGTGCGACTGTGAATGGTCGGCAGGTGGTTATGGATGAGCCCGGCGCGGTCGAGTTCGCCCAGAATGCTCATGATGCCGCCGGCCCGGTGGACGTCTTCCATGTGGACGTCCTGCTTGGCAGGGGCGACCTTGCACAGCACCGGAACGCCGCGGCTCAGCCGGTCGATGTCGTCCATGGTGAAATCGACTTCGCCCTCATAGGCGGCGGCCAGAATGTGCAGCACCGTGTTGGTCGAACCGCCCATGGCGATGTCGAGCGTCATGGCGTTTTCAAACGCTTCCTTGGTGACGATCGAGCGTGGCAGAACGCTTTCGTCGTCCCCCTCATAATAGCGCTTGGCCAGTTCGACGATCAGGCGGCCCGCTTCGAGGAACAGCTGCTTGCGGTCAGCGTGGGTGGCAAGGGTCGAGCCATTGCCCGGCAATGACAGGCCCAAGGCTTCGGTCAGGCAGTTCATGGAGTTGGCGGTGAACATGCCCGAGCACGAGCCGCAGGTGGGGCAGGCCGCTTCTTCGATGGCCTGAACTTCCGCATCGGAATAGTTGTCGTCAGCGGCGACGACCATGGCATCGACGAGATCGAGCGCCTGCAACTGGTCGCCGGTGATCAGCTTGCCCGCTTCCATCGGGCCACCCGAGACGAACACCACCGGGATGTTGAGGCGCATGGCGGCATTGAGCATGCCGGGCGTGATCTTGTCACAGTTGGAAATGCAGACCATTGCGTCGGCGCAGTGGGCGTTGACCATGTATTCCACGCTGTCGGCGATGATCTCGCGCGAGGGCAGGGAATAGAGCATGCCGTCATGGCCCATGGCGATACCGTCATCGACCGCGATGGTATTGAATTCCTTGGCGACGCCACCGGCGCGTTCAATCTCGCGCGCCACCATCTGCCCCAGATCCTTGAGGTGGACGTGGCCGGGAACGAACTGGGTGAAAGAGTTTACCACAGCAATGATCGGCTTGCCGAAATCCTCGTTCTTCATGCCCGTGGCGCGCCAAAGTCCACGCGCGCCTGCCATGTTGCGGCCATGAGTGGTTGTCCGGGAACGATATGCGGGCATAAAGATCACCTGCTGAAATAAGACTGGGCGGGGTGTGAATCCCGGCGGCAAAATGGAGTGCGGGCGGGTATGGCCCCAATATCTAGCCCGGCGGGTCAAGACTGTAAAGCAAATCCGTACCGTAACGTACGGTACGGAAATAAGTGATGCAGATGAGTGCTCAACGTGTTGTGATGGATGTGAAGCATTTGGGAATAAGCCAGGACGCAGGCGAGGGGAAACATGTCGGTGGGAATGTTGTTGTGGGTGATCGTGGTTGTGGCGATCGCAATCGTCGGGGCGGTCTATGTCTGGTGGAAGACGCGGGTGAAATCTCATCAGCCCCAGTTCGGGACGGCGCCGGCGATTCCCGAGGCCGTGCCGCAAGGCGCCATTCCGATATTGAAAATGCCCACGGCGCGGGGCTGGGAATTGGGTGGCATGCCAAAGGTGGCAGCCGGGCTGAAGGTTTCGGCCTTTGCTGAAAACCTCAAGCATCCGCGCTGGATTTATGTTTTGCCCAATGGCGATGTGCTGGTCGCTGAAGCCGCGACGCTGCCGCGCAAGATCGAAGGGTTCATGGATTTTGCCATGAACCGCACCATGAAGCGCGCCGGAGCGACCTACCCGAGCGCAAATCAGATTACCCTGTTGCGCGACGCGGATGGCGATGGGGTGCCGGAGACGCGCGAAGTGTTCCTCAAGAACCAGCACCAGCCCTTCGGCATGGCCCTGATCGGCTCGACGCTTTATGTCGGCAATTCCAACGCGGTCGTCGCCTTTCCCTATGAGGAGGGGAAGACCAGCATCAAGGGAGAGGGGCGGACCATCTTCACCATGAAGGATGGCGGGCACTGGACAAGGAACCTGATCGCCAGTGAGGATGGCAAGAAGCTTTATGTGGCGATTGGATCGCTGTCCAATATCGCCGAAGACGGGTTCGAGGCGGAAGAGGGGCGCGCCTGCATCGTCGAGATCGACCTCGAAACGGGCGAGAACCGTGAATTTGCCGGCGGGCTGCGCAATCCGGTGGGGATGGCCTGGGAGCCGGTGGACGGAAAGCTCTGGACCGTAGTGAACGAGCGCGACGGTCTGGGCGATGAAACGCCCCCCGATTATCTCACCTCGGTGACGGATGGCGGGTTTTACGGCTGGCCGTATTCATATTGGGGGCGCACGGTTGATGACCGCGTGCAGCCGCAACAGCCTGATCTTGTGGCGAAATCCCTCGATCCCGACTACGCGCTGGGCGGGCACACGGCGTCGCTGGGCCTGTGCTGGATCGAGGACAACACCTTGCCGGGCCTGCCTGCGGGCATGGTGATCGGCCAGCATGGCTCGTGGAACCGCTCGAAACTGTCGGGCTATAAGGTGATCCTGGTGCCGTTCAGCGATGGAAAGCCCAAGGGAACGCCGATCGATATTCTGAGCGGCTTCCTGTCGGCGGATGAAAAATATTCCAACGGTCGCCCGGTCGGGGTGACCATCGCCAGCGACGGAGCACTGCTTGTCGCTGACGACGTTGGCCATGTGGTCTGGCGGGTCAGCGCCTGAACGGCGCTGACTATCAATGACTTAGAGCACCTTTGACACGGTCATGAACCCGTTGCGCTCGCGATTGGCGGCGCTGATGGATTGTTCTGAACCCATGGCCACCACATGCCCATTGCGGGCCACCTCATCGAGCAGGTCGGCGGCGGCGGTGAAGTCTGCTGCGCTGGTGCCCAGAACCTGCTCGCGGCGCTGCTGGCGATAATCATCGCTGACGCCGGTGAGGGCGCGCACCAGAGCAGTGTAACCCTTGGCATCCGGGAGCATATAGCTGTCCAGATCGCCAATGGTGCCGATGATCGAACGCTCGATATCGGATTGCGAGACCCCCTTGCGCAGGAAGGCCGGGGCGGCGTCATACACGTCGAGCGTCGCGACCAGATTGGGATCGCGATAGGAGCCGAAGGCATAGGTGTCGGAGAGCGGGTTGAAACTGGCGAACCCGCCATAGGCACCGCCCTCGACCCGGACCTTGTCCCACAAATAGCTGGTGCCCAGATATTTGGTGACCACCGAAAGCGCACCCGTGGGGGCGTGGCCGGAGGCCTTGAGGTTGACGCCCTTGGCGACGTAATTGACCTGGGCCGGAATGGTCAGTCCCTCGTTTTCCGGAGACGGCAGCGGTGCCCAGCTGAAGGTGCTGAACTCCTTGCGCGGCAGACGATTGAGGAATGATTCCAAGGCGTTGGAAAAGTCCGGCCAGGCTGCGCGATCGGTCGTGACGTTGACGATGGCGGCTTGGGCGTTGATCAGATGATCGCGGATGGCGTTGAGTGCTGCTTCGACGGCAGGCCAGTCATCCTCGATTTTTCCGGCGAGATCACGCAGGAAGAAAATCTGGCTGACGCCGCCCAACTGTTCGGCGAGCCAATCGGCTTCATGCAGGCTGGAGCGCAGGCGGCTGAACACATATTGATGGCCTGACGGCACCAGCGATGCCTCGGCGCGGGCCTTGTCCTCGGCGACGATCTGACGGATGCGATCGCGGTTGTCGAGCCGGGCGTCGGTGAGGATGTCGTGGATAATGTCCAGCATTTCCGGGGCCTTATCGGCTGTCGCCTTGGCACGGACCAGCAGATGCGCGGTGGAGTCGGCGCTGTCGAGAACGGGGGAAACGAGGCGCGCGATATTGATGCCGCCGGTCGATCGGCCAATGCGCTGGGTCAGCGCGACGAAATCGGATTGGGAGGTGCCGGTCTGCTTGAGGGCGCGCGAAAACAGCGGGATGTAGGAGAGCAATTCGCGCGGCAAGCTTTTGAAATCAAAGCCAAGATCGAGATAGACGATGCCGTTGGTGGGCAGGTCGTGATAGAGCGTGCGAACCGAGGCGACATTGGTTTCCTCGGTCGGAATGCTGGCCCCTTCGCGCGGCAGATCAGCAAGCTTAAGCGTTGGAATCTTTGCCAGATTTTGCGGATCGTCCGGCGCGTTCTGAAGATCCTTGAGGCGCTTGGTGGTCTCAATGACCGCGGCGACATCGTCGGCGCTCATGGCGGCGCGGACGGCGTCGAGCCTGCTGCGCTCGGCGGCCTGCTCGCGTTCGGCCTGCGCGGTATCGGCCCGCAGCACGAGTGTGGTGCGGTGGGAATTGTCCAAGAGCAGGGTGCGGATCTTGGATTCGATGACCTTCTCGCCCTTGGCGATGCGCGCCTTGAGATCGGCGAGCGCTGCTTCAAAGCGCAATCCATCCAATGGGTTACGACCATAGAGCCAGTTGTTCAGCGCGCCGAAGAAATAGATGATCCCGCGGGGATAACCGCCGGTGTTGCGCTCGCGCAGCTCGAATTCCAGCGAGTTCAGCGTGGCCTCAAGGGTGGCGTCATCGATGCCGTTATCGGCCAGGTCGGTGAGGGTTTCTACGATCAGCGCTTCTACGCGATCGGCATCCTTTGCATCCACGCCGCGCAGCCCGAATTGCAGGGTTGGCTGCGAAAGATCGGAACCGGACGAAATTACCGCCTCTCCGAGCCCCGATTCCGTCAGCGCCTTGTGCAGCGGCGCGGCGGAATTTCCTGCGAGCGCCCGGCGCAGGACGGTGCGTATAAGCTGTTCCTCAATGTCACCGGTCGCGTCGAGCATCCAGTTTAACGTAACGAAACTGGTGCGGGGATTAGCGTCGTCGGCGGGATAGGTCTTTTCAACGCGACGGGGGGCGGAAAAACGCGGTTGCGGCGCGATCTGGGGCGCTTTTTCGCCGCGCTCGAACCGGGACAAGACAGTATCGAGCAAGTCGAGGCGCTGTTGCGGATCGTCATCGCCGTAAAAAATGATCTGCGCGTTCGAGGGGTGATAGTATGTTTCGTGAAACGCCTTGAATTTTTCATATGTCAGGTCCGGCATGACTTTGGGGTCACCGCCAGAATAGTTGGCATAGAGCGCATCGGGAAACAGCGACTGCATCGCAAAAACGTGGTTCACGTGGTCGGGCGAGGACGTCGCGCCCTTCATTTCGTTGAACACGACCCCCTTGTAGATCAGCGGGTCATCGGCGTTTTCCAACTCGTAGTGCCAGCCCTCCTGCTCAAAGGTCTCGCGGGTGAGCAGCGGAAAAAACACAGCATCGAGATACACTTGCGTGAGATTGTAAAAATCCGCGAGGTTCTGGCTGGCCACCGGATAAACGGTCTTGTCCGGAAAGGTCATGGCGTTGAGGAAGGTGTGCAGCGAGCCCTTGAGCATCTCGACAAACGGCTTTTTCACCGGGAATTTTTCCGAGCCGCACAACACGGAATGTTCAAGTATATGGGGCAATCCGGTCGAATCTGAGGGCGGGGTGGCAAAGGAGACGCCGAACACCTTGTTTTCGTCATCGGCGATGAGGGACAGCACTTCCGCGCCGGTTTTCCTATGGCGGTAATGCCGCGCCAACGCATTGACCTCACTGATCATTTCCTCGGCGATCAGGTCATAGGCAGGATGGTGCGACATGGTGGTTCCTCATTGGCGATAAACGTGGAGGGAATGTAGGTGCGCCGCCGCGCCCTGCCAACCACCTGCAAACATTGACGGTAAAATGTATGGACTTGCGGACATTCGGACACCACATTGACTGCAAAATCGAAAACAGCATCGGAGCTTGATGGAATGGGACGACATGGGGTGGCATTGGCGGTTTTGACGATGGGTCTTTTACTGCCCGCCTTGCCAGCCTATTCCCAACCGTCGCCCGAGCGGTGCGCGGCGATCGGCCCGGCGACCGAACGGCTGGCCTGTTACGACTCAGTGTTCCGCTCGGACGTCTTTACCGGCGACCGGGATGAAGAAGTGACCCCCGATCAGGGCATGTGGGCCAGCGGGGTGGAGATCTCGCAGATCGAGGGGACGGAACTGCCGTTCGCGACACTGCAATCGGAACAGCTGATCCCGGCCTTGCCGCGCGGACGGGCACCGGCCCGGATGACGATCCTCTGTCTCGACGGGGAAACCGTGCTCCAGTTTTCGTTCGCGGGGCAGTTCATGGGCACCCCGACTTCCCAGAGCGGAACCATCACCTTGCAATATGACCGGCAATCGCCACGCAGCCAGTCGCTGGAGTTGAGCGCCGACCGCACGTCCATTGGCTTTTTCAATGAGGCCGACGCGCGGGCCGCAATCGACCAGCTGCTGGAGACCGAACGGCTCTATGTTCGTGCCACGCCGCAGGCCCAGCGCTCGGTGACCATCAGCTTTTTAATGGAGGGCATCGAAGCGGCACTGGTGCCGGTGCGCCAAGCCTGCGGCTGGTGATCCCGCGGCCCTCGTGGTGGCGCCTGCCCATCCGAGGAACCGGGACCCGCGTGTAACGTTGGTTCTCAAGATCCTCTGCCCCCAGGGCGGCATGATTCACCCCAGAGACTGTATAAGGAGAGTTCTCATGGCGATTCGAAACAGTGCAGGCACGGGTGTGGCCAAGGCCGCACGTCTGGTGGCGGGAGGCGCGCTGGCGCTGCTGCTGTCCACCAGCCTGACACAGGCGCAGGAAAATCCCGTCGAGGTGCCCCAGGGGCAGGACGAGCTGTTCTCGGCCCGGGTGCTGACCACGGGCCTGTCCAATCCCTGGGAAATTACCCTCGGCCCTGACAACCTGATCTGGGTGACCGAGCGCTCTTCGGGCGAGGTGACGCGGGTGGACCCGTTCACCGGCGCGCAGCAGACGTTGCTAACCCTTGAGGATTTCAGCGTCGACGTGCAGCATCAGGGCCTGCTGGGCATGGCGCTGCACCCCGAATTGCTGACCGGAACCGGCAATGATTATGTCTATCTGGTGCATACCTACGAGACCGGGACGGCCGAAGCGCCCGATCCGCGCGCCAAGCTGGTGCGCTACACCTATGACGAAGCCAACCAGCAGCTGATCGATCCTGTCGATCTCTTGACCGGCGTGCCCGCCTGGAACGACCACAATGCCGGTCGGGTCAAGGTCGGCCCGGACATGAAGCTCTATTATACGATTGGCGAGCAGGGCTCCAATTTCGGCGGCAACTACCAGCGGCCCAACCACGCCCAATTGCTGCCGACACAGGAACAGGTGGACGCCAAGGATTGGGAAGCCTATTCGGGCAAGGTGCTGCGTCTCGAACTCGACGGGTCGATCCCCGACGATAACCCGGAAATCGAGGGTGTGCGCAGCCATATCTTCACCTATGGCCACCGCAACCCGCAGGGCATCGATTTCGGGCCCGACGGGACCATCTATGTTTCCGAGCACGGGCCGGACACCGATGACGAACTCAACATCCTGCACGCTGGCGGCAATTATGGCTGGCCCAATGTCGCAGGCTTTGTTGACGACAAGGCCTATGTCTATGCCAACTGGAGCGAAGCGCCCCAGGATCTGCGCTATTCGGGCCGCAACATTCCCGACGCGGTGCCGCAATATCCTGAAACCGAATTCGATCAGGATATCATCGAGCCAATTGCCACCTATTGGACCGTCGATAATGATTTCGACTTTGCCGGAGGCTGTGGCTGGATCTGTAACCCGACCATCGCGCCGGGCTCGCTGGAATATTACGCAGCGGGCGAGGATGGCATTGCCGAATGGGATAACTCGATCCTGCTGCCAACGCTCAAGCACGGCGTTCTCTACGTCCAGCATCTGACCGAAGACGGGCAGGCGGTGGATGGGCTGCCGACGGCATGGTTCAGCACCCAGAACCGCTATCGCGACACCACCATGTCCGAGGACAACCGGACGGTGTTCATCGCCACCGACGGGTTCGGCACGGGCGCTGAAAAGTTCGGCGAGACCGGGTTCACCAACGTGCTGCACAACCCCGGCGCGATCCTGATGTTCACCTATGGTGGCGAAGAGGGCGTCAGCGACAGCATCACCCTCGCTCCGGCGGCTGACGATGGGGCCGCAGGCGATGAGGCGGCGGTTGCTCCCGCTGAAGATGCGGAAGCCTCTGACCAGACCGCAGCGGTTGCGGACGATGATGCGGACTTCGACACGCTGTATGCCCAGGGGCAGACGCTGTTCGGAACCACATGCGCTGCCTGTCACGGACCGGCGGGGCAGGGGGCACAGGGCCCGGCACTAGCCGGCAACGAAGCGCTCGGCGATACCGCCTATCTCGCCACAACCGTTGTGCACGGGTTCGGCTATATGCCGCCGTTTGGGTATCTCGAAAACGAGCAGATCGCTTCGATCACGACCTATATCCGCAACAGCTGGGGCAATGAGTTCGGTATTCTCACCCCGGACGACGTAGCCGCACAACGTTAGAGCGTTTCCAGAACAGGTGGATACCGCCTGTTCGGTTCGGAAGCGCGACAAAGCAAGGACTTAGGGCGCCTGATCTGATTCAATCAGATCAGGAATTGCTCTAGGCGTTGTTGAGGCACACATAAAAAAGGCCCCCTTTCCTGTGATGGAAAGGGGGCCTTTTTGGTTCTGAAAGAACGGACTGCTCTAACCCTGCGAGACCAGCCGCCGCAGTTTGCCGATGGCGGTTTCGGAGCTTTCCTCATAGGCGATGGTGCCGAAGAAGCGCCCGGCGCTGTCGAGGAGGAACACCGAGGCGGTGTGGCTCATGGTGTAATCGCCATTTTCAAGGGGAATCCTGTCGGCGTGGACGCCCCAGGCCTTGGCGGCGGCCTCGATCTGGTCGGCCTCGCCGGTGACGCCGACGATACGGTCATCGACCCAGCCCACATAATCGGCCAGCACCTCGGGGGTGTCGCGCTCGGGATCGATGGTGACGAAATAGGCACCCAGATCGCCGGCTTCATCGCCCAGTTCAGCGAACCAGTGCTTCATGTCGGCCAGCGTGGTGGGGCAGACATCGGGGCAATGGGTGAACCCGAAAAACACCATGGACGGCTGGCCGACAAACAGGCTGGCGTCGGTCTCGGTGCCATCATGGGTGACCAGCCGATAGTCCCCGGCGCCATAAGGCGCCGAGGGTGCTTCCACCAGCCGGGTCGAACTGGTCGTCGGGGCGGACTGGCCGGTGTACCACAGCGCGCCAGCGCCCACGGCGGCAACGCCCACCAGAGTCCACAGAACGGTCCGTACGGTCTTCAAAGTCGATCCGGCCATGGGTCAGTGTCCTTCGTGCGCGGAGTGATCGTCATGGCCCGACGCGCCGAACGCGCCGACGGCCAGGTCGATATCGATGCGCCCGGCAGTCTCGAACACCAGGGTGACGGGAACGGTTTCGCCTTCAACGAAGGGCTGGGCCAGCTGCATGAACATCAGATGCAGCCCGCCCGGCGCGAGGGTGACCGTTTCGCCAGCGGGGATTTCGATGCCGTCCGGCAATTGGCGCATTTCCATCACGTCGTTGACCACCGACATTTCGTGAATCTGCACGTCGGGGGAGAAGGGCGATTCGGCGTCGATGAGGCGCTCGGCGGTATCACCGGAATTGGTGATGGTGAGATAGCCGCCGGCGACCGGGGCGTTGGGAAGGGTGGCGCGGGTGAACGCTCCGCCCAGGATCAGGTCGCCAAAAATGACCTCGGGAGCATGGGCGACATCGTGGTCGGCGTGCGCGGCGTGGTCGGTATGCGCGGCTGCGTGGTCATCAGCAAAGGACGGGGCAGCAAGAAGCGCGAGGGACGCTGCGGCAAGGGCAGCGGTGGAAAACATGCGGATCATGAGTGATCTCCAGCAAGATTGATCGTTGAAAAAACTTGAATCGATCAGGCTGGGCGGGGTGGGGCGCGCGGATTTGCCGATGTGACAATGGGCTGAGGCGCGAAGGCGATGTCAAAAATGCCGAAAACGGCACGGGTAAATTCAAGGGGCGCGTCAATGGCGGCGCAAGGCGGAGGGGGCAGGGCGGCACCGCCGACCCGGCAGGCGTGGCACGGTAAATGGCCGCCGCCCTCGTCACCGGCTGGCGCGCCGCAATAGGACAGATCGGCAAGGGTCCAGCCGCTGTCGCCATCGGTGGCCAGGGAAATGGTGACGGGCTGGTGGGCGAACGACAGAAAGATCAGCGCCAGCACAGTCAGCGCCTTGATCATTTCCCTGCCGATGTCGCGTGCCATTACCGGCATGAAGCCCGCTCCTTCATTACCGTCCTTTTACACCAGACGCCCGCCAAGCCAATGCGTCATATTGTTTTTTGGCTGTCTGGCCCGCCGGGTCAGGCGGAGGCGAGGAACATGGTGTAGGCGGGATTGTCGCTTTCATCCCAATGGGCGTAGCCCAGCGTATCGAGATAGGCCTCGAACGCTTCACGCTCCCCGGGCGGGACCTGAATGCCGGTGAGGACGCGTCCGTAATCGGAGCCGTGATTGCGATAGTGGAAAAGCGAGATGTTCCAGTCGGGTGCGAGGCCTTCGAGGAATTTGAGCAGCGCGCCGGGGCGTTCGGGGAATTCGAAGCGATAGAGCAATTCGTTGCGCAGCCCTTCGACGCGCCCGCCGACCATGTAGCGGATATGGAGCTTGGCGACTTCATCGTAGGTGAGATCGAGCACGGTGTGGCCGTGCTCGCGCAGCATGGCGATGATCTCGGCCTTTTCCGCATCGCCGCCCTTGAGGCCGATGCCGACGAAAATCTGCGCGTTCGAGCCCGGCGCGATGCGGTAGTTGAACTCGGTGATGGCGCGCGAGCCCAGAAGGCGCATGAAGGCGCGATAGGAGCCGGGCTTTTCCGGGATGGTGACGGCAAGGATCGCCTCGGCGCGTTCACCCAGCTCGGCCCGCTCGGCCACGTGGCGCAGGCGATCGAAATTGATATTGGCGCCCGAGCAGATGGCAATGGCCGCGCCGGGGACATCGAGGGTGGGAGCATGCTTGCGCAGCCCGGCCAGCGACACCGCTCCCGCCGGTTCGGCAATGGCGCGGGTGTGCTCGAAAATATCCTTGATCGCGGCGCAGATGGCGTCGGTGGAGACGGTGATCACCTCATCGAGGGTGTCCTTGAGGATTGCGAACGGCAATTCGCCCGCCTCGCGTACCGCAACCCCATCGGCGAAGATGCCGACCTCGTTGAGGGGGACGGGATGCCCGGCGGCCAGCGCCGCCTTCATCGAGGCGGCGTCCTCGGGTTCGACGCCGATCACCTTGATATCGGGGCGCAGGAACTTGGCATAGGCCGCGATTCCCGCCGCGAGCCCGCCCCCGCCGATCGGCACATAGAGCGCGGCTATGCGTCCGCCATGCTGGCGCAGGATTTCCACCCCGATGGTGCCCTGACCGGCGATCACCTCGGGATCGTCATAGGGATGGACGAAGCACAGGTTTTCGCGTTCGCACAGATCGAGGGCATGCAGGCGCGCATCATCGAAGGCGTCGCCATAAATCACCACCTCGCCGCCCAGCCGCTTCACCGCCTCCACCTTGATCGAGGGGGTGGTGGTGGGCATGACGATCACCGAGCGCACCCCCATGCGGGTGGCGGAATAGGCAAGGCCCTGGGCGTGATTGCCCGCAGAGGCGCAGATGACGCCGCGCGCCCGATCGGCATCCGAGAGCGAGGCGAGCTTGTTGTAGGCCCCGCGCAGCTTGAACGAAAACACCGGTTGCAGATCTTCGCGCTTGAGCAGCACCGGGCGACCAAGCCTGTCCGACAGCGGCCCCATGCGCTCCAGCGGCGTCTCGATGGCGACGTCGTAAACGGAAGAGGACAGGATGGAGCGGATGATTTCAGGCATGACGGGACTTTCGGTTGGTCGGCCCAAGTCTTAAAGCCTTTCGCGGGAAAATGCAGGATATTTCCGGGGTCGCGGCAAACCGTCCCGCCGCGTGCTGTCACCGCCCGGTCATCTGCGGGCGATAGCGTTTGGCCCATGATGATGAAATCGATTGCTGCGATTGCAGCCTTTCTGGGGCTGGCCACCGGAGCGGCGGGGGCCGATCTGAGCAGCGTTGTCGTCGAGGACGGGGCCGGGGCGCGCATCGTGCTGGCGGATCTCGTGGACGGGCCGACTATCCTCCATTTCTGGGCCACATGGTGCGGGCCGTGCCGGAAGGAATTGCCGGAGCTGGAGAGCTTTGCCCAAGGGATCGACGCGGAGCGGCTGGTGCTGGTTTCGGTCGACACCGTCGATTTCGCAGTCGTTGAGGCGTTTCTGGACGAACTGGGGGTCGGGTTGACGGGTTATCGGCAGGTCGAGGGGAATGTGGGGAGCGCGTTCGCGATCCTGGGGTATCCGAGCACGGTGGTGGTGGATGGGGCAGGAGAGGTGCTGTTTCGGCGGCAGGGGGCGATCGCCTGGGAGGATGCAGGGGAAGCCGGGGAGGTGATGGCATTCATCGAGGCCGCCCGGCGCTGAGATCGCGGCGAGGCTCCTCATCCGACCGCTTCGCGGCCACCTTCTCCCCGGGGGATGATAGATATATCATAAATAATTAGAATAACACAATATTTTTTCTATGATTGTCCGCACAACACCTGCACAGGTCTGGCAAATCAACCACTTACGCGCCCGGCCTACACAAATTCTGCACAGGCACAAGGCGGCGACATGGCATCGGACGGCAGCAAATTCATCATCGACAAGGAGGAACTGAAGCCCGGCCTCATCCTCTTCCGGCGTTCGGACGTGAAGCACCGGAACTGGTGTTGCCGCGTGAAGGTGCCGAAGCAGGACCGCTACAAGATGGTTTCCCTCAAGACCGAGAACATCAACGACGCCCGCGCACTGGCGTGAGATCAGGACGGTGAGGTGCGCTACGCCGTCAAGCACGGCGTAGCCCTCTTCAACCGCCCCTTCCGTGAAGTAGGCAAGGAGTATCTGGAAAAGCAGCGGGTACGCGCCAAGCGCGGCGAAATCACCACGCAGCGGCTGGATACCGTCCGCAACATCATCGAAGGGCCGCTTAATGACTACATCGGCTCGGTGCAGGTGCACCTGATCGCCGACGAACGCTGGTCCGACTATCCGTCATGGCGGCGCGAGCACGGCGAGGGCCGGATCGAGCGCAACGGCTCGCGCATGGTATCGGAGGAAATCGCCACCAAACTGGTGAAGGCCGAGTTTGAGCGGCGTCGGAAAGTATCGCAGACGCGCGGTATTCGTCCGAAGCCCCTCAGTCAGGAGCAGTTCGCTGCCGCCTTGAAAGCCAAGATGGAAAAGCTGGTGCCGTATGTGAGCGACGACACCATCCGCATGGAAATGAAGCTCTTTTCCGCGATCATGAAATTCGCGGTCAAGAAACAATACGTGCCTGCCAGCCATCGGTTTGACGACCTACCCGCACTCAAGACGATGCAGCGGGAAGAGTTCACCGTGGAGGAATACCGGAAGCTGCACACGGTTGGCAGGTCATGGGTGAAGGCAGCGACCACAGAGGCCAGCCGCTGGCAGCGCACCGTCACCTACAACATGGTACTGATCGCCTGTAACACTGGTATGCGTCCGCCGGAGTTGCGCAATCTGCGCTGGCGCGACGTATGGCCCGCCAAAGACCGCGAAGGGCGCGACATTTTCGTGCTCTTCGTGCAGGGCAAGGGAAAATCGCGCAAGCTCGTCCCCCAAGAGCGTGGGCGACTATATTGAACGTATCCGCGTGATTTCCAAGGCGACGGAGATGGACGACCGTGTGTTTACGACCATCACCGGTCAGCCCGCCAAAACGCTTTATAGCTCGCTGATTGAAGATTTACTCGACAAGGCCGCGCTGCGCAAGGGCGCGGACGGGACGATCCGCACGACCTATTGCTTCCGCCACACCTATGCGACCTTCCGTTTGCAGATGGGCGTGGACGTGTATTTCCTCGCCGAGCAAATGGGCACGTCCGTCCAGATGATCGAAAAGCACTACGGTCATGTGAACACCATCAAGCATGCCGACCGCGTTCTTGTCGGCATGGAGGGATGGGACCCGGTATCGACCAGCCCCGATGAAGCCCTTGCCGGTGGCAAGGTCAAGGTGCGTGACAAGACGGCGAGGCCCGCGCCGTCCAAGCCCCAAGGGCAGCGCAACAAGCCGCGCTGACCGTCAGAACCCGCGTCCGGCCCGGACAAACTGGCGGGTTCCCTGTTCGCCGATGCGCCGCTGGCGCACCTGAATCGGTGAACGACCGTTCCACCTGACCGGCTTATGCCGCGTCGCTGCTGCGCTGCGGTGCAGTTGCATCGTCTGCGCTTCTATCCCCCTCGACCAAAAGAACAAATGATCCTGACAAGGCGCAATCCGTTCAGGGCATGACCGCGCGCGGCGCGGAACAGCATCCTCGGTGCGGCGGCTACGTCGCCCAGCTTGCTTTTGATGCTCCCCATCACCCCCGACGCATTGGATTCCATCGTCGCCCTGCCATTTCCCTTGTCACGTTTGCATTCCCATCGGGCAGCTTGATGCCCCCTGCCATGCGCGGGCGCTACTGGCGTCAACAGGAAGCCTCGGCTCCCCCGTCCGCAGGCGTTCGGTGGCGCTTGTGCGCACATGGCTCGACGAGGAAGCCGCCTCGCCGGATTGGCGGCGACATGAAGCCGCCGCCCGCCAGCTCACCCTCTTTTGAGGGTGGCGCTGGTGGTAGGTAAACGAGGCAGCGCATCTGCGCCGCCTATAAAATTTCAATGTGTCAGAAACGAACCCACGTCCCGCACAAACGGTTTAGGGTAGTATAATTGCCGCTATTTTTCTTCGACTTCTGACCAGTTGATGCACAAGCGATTGTTCCGCATTTTTCCTGCGGGAAGCGCCTTGCGGTCAATCAGCTTACCCCGCACCTCAAAATTGGCATTAACTTTAACGATCAGGACTGTACTGAAATTTTGATCTATGTTGATCTCGACCACATCGCGATTCTTGAAAGGCGTAATGGTTTTCACTTCTACAAAATAGTTGCCAAGCCGACCGTCCGATCCCTGCGCATAATTCCGATGCAGCTTTATGCCATGGGTGATCGCCCCATAAAGTTCACCTATATCACCATACACTTGGAGGTGGCTGCCGGTGAGCTGGTAATATTCTTCGGCAGCGCCGATTAACGATTCAAATATCGGGACAAGCGACAGGTCGGCATTGGGATAGCGGGCGCGCCATTCCTTGTATTGGATTTGCTGGTTAATCTCATCCCAGCTTATCCATTCGCCATCGTCCCAGATGCCATCGCAGATGTCGGTGGGAACGTCGCCCATATCAGCAATGCTCCATGAGGTCGTCGATCTTGGTGGCTTTGACGTAGCGGGCCGGATTCGCGTCAACGGCGAGCGCCTTGAAGTGCGCTTCGCCGCAGGCGATCTTCGCGGCCTCGTTGTCGCGCAGGTCGTCGGTGAACAGACTGCCTTTCGTCTCAACAACGAAATACAGGCGTTCCGCGCCGTCCACCTGCACCAGCACCGCCCAATCGGGATTGTAGGTGCCGAGCGGCGTGGGGACTTTGAACCAACCCGGCAGCTTGGCGTAAACCTTCACCGCCTCGTTCTTTTCAAGCTGTTCGGCGAAGGTGCGTTCGACGCCGCCGGAGTCGTAGATGACATGCTCGAACACGGATTTCTGCGTATCCTGAAGCATATTCTTCAGATAGCCGGTCAATTCCTCCTGCTCGAATAGCTCCTGCGCGTAGAAGTGATCGTCGCCGACCCGCTGGTATTTTATACCGTCCACGAGCGCGAGGCGTTTGGTGCGGTTGATGGTTTCCGCCGCCAGCTCGATGAAGGCTTGGGGGTTGCGCTTGAAATCGCCAAGCCTGCCGCTCTCGGTCAGGATGGTGACAAGGCTGCGGCGCGTAAGCTGGGTGCGGTCCTGAAGGTCGGTCAGCACGTCAGGAAGGGCAATATCGCCTTCTTCGATGGTGACGGGGCCGGACATAGCGGTTTCGGTAGCAATCACGCCCCCCTGACCGATGGCGAGGTCAGCCTTGCGGATGACAGCTTTCGCCTTGGTGATGGGCGGCGCGTTGGAAATCGCCTTGGTGCAATCCTCGATCAGCTTGGCGTTGTCGAAATGAACGCGATAGGTCGTGCGGTGCTTGATGCGGTCCCATAACGCCTGAAATTCTGCACTGTGCAGGACTTCCTTGCGCACGCGCACGGCCTTGCGGTCGTCGGCGTTCTTGATGTCGAGTTTCCCAGCGATCTTACGCAGGATTTCCTTGATCTGCGGCAGGTGCGCAGCAAGCTCGTCGGGAACGGTCAGCGTTCCGTCTTTCAGCGCCGTGCGCAGCTTGTCCTGCACCTTGCCCTTGGCGTCGATGAAGTCGGCACCTTTGAGATATTCGTGAATCGCGGTGGACTCCTCGAATCCCAGCATGGCGAGGGTGCCGTCCTCTTGCTGGACGGAGATAGCCGCGAACTGGTGCTTTTCGACGATGCCGAAACGGATGCCGGTATCGGCCTCGATCTCTTTCTGTAGGTTTTCAGCAAAGGCTTCGTAGCTCTCGGTGGCGATTACGGTCAGGGTATTGATCTCGAAGCCGCGCAGCCGTTCGCCCTGCTGGTTGACGCAGAGGCGCAGGCCGCGCCCGATGGTCTGGCGGCGTTCGCGCTCGGTGCCGATTTCGCGCAGCGCGCAAATCTGGAACACGTTGGGATTGTCCCAACCCTCTTTCAGCGCGGAGTGGGAGAAGATGAACTTGAGCTTCGTATCGAAGCTCAGGAGCTTCTCTTTGTCCTTCATAATGAGGTTATAGGCGCGTTCGGCGCTGTCGCGATTGGCCTGATTGTTCTCGGCGGTGTCGGTCCATCGCTTGTTCTTGTCGATGGAGAAATAGCCGTCATGCACTTCTCCGGCGTCGGTTTCGAGGCCCACTTCCTTGAACAGGCTGGCATATTCGGGAAGCTTTGCGGCACGGCGATATTCTTCCTCGAAGATTGCCGCATATTTGCCTTTCACCGTGTTTCCATCCTCGTCGTAGGAGCGGTAGTGCTCCACGGCGTCGATGAAAAACAGGCTGAGCACCTTGATGCCGAGCGGCGCAAGACGGCGCTCTTTCTCAAGGTGTTCGGTGATCGTGCGGCGGATCATGAGCCGCCTAACGGCATCGGCGTCAACATCGCCGATGGCTTGCCCAACAGCGAGGAAGGATTCCGAACCGGCGGTTTTCACTTCGAGCAGAGAATCTTTGCCCGCGACCCGGATTTCGCCGATGCGGCAATCCTTATAGATGGCGCGACCCGTCGTATCCTCCAAGTCGTCGCCATCTTGCACGGTGACTTCCTTGCGGCGAACCTGCCCACCTTGCTGCACGTCGATTTCGACCTTGGCGGTAACGGCACCGCGCGCATTGCTGGCAGAGAGGAAACGCAGATAGGCTTTGTTGTGCCCGCCCTCGACTTCGAGCGAGGCCACTTCGATCTGCTTGACCAGCTTGCGCTCATAGGCGTCCACGGCGTCCAGCCGGTAAACCATGTGGTGCTTGTCAACATGGGTTGCGGAATAGCGTAACGTGCAGAGCGGATTCATGGCGCTGAGGGCTTCTTTACCGCGTCCCTCAAGGCCGCCGTCCACGGTTTGCGGCTCGTCCACGATAATGACAGGGCGAGTGGCGCGTATCAGGTCGATGGGCGCTTCGCCGCCGGTTTTTTCGCTGTCCTTGTAGAGGTTGTTCACGTCTTTCTTGTTGATCGCCCCCACGGTCACAACCATGATCTGAATGGTCGGGCTGGTGGCGAAATTGCGAACTTGCCCCAGCTTCGATGAATCGTAGAGGAAATAGTCGAAGGGCTGACCGGAATAGAGGCCCTTGAAATGGTCCTCGGTGATTTGGAGCGTCTTGTAGACGCCCTCCTTGATGGCGACGGACGGCACCACGATCACGAATTTCGTGAATCCGAACCGTTTGTTCAGCTCGAAAATCGTGCGGAGATAGACGTAGGTTTTGCCGGTGCCCGTTTCCATTTCGACGGTGAAGTCACCTGACGCGAGGCTGACGGACGGCGGCAGGCCGTTCTTGAGCTGGATTTCGTTCAGGTTGGAAATGATCTCGTCGTCGAGCAGGGTCAGGCGGTTGCCGATGCCCAGCGCGTTTTCGACAAGGCCAAGCTCTTGCTGCGCGCCACCCCCCGCTTGGCGGGTGACGGTAAATTCGGTGCGGTTGATCTCCTGCCCGCGAAACAGGTCGCAGACGGATTCGATGGCGGTGTGCTGATAGTCGAGGTTCGGCTCGAAATGCAGTTTCATGCCTGCACCCCCTCGATCAGCGCCATGTGCTTATCGTGGCGCGAGCGGTTTTCGTCCTCGTCGGCAGGCACGGATTCCAGCCCCGCGACATAGGACGCGGGAAACCCGTGTTCCCGCGCGCCCGCGATGACCAAGGCGCGATACCATGTATAGGGGCGAAGCGCGGGATCGGTATCGGTCGCTCTATATGCTTTGGCTGTTATCGGATTGCCGCCGCAAAGAACCTCGATCTCGATTTCTTCGTAACCGACGCCCAAGCCTTCGGCGCGGTCAAGCGCGCGTTTCTCGTGCACCGCGATCTCATAGAGTACGCCAAACACGGCAACATCGGCGGCGGCGCTGGCGGCAATATCGCACTTGCCCGACCCGTCCCGACTGCGCTTGTGCCAGCGCAATTCATAGCCGGTCAGTTCGGCAATACCGATTGCGCGCGCGGAAGGGCACCGTTCCCGCAAGCGCGCGGCGGGCATGTTGGAGCCGTAGGCGAAGGTAACGAAACTTTCCGTGCTCATCACAGACTCCTCACGTCGAGGATGCCGTTCTGGTTGAGAATCGCCGCCATGTTGGCTTTGGCTACGTCATCGGCAAAGCCGGAATCCTTGAACACGACACGGGTATCAACGGCGGGCGCGAGTTCCTTCCACCATGCGACGATGCCATTGGCGACGGTTTCAACCGTATTAGTGGTGATGCCATCGGCAAGGCAAACGATCAGTGCGCCGCCACCGACAGAATGGACGGCCTTCCCTGTAATGTCTTTCTTCTCGATAGGAACGCACAGGTCGAGTCCCAGCTTAAGCAACAGCTCATAGAGCACGTCCTGTTCGGTGCGGCCCGGCACAAGGTGCTCGGCATTGGCGAGCAAGGTGCCTTCGAGGTCGGTCGGTTCCGGCTCCCATGCGACAATGTTGGAGGGAGAGAGCTTGAAGACACGGAAGCCGAGATCGCCTGAAAAGGTAGGGTTCTCCTTCTTCACGGCCTTTGCTGCGCGCCGGATTCGTTCTTTGGTCAGCTCGGCCACATTGAGAGGTTTGCCAAGCTCTTGGCAGAACGTGGCCGCTGATTTTTGCTCGTCTGCGTCCGTCGAAAGCGGCTCTGGAATTTGTACAAGTATGTAACGTCTGTGCCCGTTGTCCGCTGCGTTCTGTTGCAGAACTGCATGGGCAGTTGTTCCTGAGCCAGCGAAGAAATCTATAACAAGGCCGTCGTCGTTTTTCAGACCGACCTGCAAAACCTGTTGGATCAAACGCACCGGCTTTGGGCTATCAAATACAGCCTTCCCATCAAATAACTTGTTCAGCGATTGTCGGGCCTCTTGATTGTGACTCACTTCCTCATGAAACCAAATACTATTGGGCCGTAGCCCGGCTTGCACCTCACTCAAGAACGTTTTCAGTCGCGGTATTCCATCGCCCTTGGCCCCAAACCAGATTCGATTGTCGCTTATCAATACCTTTAGTCTTTCTTGCGAGACGCCCCAGTACCGGCCCTGCGGAGGGAGGCATTTTCGGCCGGATGGGGTTATGATTGGATAGATCAACTTATCCGTGCCGGATTTTGCCGAAAGAACGACAGAGGTCCACGGACCACGAGGATCATTGTCAGGGTTTCTGTAGCCTTCTTGATCGGATTCGTTTCTGGGAAGAAGTTTCAGCTCCCAGCCATCGGGATCAAATCTTTTCGAGTTCTTTGCATAGCAGAGCATGAAGTCGTGCATTGTCGAGAAGTATGCAGCGTCATTCTGGCGAGCAAATTTCTTTTGCCAGATGATATTGGTGACGAAATTTTCCTCGCCGAATATCTCGTCGCATAGCATTCGGAGATTACCTTGTTCACCGTCGTCAATCGACATAAACATCACGCCGTCTTGATCGAGTAGCGTCCTAGCTGCTCTCAGGCGCGGATACATCATATTCAGCCAGTCCGTATGGAAACGGCCTGATGATTCAGTGTTGGATGAAGCTTTCGCTCCACCGTCGTCAATCTGGCCGGTCAGGCTGAGATAATTCTTGATGCTATCCTGAAAGTCGTCGGGATAAACAAAGTCCCTCCCGGTGTTATAGGGCGGATCAATGTAAATGAGTTTGACCTTGCCCGCGTAGCTCTTCTGCAAGAGTTTCAGCACCTCAAGGTTATCGCCCTCGATCATGAGGTTTTGCGTCGTATCCCAATCCACGCTTTCATCCGGACACGGGAGCAACGTGCCGGTAGACGGCGTCAGGGCGATCTGCCGCGCCTTGCGCTTGCCGTGCCAGTTCAGCCCGTATTTCTCGTCCTTTTCATCGACGGCTCCGCCCAGCAGTTGCCGGAGCACGTCGAAGTCAATGCCGCCTTCCTTGAAAGCATCGGGAAACAAAGCTTTCAGAGCATCGACATTTCCGGCGACAATGTCGGCGCTCTTGGTGGCAGGGTCATCCAGAACGAGTTTTTTGATTTCAGGCATGTGAGATGGATTCCCCCTTGGCGTCATAGTTGGTTTGCATAGGCGGCGAGATCAGCCTCGCGCCGCTGGATTTCGAGGTTAAGGTCCACGCGGCGGCTAAGCTGCTTCTCGCGCTTGGCCTTGGCGCGCAGACCTTCGATTTCTTTAGTGATCCGCACATGCGCGTCGAGCGCGGCGCGGCGGCGGGCGATGGCTTCCTGATCGTCGGTCGGGGCAAACGCGCCCGTCAGGCGGGCAGCGTTGATGGCCTCGATCCGGGCGATCCAGCCCGCATAGAGGGCGAACAGGTCGGTACGCGGTTGTTGCGCCAGAGCGAGACTTTTCAGGAAGGCGACCTGCACGGAATCCACCGCATCGGCCCGCAGGCCGCTTGCCACGACGACATGCTCGATCACCGTGCGGCCCGCCTCGTTCTGCGCATGGCGCTTATGTGCCGCCGATACGGCAAGGCCGCTTTCGTCGGCGGTGGTGACGAGCAGCAGGGGGTAGGGAATGGCGCGGTGGATCAGCTCGATCAGCCGCGCCGCCTTCGCACCGGAACGGAAAGCGCAGCCGACAACGGCAATCTCAAGATACTCGCGGGTATCGTCGGAAAACACCGGAACGCCGACGGTGGCGGGCTTGCAGGCAGCGAACCATTGCAGCTCGTCGATGCCGTCCTGAATAGCGCGCTTGTCGGCGGCGGTCGGCGCACCTTGCTCGACCAGCAGCTTCTTCGGGACGCGGGAATCGACGCGCGCGCCGGGCGGAAGGCCCAGCGCGTTGACGATGGCGAGGAAATCCGCACTCGCCGTCATGCAGCCCCCATATCCGGCAGGATGACAAGGAAGGCGACAACCTCGAAATCGTTGATACCGGCAAACTCGCCTTTCAGCGCGTGAGTGCCGCCGGGGCTGAACAGGCTGGCGACGGCGCGCTCCTCGCTCTTGCCAGCGATGGAGGCGACGGCGCGTGCAAGAAGCGCCTGATAATCCTCCATGTCGCGGCCATATCGGGTGGCCTTGTCGAAGCGTGCGCAGGCTTCGGCATCGGGCAGGTCGCGCCCGATGGCGGCTTTCTTGAGCCGGTCGAGCACCTGTTTGGCCTGCGTATAGGGTAGCAGCATCTCGCCATCGCCGCCGACATGGACGACGAAATTGGGACTCAGCGGGTAGCCGGGTTCGGCGGCGCGCTCCGCCGCCTCGCCAACAGCCCGCAGGCAGAAAATAGCGCCGGGCGGCAGGTCGCTTTCTGGCGCAGATGCATCGGGCGCGGGCACCACAGCATAGGTGCCGGGCGGCAGGCTTTCGAGCCGTTCGCGGTGTTCGCGCATATATCCGGCAAGGTCGATGCGGAAATCATTGAGCGTGAGATCGGCGATGGAAACGCCGCTCGACAAGTCCTCAAGGTCGATCACCGCGTCCTGCAATTTTTGCAGTTGAGCGCGGCGATATTCGAGGTCGTTCATCTGGTTTCCGGCCTGAAACTCGATGACGTTTTCCTCGCCCGTCGCGGACACGTCGAGCAGCACCATGCGCCCGCTGACGCGGGATTCGAGGTCGAGATATTCGTCCAGCTCCATGTTGGGCCAGAAATTGACCAACTGGATGCGGGTGTTGGTCGAGCCGATACGGTCGATGCGCCCGAACCGCTGGATGATCCGCACGGGATTCCAGTGAATATCGTAATTGGTGAGGAAGTCGCAGTCCTGAAGGTTTTGCCCTTCGGAAATACAGTCGGTGGCAATCAGCAGGTCGATCTGGCCTTCGGCGCTCATTTCCTCCGGGCGCTCTTTCGAGCGTGGCGAGAAAGCCGAGAGGATCGAACTCATATCGCCGCGCAGCCCGCGCAGGCTTGTCTTGTTCGCGCCCGTGCCGGAGACAACGGCGGTTTCAAGCCCAAGCTCGTTCTTCGCCCAGCTCGCAAGCTGCGCGTAGAGATAATCCGCCGTATCGGCAAAGGCGGTGAACAACAGGATTTTGCGGTTCTCGGCATTGATCGGGGCTGCGGCCTTGCGAGCGATCACGTCTTTCAGTGCCGCCAGCTTGGCGTCGCGTTCCGGCGTGACGGCCTGTGCTGCGGACAGCAGCGTGGCAAGGCGGTTGCGGTCCTCGATCAAATCCTGCCGCCAGCGAACGCGGTCAACGTCGTGGAGCAAGACCTTGACCTTGCGCCCTATCAACAGGGCCTCGAAAGCAGGATCGTCTATATCGACATCGTCGATAGAAACCTCGTCCACGCTTTCATCGTGGGCGTCGATCTTCGCCAAGAGCGCATTCACATCGGCAAGCTGGCGCTTGATGGTGAGCGCGAAGGACGCGACCGAGCTTTCCATGCGCTTCAAGATATTGACGCGCAGCAGGTGGATGAGGCTTTCCTCGCGGTCCACCTGCCGGAAAAAGCTTTCGCCGCCTCTGATCTTGGTGCTGTATTTCTCGTCATAGACGGCCTGTTTGTGCGGCAGGACGTAGCGCAGCGGCGCATAGGCGGCGAGCGTGAGCCGTCTGATTTCGTTGTTGATGTCGCGGATAGGCCGGAACTCTCCGGCAAGGTCCACGTCGGCCTTGATGTTGACGGGGCGCAGACGCTCCGGGAACTGACCGGTTTCTTCGGTGCCGTAATAGCGTTGGACGTGCTTGCGCGAGCGGGCGATGGTCAAAAGGTCGAGCAGCTTGAAATAGTCGAAGCCGAGCATATCCATCAGCCGCGCGGGGCGGCGGTCGGTTTCGGGCAGGTCCAGCCAGCGGTTGAACTGCGTTTGGGCCTTGCGGATGGTGGCCTCGATGCTCTGGATGCCGTGGCCCATGAGGGCGAGGTCATTACCTTCGGTCATGAAGGCGATCTGGTTCTTGAGGTCGGCAAGGCGATTGTTGACCGGCGTGGCTGACAACATGAGCACCTTGGTTTTGACGCCCGCTTTGATGATGCGCTTCATCAAATGGTCGTAACGGGTATCGCGGTCCTTATGGGTCGCCTTGTTGCGGAAGTTGTGGGACTCGTCGATCACGACAAGGTCGTAGTTGCCCCAATTCACATGGCTGAGGTCGATGTCGCCGGACATGCCGCCGTCGCGCGACAGGTCGGTGTGATTGAGCACGTCATAATTGAAGCGGTCGGACGCAAGGATATTGCGCCGGTCGTTGGCCTTATAGAGCGTCCAGTTGTCGCGCAGGCGCTTGGGGCAGAGAACAAGAACGCGGTCGTTGCGCAGCTCGTAATATTTGATGACGGCAAGGGCCTCGAAGGTTTTGCCAAGGCCGACGCTGTCAGCGATAATGCAACCGCCTATGCGTTCCAGCTTGTCGATAGCACCAACAACGCCGTCACGCTGGAACTTGAAAAGCTTGTTCCAGACGGTGGTGTTACGAATGCCGGTGGCGGATTTGATAATCCGTTCCTCGTCAAGCTCGTCGCCCAAATCCTTGAACAGCTCGAAGAGCACTTTGAAATAGAGCAGCGATGGCGGGCGATGGCTCGACGCATCGTCGAGGCGGGTAGCAAGCTGGCCTCCTGTCGGCTTTAGGCCGTTCCAATTCGCCTGAAACCAATCGGCATAAGCCGCCGCTTCCGCGTCCGTATCGGAGAGCTGAACAAGGCCCAGCCGGTCGCCGGGCGTGATACCCAGACCTTCGGTCGTGAACGGACATGTGCCGGTCAGGACATGGCGGTCGTCGTCGCCGGAAACGACAATCATGGATTGAGGTGGCGCTGTCGGGACGTGCCGCACTTCGGCATGCTTGTTCAGCCATTCACCGGCAACTTTGGCAAGCCAACGCCCTTGCAGTTTGCCGCGCGCGGCAATGTCACCCGATCCACCGTAGAGGGAATCGGCAAGGGCAGTGTCGGCACCGAGAAGAATACGGCAGCGTCCGGCCTTCTTCAGATGATCGCGCACTTCTGCAAATGCGTAGAGCGAGAAGTCCGGCGACATGAGATCAAACGCCGAATCCGGCTGAAGCCAGTCTCGGAGCCGATCAATGACGCGCTCATTTCCGGTATTGCGCAGAAGTTTCATTAGCGCGCCGCTCTATTGATAGCGGACTGCGGATCGAAAGACCTGCCTTCATCGGGCACAGGCGGGCAGAAGGGCGCTGCCAGATGGTGGCTACAGACAAACTCTTTGCCCTTGAAACTCGATTCCGTCATGCCCGCCCCTTCGTATTCATTCCCGTGTACCGCTCGACCTTGATTTCTCCCGCCCGTTTGCGGGCTTGAGCAATATCGTAGCTGTTCTGCATCCGCATCAGCGTCTCCATCGAGACGCCGAACGCCTTTTCGATCCGGAGCGCCATGTCCGGTGACAGGTGCGCCCGCTCGTTCAGAAGCGCCGACAGCGCAGGCCGTGTGACGCCGAGGGCGTCCGCTGCTTCCGTCACGGACAGGCCGAGCGGTTGCAGCACCTCATGCTTCACGAAAGCGCCCGGATGGGCAGGCTTCTTAAGCCGAAGGTCATCGTCGTCCGTCATCGTTGCGCTATCCGGTTGAAACGCCCCTTGAGTCGGTTCCCAGCCTATAGGGCGGCTCGTTGCCTGTAAAGCTACGCTTTACGTAACTTGGGCTATGCCTTCGCCGGTTCCCACCTCTGACATGCACAACATACCGACCCTTCCGCTCCGGTGGGGTTGATCGCCCTCAGACTATGCCGCGCAACCTTGCGTCGGGCGCTTTGCCGTCAATGGGCTGCCCGCACCACCCCTTGCGGGCCGTGTTGCCCATGACGGCGGCAGCTTGGTCCCGCCGCTCCGGGGTTCGCGTCCTTCGGGACGATCAACCCCAACAAAAGGAGCAATCACATGGGATTGGATATGTATGCACACACGACCACTGAGAAACCAGCGGTGGCCTTCGGCTTCAAGGCCGACGACGCCGACCGAATCCACTACTGGCGCAAGCACCCGAATCTGCACGGCTGGATGGAAGACCTTTACTTCCAGAAGGGCGGCACAGAACTGTTCAACTGCATCACGCTGACCCTGACGACGGAAGACCTCGACCGGCTGGAAGCCGATGTGCGGGCGGGCAATCTGCCCCCGACTGCGGGCTTCTTCTTCGGCGAGTCGGACGGCAGCTAGAACGACGATGACCTCGCGTTCATCGCCAAGGCCCGCGCCGCCATCGCCGAAGGCAAGACGGTTTTCTATGACTCGTGGTGGTAGGCCCCCGTGACCGGGGCGCGGCATAGCTGCGCTCCGGTGCCTTTCATGTCTTCACGAAACGCGAACCCAGAACAGCGGCACGGGCGGATTCGTCGCTCCGCGGCAACCGCTGCACCTTGCCTTGTCCGATCTTGCCGCGCTGGCGGCGAATGGATTCGCCGTTGTCGAGAGGGACAATAGGTCGCGCCCACTGGGGCGCAGGCTCGACGGTGCATGCCGTGACCTCGATATGCACCCATCCGGCGCGGTCGATCTTGACGACTTGGCCTGTGATGGTGCGCTGCCCGATGATGGAGGGCTTCTTTTTGGAGGTGCGTGGCTGCGGTTTCCAGACTGGCTCGCGCCAGCGGATGACGTCCGCCACGATGAAATCAGTCCCGCAGGCCAGCCATTTCACGTGTCCCCCGATCCGGGGGCGCATGTCATACGCTGCCGCTATGTGGCATGGTAAGCTTGACGCGCCCCCTCACTCTTTAGATTGTGACAGGGAAAGGTGTTTGTGCGCAAATAGATATGTAGTTCGCTCCCGCCGCATGGTGTGTCTTGCCGGGCATGCGCAAGGTTCTTTGAGTCCGGATTGCCGTCACGCGCAGGCATAAGGACGCATGACCATTCGAGGGGAGCAGCATGGCGGAAGACGAGCGCAGGGCAGAAGGTGACGACGCGGCGCTATCTGCTTGGGAACAAAAGGAAGGCAACACGCCTGATACCCCACCGCACCCGAAGCTGGCCCGCCTGACAGAAGCCTTCGAGGCGCATACGGATGTATGTGCTTTGCAAGGCGTTCTGGACGCTGCCATGAATGATGCCGCCGCCCCCGTGCCGGTGACGGTGGAGGTGCAGCCGGGCTTGCTCGCGCTGCTGATGCACACCGAGGGAATCGACGCTGCCCGTGCCGGACGTGCCCCCGATTCGCCGGAGCATGTTCTGGCGCGGCGTGTCAGCAATCAGCTTGAGCACCTGCTGCATGGCTTCGCCATCGACCCGACCAGCCACCCGCATTTTGCGGCAATCTGGAACGGCCTTTGCGCCGATGCAGGTGCGCCCGAACTGGTGGTGCCAAACAGCGATAGAGCGGCAAAGGACATGCCGCCCGCCGAACGGGGGCCGTTCTGATGGTGCGCGTGGCAGGCGCCCGCCTTGCCGCGCTCGCCGTGTTTTTCGGGCTGCTTCTGGCCTTCGCCCTGCCAGCAGCGGCGCAATCGCTTTCCCCCGCGCAGGCCGTGGAAATGGAGCAGGACGCCGACCGCCTCGCCACGCTTATGGTGGAGGACCGCAATCTGTTCCTTGGGCAGAATACCCAGCTTGATGAAGCCGGACGACAGGCACGCCGCGCCGCGATAGACCACGATATTGCAGCCATTCGCGCCAAGTGGCGTGAACGTGCGCCAGCGTGGGAAAGGCAGCTTATCCAAAGGGCGGAGGCGCTTGCGGCCCCGCGCCATGCGGCGGAGCGGGCGCGATACGCGCCCGCAGCGGAGCCGGAGCCGCCTGCGCCTTCCGGCACAGAAAGCGCATGGCAATCTGCCCGCGATGCCGTGGCAGGCTTCCTTTCCCGCCTTGGCGAATACGGCTTCATGATTGCGCTGGCGGTGTTCATCGGTGTTCCGGCGTGGCTGCTGCTGCGCCACCGGAAGCCGCCGCCCAAGGAGGCACCGCCGCCGCTGTCCGATAACTACGGCACGGCGCGTTATGCCGACATGCGGCCCGACATGCCGGGTTTCTTCTATGCGGTGCGGGCCGTGTTTTTCGGCAAGAGCAGCGCCCCCGAACTCGACAAGGTGCCGCTGGACGCACAGCCCGGCGCACCCATCCTGTCCACGCCGGAACATCATACCTTGATTGTGGCGCGGACACGGACAGGCAAGGGAACGCGGGTGATCGTGCCCACGCTCCTGCGCTATGCGGGTTCCGCCATCGTGATTGACCCCAAGGGCGAGAATGCCGCCATCACGGCCCGCGTCCGTCTGGGTATGCTCAACCGCGCCGTTCGCATCGTCAATCCGTGGGGCGAGCTTGCCAGCACGTTCAAAGAGCGCGGCCTGACGCCCGCCACGTTCAACCCGCTCGATGTGCTCGACCGCAACGACCCCAATGCCGTGGCGGTTGCGCAGGCGCTTGCCGGAGCCGTCTGCCCGTCACCCCCCGGCGACAAGGACCGTTTCTGGCAAGGCAGCGCCGCCAATGTGCTGGCGGCGGTCTTGCTCTGGATTACCGACCAGCCGGGCGAGACAAAAACGCTCGCCCGTGCCCGCGAGATTGTCAGCCTTAGCCGTAAGGACTTCACCGATAAATTCCTTGCGCCCATGGCGGCATCCAGTGCCTTCGGCGGAGCGATCAGCGAAATGGTCAGCCCGTTCCTGGACCTCGCGCAGGAAACCTATTCGGGCATCATGTCCAACCTGTCGGAAAGCACGAAGTTTCTTTCCGACCTGCAAGTGAATGCCGCGACCGCCACGTCCAGTTTTGACATGGCGGACCTTATCCGCGACCCGGTGACGGTCTATCTGGTCATTCCGCCCGACCGCATCGACACTCAGCGCACATGGCTGCGGCTGATGACCACGGCGGCGATGCACACCTTCAAGCGGCATCCGCTGGAAGAGCGCCCCGCACACCGCTGTATGATCCTGATGGACGAGTTTCCGGCGCTGGGGCGGATAGACGACATGCCCCGCGATATTGCGACCATGAGCGTCTACGGTATCGACTTCACCCTCATCGTGCAGGGCCTTGACCAGTTGAAAGACCTTTACGGCGCGGCGGCGGGCACCATCCTGTCCAACTGCGCCTATAAGTGGTTCTGCAACGTTAATGACCTTGAGAGCGCGAAATACCTCTCCGACACCCTTGGCAAGCAGACCGTGCGCACGATCGGGCGCGGCGAGTCCGAGAACGAGGGGCCGGGCGGCGCTGGCAAAGGCGAGAGCGTCAATTACGGCGAGACGGGCAGATCACTTCTCATGCCGGACGAGGTGCTGGCCCTTGGGCGTGACATTGCCATCCTTATCAACCCCGAAGACCGCGCCCATTATCTCCGGCCTGTCGATTACTGGCGCTTGCCCGAAGCCTTCGCCAGTCTCGCGGAACGCTACCCCAAGCTGTATTGGGAGCCACCGCTGGCCTTTGACAGCAACCCCTACGTCCGCGCCCCGAAAGAGGCGGCGTCATGATTGTGGCGGCGCAACATCTGGGATTGTGCTATACTCGACGCCGCACCTCTCGGCTGATTCCGTGGTGCAGCAGTGGCATTGAAACAAACGGCACGGCCCGCATCCGCCCCGGATTTTCTCCGGCTGCATGCGCTGCTACCCCGCGCCCGTCCCGTGCTATCCTAAAGTGTGGTTTAGGAGAGTGTGTAAGCCATGGACGGGGTACCCGTCCCCGCGCCCCAAAGGGGGCGCTGGCTTGGCAAGGGCGGCGCTTCGCCCTCCCGTTGCATCCCTCCAGAGCAGGGGTTTCACACCCCATGCACCCGTGCGGGGAGCCTTCGTGCTCCCTCCGACCCAAGACCGGGGCTTTGCCCCGGACCCACCAAGGCGCATCGCCCTTGGAACCCGACGAGGGGCTATCGCACCCCTCGGCCCACTCGCCGGAGACTATCGCGTCCCGGCACCCACGACCAGAGCTTGCGTGCTCTGGACAACGCGCAGGCGGCTTTCATGCCCCTGCACCTTGACGAGGGGTTGCGCCCCCTCGACCACACGCAGGACACGCTGTTCCTGCACCTCAGCCGGGTTTCGTCCCGGTGACGACAATGGAGCGGCATTGTGCCGTGTAGCAAAGGAGGAGGTATGGCCCCAAACGAGAATGACGGCCCGACGGCAGCGCCGCCGTCCGATCCTCTGGCCTTCGCGCGCATGCTGGCCCGCGCCACCGGATACGGTGACGACGTGGCGCGCTATATCGTTCACCGCGCCTTGGGGAGCCTGCCCCATATCGGGGGCACGGCATGACGGATGACGCGCCCGACCGGCCCCGCGCCGACAGGCGCAAATCCGAGAAGCGGCAACGCACCCGGCAGATCAAAGCCCGCATGACCGAGGACGAACATGCGGCTTTTCTGGACCGTGCCGACAAGGCCGGGCTTGCCGCCGCCGCCTTTCTGCGGGCAGCCGCCATCGGCAATGCCGGTCCCCGCGCGCAGCGGCGCTTGCCCGCCGACGCCGCCGCGCTCCGTGAGGTGCTGGGGCACCTCGGCAAGATCGGCAGCAACCTGAACCAGATCGCCCGATACCTGCATACGGGCGGCATCGCGGAAACCGTCCTGCCGGACCTTCGCGCCGCGCTGACCGATCATGCCCGGCTGCGCGGCCTGATCTATGACGCGCTCGGCAAGGAGCCGGACGGCGCTTCGCCCGCCAGCCCATCGGCGGCGTCGAAATTCATCCCGCCGCCACCGGAGGCGTGACGCATGATTATCAAGGGGGGATCACGCGCCGGACCACGCCAGCTTGCCGCCCACCTTGAGCGCACCGATACCAACGAGATGATGAAGGTGCTGGAACTGGATTCCGGCCTCGATGATCTCGCCGCCACCTTCCGCGACTGGCAGACCCTCTCCGAAGGGACGCGCGGGAAGAAGGGCCTCTATCACGTCAATATCGACCCGGACGCCCGCTATGACATGACGCCCGCGCAATGGGCGCGGGCCGTGGAGGTGCTGGAACAGGAACTAGGGCTGGACGGGCAGCCGCGCGCCGTCGTCATGCACGAGAAGAAAGGCCGCCAGCATATCCATGTCGTCTGGGCACGCACCGACCTTGAAACCATGACCATGCGCAGCGACAGCAACAATTATCTGGCCCATGAACGCGCCAGCCTGAAACTGGAACGCGAGTTCGGGCATGAGCATGTGCCGGGTAAACATGCCAAACGCGACCGCACCAAGCAGCCGGAGTTTCCCCGCGCAGGCGTCAGCCATGCCGAACACCAGCAGGCCGAGCGCAGCGGCCTTTCCGTGCCGGAGCGGCGGGCGCGGATCGCCGCCATAAGGAGTCCTGCGACAGCGGCACGGCATTCAAAGCCGCCGTGGAAGAAGCGGGCTATATCTTGGCGCAGAGCGACAGGCGGGATTTTGTGCTGGTGACGGCTGAAGGTTCCGTGCTCAGTCTCGCCCGCGAACTGAAAATGAAGGTGGCGGACACGCGCAGTTTCATGGCGGACGTGGACCGCAACACGCTGCCCACCGCCGCCGAAGCCAAAGCGCAGCAGGGCGTAAGGCGGGAAGCGGCGCAGCCGCCACCGCCACCTTTCGAGATGCAGCGCCCGCCCGTGGAAGATCTTGCGCCCGTGCCGGACACGCGCAGCGAGATCCCGCCGCCGGAAGAAGAGACTCCGGCAGCAGCCATCCTTTCCCCCGCCGTGGCGCAGGCGCTTGCCGAGCGCGAAAAGGCCGATGCCGCGAAACTTGCCGCATGGCATGCCGCCGAACTGCGCCAGATCGCATACCTCAAACTGGATGACGAACCCAAAATGGAGGGCCTTGCGCGTCAGCATAAAGCCGAGCGCGACCGCCTGAAACGGGAGCAACGCGCCGTCGCCAGCGGCATGGAAGGCTATATCGAAGCCCTGCAAAACCGCCTCAATCCGGGCCGTGGCGCGGAGAAGCTTGCGGCGCGGAAAAAGGAATGGCGGCAGATGTATTTCCGGCAGGCGCATGAGAAGGCCGACATGGAAATGCTGCTCGCGCAGAACCGCGCCGAGGAACTGGACGCCCTGCAAGAACGCCACGCGCAGCAGCGCCGCGACCAGCAGGCGGGATTCGAGCGCGAACGCCAGCGTTACGCAGCGGACGCCGCCTGCGCCGCGCGTTTGCTGGAACAGATCGAGGAAGACCGCCGCGCCGCCGAACAGGCGCGGCAGCAGGGACGCGGGCCGGACGGCCCGCCATCAAGGACAAAGTAAACGGCTCGCGCTTCTTGCAACCAGAACCGGGCCGGACAAAAAAGAAAAAGGTTGCCACGGGAATAGCGGGCGAAGGCAGCGCCGACATACTGGCAACAGGGGATTCACGCTTCCTGCCCCTGTCCGGTATCTTCTCGCAGTTTGCGCGGGCCTTCACAGCGCGGGACGAAGAAACCGAAAAAGACGGCGGCGAGTTTGAAACACCGCCGGAACTGGTGCCGGGCTTTATGCCGACCGTGCGCCGCGTGCTCTCGCGTTTCCTGAATCCAAGGAAAAGACAGAGTGCCAAGAACCGCCGCAAGCGCGGCTGGCGGGCGCTATTGGCGCGGTTCGCCCACCGCTCGAAATTTATGACGGCACCAACTGCGCCGAAGCCATCACCGCAGCCGAAAGCCGCACCTGCATCATCATCACCATCACCAAAGCCATTGCGCGGCACATTTAACAAACCGAAGGGGCCTTGATCGCTCAAGTATTGGCTGCCGCGAACACCAAGGTATTATAGAAACATAATATCTATTGAATTTAAGTAGTTTCGATGAAATTATTTCAACTTAGAATGGAAACGAAAGTAAATATCATCATGAAGAAAACTATATTAAAACTTATCCCTATTTTATTGATGGCGCTTCTCGCGGGGTGCGGAGAAGGTGATCCGATTCCCGTGCCCGTGGGAACAAAGCTTCCCGGTGGATTTGTTGTAATAGACAGTCGAATGTTTAAAAGTTTGGAGGCCTGTATAGAGAATACAAAATATGAACAGTCTAAAATAAATGCAATTCAGATTGACGATATGGTCGGCAATGTCATGTATACTGCTCAGATACGCTTACATAGCGGAGATACGTAATTGCATGCCTGAATGAACCGTGTAAATAGAATGATATATTTTACATCTGCAATCAAAAATAAATAATATAGGTTTTAAATTCCATTCGATCATGCAATATACATACAAGGCTTCGTTATATATTTGTTAATACCGCAGATTGAGTCTGGAGCAATCCTAATTACGGAGACGATTTAAAAGAGGCTGTAACTGGCATCGCTTTGGCTGGAACCCTTCCGTTCTCGTCTGCCTCATATGGCGCAGATGCGGTTTTTACATATGAAGCATATTGGAACGCTATAAATAATGTTCCAGCCGTTCATGGCGGAGGAGCGCGGGAGGATTTTTACAATGAATTATCAAATCTGTTCCCGGATATATTCAAAATTGGGGTGGATGGAAATCTTGTCAGACCCCTATTCATGGATTCATGGGCGGTGCAGCCCACGCAACAGGAAATAATAGACGCTTTCTCCAACGTAAATCCCGTGGAACGAAATACCGGAACCCTTGCGCAGAAGGTAACTGATGACATTGCCGCGTCCCGCCCTAACGGCTCACCTCTCGTATTGGATATAGCGGGAACCGGAATTTCCCTCACCAACGTAGATGGTAACGACGCGGTTTATTGGGATATAAATGCCGATGGATTTCGGGAGCAATCCGGCTGGGTTGGAGCCGGTACCGGGCTTCTGGCTATCGACCTCAATGACAACGGCATCATTGATGATAATTCGGAACTGTTCGGCAATCAGATTGATGGTGCTGCGAACGGCTTCCAAGCCCTTGCAGCCTATGACACCAACAACGATGGTGTGATTGACGCCAACGATACCCAGTTTGGTGACCTTCGCGTCTGGCTGGATGCGGACGGTGACGGGTTTAGCCAACCGGATGAGCTATACACCCTTGCTTCTCTCGGTATTTCGAGCATCAACCTCAACTATACGAGTGTCAATTATTACATCGAAGGAAATCACGTCCGCCAAGAAGGAACCTTTACGATCAATGGGCAAACCCAAACCATCGCTGATGTATGGTTTACCTTTAACCCCACGAACACGATCTACAATCATGACGTTGAAATAAATCTGAATAGCCTGTTCCTGCCTATGCAGCGCGGATATGGAACGCTTCCCGATCTTTACATTGCCATGAGCCTGAATGAAGACCTGTTCGATATGGTTGAGGCTCTTGCCGCGAAATCAGCGCAAGACCTATTCTCATCTGGCTTTGACCTGAAGGCTGCGCTGCGCTGACCAACATCATGTATGAATGGGCGGGCGTGATGGATATGGACCCGACCAGCCGTGGCACGGCACTTGATGCGCGGATGGTAGCCTTCCTTGAGAAATTTGACGGAACGATCATAGGCAACGGCCCGAATACTATTATTGCGGGCCTCACCGTGGCACCCATTCAGAGTGCATGGAATTACGCATTCACTCTGGTTGCCACGCATTTTCTTGCCCAATCCGGCATGAAGGATTTGCTTGGTAAGCCGCACTACGACACTTGGACCGACAACCTTTCTGGCGGGTATTTTGGGGAAGATTTGGCGCTTCGGTTCACAACGCCGTTTACAACCGGATATTGGGCGCTCAACGATTCCGGTTTCAACGATGTTTATGTGTTCCGTGCAGGCGATGTGCCTCACAGCCATAGCCTTAACATTTACGAGACAATCAATACGACAACAGACGCCATTTTCCTTGGTGGCATTGACCCGGCGAATGTTCGCCTTTGGACGAACAACTACGGCGGCTTGGTTGTGCGCTACACCGATGATGACTCTTTTACGATCAGCGCATCAAAGGACAGTTCCGGCGCTTCGCGTGTCAGTGAATATGTCGAGTTCATCATGTTCGATGACGGCACGACATGGGATTTGCGCGAAGGGCTTTACCTCTGGAACGCCGATAGCCGTAACGCGGGGCTTTTTGGCAGCGCCTATGGCGATCTTATCAAGGGCGGCAGCGGCGGCGAACAACTGTATGGCTACGCCGGAAATAACACGCTGATCGGTAACGGCGGTGCCGACAATCTTCACGGCGGCACAGGTGACGATACCTATGTGTTCAAAGCCGGGGACGGTCTGGATTCCATCTATGAATATACTGGCGAAGGTATCGACACGATCCGCCTTGAGGGTATCCTGCCCGAAGATGTTTACATCTGGAACCACGTATTGGTCAGCGGCACGCAAAGTCAGCTTATCATCCAGTACGGTGCAACCGACAAAATCACCGTCACCAACGGCACCTACAACGCCAGCACGGGCGCAACTGTGGGGCATATTGAGCGGATTGTGTTTGATGATGAAACCGTTTGGGACTTGACGGGCGGATTATTGCTGCGCCTGCCGGGCGCTGGCTCTGTGACGGCATATGGAACTGCCCACGATGATACAATCATTGGCGGTTCGAGGACCAACCATATCATAGGCAGCGCTGGCAACGACACCTTGATTGGCGGCGCTGGCAGCGATCAGCTTCATGGCGGCACAGGTGATGATACCTACGTGTTCAGGGCCGGAGACGGCTGCGATACGATCTATGAATACGCTGGCGAGGGCATGGATACCATTCGCCTTGAAGGCATTTCACCGGACGATGTGTATATGTGGAACACGGTGCTGACGGGCGGCGTCATTTCCCATCTTTATATCCAATATGGCGCGAACGACAAAATCACCGTCAACAACGGCACCTACAACGCCAGCACGGGGGCGACCGTGGGGCCTGTCGAACGGATTGTGTTCGATGATGATACGGTGTGGGATTTGACAGGCGGTTTAGTGATGCGCCTGCCCAATGGCAGCACGACCGCCTTTGGCACGGCTTATGATGACACCATCATCGGCGGCAACGGAAACGACCACATTGACGGCGGCGCGGGCAATGACACGCTGATCGGCGGCGCAGGTAGTGATAACCTCATGGGCGGTGCCGGAGACGATTTCCTAAGCGGTGGCTTTGGCAGCAATTATCTCAATGGCGGCTTGGGTGCCGATACCTTCCATTTCGATGCAACGGCACTTGATGGCGCATCCGGGCTGGTTGATACCATTGCCGATTTCTCTATGGCGCAGGGCGACGTGATAGATATACGCGACGTGCTCAACGGTGCTTACGATCCTCTGATTCACAACCTCGCGGACTTTGTTAAGTTTCAGGTTTTTGGCTATTCTGGCCTTCGTCTCAACGTCGATCTGGACGGCCTTGGGGCAGGGCATGGCTGGACGCCCATCGCAAACATGTCCGGGCACGCTTCATTGCCTGACGTGGATACGCTCGTCGCGAACGGGTATTTGCTGGCGGCTTAGGCCAGCATGCTCTTCGAGGGTGAGAAGCCGCCAGTATCCCCTACTGGCGGCTTTTGCTTGCGGGCTTAAAACCTCGGCCCTTTGAGGCGGCGCGTGATGATTGCGCGGTTGATGTTTTCCAGCGAGGCCAGCGCATTGGCGCGGTCGGTGGTGGCGAGCTTGGTGCCCGCCAGTTCCTGATTCACGCGGTAGAATTTGGAGTGCAGGACGGTTTCCGGCAAGTGATCGAGTTCGGCGGCGGTGATGAGGCGCATGGGATTGTCTCCTGTTGCTTGAGGCCGCAACCATCACGGCCTTTCATACCCCCGATCACGCCAGCGCGGATTTCCGGGCGCACCCACTGGGCCGCAACGCAGAGAAGGAGCCTGCCAAGGCTTGCGCCCATGAGGAATGACCGCTGGCAGGGTGCATGATGAATAGGACGCTATGGGGGAGGACTCGGACAGGACGGCCCGCCCCGTGTCAGAATCGCCGCTGTTCTCGCCGGGTGGAATTATCGTCGGTGCCCCGATGTTTGTTCCCGTGACATAACCAGATCAACAATCGCCATATCGGGCGTGTCCGACAGAGCCGGATGAGGCTCTATGCCTTGCAGCACCGAGCCGCGTGCCGCGTCTCGTCCATCCGGTGACGATCCTGCGCGCAAAGAATGTGCGGCCTTCTGCCGCCATTTGCTTGTCGTCGGCAGTGCCGCTTTTTTCTGGTTTCGGGCCTGCGGCCCCTTCGCTGTCAAGACCAAGCCCCAAGGGGCGGAAAACGGGGGCCGTGTAGTCGCTGCGCTCCGGCCCGCGCCATCCCCCGTTTTCCGGTCCTGACAGCAAATCCCCGCTCATTGCCGCGTGGCTAGTCGGTTGCATGCGCAACCCCTAAGTCCAAAGGAAAAAGGCAATGAAACAAGATGTTTATGAGAGAGTAACCCAAACCATCGTGACCGCATTGGAAAGCGGTGTTCGCCCGTGGTTCCAGCCGTGGAACGCCGAACATGCCGCAGGCCGCATTACCCGCCCTTTGCGGTCAAACGGTCAGGCGTATCGCGGAATCAATGTGCTGATGCTCTGGGGCGCAGCCTGTGAGCGCGGTTATAACGCGCCGATCTGAATGACCTACAAACAGGCGCAGGAACTTGGCGGCAATGTCCGCAAAGGTGAAAAAGGCAATCTTGTTGTTTACGCCAATACCATCACCAAGACCGAAACCAACGAGAGCGGCGAGGAATCCGAGCGCGATATTCCGTTCATGAAAGGCTACACCGTCTTTAACGTGGAGCAGGTGGACGGATTGCCCGCGCATTTTTATGCGCTGGTAGAGCGTCCCGCCGATACCGTGCAGCGCATCACGCATGCCGAAACATTCTTTGCCGCGACTGGCGCGGATATTCGCCACGGCGGCAACCGCGCATTCTATAGCCCCGCAGAAGACAAGGTGCAGATGCCGCCCTTTGAAGCTTTCCGCGAGGCAGAAGCTTATTACGCCACCCTTGCCCATGAAATGACCCATTGGACAAAAGGCAAAGACAGGCTTGAACGCGATTTCGGGCGCAAGCGGTGGGGTGATGAAGGCTATGCGATGGAAGAACTTGTAGCCGAGCTTGGCGCCGCCTTTCTTTGCGCCGATCTTGCGATCAGCCCCGAACCCCGCGACGAACATGCCGCCTATATCGGCAACTGGATCAAGTTGCTGAAAGAGGACAAACGCGCCATCTTCAGCGCCGCCGCACATGCGCAGCGCGCCGCCGACTATCTCCACGGTTTGCAGCCGCAGGCCGCAGAGCAGAAGGAAGCCGCCTGAAAGCGGCACGCCGGAGGGGAAACCCTCCGGCGCTTTGCGGAGCCGCCGTCATGGTGACGGCGGCTATTCTTTTGATCCCGCCCGACCCACCCCAAAGCAGAACGGCGCGGCCTTTGGGGCCGCGCCGAAAGGGGGCTTTCAGCCCTGACCCTCGAAGCCGCGCTCCCGTTTCGGGGGCACGTCCTTATGACCGCTGCACAGAAAGCAGGAACATGGGCGGCAATGCGTGGAGGCATTGCGCCCGACCGCGCGCGCCGAGTGTTCCGGCGCGGACAGGCCGCGCGACCACAGTGCCATGACGCGCCGTGCCCGCGCCTTCATGCGCTCTTCGTCCTGTCTGCGCCTTGCCCGCATGGTGTCGTCCTGCCGCTTCCGTTTTGTGCGGTTCCCTCCGCCATGTAGCGCCTGCGCGAGTCGCTGCAACCACGTTGCAGCGACTCGGCCTTTCGGGCACTATGAGGGGCAGAGAAAAGGATCATCTGGGCAGAATCTCCTGCACAGTTCCTGCACAACCAAAAATAGGCTATTTTTACGATATTAATTCAAGGGGTTATAGCTCTCTGCATACCCAAGGGGGAGAAGGGAAGACGGGCGCGGTCGGGAAGGCGCTCTCTTCCCCGGCAGGGAGGTAAACCCTCGCTAGTGCTGGTGTCCGGCGTGGCTGTGCTGGGTGGCGGTGGCGGATTCGATATCGACCATGGCATGCAGGTCGAGGTCCCCGAAGAGGAATTCGATCTCGAACCGCTCGCCCTGCACCAGCGGCTGGGACAGGCCGTCGAGCTGGATGGCGAGGCCATTGGGGGCGAGAAGCAGCGACGAGCCCGCCGGCATCGGCATTTCGGGGATGGCCACGAACACCAGTTGGCCGCCGGTATTCTGGAGGCCGACCAGCCCGGCGGAAGCGGCGAGATTGGATACCGCGCCGGTCAAGACGACATCGGTTTCGGCGGTGTTTTCCAGCTCGACATAGACCAGCGCGCTCGATCCCGAGGTCGCGTTGGTCCAGGCATGGACGGCGCGGACGCCCCCGGTTTCTGCGACATGCTCGTCGTGGTGGTCGTGATCGTCATGGTCTTTTGCGACAGCCGGGGTGGCGAGGAGCGCGAGGGTCAGCAGGGCAGCGCGGATCATGGATAGTCTCCAATCGGTTGCAGGACTTCAGCCGCGCAGATCAGTAACGATGGGCCGTGACAGGGCGATGAAGGCCGGGGCCAGCGCCAGCAGCACGGTGAGGCTGACAAAGGCGGCGACCAGATGGAACTCCGG